>NZ_JAWOHB010000174.1:0-38670 GCF_046496365.1 Desulfosarcina sp.
CCCCGCCGCTTGCGGCGGGGTGAACGAGCGAACGGGGAAGCGATCTTCAATTTGCCCAGCAGCAGCGCTGATGCGCCGCACATCCCCGCAGGTGATGTAAATTTCTCTTCCCTGACAGCAGGTCTTGCCCTGCAGGGCGCACCGGACACACAACATCGGTTGCATGGCCACCATGTTTAACTCCTTGGACCAGGTCCAACACCAGTCGGGGATGCGCGCCCCGTAAAGAGTGTGTTCCCCGACTGGATAAGGGGCGTCGATATCTTTAACTGTTTAGTATATTGCCGGTTTCGGGGTATCGGTAGATCCTGCTTTCGTAGTTTCTCAGCACCAGCGCATCATTTTCACGGCAGACCACGTAGTCGGGCATCAACGGGATCTTACCACCCCCGCCGGGGGCGTCAACCACGTAAGTGGGAACTGCATAGCCACTGGTAAAACCGCGCAGGCCGCGGATGATTTCCAGGCCTTTTTCAATGGGGGTGCGAAAGTGTGCCGATCCGGTGATCGGGTCGCATTGGTAAAGGTAGTAGGGGCGCACACGCATCTTGAGCAGGTTGTGTACGAGACTGCGCATGGTCTCGAGGTTGTCGTTGACGCCTTTTAGCAGCACCGTCTGGGATCCCAGGGGAATCCCCGCATCAGCCAGCATGGAGCAGGCTCGCAGGGCTTCGGGGGTGCATTCATCCGGATGGGTAAAGTGCAGGCTCATCCATAAGGGGTGATACTGGCGCAGCATGCGAACCAGGCGTGGGGTGATGCGTTGGGGCAGCACCGCCGGAACTTTTGTGCCGATGCGAACGATCTCCACGTGGGAAATCTGGCGCAGCCGCGACAAAATCCAGGAGAGTTTCTCTTCTCCAAGCATCAGCGGGTCGCCACCGGAAAGGAGGACATCACGGATGGACGGCGTCTGCTCAATATAGGCGAAGGCCCGCTCCAAACGGTTGCGGCTGGGGTGAATGGCGCCATGGCCCACCACCCGGGAACGCGTGCAGTAGCGGCAGTAGGTCGAACAAAAGTCGGACAACAGAAGGAGCACGCGATCGGGATAGCGGTGGACCAGGCCGGGCACCGGGCTCATACCGTCTTCACCCAGTGGATCGTCGGCCTCACCGACCGTGCGAACCATTTCGTGAGCGGTGGGGATCACGGTGCGGCGAATGGGCTGGGCCGGATCAATAGGGGAAACCAGGCTCATGTAGTAGGGCGTGATACCCAGGGGCAACACCGTTGCCGACCGGCTGAAGGACGCACGCTCCTCTTCGGACAGGGTAATCATCCTTTCCAGTTGCGCTAGACTGCGGATGCGATGGCTGGTCTGCCACTGCCAGTCATTCCACAACTTGGTGGGAACGCTCGGAAAATGTCGCTTGCGGAACGATCTTACGGCCGGGCTTAGAATTCCGGCGCGTTGGGCGGGAAACCGGACAATTCGTCCGGCGGGTTGCGGGGTGGAAATGGAAGAGGCGGCTTCCAGGCATGGGCTGGGGTCGGGAGGTTCGTCTTCGCCTTCCTGAACTGCCTGTGTCGGTGAATCGGTCAGCTGTTCATTCCGCTTGATGATAAGCTGCATGGTGTGTGTTGTCCTTTATAAAAAAGGTTGTTTATATTCCGGTTCTGAACTGTTGAGAGCCGGGGCTTTGTGCCGATTTTTTACCGGGCCTTCACCGCGCGAATATATGTATTTTCGGCTCAATTGCAAGAAAAAAAAGAGGGTTCCGCCAAAAAAAAAATAATATAAAATTCAATTAGTTAAAAATTTTAGGCCCATGTCCGCTGGTGAAATGGATCCCTTGCACGTCCAAATTCGTTTCAAAGGGGCCTGAATTCAGGGTCAAATTGGTATTAAAAACAATAAATACAAATAGTTAAAAATCAGTGCGTCAGATTTAAAAAAAACGGCTGCATTGGGCAACCTGCGCCGTCTGAATCCGAACATGTGGACAGGGCGGAAAATTCATTTTATAAAGCCCGCAGCTGTTCTCCGCGCAGTGATGTTTTTCGGAACAACCCATCCAGGAGAAAGAGGGATGATATGACCTTGACGGATCCTGACCCACATGTCGCTTCGATTATCATGGTTGCCGGAAGAGGCAGCCGAATGCAGGGTTATGACGGCAATAAAACCCTGTTGCCGCTGGTTCCCGGCAGTTCTGTCTTTATTGGCGGCCACCCCATAGTCATGCACCTGATGAATAATCTGCCTGCCGGACCCAGGGCGCTGGTCGTCAATCATTGCAAAGATCAGGTGATGAAGGTCACGCGGGGCACCGGCGCAGTCTATTGTGAGCAGCCGGTGCTCAACGGCACCGGTGGTGCTATTCTCGCCGCCGGAGAGTTCGTGAATGCGCAGCGCGCTGCGCATGTGATTATAACCATGGGTGATGTCCCGTTTGTGCAAAAGAGAACTTTCGACAGGCTGGTTGTTGGTCTAAAGGCCCACGAACTGATGATTCTAGGCTTTTCCCCCAAGGAAAAGAAGCAATATGGGATGCTGGAAATCGAAAAGGGTCAGGTGAGAAAAATTACCGAGTGGAAATACTGGAAAGACTACCCGACTGCTCGGCAGCAAGCCTTGACCGTCTGCAACTCAGGCATATATGCCGTGCGCAGATCGACCCTGGCGGACTATCTTCCCATTTTGGCATCCCGACCGCAGATCGTACAAAAGCATGTCAACAACAGGATGACCGACATTGAAGAGTTCTTTTTTACCGACCTGATCGAATTCATGGTCCAGGACGGCAAACGGGTCGGGTTTCACGTGGTTGACGACGAATTTGAAACCATGGGGATTGATGACGTGGCCGCCCTGATAAAGGCCCAGGCCATTTACCAGGATCGCATCGGCTCCCAAAATCCTGCCTGAGGCATGGGCCATCGCCGGCCTGGAGGAAGCGGACCGTTTCCGTGAAAACCGGCTTGCGGTCTTCCGACTGCCGGGATGCCTGGGGTGTTCCTGCCACTGTTTCCGGGCCGGCAGGCACCCACTCCGGTCCGGTGAAACAACTCATTCTTTTCAGGGAGGGATTTCCCTAAAGATTAGGCTGCGGTCAACGCCTGGTTCAAATCATCGATGAGGGTCTGCACCGCTTCTATGCCCACGGAGAGGCGCACCAGGCTTTCATTGACACCGGCCTTTTGCCGTGCCTCGGGGCTTAGGGCGGCATGGGTGTTGGTTATGGGTTGGTTGGCCAGGCTGGTGACACCACCCAGGCTGGTTGCCAGCTTGATTTTTTTTAATTGATCCATGACCCGTTTGGTTCCGTCGAAGTCTGACGCCACCTCAAAGCTGAGCATGCCGCCAAAACCTGCCATGTGCACTTTGGCGATTGCATGGTCCGGATGGGAGCAGAGTCCCGGGTAGTGCACGGCGGCGATGTTGGGGTGGGTTTCAAGGAAGCTTGCGATTTCCAAGGCGTTTTGGTTGTGTTTGTGGATGCGAAGCTCCAGGGTCTGCAGACCGCGGAGGGTGAGAAATGCGGACATGGGGTCCATGACCCCACCGAAGATTTTTCTCAGGCTCCAGATGCGGTCGTAGCAGGGTTTGTTGCAGCAGACGAATCCCGTGGTAACATCGTGGTGTCCGGCCAGATACTTGGTGCCGCTGTGAATCACTGCGTCGACGCCCCATGCGATCGGGTGCTGGTTGATTGGAGATGCAAACGTGGAGTCCAAAAGGACCATGGCACCCCTGGCGTGGGCGGCGTCGGCCAGGGTGCGCGCATCAACCACGCGCAGCAGCGGATTGGTCGGTGATTCCAGATACAGCAGGGTCAGACCCTTGTCGATTTCGGCCAGGATCTCATCCGTTTTCCAGCAGTTGACATAGGTGGTATCGACGCCAAATCCTGGCAGGACTTTTTCCATCAGTTCATAGGTGCCGCCGTAAAGCTCCCGGGTAGTGACGATGCGGTCGCCGGACTGCACGTGGGCCAGAATGGCGGTGGTGATGGCGGCCATGCCTGAACTGAAACCCAGGGCATGCTTAAAGCCTTCCAGGTCGGCCAGTGTTTTTTCCACCTCAACGACGGTCGGGTTGTCCCACCGGGAATAGATGTACCCACTGTGTTTTTGGACCACATCGATCAGGTCATCGGAATTGTCGAACTTGTAAGTAGCCGTCATGTAGATCGGTGGTACAACGGGCTTGCCTTTCATGGGCGGTTTTCCTTTCGGCGCTGGCGGCGCGTGGTTTTTAACAGCGCTGATAAATGCCTTCCCTGGCCCAACAATCAGGATTCTTGGCTCCAGAGCGGTGGCCGGGGTCAGTTCTGATCAAGTGGCGTACGCTAAATGAATTGCCGCCATAATTCAACCCTCAAATTCCGCAGATCAGGCGAATCCCGGTGTTTCGCCGTCATCGTTTCCTACCGGTCTGCCGATTGAGAAATTCCGTTTGACTTTTAACCTGAAAACAGGCAGATGGCAAACCTGCGGCCATTGCATTGGGAGGTTTCCCGGGCCAGGGGAAGCGTTCATCCGTTGGGTGGCCGAGCCCCCTAAATGCCTTTTATGGATTTGACGGTACGCTTTCCATGCAAGGGACGATACGAAATGGGAGATTATGCAGATGAGCGACCGTATGCAGGTGTTCAACCGCCGCGAAATCAACCTGATCCATGATGCATCCATGGAAATTCTTGCGGAAACCGGTGTTAAATTCAGCTCCGAAGAAGCCCTGGACCTTTTCCGGCAAAACGGGTTCAACGTCACCAACCCCCGCGTGTATATCACTGAAAAGGAGGTGATGCGCGCCTTGGCGACGGTTCCTTCCCGATTTGTCGTTCACGCCCGCAATCCGCAGTACAACGTGGCCATCGGTGAGGATGACTTTGTTTTCCTTCCAACCGCCGGTGCGCCCAATGTCTCCAACGCCGACGGCATTCGCCGTCCGGCTACCCTGGATGATTATCATACCAGCTGTAAACTGGTTCAGACCTCCGATCAACTGGACATGAACGGATTTCTCACGGTCCAGCCCACCGATGTACCCTCTCAGATCGCCCACCTGGACATGATGCTGGCCAATCTGACCTTGTGCGACAAGGCCTTTCTGGCGGGCAGCAATTTCCGGCAGGCGGCACTGGATTCGGTGGAAATGGCCGCTATCGCCTGGGGCGGTGTGGAGGGACTGAAAAAGCAGCCCGTGATGCCCGCCATCGTCCATGCGGCCTCCCCGCTCAAGTACAGCCCTGAAATGGCAGAAATCATCATCGACCTGGCCCGTTTAGGACAGCCCCTGGTCATCACCGACATGGTGCTGGCCGGCACCAGCGGGCCGGTTTCCCTGCCGGGACTGCTGGCCATGGCCAATGCCGAGATCCTGAGCGGCATCGTGCTCTCCCAGTTGGCCGGGCCTGGATCCCCGGTAGTCTACGGGTCGGTTTCGGCGCCCTCGGATATGCGCACGGTCGCTTCGGCTGTGGGCGCCCCTGAGGCGGTTGCGCTGGCTTCGGCGATTATCCAGGTGGCGCGGTTTTACAATATACCCTGCCGTACCGGCGGCATGCTGACCAATTCCCATTGTCTGGACTCTCAGGCCGCGGCCGAAGGGACCTTGATGATGAGCACGGCTGTGCGCAACGGCGCCAATTTTATCCTGCACGCCTGCGGCCAGCTGGGGTCCTATATCTCCATGAGTTTCGAGAAGTGGATCCTGGATGAGGAGGTGTGCCGCACCCTGCGGCGGGTGTTGACGGCCATGAACATCAACGTGGAATCCATTGATGTCGCTACCATCAAGAGTCTGGGCAGTGACGGAAATTATCTCACCCATCCGACGACGTTCAAGCACTGCCGCAGCTTGTACCAGCCCAAGCTTTTCACCCGTGACGACTATCAGAATTGGGAGACGAAGGGGTCCCGTTGTGTCGCCGATAGAACCGAGACCATGTTGGCCCAGCGGCTGGCCCAATATGAAAAACCCCCCATTGACCCAGGGCTGGAACAGGCCTTGGTGGATTACGTGAATCGGCAGAAAAAACGGCTGATGGCCCAGAAATTTATTTTTTAGGCGTATGGCGCACCCCGGCAGGAATGGCGGGGTGCGTTCGTCTCTGGAGTTTAAACCCGCCTACATCGAAAATATATTGTCCAGCCTTTCTAAATCATTGATCACCCGCCAGGCCCCCCCGCCGGACTCTGTTTTGGCCCGCCATTGGTCCACTCGCTGCAGATAGTTTTTGGGGTCGCGGATATCATCGCGCAGCTTGGTGACGTTGAGGGCGATGATGTTGAATCCGGACAGTTGAAAGGGAACGTCACGCACATGCCCCCTGGCCAGCTCCTCTTTCAGGTCAGAGAAAATCAGAATGTATTTATGACCGGACCCCGTTTCGTTCAGGTATTCAACGGCTTGCAGCAATCCACCCGAGATGTCCGTGTGGCTGCTGCCATCCACCGATGCCACAAAATCAGCCATCTGGTTCTGAAAGGCGCGCTTTTGTGTGTTGGCCACGGATGGCCGCTGGTCAAACGTAACCTTGGCGATGATGTCCTTCTCGCTGAAGCTGCCTGTGTCGATTCGGGCCACGGCCATGGTATCCCCGGGGGTCAGGGTGCCCAGCAGGTAGTTGGTGATGGCCCGGGCCTTGTTCAACTCTTCGGTGTAGGTGCCGGACGTGTCCACCAGCATGTAGACTCCCCTGGTATGGTCTGTTTTCTGCGCACATCCGGTCAAAACCAATACAACCGTAAAAAATAGGGCGGCGGTAACTGAAAATGAGGTCACTCCACTGTTTTTTTGCATGCTGCCGTCTCCTCAAGCATGGTCATGGGATTTTTCTGGGTTGCGGGTCGATCTTTTGCCTTTTTTTTCACGGAGGCCGCATCCGCCGTCCTGCGACTAATCAGCGCTTCCAGCCAGAGGGCCGGGAAGATCACCAGATCGTAAAGGTTGACCACCAGTCGACCCAGGTAATAGCCCGAGCTGCCTGCCAGGCGCAGGAAAAAAGCCATTGTCCGCAGCGACCACGCACCGAGCATGCCCAGCACGGTCCGCGATGACGAAACGAATGATTCAAAGGGCATGGCCACCGTCGTGAGAATGAAGGGCAGGATGAATCCCAGCACCATCTGACCGATGGTGGGGATTTTACTGGCAGCCACCGCCTGGGGTTCCAGGCCGGCCAGACTCTGCCTCAAGGCTTCCATATCTGCGGCAATGCGGTCACGCATGAATGCCAGAGAGGATTCCACACTGGCCAGGATGGTGAGCATGATCAGCAAAATCCAGAAGAACCAGGTACGTTTTTTATCGTCCAGAGACCCGATCACGGAAAAAAGGCGGGTGAAGCGCAGGGCATCCATCAGAAAAATGCCCACGACGACTTCCAGGCAGACGATGAACATGCCGGCCACATCGGATGTCTTGAAGATGCCGATATAACTGGCCCCACCTACCATTTCGGACATGGGCAGGGCCACCAGGTTGAAATTGATGATGGCACCGATGACAAACACACCCAGAACCAGGCCAGATGTGAAAAACTGCGTCAGAGAGGACGATGAAAGCTGACGTTCGGCAGCATCGGTGTGCGCTTTGACGGTTTCATAGTCGGTGATGCACCGATCCACCGTCTGCGAGCGGCGGGTCAGATCGCCGATGGCCTTTTCGAGGCCCTTGAGGGTTTTATCGGTGGCGCGCCACTGGGGGACCATGCGCGAAAGGATGCCGTGGCGGTCCGACACGGCTTTCCGATGACCGCCGAGAGCAACCTTATGCTGTTCCTTCAAGGTGTTGTGAATATCTTCGAGAATGTTGGCCACCATCGGGTCACCCGAAGGTTTGATACCGGCGATGGCATCGATCACCTGGACCCAGTCCGACAGGCTCTGGGGAATTTCTGCTGTTTTCTGGTAGTCATCTTCAAATTTAAGAAGATTTTCCCGCAACTGCCGCTGAAGTTGGGGGTAGGCTTCAAGGTTGCGTTCCACCGCTGTGCTGATTCGTTCGAATTCACGTTCGGTGCGCCTTTCGGCATGTTCGATTCCGGCGGCCAGCAGCACTTCTCGGTTGCGCGCTTCCAGCCGCAGGTGTGCTGACTTCACCGATCCTGCGGCTACACGCATGGCCGTGTAGATCAATCGGCCCAGCGACCCCATGGAATCCTGGAAGGGCCGGCGGGCAAAGTACATGGCGGCGATGATCAATAAAAACCAAATCAGAACCGAAAGGAAGGGCAGCGGGGTGATATTGAATAAAACAGCTGCGTCTGGCATGATATCCTCCATTCTTTCAGGTTAATGCTGCCCATGGATTAGCACCCGGATACGGTAGACGCGTATCAACAGGACAACATTCAGTTTTTGGATAGGCTAAGCAATTCATATGCCGCCGGGGACAAAATAATTGATGCCAACGATTCCCATCTGACGATGCCGTCTGAATGCCTCAAAGGCTTTAACCAAAAGAATAAATGATAAATTGATATTCTGAACCTATGTTTTTCCGGGTGGTTGGAAGGCGGGACCCCCGTAGAGGGCTTTTCAAGTATACCTGAATGTATATTTTCATGCACAATACGGATTGCCGGCGTGACCCGTATACGCAGCGACTGGCATCTTGTCCGGCAGTTGAGCCGACCGGATTGCCGCCTGTGTGGAAAAATCCGTTTGCATTGATGGCTGGGTTGGTGGTATCAACGGTCCTTTTTTCGAAGGTGGAATGCGCGCACCAACGGCCGATGGGGTGAGTCTGCCCTGTGCGGCATCGCTATTTAAAAAATGAGTCAAAGGAAACCCATGACGCTGAGTAAACTGGAAATTCAACAGATGCTGCGTGAGATGAATGTAAAATTCCGTGCGGATGAAACCTATGAAGCCCTCAAACAGCGTTTGCAGGAGGAAAACAACAGTTTATGGCTCAAAGCAGTGTCACAAAACCGCCATGTCGCCGGTGGATCGGACAAAATTTTAGTCAGAAAACGAAAAAAAGGGACCCCGCCACAGGGTCAGACGAGCGTTGCAACCCGCGCATCCGCAACACCGCAGACCTCCCCAAAAACCGCCCCCCGGTCAGCAGCCGTGTGCCCCTGCAATCCCGAACCCGGCCGCCGCACCCAGTCGATTGAAAAGCCCGAACCCGGTCAACCGTGGAAAATGACTGCCGATGGCACCGAACCATTCAACCGCAAAAAGAATGTATTTGACTCGGTGCTGCGACGGGCCGGAAGGTGCTGTGAATGCTGCGGCGTCGAATCCGGAATGGCGTATGCGGCCGCAGATCTAAAACCGTGCCATATCCTGCCGCTGTCACAAGGCGGTGAGCATTCCATCAAAAACGTGGTGGCCCTTTGTCCGGTATGCCGGAAAGAGATGGAAAATGACCCCGATCCCAAAATGATCAAGGATTTGAAACGCAAGACCCGCTCCAAGCTTTACAATTCCCTGCAGGTAGTCAGGAAAAAACCAGTCCGCACCCGGCGACCCATCTCCAGCCGCCGGAAATAGATCTGCACCGGTCTCGCCGCTTGGCTCGCATGCATCGGTTTGTGCAGCTTTTTCCGGTTTCTACCGAGAAATCAGGTTCTGATAATGAACCAGGGTCTCGTTCCACCTTCGCACCTGTTCTTCATCCTCGGACCCGCGCACCCCGTTTTTGGAAAAAAAGCCGATGGCGTTGTCGTAGTTGGCCTTGGAGATGGATTCCCTGAGCCGGATTTCACCTTGCCGGATCATCCGGTTGCCGATGGTCAGCATTTTCTTGAGCATTTTGGCCTTGTGGTGGCGGTTACGGCGGTTTTTGGAAAAATAGACCAGTGCCGTGCGGTAGGATTCTATAAACGGCTCAATATACCCGGCAAAGAAAATCAGCTTGCGAAAACCCTCCGAAGAGAGGTTGTAGGTATCGGGCATGGTCGGATGGGGAACCAGGATTGCATTGTCGATGAACGCTTTGACGGTTTTGCGGACGATGTAGGCCGGAGGATGGATCGGGTCCGGATTGAATTCTTCGATGAACAGATTTTGAAGGTGCCGATAGGTATCGTGCAGGTCCGTCGCGGAAAATTGGAAGGCGTCCTTTTCCAATATGGCCAGGGCCGTGAATGCCGCGGGAACAAAATGGCACATGCTGATGTTCTTATAGTAGTCCAGGGCATTGCGCCGATTTTCCACCACGCGCCAGGCATCCTGCCGACCCTGACCCGGGGTCTGGGAATCGATCCACTGGATGAATTTACGCCCGCGGTAATGGTTGAAGGCGCTGTCCACAGCAGACGGGTGATTGTCGGCAAGGACATCTGCCAGGCAGGCTCCCTGGGCCCATAAAAGGCTCATGGATGACGCGATGCGAAAGCCAATCTCATTGCGGTGGATGAGATCTCTGCCGCCCGATAACAAGGCCCCGGCGACCAGTGACTGGGGGGTCACCACGGTCTGTCGATCGATGGCGTGCATCATCCGGGCTCCGATTTCCCGGCACAACCGAGTCTGCTGTTTTGAAGAGATAACGGCGCCGGTGAGCCCCTGTTCGGCCAGCAGGTCGTTTAAGTCCAACGGGGGACCGAAGTTCAGGTGAACGCTGCCGTAGCGGTTTTTAAGGATACGCTTGGCCTTGAACATCTGAAGGAAGCTCTCGGGTACTTTTTTGCCGCCGCTGATTTCATTCAGGTAAGCGCCTTCGTCCGGGATGCGGTCGTAGGCGATAAAGACGGGGACAAAGCTAAGGTCCCTGCAGGCGCCCTCGAAAAAAGCGTGCAGCAGGATCGAGAGCATTCCCAGCTGCGGCTGAAGCAATTTGCCGCTGCGGCTGCGGGTGCCTTCAATGTAAACGGCGATATTGAATCCTTCCTTTAACACCCGGAAGACATAGGCTGAAAATACTTTGGCGTAAAATACGGCCCCCTTGAAGCTGCGCCGCACAAAAAAAGCCCCCACCCGCCGCAGCAGCGGCGCCATGGGCCAGAAGGCCAGGTTTTTACCGGCAAATACGTGCGGACAGGGCATGTGGTTGTCGTACAGGGTGTAGGCGAGCAGCAGCGAATCCATATGGCTTTTGTGGGCCGGCATGAATATGATCGGCCCTTTGCGCGAGATCCGCTTGATATCTGAAAGCGACTCCGGACTGAAGGATACCGATTCGAACAGCGTGTTCAGCAACCGCCCCGTCACCCGGTGGACGATATTGATAAAGGCAGGACTGTAATTGGAAGCGATTTCATTCACATAACCCATCGCTTCACGGTGAGTCTGGTCAATCGTCATTTGGCGGCGATCGGCGTAGGTTCCCATGAACTGGCGCAGTTCCTCACCGGTGAGAATCTCCTGGCGGATCTCCTCAGGCGTTTTGATGGTGGGACCGGTGATGCTTTTGCGGTGGGCGTTGATCTGGCTCAACAGATCCCGTCGCAGCTTCAGCGTCAGGTATTCGGTGCTGCGCCCCCGGTTTTCCCCATTTTCCAGAAGTTCCTTCAGGTTAATGGGATCGGATACCTCGATAAAAATATTGCCGGGTTTGCTTAACAGTGTGGCCAGGCGCCGCAATCTGCCCGGCTTCTGCGGAGACCCGAAAAAGATATCCGTCAGCGTAGGCCGGGTGGACGCCGGTAGCTTGCTGAAGAACATCAGCTGCGGGACAATGCAGATCGGCCGCTTTTGGGTGCGTTGAATGTCGATCAGGTGGCGGATGGGGTCGGTCTTGGATTTAATGAACCGGCGGTTGAAATCGCGTTTTTCCACCAGCGGTAGAAAGGCGTTGGTTCCTTTGGTGATCTCATCCCGAATGAACCCGGCCCGGTAAGGGTCCCGAAACGAAAAATGGCGCAGGAAGAACCGCATCTGCACGATGGCGATGCGCATCAATCGACCTATCGGTTGCCAGATCCTGACATGGCAGTCGAACCCCAACTGGGGGTAGGGCAGTTTGGTTTGCATGTAAAGGGTGTAGTAGCACAGAAACTCGAAATAGCTTTTGTTCTTCGAGGCGTAGACGACGACGGCATCCTTGGGAAGATTTCCGATGGCCGTTTTTAGTTCGGAACTCAGACGAATGCCGGAAAAAAGTCGGCGCAGGATGAACATGGAAAGGATGCCGGTTCGCACAGGCAGCCAGCACGAGAAGGGATTATCTGTTTTTTCAGCAGGCTTTTCAATCCCGGCGCTGAATGGTGATCGTTTTTTCATGGGCGCGTTTATAGCAGATTTCCGAAAAAAGGCCACTGTCTATGTATGCGTGAAAAGGTGGTCAATTACAAAAATGCGGATCACTTCGGACTGCGGCAACCCTCACCGGCGGCCGGAATCCCGCTGATGGCGGGGTGTAAGTCGGCCGTGGCCCAGTCAGATGACATTCGCCATGGCTGCCGATTCCGGCCCGACAAACGATGCCAGAATTCATTTTGACAGGAACACACAAAATCGATAAGATTCGAAGACGGCATCCGGAACGAATCGCTTGCATTGATGTTGTCCCGTGCAAAGATGGCCCGCTGTTCGTCGCTACCGGCACTCCCCGTGATATCTCGAGCCGTACCAAATTCCAGACCTACGCATAATCCGCGGGGGGAGGTGACTCATGGATAAAGGGCTAACGGCTGTTGATGTCGCGGATAACGGCGGCAGACGCCGGGTTCGGGATCGGCGGTTTCTGGTTTCGGCTCCCTGCGCCCGGGAGCGGAGAACCCACTGGGATCGACGCTGTGGATACGATCGTCGCTTGCGGCGAATCATGGGATACCCGGACAATCGGCGCAGTGGCGAAGATAGACTCGCCGGTCAGCCTTGAACGGGTTTTTTTAATACGCGCACCACCTTAACCGTCATCCGCCAGCAACCGGCAGGTTGCCTGACGGCAGAAATCTGCAATTTCACTGCCGCTGCTCTGGTGGTCCCGCCGCAAGTGAAAATTGATCCAGGAGGAGGTGTGATTCAGCTCCCACATCCGCGGGGGGACGCACCCGTCGCACAGCTCCTTGATTTTTCCCTGCGCATCCAGCCGATTATGGGCATGGAACCAGACACATCTGCGGTCGGCGTTCACTTCACACATGCCGTGGCGGCTGCCGCCGCAGGCGCCGTTGCGGGTATGTTTGGGACATCCGGATTCGGGGCATAAAAAACCCACGTGCTGGATCGCGCAGTCACCACACTGCAGGCACCCCAGCAGCATGCGTTTGATGGGGTGTTCGATAAGGTGCAGAAACAGCCGTCCGGAAATCCCTGTATCCAGTGTCTGGCAAATCGTTCGATACAAGGGTGCAAGCGGTGATTCGAAAGTGAAAAACAGGCTGTGGGCGGCCTTCATCAGGGGATGGAGCACCCGGTCGACGACCGGCACCGGCTGTGGATGCAGACCGAACACGGGAGTGGTTGCCGGAGCGGGCGGTGCTTCCCTGAAGGCATAAAACCCTCCCGGCTGGGGATAATCGAATTGGGGGATGAAATCCCGCCATTGATCCTTGATCCTGGCCATGCGATCCAGGATCATCCCCACAGTGGAAAAGTCACGATGAATACCGCCGATGTGAATGCCCCGATACCCCAGTCCCTGCAGCACAGCTCCCAAGCGGGCTGCCCGCTCGATGGCTGCGGCCTTTCCCTGCTGTTGGTCCTGCCATTCTCCTTCTACCGTTTCGAGGAGCTGATCGGTGACCACTGCGCCCGGCACCCGGCCCCGGTTCATGATTCGCGCGGTTTTGGGGGTAAGCAGGTAAACTGATCCCAGGGTGGGAATCGTGAGGTCCATATAGCTTTGGATACCGATCAGTTCGTGGAACTTGCGGGCATCGTAGCCCAGTTGGGTAATGGCAAATTGGGCACCGGCGGCTGCCTTGCGGCTCATTTTGGCATATTGCGCCACGCACTCCCCTTCGGTCTGCTTGAACGGAGAAACCGCGCAACCGGTGAAAAATCCGTCGGGATCGCCGGCGGCGTTGATGCGCTTGCTGATCAACATGATCATGATCTGCAGGTTTACCGAATCCAGATCGAATACCGGGGCTCCCTGACCACCGAAACCCATGCCGGAGTAGTCGCCGGTCAGGGCCAGAATGTTTTTCATGCCCATCATGGCCAGTTGCAGGGTCCGGCTTTCCATGCCCACCCGGTTCATGTCCCTGCAGGTGAAATGCACGATGACGTCCATGCCGATGGAAAATATCCGATAACCGATGGCGTCGGGACTCAGGGACGGGTTGCCGCCGGGGTTATCTGTGATGGAGACGGCGGATACCCGCCCGTCGGCAAAGGCATCTTTGGCGATGCCCATGACCGTGTCTACGGATCGGCCGGTGGATTCCCTTCCGGGCACCAGCTCCAGGGTCACCACGAACTGTTCCGGGTTTAAAATATCAGTTTGAAAAACGCGCAGCATGAAAGCGTTGAACTCCCTACCATCAAAGATGGTTCAGATTCCAAATTAACCATCTCAGATCTCTTACTTTCGGGCATCCGTGTGCAATCTAACCCCTGTTTTCATCCGGATGCCTTACCGGCCGGCAGATTCCCCCATGGCGCCACAGACGGGAAAAGGGCGCACCTATGGGTAACAGGTCCTTCTCCAGGCTTTCGACGTCCACAGATGGGGTTGGGCTGCTGTAATCCGGATCCCAGGGTTCGATGATCAATGCGCCCTTTTTCAGGGGCATCAACCGCGGCATTATGGGCGTCGGCCAGGACCGATACCGCGCTTCCGCCATAAGGGCATCCAGATCGACAAAGGGCAGCATCTGATGCATGGTTACCAGGGTCGGCGGGCTTAAAGGCAATGATCCGTCAGCGTTTTTCAGCAGTGCCTCGCGGGGATTGACCCAGGCGCCGTGATCCGTTTCATGATTGTCCGGCCGGCAACGCTGGCCCAGTTCAACAGGCGCTATAAAAAAGAAGGTGTCGAAGCGTCGCGGCATCAACTCGGGGGTGATCCAGTGGTGCCAGCGCCCCAGTTTGGACACACACAGGCCAAGGCCCTGAGACTGAATCAACTGCGTGAAGGGTGTGCCGCGGTCAGTGACGCCCTCAAAAATGTCGCGTCTTCCAATGGGCGTGGCCAGCAGCAGCCCGGCTTCCTCCCAGGTTTCCCGGATGGCTGCTACGGCAAAGGGCAGCATTTGAGCCGCCTTGCCATCCAGAACCCGGTCCAGCTGATCGATGCGGATATCCACATGTTTTTGCCAGAAGACGGCATCCATGTCCTGGTCTTCCAGGCCACCCCCCGGAAAGACATAGGTGCCCGGCATGAATTTGCTGGCGGCGCTGCGGCGCAGCAGGTAGACTTCCATCTTTGCTTCGTGTTGACGGACAAGGATGATGGTGGCTGACGGTGATGGCGCCGCGGGGTGGTGAGATTGAACGGCCATGAACCGGAAGAGCTCCTCTCAGGGGTTGCGCAGCTTTTCAGGCCGCGGGGTGAAGGCGGTATGTGCAGGCAATCTACCCAATCCAAGCATATGGATTGATACCCGATTCCATGTTCTGTGGCTGTTAGGCAGCGGGCCGGTGGTGGCCGTTGTCGATGACTTCACGGATGGCATGGGAGAGCTTTTCCATGCCAAACGGTTTCTGGATGAATCCATTGCATCCACGGGCGATTATGGCGGCAGCCTCGCCCATGCTATAGCCGCTTGCCAGCAGAACCTTGGTGTCCGACCGAATGGTGCGGATTCTGTCAAAGACTTCGCCACCGCCGATATCCGGCATGATCATATCTAAGATCACAAGATCAATCTTCCGGTTGTGATCGTTAAACATGCGAACCGCTTCCTCACCGCAGCAGGCTCTGAGAACCGTGTAACCCATTTTTTGAAGCATCTTTTCACCGATATCCAGGATATAGGGCTCGTCGTCCACCAGCAAAATGGTTTCCGGACCTTTTAATATACCCACCGGCGTCGGCAAAGGTTCTTTGGTGGTTTCCCGGGAGACCGGCAGGTAGACGCTGAAGGTGGTGCCCCTGCCGCAATAGCTTTCAAAATCCACGATGCCGTCGTGGTTCTTGACGATGCCGAAGACCGAGGCCAGACCGAGGCCAGACCCGGAGCCGAACTCCTTGGTGGTGAAGAAGGGGTCGAAAATCCGGTGGGCAATGGACGGGTCGATGCCTTTGCCCGTATCGGTCACCGATGCGCGCACATAGTCGCCGTAGCTGATTTCAAAAGGTTTGACGAATTTTTCGTCGATGGTGACATTCTGCGTTTCCAGGTACAGATCGCCTTTTTCCGACATGGCCTGCCAGGCATTCAGGTACAGGTTGATCAGGACCTGCTCGATCTGGCCCCGGTCGGCGGAAACCAAACGAACTTCCGGTTCATAGGTCTCATGAATGCGAATGGATTTGCGGGTCCTACCGAACAGGGCAGCTGTTTCAGCCACCACATCGTTCAGGTTGACCGGCTTGACCACGTATTTTCCGCCGCGGGCAAACCCCAGCATCTGCCGGGTCAGGTTGGCTCCGCTGTCCACGAGTTGTTCGATACTTCGGATGTTGTCGTACAGGGGGTGCCCGTGCTTGACTTCCAAGTTTATCAAGGAGATGTTGCCCTGGATTCCCATGAGCAGGTTGTTAAAGTCGTGGGCGATGCCGCCGGCAAGCGTGCCGATGGCCTCCATTTTCTGCGCCTGCTGAAGCTTGCTCTCCACATTTTTTTTTTCAGTGATATCGATGCTGATGCTTTGATATTCCATTGCGTTGCCCTGATCGTCGAACAGGGCGCGATCGGTCCACTGCCGCCAGCGCGTCTCCCCGGTCTCGGATTGGGTGCATTGTTCGTATATGACCATGGGCTTTTCCGGGTGCAGGCGCTCCAGTCGTTTTTTCATGCGCTGCCGCTCGGCGTCGTTGAAAAAATCGAAAATATTCGTGGCCGCGAGGCTCTCGTCGGACACCTGGAAGTGGGTCTTGAAGCGTACGTTGGCAAAGGTAAGCTTGCCGTCGGGCAGATACCGGCATACCATGGCCGGCATGTCCCGGGAAACGGAACGGTAGCGGTCCTCGCTTTCCCTCAGGGCCTTTTCCACCCGACTGCGTTCTTCGATTTCATTGCGAAGCTGGGTGTTGGCCGCTTCAAGGGCTTCGGTGCGCAGCTGGACACGCCTTTCGAGACGGTCGTTGGCCTTTTTCATCCCGGCCTCCGCATGTTTGCGGGGGGTGATGTCGTGGGTGACCACCACAGCATGGGAAACCAGACCGTTCTCGTCGTGGTAGGGATTGTAGGTTACCTGATAGCAGCGCAGCTCCCTGCCGTCGAATTTGAACCAGTCTTCAGAACTGGTCACATGACCGGCAAAACAATTGTCAAGTTTGGGTTTGATAATCGCGTCGAACTGAACCTGCCCCCAGACCTCGGCGACATGTTTGCCGACAACATCATCGCGCTGCTGGCCCCGGGCCCGGCAATAGGCCTGGTTCACGCTTTCATAAACATAATTTCGATCAATCATGGTCAGCAGCTGGTCGGCGGCATTGGCAATGAACTGGGTTTTGCGCCAGGCTTCTTTTTCGCGCTCCAGGATCTGTAGCTTTTCCCGAAGGTGCTTGTTTTCCGCTGCAAATTCGTCAAGTGTGCGATTTTGAGTCATTGTTGCCCAAAGATGCCTGGTTCCCGATTAGACCGTTTGCTGAAAAATGTCGTCCCTTAGCTTCAATGCTGATCAAATATATTCATAAACCGCTTTTCACCCCCCCGTCAACCCGGTGATGGTTTTCCATTAAACAGAAAGAATTTTTATTGACATCCGGTGCAACAACACTATATTAGCGCACCAGCAAACTGATCGGTAAACGAAGGTCCCCCATCTGTGGCGGTCATTGCCAAGTGCGGGATCTTTTTTTTGTTATACCTTAAAACAATAACGATGGAGCGCTTCCACCGGTCAGGCACTGCGCTCACAAACAGAGGAAACCATGGCAACACGCATCGAGAAAATCAGAAACATCGGCATCAGCGCCCATATCGACTCAGGCAAGACCACCCTTACCGAGCGGATACTGTTTTACACCAAACGCATCCACACCATTCACGACGTGAAAGGCAAGGACGGGGTGGGGGCAACCATGGACTCCATGGAACTCGAAAAGGAGCGGGGCATCACCATTGCATCCGCCGCGACCTACTGCGAGTGGGACAACCACGAAATCAACATTATCGACACGCCCGGCCACGTCGATTTTACCATCGAGGTGGAGCGCAGCCTGCGCGTCCTGGACGGCGCCATTCTTGTGCTCTGTTCGGTGGGCGGGGTGCAAAGCCAGTCCATTACCGTTGACCAGCAGATGAAGCGATACAAGGTGCCGTGTATCGCATTCATCAACAAATGTGATCGCAGTGGCGCCAATCCTTTTCGCGTGGTCGAACAACTCAGGGACAAGCTCGGGCACAATGCCGTGGCCATGCAGATTCCCGTGGGACTCGAAATCGATCATGAAGGCATTGTGGATCTGGTCTCCATGAAGGCCTTCTATTTTGACGGCGAAAACGGCGAAATCATCCGCGTTGAAGCGATCCCTGACGAACTCATGGACCTGGCGACTGAAAAACGCGAAGCACTCATCGATGCGGCTTCCATTTTTTCCGATGAATTGACCGATGCAGTCTTGGAAGAAACCCCGGTTTCCGAAAAAATGCTTATCGACGCCGTGCGCAAGGGAACCTTAGAACGAAAGATTACCCCCGTTTTCATGGGGTCAGCGTACAAAAACAAAGCGGTTCAGCCGCTTTTGAATGCAGTTACCCAATTGCTGCCCTGCCCGGCGGATGTTGAAAATCAGGCCCTGGACCTGGATCAGGATGAAGCGCTGGTTACGCTGATCTCCGATGCCGCCAAGCCGACGGTGGCCCTGGCCTTTAAACTTGAAGACGGCCAATATGGCCAGTTGACCTATATCCGTGTCTACCAGGGTAAACTGGCCAAAGGCGATACGGTAGTCAACGTGCGCACCGGCCGGAAGGTCAAGATCGGCCGCCTGGTGCGCATGCACGCCAACCAGATGGAAGATATTTCCGAAATTTCCGCCGGCTATATCGGCGCACTTTTCGGTATCGATTGTGCCTCGGGCGACACCTTTACCCATCCCGGGTTGAACTTGACCATGACTTCCATGTACGTGCCGGAGCCGGTCATCTCGCTGGCCATTGTCCCCAAGGACAGCAAGTCGGAAATCAACCTGTCCAAGGCGTTGAATCGCTTTTCCAAGGAAGATCCCACGTTCCGAACCTACGTGAGTGAAGAGACCGGCGATACGATTATCTCCGGCATGGGTGAACTCCACCTGGAGGTATACATCGAGCGCATGCGCCGGGAATACAAGGCCGAAGTAACCTCCGGCGCTCCGCGGGTGGCTTACCGGGAGACGATCACCCGCCGGGCGGAATTCAATTACACCCACAAGAAGCAGACCGGCGGTTCAGGCCAGTACGGCCGGGTGGCCGGCTACATGGAGCCATTTGATGGCCAGGATTTTGTTTTTGTCAATGAAGTGACCGGCGGGTCGATCCCCACCCAGTATATTGCGGCCTGCGAGAAGGGTTTCAGACTCTGCCTGGCCAAGGGTCCCAAAATGGAGTTCCCGGTCACCGGCGTCAGGGTGGCAATCAACGACGGCGCTTCCCACAGCGTGGATTCTTCGGACATGGCCTTCCAGGCCGCAGCCCGGGGTGCGTTTTTGGAAGGCTATGCGAAGGCCGCACCGGTGATTCACGAGCCGATCATGAAAGTGGCCGTGGAGACCCCCACCGAATTTCAGGGTCCGGTCATGGGTTCCTTGAACCAGCGCCGCGGCATGATCGTCGGTTCCCAGGAAGAGGGGCCCATGTGCGTGATCGAATCCCAGGTCCCCCTGGCGGAGATGTTCGGTTACTCGACGGTGCTGCGCTCCCTGACCCAGGGAAAAGCACAGTTTACCATGGAATTTGCCACCTATCGGCAGGTCCCTCAGTCCATCTCGGAAGAGATTGCCAAAAAACGGCAGGAAGAGAAAAAGCGCGTCGCCTGATGAGGGAACACAATGGGTTCGGTGATAACCACGCAAGATACGGACGAATGGCGCGATGCCCGCAGCCGGGCGCTGAATAAACCGCACGCACCCCCAGACCTGTCCGCCGCAGACGGGCGCTTTTCCGTAAAGCCCGATCAGATTCCGGCTCGATGCAATCAGGTCAGGGTCATTAATTTGAAAGAGAGGAACCTGGATATGCTCAAAAACGACCTGATCCTCAGAAATCCCCTGAGGCTGATGGGCCATGAAAACGAAGCGATCGTCCCCCAAGGGGGCTTTGGGGCCGTGCTGGCCCGAGCCGGTGTGGGCAAGACCGCGTTGATCGTGCAGGTGGCCCTTAATACCATGCTGCAGCAGAAAAATGTTCTCCACGTCAGCTTGAACGATCCGGTGGACAAGGTGAACCTGTGGTACCAGGAGGTGCTCAACTGCCTGGCCCACCAGTACCATGTGCGGCAAATCAAGGAATTGTGGGAATCCGTTCAGATGCACCGGTTGATTATGACCTTCAAGGTCGAAGGCTTCAGTGTGCCCAAACTTGAAGAGCGGGTCAGGGATCTCACCGAGCAGCAGATATTCAATCCGCATATGGTGATCATCGACGGCCTCCCCTTCGATCAAAAACTGAGAACCCCGCTGGAAGGGCTCAAAGCCTTTTCCGAGAACCATCGTCTGCACCTGTGGTTCACGGTCACGACGCACCGGCACGAAGCGCCCGGTGCGAATGGACTGCCGGTTCAACTGGCATCCGTTGCCGATCTGTTCGATGCGGCCATCGAGCTTCAGCCTGAAGGCAAGAAGATTCACATCCGTTGTGTAAAGGGCGGTCCCAAGGGTGGAGAAATTCGCGACCAGCTGCTGGACCCGTCTACCATGCTGATTCAGGATCAAAACCCCATCTGAGTGGGACAGGTGGTAAAATGACTGAACGGCTGGCCAACAATGGCTTTCAACCCAGCCAGAATGCCGATGCAGGTCAGTTTTTTGCTTCGCCTATGGGGGCCCCCGCATGGGCCTGTGCGCGTACCGGTGCCGCCGGTCGGGAGTTGTTGCGGATGTGCTCCAAAAAATCGCCGATGGCCCGGTAAACCCGATCGGCGCCCTCTCCCAGCAGAATCCCGTGGCGCTGAAAATTGAACAGTACCATCTGCTTGTCCGTCGAACCCAGCAGCTTGAATATTTTCTCCGTGCCCCTGGGGTCTACCACCGGATCTTCGCGCGATTGGATCACCAGCGCGGGTGCCGTGATCTGCGGCAGCCGCGGTTCCAGTGAAGACATGAGCCGCTCCAGTTCGCGAACGCCGGAGATTGGGTTTTTAGCATAGTTGATATGGGGGTTTTCCGAATGATTGTCCACAAAGGTCTTTTTGGCATCCTCCAGGTGAAACCGTTGCATGAAACGGTTCCACACATCCACCGCAGGAACGAAACGTGAGGCCATGTCCTGTAGACGCAACGGGGTTGAGACGGCAATGACGCCTGCCACTTCGGGGATTCGCTGGGCCAGATCCAGGGCCAGGCCGGCACCGGTGGAGAATCCGCCGGCGATCACCTGACGGCACAGGTTACTGATGATGGCAAACCCGCTATCCATGCAATCGATCCAGTCCTGAAAGGAACATTCGGCCAGATCCTCCGGGGTGGTGCCGTGGCCCTTCATGCGAGGGGCGTAGACCCAGAAACCCATTTTACCCAGGTATTCGGCCAGGCCGCGCACTTCCGCTGGGGCCGCCATGTAACCGTGGGCCAGTACCACGCCCACCCGACGGCGATCGCCTTTGATCAAAAACGGCCGGCCCACATCCCGGGGCTTGGATACAACCGGATCGGCAAAGGCGTTGTAGTCACGGTCAAAGTCATCCAGGGCCCGTTTGATGAGGTGCCGGGCAACCCTGCGCCTCAGCCAGAACCCCGGCTGCCAGCACAGGCAGGAGATGCGGCGCTCCAGGTGCGTCAACGGCTCAACCTCATTGGCGATCACCGCAATGGGGTTGTCGATCCGGGATCGATGAAAGTCGAATAATGTTGCCAGTCTGGCCGCATCTTTTTCCAGAACGGAACCGTTGAATGCCACCACTTTTTTTTCCATGGCAAAGGCCACGAACTCACTGAATTTGTTGTAGCGGTCGTCGGTGAGCAGATGCACCTGGTTTTTTTCGAAACTGTTGTGGTAATAAATTTTGTCCGACTTCGAATCCGCTTGTGAGGCCAGGAACACCCGGCGCTTCAGGTTGCCTGGGTTGATGCGTCGGAGCGGCGATTTTTTGAGGCAGGCGGCAAACAGGTGGTCGTGGTTGACGGTGGTCATGCGGTATATGGCGGCCATGTATCGCTGCATGATCTTCAATGCCTCACGTCGCATGAACTTGCGTGCGGGGATCAGGTCGTCGAAGCCGATGGGAGATGGCGATCGGATATCGCCCTGTATGGCCTGGCAGGAGAGGCAGTCGTCGATTTCAATGGGCTCGCCCAGGCGCATGTCGATATCTACGCCGGACAGCAGCATGGCGCCTTCGGTTATGATTTCCTCGACAACCCGTTCGGGCAGATTTTCAACCATGCGTCCGGCCAGGCGGCTCAGGGCGTTCTCCCGCGCGCGCAACGGATAATAAGTCAGATTCACCGGAATGATGCAGGTGGGCTGACGGCTGACACTGTCCGTAGTGGGTAGCTTGAACCGCTCGGCCAGCCGTTGGGCCTCCTCCGGGTTGCTGTGGATCAGGTCGGTGATGCGCTGGCGATAAAACTCGGTTCTCAACGCCAGGGTGGCGGCGCCGGTATGGGGCGGGTGTTTGCCGCCTGCATAGGAAATTAAAAACCGTCCTTTTTCCATAATTTTTTTGTTTTTGACCATAAGGCCTTCGGGAAAAATGATCCAGCAGGCCTCGGCGGTGAGCAGGGTTTTGACCATCAGACGGTCGCGGTCGGGCGAACGCGTTGAAATGGCACCCAACTGCTCCAGGTACCGGCCGAACCTACCCACAAACAGCTCTGCCGCGGCAAGCGACCAGACGGGTATGCCGGTCAAGCGGTGCAGGTGGTAGGGCAGCAGAAAAGTTTCAATGCGCGTGAAGTGATTAACCACGAAAATGGTTGGGCCTTTGGGAATATTCGCCGCACCATGGATGTTCAGGCGGGCACGGCTCAGACCGGCGATGGTTTTAATGGCCAGTCCGGTGGTGCGGTATGCGAAACGGTTCATGGATCTGTCGGCACGGGTTTTGGTTGACACCGGTTTGTCCAGCCATTAAATTACACGGCTTGGTTATAAAAATAAAGGAAATTTGCGGAGGCGACGCGTGTATTCGAAAATACTCAAACTGCGGTTTCCGGTTACGGAAGTTCAAAAACCGCTGGTTTGTAATCTGGCCCGGGAATTTGATCTGGTGTTCAATATCCTCAACGCCGGTATTCTGCCCCGCAAAGAGGGTTTCATGGTGCTGGAGGTCTCCGGCGATCGGAAAAATTTCAAAGCGGGGGTCAACTATCTCAAGCGCCAGGGTGTGGATGTCCAGAACGCATCCCAGGAAATCAAGCGCAACGAGAAGAAATGCACTCACTGCGGATCCTGCACGGCAGTCTGCCCCACGGGTGCGCTGTTCGTCAAACGGCCCGAGATGGCGGTGGAATTCGACCAGCAGAAGTGCAGCGTCTGTGAATTGTGCGTCACTGCCTGTCCGCCGCGGGCCATGGAAGTGCGCCCCACCAATCAGCTTTTTTTTGAATGATCGGGCCTATTGCCATCGCCGTCTCCGGCGGCATCGACTCCCTGGTTTCCGCCTGCCTGCTTAAACAGCAGGGTATTCAAACTTTCGGCCTCCATTTTCTCACCGGTTATGAAACCACGGTTGACCCGCCCTACGAAAAGATCCACGCGCTGGGCCGGCAGCTGGGCATGCCCATAACCGTCATTGACCTGAAGGCGCAATTCAAGGCCCGGGTTGTGGATTATTTTACCGCCGCCTACCAGATTGGAAAAACGCCGAATCCCTGTCTGGTCTGCAACCCGGCGATCAAATTCGGAGCATTGCTTGCGCAGGCGCGTAAATTGGGCGCTTCTCATCTGGCTACGGGTCACTATGCACGTGTGGAGGCGGACCCGCGAGGGCGGTATCGGCTGCGCAGGGGCCTGGACGAAAAAAAAGACCAGTCCTATTTTCTCTCCCGACTTGATCAGGATCAACTGGCCCGGGCCATTTTCCCGTTGGGGGTCTTGACCAAGGACCAGGTCAGAGCGTTGGCGGCAAAGCAAGGTTTGCAGCCCTTGACTCGGCAGGAGAGTCAGGATGTGTGCTTTATCCGGGACAGCACCTACGCTGATTTTCTCATCCGCCACAGCGCCTTTCATCCGCTGCCTGGAGATATCGTGGACACTGTCGGAAATCGGGTCGGCATCCACAGCGGCCTGCACCAATACACGGTGGGACAGCGCCGGGGGATCAACTGTCCGGCCAGCCAGGCTTACTACGTCATCCGCATTGACACCCGCTTTAACCGTCTGGTGGTGGGATTTAAGGATGAACAACACGCAACCGGGTGCCGGGTGACCGATATCAACTGGATCGCCGGTGTTCCAGAAGGTCCCCTGGCAGTGGATACGCGCATACGTTACCGCCACCGGGCCGTGCCGGCGCGGGTGTCGCCCCTTGGGCAATCCAGTGCCGAGGTCAAATTCGATCAACCCCAGACAGCGGTCACGCCGGGGCAGGGGGCGGTGTTTTATCGCGGCGATGAGGTGCTCGGCGGCGGATGGATCGAAAACAGCTGATGTCTATTAACCCCTGATTATGAAGAAATTTATCATCAAAACGTTGGGTTGCAAGGTCAACCAGTGCGAGTCCGAAGCCATCCGAAATGCACTGGTGGAATCGGGTCGAGGCATTGCATCCGGTGATGAAGGCGGGGCCGACGTGGTGATTGTCAATACCTGCTCGGTAACCCGCAAAGCCGCCATGCAGAGCCGCCAGGCGGTCCGCCAGGCCATCCGGGCCAACCCCGATGCCCGCATCGTGGTTACCGGCTGCCATGCCCAGACCGCTGCGGCGGAAATGGCCGCCATCGATGGTGTGGATCTTATCGTCGGCAATCGGGACAAACACATGATCCCCCGGCGAATCCTTTCCCAACTGCCCGAACACGCCGACGGTGCGGTGCCGACTGAATGCTCCGACACAGACCGCCCCGGCACAAACCGTATCGATCAATTCGAAATGCTGCCCGCAATGGCAACCGGCAGCCGAACCCGTCCGTTTTTAAAAATCCAGGACGGTTGCGACGCCTATTGCACATACTGCATCGTGCCCCACGCGCGGGGGCGCAGCCGCAGCCTGCCCATGGACCAGGTATTGAAGCAGATCGAACAACTGGGCCGGCTCGGTTACCGGGAGGTGGTGCTCACCGGCATTCACATCGGCTGCTACGGCCACGACCTGACACCGGCCACCGGGTTGATAGAGCTGCTCTGCCTAATCCGCGAAGCCGGCAGCATCGACCGGGTGCGCGTCAGTTCCATCGAACCGGCGGAGCTGTCCGACGCCATCATCGACCTGGCCTGTTCAGGCCAAGACCAGTCCGGCCGCCTCTGCCCGCATTTTCACATCCCTTTGCAGAGCGGGGACGACGGGATCTTAAAACGGATGCATCGGCCCTACAGCCGGGACGATTTCAAGGCCCGGGTCCAGCGCATCATCGGCCGGCTGCCCGACGCGGCGATCGGTGTAGATACGCTGATCGGCTTTCCGGGAGAGACTGACGCGGCCTTTGAACACACCTACGACTTGATACGGTCGCTGCCTGTGGCCTATCTGCACGTGTTTCCCTTTTCGGCGCGTGAAGGCACCCCGGCCTTCACATTTAAGGATCAGGTGCCCGCACCGGTGGTAAAAAAACGCTGCGCGAGGATGCGCCGGCTGGGAGCGAAAAAACGCCAGGAATTCTACGCACGCCACGTCGGCAAAGCAGTGACCGTGCTGGTGGAAGCGACTCGTGACCGAATTTCCGGCTGTCTGAAAGGATTCTCCGACAACTATATCCCCGTGCTTTTTGACGGATCGGATGACCTGGCCAACACCTTTCAGCCGGTTGAAATCAAGGACATCTCTGCCGACGGAGTGCCGGCAGGGGTTGTGTTCGACAGGACAACGGATGGATGATTTTTAAATCAACGCACCTGAATGTTCAATGCCCAGCTGTTCAACGCAATGAACCCAACCCATCCCACCAACCCAATGAGCATGATGAACCCAAGCTGCACAAATAACCCCACGACCCCCTCCATGGCGACCGGTCTGTTTGTCTGGAGCTTCGGCGCGGTTTTTTACCTGATGGGCTTTTTTCACCGGGTTGCGCCGGCGGTGATCACCGGCGAACTGATGCATGATTTTCAGATCAGTGCCGCCGCTCTGGGAAACCTTTCCGCTTTTTATTTTTACAGCTATGTGGCCATGCAGATTCCCACGGGCATCCTGGCGGACCGCTGGGGGCCGCGGCGGCTGCTCACCCTGGGTGCGCTGGTCGCCGCCATGGGTGCGGTGATGTTTGGGCTGGCGCCGGGTTTGGCCTGGGCGGCCGCCGGCCGGCTGCTTATCGGCGGGTCGGTTGCCGTGGCCTTCGTGGGACTGCTCAAGGTGGCGGCCAATTGGTTCCCTCCCCACCGGTTTGCACTGGTATCGGGCCTGGCCCTTTTTTTCGGGATTATCGGGGCCGTTTTTGCCGGTACGCCGCTGCGTTTCCTGGTGGATGTGTTCGGCTGGCGCAGCGTCATCTTCCTTTCTGCAGCCGTCACGTTGATGATCGGGGCCGGTACCTGGATCGTTGTGCGGGATTATCCCCATGAAAAGGGGTATCTTGACCTGCCGGCTACCGGTTCGGATGCCTCATCAACGGGTGCGACGGGCGTTGTTGAAGGCATCCGCCAGGTGTTGGTTTATCGCAACACCTGGCTGCTTTTTACGATTCCCGGGGGGATCGTTGGGTGCGTGCTCACTTTTTCAGGATTGTGGGGCGTACCCTATCTGACCAGCCTGCATGGGCTGTCTACCGCTGCTGCAGCTACCCTGACCTCGACCCTGCTGGTTGCCTGGGCGGTCGGCGGGCCCTTTTTCGGATGGCTCTCAGACCGGCTGGGCAATCGAAAAACGCTCTACCTGGCCGGATGCGGGGTTTCGGCTGGCGGGTGGGCGGTTATCCTTCTGGCCAGCGACATTTCTCTGATGACGCTGATTCCAGTATTGGTGATCACCGGTTTTTCATCGGGTTGTATGATCATCAGTTTTGCATTCGTCAAGGAATCGGTGCCCCCGCGCCTGTCGGGGACGGCTGCGGGCGTGATCAATATGGGGGTCATGACCGGCCCCATGATCCTTCAACCGGCTGTGGGCTGGGTATTGGACCGCATGTGGACCGGGGAAATGGCTGCGGGCGTCCGTGTTTACAGCGTCGCTGCCTACCATGGCGGCTTTGGCTTGATGCTGGCATGGATTGCGGTGTCTTTTATCCTGCTGCTGTTCACCCGGGAAACCGGCTGTCGACAGATGGAGGGGTGAGAATGGACAGGATGGGTTTGAAACGTATTTTGGACCAGTTCGCCGATTGTGCGCACAAGCCTGATGCGGATCAGCAACCAGGCGCTCGGGTGACAGCGCTGTTGGCCAGTCTACTGCATGCTGTGTATGCCCACGTCCGCAGTCAGGCTTCCGCGGGGGTTATGCGCAGTCTGCTGGCGCTTGAGATCGAGATCGGTGGCGAGAACGGCGATTTCAGGGAATTCGACGCCGGCCAAATGATCGACCTGTTCACCCGCGGGGATGTGGTCCGCCGACTCCCAAAGCGGGTGGCGCCGGGATTGAATCTTTGTGCAGCCATGGATTTGCAGGCCCTGGCCGATTGGATCGCGGCCACGGCGGGTAAAGGCTTCACTCGGAGTCCGGCGGCGCTGCGATTCATTCACGCCTGGCTCAGACTTTTGGCGGAAGAATCGGGCAGCATCGATCCGCAGGATGATTGGATGGTTTCCGATCCTGTTGTTTCGCAGCCGGGCCAAACCGTGGTCTCCGAAGCATGGGAAGCGGGGAAAGTCTATACCGACCAGACGACCGGCATGACCTTTGTTTTCGTCCCCGGGGGCAGTTTCGCCATGGGAGATACGTTCGATGCAGGTGTTGAAGATGAAAAGCCGGTCCATGAGGTGCATCTCTCGGATTTTTACATGGCGACCTGTCCGGTGACCCAGGCGCAGTGGAGATCTCTGATGGTGGAAAATCCCTCCAAATTTGTTCGTGGTGACCATCCTGTTGAACAGGTGGCCCTGGCCGATGTGATGCGGTTCGTCGACAGACTCAATGCGGGGTCGCCGAGCGGTTTGCGGTTCGACCTGCCCTCGGAAGCCCAATGGGAATATGCTGCCCGCAGCGGCGGCAAGGATGAATTGTATGCCGGGGGGCAGGATCCGGATGCAGTTGCCTGGTATGAAGACAACACTTTCGGGAGCTCCGCTCCCGTGGGCGGCAAGCAGCCCAATGGATTGGGGCTCCATGACATGAGCGGCAATGTGTGGGAGTGGTGCCGGGATCTCTACCATCCTGAAGCCTACCGCCACCACGCTAAAAACGATCCGCTGTGCACCAGGGGTGATTCGGACCGTGTGATACGCGGAGGCAG
The DNA here is from genome assembly GCF_046496365.1 of Desulfosarcina sp. Lineage (GTDB taxonomy): Bacteria > Desulfobacterota > Desulfobacteria > Desulfobacterales > Desulfosarcinaceae > Desulfosarcina. The sequence continues at coordinate 28,592 of NZ_JAWOHB010000174.1, forward strand.
CTGGAATCTGGACGCATGGAGCGTTCGCTGCAGTCGGCGCTTTCGCTTCAATCCTGAACTCTTCGGCCCGGCGCTGGGATTCAGGCTGGTGATGCGCGTTGATGGCTCATCTCGTCATTGATGGCAGGCAGCAAGCCACGGTTTAATTTTTTGAAAGCTTCACCGGTGTACGGCCCGGGGCAGAAATCCCGTGTCGCTCCAGCAGCGATCCATCCTGAAGATAAAGATCGATCAGGGCTTTGAGGTAGTTGATCAGGGACCGCACCTCGACGATTCTACTGGCCAGCAGATCCCGCTGCGCCTGAGCCACCAGAAAGCTGGTTGATTTGCCCACGCGCAGTTTTTCGGTTTCGATGCGCAGCTTTTCCTCATCGAACATGCGAGTGACCGATGAGGCGGTAATCTGCTGCTTGGTCCGGTCGACCTCAATGTAGGCTGTCCGGACGTCGACTTCCACAAGCTGGGAAAGGTTTTCCAGGATTTTTTGCGTCTGCTCCCGGGACAGCAGCGCCCGCTGGTGAAGTGCTTTGGCATCCCGATTAAAAACAGGATAATTCAATCTGATGCCCGCCAGCGCGTCATAGCTGTCCTGGTTGATGTTTGCGATGGCGCCACCAAAGGAATCGGCATAACCGCTTTTGCCGATGGTGATGAAAAGATCCATCAAGGGCAGCAATCCGTTGCGGGTTTGGACAAGCTCAAGATCGCCGCGCAGTATTTCCAACCGGGCCTGGTTTAAAATCGGACGCATGCGCATCGATACGGCCGTATGCATGGCAACCGCTTCCAGTTTGATTTCGGGCAGGGTCGGCTGATGGATTAATTCAAGCTCCCGCTGCCAGAAACCGGGCCCGGACGGGTTGAGCAACCGCAGCAGCTGCAGGCGAATCGATTCCTTGTTGGCCCGCGCTTCGATGAGCGCCTGCTCCTGTGATGCAACCTCGGCCTGTACGGCCGCCAGTTCAGAGCTGGCCAGGCGACCGACGGTGATCAACTGATCGGTCTCGCTGAGCTGCTGTCGGGCGACATTCAGTGACTCCTCGACAATTTCAATCTGACGCCGGGCCAGGGCGTAGTCCCAGTAAGTGCGTTCCACCTCGGCCACCAGGAACTCGGTAAACCCTCGAAGCTCATATTCCGACATGCGCGTATCCAGCCTCGCCTGCTGCAGCCGGGCCAGATTCACCTCTGTTCCGTATCCTCTCAGCAGCGCCTGACTGACCGTCATCCCCAGGCGGGTTGAATACAACCGGTCATCGTAAATCGATGCAGCATTCATCTGCGTGCTTGCTGCGAGAGCGACCGTTGTTCCGGTGGGGAAGTATTGCTCAAGAGCAAGGATGCCTTCGGCGGCATCGGTCTTGAAATCCCCGCTTTCCGATCGGCTTTCCGCGAGGCGTTCACCTTCGATCCTGCCGGCAGAGATGCCCGCATCGATCACCGGATCAAATGCGGCCCTTTCCTGATCTTCCAGGGTTTGCCGGATCGAGGGATTCAGCCGCTGCACCACCAGCGAGCGGTTGTTTTCAAGGCAAAGCAAAACGGCCTCGGTGATGGTGACTTTCAAAGGCCCCGGCGGCAGCGCTGGCGTGGCCATGACATCGGATGGTTCGGTGGACGCAGCATCCATGTGCACCACCGTATCGGCAGGACCGTTCGGCCCCCCGGCCGTGCGGTCGATCCGTTGCTCGACCAGGGTGCAGGACGCCGGCGACAGCAAAGCCGCGCCCAACGCAGTGAACATCAACAGACGACGATGATAGCTTGCAAAGGACATGGGACCCTCATGGAACCGGTTCAGGACCGGCGGCCATCCGGCTGCGATTTTAAGGTGTCATTGAACCGCGATAGCGAGCGCATTCCCCGCTGCTTGCGGCGGGGTTAGCGAGCGAACAGGAAATCGCTTTTATATCCTTCCGGTGAACCCTCCCCGCGGATTGCCGCGGGGAGGGTTCAAACCTTCCTGCCGGGCTATATATTTTCTTTGTTTCACGATTTCAATCCTTTCCTCGACCATTTTTCCCTTTGCAATATCAGCCCTAAATGTGCAATGTCGCCTATGTCGAACCAGACGGGCACCCATGTTTGGAAAGCGCCTGTTTTGATGGAATCGCAGAAAGTCACACCCGGTGTCACTCCCCGTGGATGCGGGCGCATGCATCTATTTGAAAAGGGATGTCAGCATGAAATGGAGCAAGTATAAAATTAGTATTCTGATGATGGTTGCAATCGGCGCAGCGGCTGGATCAGGCTGGCTGATTTTCGGTCACTTCCATGGCCGTGACGACGGGGGCAAAAGTGCCCGGGCTGTGCAGCCGGTGCCGGTGGAAGTGGCGTTGATTCAACAGGGTCCGATCGCACTGCAGCGCACATTCAGCGGAGAGCTGGAAGCCTTGACCGAATTTGTTGTGGCGCCGAAAGTAAGCGGTCGTGTGGAGCGTGTGTTGGTGGATATCGCCGATCAGGTCAGACGAGGTCAGGTCGTGGCCGAGCTGGATAATGATGAATATGTTCAGGCGGTGGCCCAGGCTCAGGCCGACCTGGAGGTGGCCAGGGCCAACCTGTCTGAGGCCAGGAGCGCTCTGGAAATTGCCAATCGCGAGTATAAACGCAGTGAGTCGCTGTTCAAACGCGGGATCGCGTCTGATTCCGAATTCGATGCCGCCGGGCAGGATCAACTGGCCAAAAAGGCGCAGGTCAGAGTTGCTGAAGCCCAGGTGGCCAAGGCCGAATCCTCCCTGGAGACCGCCAATATCCGGCTCGGCTATACCAAAGTGACGGCAGGGTGGTCCAACGGCAACGAGCAGCGCATCGTGGCCGAGCGCTATATGGATGAGGGTCAGACCGTGGCCGCCAATGCACCGCTGCTTCTGATCGTCGAGCTGCAGCCCATCGTCGGGGTGGTTTTCGTCACCGAGAGTGACTATGCGCACCTGCAGCCGGGGCAACCGGTGTCGTTGACAACGGACGCCTATCCGGGTGAACCATATGTGGGCCGCATTGCTCGCATTGCCCCCATCTTCCGCAAAACCACCCGGCAGGCACGCATCGAAATGACCATCGACAATCCACAGCACCGACTCAAGCCCGGCATGTTCATCAGGGCCACAGTGATCCTGTCCCAGTTGCCGGAGGCCACCATTGTCCCGGAGCAGGCGTTGACCATCCGGGATGACCGGGACGGCGTTTTCACGGTCAGTGAGGATGGGCGATCGGTAAGCTGGCGCGAGGTAAAAGTCGGCATCCGCGAAGGCGGCCGGGTGCAGGTGGAAGGTGAAGGGCTGTCGGGCCGGGTCGTCACCCTGGGGCAGCAACTGGTAAAAGAAGGCTCATCCATAGCGATTGCTGCCGGACAGAACGAACCGTCCGGTGTCCCCAAAAAGGCTGCGGACCAATGAACCTGCCGAAATTCAGCGTCCAACGCCCGGTTTTCACGACCATGGTGACCCTGATCCTGATTATCCTCGGGTCCGTTTCACTGAGCCGGCTGCAGATCGATATGCTGCCCAATATCGAACTGCCGACGCTGACCATCCGAACGGATTACGAAGGCGCCAGCCCCGAAGTGATGGAGCGCCTGGTCACCCAGATTATCGAAGAGATCGTTGCTACGGTTCCAGGCGTGGAGGAGATCACATCGACATCCTCGGAGGGCCGCAGCACGGTCAATGTCAGTTTCGTGTGGGGTACGCAAATCGACACCGCCGCCATTGACGTACAGGGCAAACTGGAAGATGAGCTCAACGAGCTGCCGGATGATATCGTCAGACCCCGCGTCCGAAAATTCGACATTGCCAGTTTCCCCGTGGTGCTGTTGGGCATTTCAAGCAACCTCGATCCCGTTGAGCTCACCGAACTGATTGAAGACCGTATCCGCTACCGTTTTGCCCGCATTCCCGGCGTCGCGCAGGTTGATGTGTGGGGAGGCTTCAACCGTGAGGTTCGAATCGAGCTGGATCCTGACCGAATCCAGGCCGTCGGCCTGCCGCTGGATCAGGTGATCGACGCCATCCGTGACGCCAATCTCGACCTTCCCGCCGGCAAGATCGAACAGGGACGCTATGAGGTCATGCTGCGTGCACCGGCTGAGTTTATCAACCTGGATCAGATTCGGGACACGGTCATCGTCCAGCGTGACGGCGCCGCCATCACGCTGGATCAGATCGCCGAGGTCAAGGACACCTATGAGAAGTTGACCCGCATCGTACGCGTAAACGGAGGCCGCGGCCTGCGCGTGGCGATTCGCAAACAGGCCGATGCCAATACGGTCGACGTGGCCAAACGCGTCCTATCTGAAATTGAGGCGGCCAACCAGGCATTCCCACAGATCAAGATTGTTCCGGTCATCAACCAGGGTAATTATATTGAGCGATCAATCCTCAATGTCGCCCGTTCGGTGCTCTACGGAGGCGGGCTGGCGATTCTGGTGCTGCTGTTTTTTCTGCGCAACATCCGCAGTACGCTGGTGATTTCTCTGTCGATCCCGATCTCCATCGTGACCACGTTTGCCCTGATTTACTTCGGGGGATTCACGCTGAATCTGATGACCCTCGGCGGGCTGGCCCTGGGGGTGGGCATGATGGTCGATAGTTCCATCGTCGTGCTCGAAAACATTTTCCGCCGCCGCAGCGAGTATGGCGAAACGCCTGAGGAGGCGTCGGTGGAAGGCGCCAGGGAAGTCGGACCTGCCATCATCGCCAGCACCATAACGACGCTGGTCATTTTTATACCGTTGATTTTCGTTCGCGGCGTTACGGGCATCCTCTTCAAGGAGATGGCCTATGTGATCATCTTTGCGCTGATCTGTTCGCTGACGCTGGCCTTGAGCCTGGTACCCATGCTGGCGTCCAAGCTGCTGAAATCAGATCACGGGCACGCCGGAGATCTGCCGGCCCGAACGAAACACCTGTCCGCCGCCGCAAGCACATATATTTCAGGCCTGGTCAACGCCTACATGGACCTTTTGCGCTGGGTTCTCAGTCATCGTCTGGTTTCCGTCCTTGCTGCGGCGGCCTTGCTCGGTGCGAGTCTGCTGCTCCTGCCCCTTATCGGCACTGAATTCATGCCCCCCAGTGATGAGGGTGAGGTTCGTGTGACCGGCAAGATGGAGATCGGTACCCGGCTTGCGCTGGTCGACCGGCAGACACGCATTATGGAGCAGATCATTCAGCCGGTCGTGCCCGAGGTCGTGTCATCGGTGGTCAGTGTGGGCGCCTTCGGCTGGCGCACCGACGCGGGATCAGAGGGTGAAATCAGCCTGTCTCTGCTGCCAGTCGCCCAGCGTGAACGCGCCAATGTGGAAATCGCCCAGGACCTGCGTCGTCGCCTGGAGGGACGAATTCCCGGTATGGAGGTCCGTGTCCGCGCACCCCAGGGTCAGTTTATCATGGAGCGAATCCTGGGAGGTGATGAGGGGTTGACCGTCGAGATACGCGGTTTCGAGCTTCCCGTGCTCGACGCGCTTGCCGGCCATGTGGCGGCGTTGATTGAAGATGTGCCGGGCGTCACGGACATCGAGACCAGTACCGAAGCCGGTATACCCCAGCATGAAATTGGCGTCAACCGAGAAAAGGTCGCCGATCTCGGGCTGAGCGTTCGCGATCTTACTGAGCTTCTTCAAACCGCGGTGGCCGGTTCCAAGGCCGGCGAGTATCGCATCGAGGGCAATTCCTATCGTATTCTGGTGCAGCTCAAGGATGCCGAAAAGCGCTCCCTGGATGAAATTCTCAATCTTACCCTGACCACCGCATCCGGGGAAAAGGTGGCCTTGCGCAATGTCGTCACCTCAGAACCGAGCCGCGGTCCGGTTCTGATCGATCGCAAGGACCAGCAGCGCAGGGTGACCGTTCACGCCAACATCTCGGGGCGGGACTTGGGTTCGGTGGCCCTTGACGTTGCTGACCGGTTGAATCGGATTCCACGCCCCGCCGGCTATGATCTCAACGTTGCCGGCAACTTTGAAGAACAACAAAAAGCCTTCCGGGAGCTGGTGGGCTCTCTCGTGCTGGCGCTGGTCCTCGTATATATGGTGCTGGCCTGCCAGTATGAATCGTTGCGGGATCCGCTTGTCGTCATGTTTTCCGTTCCTCTGGCGGCCGTAGGCGTGCTGGTAACGTTGTTGATTACGAAAACGACCCTGAATGTGCAGTCCTACATTGGCTGCATCATGCTGGGCGGGATCGTGGTCAACAACGCGATTCTACTGGTGGACCAGGCCGGAAGAATGGTCAAAGACGGCCTGCCCGTGCGCGACGCCGTGATCGAAGCCGGTCGTCGCCGATTGCGGCCGATTCTGATGACGACATTGACCACGATTCTAGGTCTGCTGCCTCTGGCACTGGGGATCGGCGAAGGATCCGAAGCCCAGGCACCCCTGGCACGTGCGGTTGTCGGTGGCCTCACTGGATCGACGCTGATCACGTTGGTGCTTATCCCGGTTGTCTATTCATTGTTTCATCCCGACCCGACATCGAGAGACAAAGGATCTGAATAGGGTCGGGTGATTTTCACTTACACGCTAAAATAACATCGGAGCTGCAGATCATGACAGAAAGTCTTCGTATCCTCATCGTCGGCGGTGTGGCGGGTGGCGCCTCCTGCGCGGCCCGTGCCCGCCGGATTTCTGAATCGGCCGAAATCATCATGTTCGATCGCGGCCCCTATGTATCCTTCGCCAACTGCGGGCTGCCCTATTACGTCGGCGACGTCATCAAAAAAGAGGAAAACCTGCTCATCGCGACCCCCGAGATGTTTCGCAAACGCTTCAACATCGACGTGCGTCTTCACGCGGAGGTGCTGGGTATCGACCGGACCAAACGCTGCATTACCGTCAAGAACCTCGAATCCGGAAAGACGCATATCGAACCCTATGATGCCTTGGTTCTTTCACCGGGGGCGCGCTCCATTCGACCCGACCTGCCGGGCATCGATCTTCCCGGCATCTTCTCTTTGCGCACCATACCGGACAGCCGTCAGATTCGAACGTGGATCGACCAGTACCATGCCGATCACGTGTTGGTGCTCGGCGGCGGCTATATCGGCATGGAGATGACCGACAACCTGCTCAAACGGGGAATAAAGGTGACCGTGGTGGAAAAGCAGTCCCAGGTCATGCCCGTCGTCGATCCGGAGATGATTGCCGACGTCCATACCGCTTTAATCGAAAAGGGTGTGTCCCTCTGGCTCAATGACAGCGTGGTCCGATTTGATCAAGGCAAGGGACACACGCTCGGGGTGACCTTGGCTTCCGGCCAGCAGATAGAGGCGGACATGGTGATTCTCTGCATCGGTGTGCGCCCGGAAATCAAACTGGCCCTTGGCGCCGGTCTGGCCATCGGAGATCACGGCGGTATCGAGGTCGACCCGCAAATGCGAACCTCTGATCTACGGATATGGGCCGTGGGTGATGCCGTGGAAGTTCACGATGTGGTCACCCGGACACAAAGCGTCATCCCCCTGGCTGGTCCGGCCAACCGCCAGGGTCGCATTGCCGCCGATGCTATCCTGGGGCGCAGCCACACCTTCCGTGGTGTCCAGGGCACCTCGGTGGTGGGCATCCTCGACCTCGTAATGGCCTTTACCGGCCCCAGTGAGAAATTGTTGAGGCGTTTGGGCCAATGGGATGGTCTGGAAAAGGTCTACCTCTATCCCGGGCACAGCGCCGGATATTATCCGGGCGCCAATCCGATCAGCTTAAAACTGATCTTCGACAAGCGCGACGGTCGTGTGGTGGGCGCCCAGGCCCTGGGGAAAAGCGGGGTGGAAAAGCGCATCGACGTGATTGCCATGGCGATACAGCTCAAAGCCACGGTTTTCGATCTGGAGGAGGCCGAGCTGTGCTACGCGCCCCAGTTTGGAACCGCCAAAGACCCGGTCAACCTGGCCGGCATGATTGCCGCCAATGTCATGCGCGGTGATATCACCCTGGCACATTGGGAAGATATCCACAACACGGAAGCGCTGATCCTGGATGTCCGCACACCTGAAGAGTTCAGGCGCGACCAGGTGGAAGGCGCCTTGAACATGCAACTGGATGAAATCCGCGATCGCATGCACGAGTTGCCCAGGGACCGGGAGATCTGGACCTATTGTTTCGTGGGACAGCGCTCCTATTATGCGACCCGTGCCTTGACCCAATACGGATTTGACGTGAAGAATATCAGCGGCGGATTCAAAACTTTTCTGCTGCATGAAAGCGGCAAGTATCTGGGTTGATGCGCCGACCATTTTCCGCAAACGGGAAGCAAAAAACCGCGATTGTCGGCTTTTAGTCGATCCTCGTGAAAGGAGACCGTCATGTCCAACGCCATTGTCGTGCTGAATGCGGGCTCGTCAAGCATCAAGTTTTCACTGTTCCTCGAGAGGGACGGAACCCTCGATGCGGACATCCGGGGGCAGGTCGAAGGGCTTTGCACAAACCCGCGCTTCGTTTCGAAGGCGCCCGACGGCAGTCCGAAAGCCGAGAAGTCCTGGCCTGCCGGCGTTGTGCTGGGACACGACGGCGCACTCGACTATCTGGTGGACCATTTGCGGGTTGAACTTGCCGGCAATCGGCTGATCGGCATCGGGCACCGGGTGGTTCACGGCGGCATGGCATACACCCGCCCGGTGCGTGTGGATGAGGCGGTCCTGAAGGTGCTGGAAACCTTCGTTTCAATGGCCCCCCTGCATCAGCCGCACAATCTCATGCCGATCCGCCGCGCGATGGCGCGCACCCCCGAGCTTCCGCAGGTGGCCTGCTTTGACACCTCTTTTCACCGCACCCAACCCGATGTGGCCCAGATGGTTGCCCTGCCGGAGGACCTGCGCGCGGAGGGGGTCTTGCGCTACGGGTTCCACGGGCTGTCCTACGAGTATATCGCCTCGGTCCTGCCCGAAATCGATCCGCAGGCTGCCACAGGCAGGAGCGTTGTACTGCACCTGGGCAACGGGGCGAGCATGTGCGCCCTGGAGGCGGGACGCAGCATTGCCAGCACCATGGGTTTTACGGCGGTCGAAGGGCTGCCGATGGGCACGCGCTGCGGCTCGCTCGATCCCGGCGTGATCCTTTATCTCATGGATCAGCGCGGCATGGACGCCCGCGCGATCGAAAAACTCCTTTACACCCAGTCGGGACTGCTGGGCGTATCGGGCATATCCAGCGACATGCGCGTGCTGCTCGCGAGTGAAGCGCCCCAAGCCAAGCTGGCCGTGGATTTTTTTCTCTACCGCATCCGCCGCGAGCTCGGCTCACTGGCGGCGGCGCTGGGGGGACTGGATGCCATCATTTTTACCGGTGGTATCGGCGAAAACGCGCCGGTCATCCGCAACCGCGTCTGCCGCGACGCCGCGTGGCTGGGTGTCGACATCGATGAAGCGGCCAACAGGGTCGGCCGGGGGCGCATCAGCAGCGACGCAAGCCGCGTCGGGGTTTGGGTGGTCCCGACCAACGAGGAATTGATGATTGCGCGCCACACCCGGCGTGTGCTCGAAACGACACAGGAGAATTCAACGTGATATTAAGGGTTGCGGTTACCAACCGACAAAAATAATAGATCAGGAGGCGTCTTGACAATGCTGAAAATTGAAACGATGCTGTTAATGGGTGCCCTGGCTTTAGCGGTAGTCGCCTGTTCCGGTTCGAGCGCCCAAATGGTCCAGACCCATGTGGAAGCGCAGCACGAGGGCAAGCCAATCACGGATGTGTTGATCATCGCCATGATCGAAGACCAGGAAATCAGAGCGATTTTGGAAAAGCATTTCAAGGATTGGCTCAATGTGAAGGGCGTCGAAGCAATGATCAGTGCCGACGTGCTTCCCGTCAAAGTGGGTACCAAATTGGAAAAAGAGGCCATCCTCAAGGTCCTGGAGGAGCATGAAAATGACACCATCCTGATTACCCGCGTGGTGGGATTTGGGGAAACCGAGGTATTCAGTCGTAGCAGGCCGCAGGTTTTCTTCAACTACTACGGCTATTACAATTATGCGTTGGGCTATATCTACTGGCCCACCGTATACGGCGAAAAGGTGCAATTGAGCCTTGAAACCGCGCTGTACGACGTGAAGACGGAATCGCCGATCTGGGCAGGTGTATCGCAGCT
>NZ_JAWOHB010000177.1:0-5899 GCF_046496365.1 Desulfosarcina sp.
GTTAATGAAATGCAATGGCGTTGAAACAAGCCGTTCATTTCAACGAGCGATCCTCGGGTCGTAGAAACTGCGGCGGCGGTTCAGACGGAGCGGTTCGCAAAAACGGCAACAATTGAAGGACAGGCGCGACCCAATCGGGATGGAAACATATGGTGACAGAATATCTTGGGTCGGCCGGCCGGTCAAGGATATTTCATCGGGCATTGTCCAGGGTCACGCAAAAGGGTCGTGGCAAACCACCATGGCCCAAGCTGCCTTTAGGGGCACACGGCAACCGTGGTCACGGTTCTTCATGACGCCTAAGGGTTCAGGCCCGGACGTTTACGGGACCCTGAGCCATTGCAGGCGGTGCATTGAAATGTGCCTGAAAACCAGATAGTATCTCAACCTGGTATCCGTCATCGACGGATGGTTCAGCATTCAGGACGCGAACCCATTGGGATTTCAGGGAACCGGAGCATTCGCACCCCATGAAGCAGGTAAAGTGGATTTTTCATCCCATACTGGTGTTTATTTTTTCGGTCACCGCCCTGGTGGTCTCACTTTTTCTTTATATTTACTGGTATATCGAAGTCAGCAGCGGCCTTCGATCAGCAATGGAGCGATTCAATCTGGAGCAGGACCAGGTATTTGCCGCCGATACATGGGTGGTGATTCTCGTTTTGAGCATGCTGATTGGCATTATCCTGCTGGGTATTTTCATCATTTTCGTATTCAGCCAGAAAACCATGCAACTTTACCGGATGCAAAACAACTTCATCAACAACTTCACCCATGAACTCAAAACACCGGTGACTTCCCTTCAGCTTTTTCTGCAGACCTTTTCCAGGTACGAACTCTCGCGGGAAGATCAACTTAAATATATCCAGTACATGCTTACCGATGTGAAACGGCTGACCGAAAACATCAACCGCATGCTGAACCTGGCCAAGCTGGAAAGCAAAAGCTACATGGGCGATTTCGTAGTCTGTGACCTGGTCAAGACCATAAACCAGTTTTTAGAAGAAAACGCGCACCTGTTCAAGGACTGCCGGATAACCGTTCACAGCCCGGAAAGCATCCCCTTTTACCAGCATATCAACCGGCATCTGTTTGAAATGCTGTTGATGAACATCTTGACCAATGCCATAAAATACAATGCCGCCGACAGGCCGCAAGTGGACATCACCTTCGAATCCAGGCGACACTGGACGCAGATCCGATTTGCGGACAACGGCATCGGTTTTGAACGCAAAGAGATGAAAAAGATTTTCCGCAAGTTCTACCAGATCGGGCGTTCGGACAACATGACGGCCAAAGGAAGCGGGCTGGGCCTGCACCTGGTTCAAAACATCGCCCGTCTCCACAAGGGAAAGGTATTTGCCGATAGTCCGGGACGGGGCAAAGGTTCCATTTTCACGGTGATTCTTCCGGCGCTGGAATAGCGGGTCCGGGACCAACATCCACCATTTGTGAACGCAGACCGATACGGTACGCTTGCCGTCCAATACCAGCCCCTTGGCTGGATGGTACAGGAGCTGAAACCATGGAAACACCCCAGATGCGTATCCTGATCATAGAAGACGACCGCCATATTGCCGAAGGCCTTAAACTGAACCTCACCCTGCAGGGATACGAGGTCGTCATCGCCGCCGACGGCGTGGCGGGGCTGACTAAATGGAAGGAGATCGGGCCGGATCTGGTCATTCTTGACATTATGCTGCCGGGCATCGACGGCTTCTCCATTCTCCAGAGCATCCGGCTGGAGGATGAACGCCTGCCCATATTGATTTTATCGGCCAAAGGAGATCCGGACGACCGGATCAAGGGGCTTGCCTTCGGCGTCGACGATTACCTGGCTAAACCCTTCAACCTGGAAGAACTGCTTTTACGCGTCGAGCGTCTGCTTAAACGTGTCAGCTGGAGCCAGGCGAACAGCGTGCCGGTCCTGCCGACCTTCGACACTTATCATTTCGGCGGTAATCACATTGATTTTAAAACCAACACAGCGCGCTGCCGCATGGGCGAAATCTCCCTGACGGAACAGGAAGCCAAAGTGCTCAAGCTGTTTATAGCCAATCGCGGCAAGCCGCTTTCGCGTGACAAACTGCTGCAGATCGGCTGGGGCTATTCCCATAAAACCACAACCCGCACCGTCGACAATTTTATCGTCCGGTTCCGCAAATATTTTGAAGCCGATTCCAGAAATCCCGTCTATTTTAAAAGCCTGCGGTCAATCGGATATCTTTTTGATCACCCGGACTGAACCGCGATAGCGAGTGCATCCCCCGCTGCTTGCCGCGGGTAGGATGCAATCATTGCCATGCACCGATTTCGTTTATAATCTGTTGATTTAAAAAATTTAAGTGTGTCTGCGCCATGGTATCGGCCACGGTCATGCGTACGCTGCCATCGGGGAGCGTTTGACAAACGGCGCAGGCACCATTAAATAGCACCAGACATTCTTGAAATGGCGTCCACCATTGATCTGTGGCTGAGCGATTCATCATGCACTGGACTACCCACCCCTATACGGTTTCATTGTTTGCCGCATCTGTCATTTCGCTATCTCTGGCCGGTTCGGTCTGGAAAACCAGAACCACGATCAACACACGATCGTTCGTGGTCCTGATGCTGGTCATCTCCCTATGGGCGACCATGCATATCTTCGAGCTGGCCGCCTCGACCCTTGCGACAAAAGTGTTTTGGGCCAACATGCAGTTCTTCTGCATCGTCCTGGTTCCTCCGACGCTGCTGACCTTTGTCGGCCGATATACCCGTCGGGACGACGTGATCAGCACCCCGCGAATGGCACTTATTCTGTTGCTCCCCCTGCTCATCGTCGCCCTTGTCTGGACCAATGGTTTTCACAGTTGGGTATTCACCGGAGCGGAGATCGTGGATCAGCCGCCGTTCCGGCTCCTTTACCGTCATTTTGGTCCCGGGTTCTGGATCCACACCGCCTATTGTTATTTGATCATGATGGTGGCAACCATCATGCTGATCCGATCCATGGTCATTGCCCCCATGAGATACAAGGGGCAGGTCATTTCCCTGCTGATTGGCGTTTCCGTGCCGTGGGTCGGCAACTTCATGTACATTTTCAACATTCCTCCATTTTGCAATTTTGATATAACCCCCGTCGTGTTCACCATCAGCGGCCTTGCATTCGGCTGGGGCGTCTTTCACTATCGGCTTTTGGATATCGTCCCCATTGCCTATGACCTGATGATCAACAACATGCAGGATGCGGTGTTCGTTTTTGACCGGCATCAACGTGTTCTGGAATTGAACCCCGCTGCGGCGCAGCGGGTTGGACATAATCGAAAAAGTATGGCTGAATTGACCGCAGACTCCCTGATTCCCGGGTGGTCGAGCATGGCCGGGCCATTGGAAACAGGCGGCATCAGGCAACAGGTCTGCCTGCCCAATGGCAATCAGGACCGTTATTACGACCTTGTCGGTACGCCCTTGAAACAAGCCGACCAGCTCTTCGGCTATCTCGTGGTCCTCCGTGATATTACCGATTACCGCAATACACAGTTGGCTTTGGCTGACAGCGAACAGCAATTCAAGTCCCTGAGTGAAAAGGCACCCATTGTGATTTGCACCCTCGACCCACGGGGCGTTTTTACCTATGTTAATCCTGAATGGGAAAGAGTGCTTGGTTATCCGCGCCAATGGGTACTTAACCGGCACTTTTCAGAATTTGTTTTGCCCTACCATCTTGAAAGCTATACCCGGGCATTCAGAAAAGTCAGAGATGACCTGGAAGTGATGTCCGGTTTTCCCATCAAACTGGTCCATGCGGATGGGTCTCGTCGCTTCTTCAGTGCCAGTGCATCCCCGAACCTGGATACCGACGGAAAAATATGCAACGTGATCTGTCTGTTAAAAGACCAGACCGGGGAACGGGAGCTGCAGGCCCAGCTTTTTCAATCGCAGAAGATGGAAGCCATCGGTACATTGGCAGGCGGCGTTGCACACGATTTCAATAACCTGCTGATGGGCATCCAGGCAAACATATCCCTGGTGAGAATGGAAGTCAGCAAGGGCAAAAAATTTATGGAGCGGCTCGATAATATCGAGCGCCAAATCCAGACCGGTGCATCGCTGACCCGTCAGCTCCTGGGATATGCCCGCAAAGGCAAATACCGCCCGACCCTTCTTTGTCTGAACCAACTCATTCAGGAGACGCTGGCTGCCTTTGGCCGGACGCGCAAACAGATTAGCCTTCATTTTGATCCGCACAAGGCGTTGCCCCGGATTCAGGCGGATCAGGGCCAGATGGAGCTGGTGCTGTTGAATCTGCTGGTCAACGCTTCAGACGCCATGCCCAGCGGTGGTGTGTTGACCGTAAAAACCGACCTGCATGCCCCGTCGGCGGCCAAAAAACAGACCATGGAGCTGTCACCCGGCGATTACGTCCACCTGCAGATCACCGATACCGGCATCGGTATGGATGAAAAGACACAGAAACGGATATTCGAACCCTTTTTCACCACCAAAGAGATGGGTCAAGGAACCGGCCTGGGCCTGGCCTCGGTATACGGGGTGGTAAAAAATCACAAAGGCGCAATAACCGTAACTTCGAAACCCGGACACGGAACCACCTTTGATCTATACTTTCAGGCGGCAGCGGAGGCGTGTCAGATCCCTGCCGATATACAGCATCTTCAAAGCGGAAACGGTCGCATTGGATTTGTGGATCATGAGCCCGAATTGCTGGAGGATGAAAAAGCCACCTTGCCTTGAACACAGCGGCAAGGTGGCCGTTGGGAAGTTTCGATACTGTTCGCCCGTCAACCGACGCTGCTTTCCATCCCTAAAATGGAAGCTTACGGCCACAGGGCGGCCAAGTGCTCAAATGTAACGATCTGCGCCCCTTCAACCATCCGTTTCAAGGCGATGAATTCATCGGCGGGCATTTCGCCCGTGCCTATATTTACCATCTGAACAGCCGCTATTCCCGAGGGTTTCTCATCCATACTGACGCTGCGACCGGCCACTTTATCACGCAGGGCTTCGAAGTCCATGCGAGTCATTTCAACCATGCCATATCGTTCCTGACGACCGAGCGGGGTCGAAATGGCGGCTGCGGCATGCGTCCGGGGTCCTTGGACCATGGCTTTCAATGCCAAAAATTCGGATTGCTCCATCTGGCCCGAGCCGATGTCGACCATTTGTGCCGATGCCGGGTTAAACCCCATTACCACCATAACTCCGAGTGCTGCTGCAACGCATACTTTTTTCATTTTTCCTCCATTTTTTTGGCCAGTTATTAATATGAATACGAACTAAGGTTCATAATTAAGAGTGAACATACGAATTTTGGTTCATGTTGTCAAGCAAAAATATGAACTTTTATTCAAATTAAAAAGGCTTGAGGCGCACGATCGGTTTGCCTCAAGCCTTTAAAACGCAATTTTGAATCCGTTGGTGTATGAAGACCGGTGATCAGGGACAGATAAACGTGAATCCACTTTCCAGGCCAGTGGTGTTGCTGGCCACCAGTTTGTTCAGATCGCAAAATTCGCTGGTTGCCATTGATCCGGTGCCGATATCCACCATGCCTTTTCCAGATTCGGTAGACGTTGCGCCGGGACCACTGTTGTCTGCATTCATGGCCAGTCGGATCGCGTCCACGTCGGACTGGTTGAATTCAGCAACGCGGTTTTCAGTTGGCGCTGGCGTCGTCGCGGAGTAAGACGGCTGGTAATCGCCGCTGACCATCTGCCGCAGGGCATCGAACTCGGCCCGATCCATTCCTTTGATGTCTCCAACTATGTTTGGGGCAAGATAGCCAAACGCTATAACATTAAGCGATATCATTCACCTTTGGCACTGCGTTTGCAAGATAGCTTAAATCCCCTGCTCTTCTGGGAATGGGTTATAGCTCATCCTGAAATCCCGATTATCC
>NZ_JAWOHB010000211.1:0-6673 GCF_046496365.1 Desulfosarcina sp.
CGTGCCCAGGATGACATTGTAGATGCCCTGATTCACCAAAACGCTTTGGGCTTCCTCCCATACAATGGTGCCGGCCACATCCGCATCGAACAGGCGAAATGTCATGGTGAGGGTGCCATCCACCGGACCGCTGAGATCCTCGATACTGCCCTGGTAATTAATCTCCGCCGGCACGGCTGCCAGAACCGCAGTTGCTCCCCAGATCAAGAGTATGAACAATAGACCAATCAGCCTTTTCCATTGTCGATTGCCTGCCATCTCGTCTCCTCCTCCGGTTGCGGTGTCCACCCCAAAAAAAAAGCCGAACTGCCCCTAAAGTGACCTTGACGATGTCACCCTCGGCAGCCCGGCTGTCTATGAATAACCCGAATCCAGCTAAATCAACAAAGGAACGAGATCATTAGACCCGTGGTTTTCCGTCCGCACCTCACGGTGGGTTTGGCTTTAGCAAATTGTATTTTGATGATTGGATTAATTAATGTTTGCAATGGATAGGGGGTAATGTCAATCAATTAGTTTTTGGCCTGTTGCTGGTATGCAATGGGTATCTTGCGAAAAAACACCTTGTTAAAACCGTTGATTTCTCCAACGTATTACCAACCGTACATACCAATTTTTAACATCCGCAGTTACAAGAATAACGTTGGCTGGAATCTCTTGATTACACTTCATCCATGCCAAGCCAAATAGTCCAATCTGACACTCGAAAGTGCAATGTGTTAACAAGGTGTTAATAATTTTCGGCTTTTCAAAATCAAAAAGGGTTGCCATGATCATCGGCAACCCTTTTCAAATGGGGAAATAAGAGTAAATATCAGCACAAAACCGCATGAAAAAAGGGTTTACAGAATTAAAACTCTGTAAACCCTTTGTTTTTCGATGGTGCCGAAGGGGAGACTTGAACTCCCACTGGGGAACCCCAACTAGACCCTGAACCTAGCGCGTCTACCAATTCCGCCACTTCGGCACGTTTCAGCCTGAATTCAAAAAGGTTGATTTCAAACTGAAGATGCACTAACTATAGTCTTTTGATTTTCGTGTCAAGCTCATTTTTGTGGTTAAATGAAAGATCATGGAAATTATACAAGACATCGAAACCATAAAAGAACCTTTCCCGTCTGCCGTCATTACCATTGGTAATTTCGACGGTGTGCACATCGGCCACCAGGCCCTTTTTCATGAGGTGCTCGAACGGGCCGACGCCCTGGGCGGTACGGCCATCGCCATGACCTTCGAACCCCATCCCATTCGCGTGATCACCAGAAACGGGCACCCACCCCTGATCACGCTGTACGAGCAGAAAACGGAACTGATTGAAAAGGCCGGCATCGACGTGCTGATCTGCATTCCCTTCACCATGGACTTTGCCGCCCTGTCGGCACGCATCTTTGTTGAGGATATCCTGGTAAGACGGATCGGGATGAAGGCCATCGTCGTCGGCCAGGATTACACCTTCGGCAACCGGCGCGAGGGCAATGTTAAACTGCTCAAGCGCTACGCAGAGGAACTTGACTTCGAGGTAATCGTGGCGGACTGGATCCAGTCGTCCACCGTCGACAATGATCGAATCAGCAGCACGGCCATCAGGGAGTTGGTCATGGATGGTCAGATGGAGAAAGCCGGCAAGATGCTGGGCCGGGACTACCAGATACGCGGCACCGTGGCCCACGGCCGGGACCGCGGCGGCAAACTGCTGGGCATACCCACCGCCAACATCAATCTGCAAGACGAACTGTGCCCCAAAGTCGGCGTCTACGCCGTGATCGTCCAATACGACGGCCAGCGCTATTCCGGCGTGGCCAATATCGGATACAGCCCTACTTTCGACGACCATGTATTCACAGTGGAAGTCCACATTTTGGACTTTAAAAAGGATCTTTACAACCAGACGATCATGGTCAACTTCGTGCAGCGGTTGAGGGACGAAAAGAAGTTTTCCGGCATTGCCGAACTGGTGGAGCAGATCAAGCAGGACATCGGCGACGCCAGGGAGATCCTCGCTCCCCATTTTAAAATCTGACCTGATCGAATTGTATCATGGCACCGTGGGCATGACGGTCCACTTGCGGCGGGTTCAGCGCATTGGTCTGATCCGCGGTGAAGCTTGTCCACTCCGATTATTTTTCGTTTGAAAACCAAAAAATTATGCTTTAATTTACAGGGTTGGATGATTTGAACGCTCCCCGCGGCAAGCCGCGGGGAATGCGCTCGCTATCGCGGTTCAACGATTTAAAGAGGTTCAACACAGTGACGGTGTTAAACATACTCACATATCCGGACAAGTTCCTGAAAAAGCAGACCGCTCCCGTGGAGAATATCGATGGGGCCTTGCAGACCCTTTTCGACAACATGGCCGCAACCATGTACCAGGCCCCCGGTGTAGGCCTGGCCGCCCCCCAGGTGGGCATCGGGCAGAGCTTCATCGTATACGACATCGCTCCCCGTGAGAATGGGCAGGACCTGCATGTGCTCGTCAATCCGAAGATCGTCACCAGCGAGGGCGAAATCATTTCGGAAAACGAAGGTTGCCTGAGCGTGCCTGACTTTCGGGCGGACGTCAAACGATCCGAACGTATTCTTGTGGAAGGGGTGGACCGGGATGGCAACCCCCTGCGATTTGAAGCCGACGGCCTGCTGGCCATCGTCATTCAGCACGAGCTCGACCACCTCAATGGCACCCTTTTTATTGATCATATCAGTGCCTTGAAGCGGCAGATATACAAGCGTCGCGTGAAAAAGGAGTTGAAGCAACAGTGAACGGCCCCTTGAAAATCGTATTCATGGGCACACCGGATTTTGCCGTGCCGTCGCTGCGGGCCCTACATGACAGCGGCCACGCCGTTCTGGCCGTGGTCACCCAGCCCGACCGACCCAAAGGCAGGGGGCGCAAGCTAACCCCGCCGCCGGTAAAACAAGCGGCGATGCAGTGCGGCTACCCGGTTCTGCAACCCGAAACGGTGCGAACCGACGAATTTCATCAGTGCATGACCCAACTGGCCCCGGACCTGTTTGTGGTGGTAGCTTTCGGTCAGATCCTGCCCCAATCGCTGCTGAACATTCCCGTCAGGGGGTCAATCAACGTCCACGCATCACTGCTGCCACGGCACCGCGGCGCCGCGCCCATCCAGTGGGCCATCATCAATGGGGACCGCGAATCCGGCGTCACCACCATGATGATGGACAAGGGGATGGACACCGGGGACATTTTGCTGATGGAAAGAACCGTCATCGGGCCGGCTGAAACCGCAGCCAGGCTTCACGACCGCCTCAGCGTCATGGGCGCCCGCCTGCTGGTTCAAACCCTTGAAAAGCTGAACAGCGGATCTCTCCAACCCACACCCCAAAACCACCCCGAAGCGACCTATGCCCCCATGCTGAAAAAGACAGACGGGGAGATCGACTGGTCCATGCCGGCCGAACGGATCGAATGCCTGATCCGGGGCGTGACGCCCTGGCCCGGCGCCTACACCTTCAGCGACGACATGCGCCTGAAAATTTTCAAGGCCAGCGTTCTGAAACGGGAAATCAGCGTGCCACCGGGGACCATCCTCGAATGCTTTCCCGGAGAACTCCGGGTGGCCACCGGCAAATGGGCCCTGGCAGTCCAGGAAATTCAAGGTGAATCCGGCAAACGCCTGACCATCGACGATTTTATGTGCGGCTGCCGCCTGCCCGACGGCACCTGTCTGGGCTGAGATGCCGTGGCCAAAGCTACACGCCCAAACACACCCTTGCGGACAAAGCGCACGCAGGTCATTCCCGATCCCAGAACCTGTGCCCTTAATGTGCTGGATCGTTTGGACATCTCCCGCGAAACCCTGGACGCCGTTCTGGATGACCTTGCACCCATGACCATGGGTCTCTCCCGGCTTGACCGCGGCCTGTTCAACGGGCTGGTTTTCGGCGTGCTGCGCTGGCGGCTTCGTCTGGACGCGGTCGTGGCCGCGTACGCCGACCGACCCATTAAGAAAATCGCCCCACCGATCTTGAACATCCTGCGCCTCGGTTTGTTTCAACTCCAGTTCATGGACCGAATTCCGGCTTCGGCGGCCGTGAACACGTCGGTAAACCTGGCGCGAACGCAAAAGGCCGCCAAAGCGGCCGGATTTGTCAACGCCCTGCTGAGAAATGTGCTTCGCGACCCGGACCGGTTTCGTCTTCCCGATGCAGCTGACTCACCGATCGACCACGTAGCCATCACCAAATCCATTCCCCATTGGCTGGCCGCGCGCTGGATCGACCGCATGGGCCTTGCCGAAACCGAACGACTGTGTGATGCCGTCAACACCATTCCACCCATCACGGTGCGCTGCAACGGGTTGAAAAACAGTCCTGCCGAGCTGGCCTTTGCATTGACGACCCAGACGGAGAAGATTGCCATCAATGACGCCATCCCCGGCGTAATCAACCTGATCCACCCCCGCTGCCCCGTCTCGGAGATGCAGGCCTTTGTGGACGGCCGCTTTGCGGTTCAGGACGGCGGCGCCCAGCTGGTATCCCTGCTGCTGGCACCCCTGCCCGGAGAAGTCGTTCTGGATGCCTGCGCCGGTCTGGGCGGTAAGACGACCCATTTGGCCCAGATCATGCGGAACCAGGGCAGCATTGTCGCCATGGACAGCATACCTGCCAAACTGATCCGTCTGGAAAAAGAGTCCCGCCGTCTGGGGGCAACCATCATCAGGACCCGCCAGGCAGACCTTAACCGGCCGTTCACAGCCGACGACCTGCCCCGGTTCGACCGTGTCCTGCTGGATGCGCCCTGCTCCGGCCTGGGCGTGCTGCGCCGCAATCCCGACGCCAAATGGTCGTCCCGCCAAGGGGATATTTCCCGATTTGCCAGCCGGCAGGTTCGTTTTCTCGACCATCTCGCTCCGCTGGTCAAAGCGCATGGGGTCCTGGTGTTTGCCGTCTGCAGCATGGAGCCGGAAGAAAATGCAGCCGTGATCAAGACATTTTTGAAAAACCATCCAAACTTTGCTATACTCGGCCGTCAATCGAATAATGAGCACGCCGTGCGTCCCTTTTTGGGGGAGGACGGATTTCTGCGAACCGCCCCCCACATCCATCACATGGATGGTTTTTTCGCAGCGCGGCTTAGACGCATATACTGACAGGATATAACGCCATGCCCGTTTACGAGTATCAGGCCCTGGACGCCAAGGGAAAGACCATCACCGGAATCATCGATGCCGACGGCGCCCAGACCGCCCGGCAGAAAATCCGCACCATGGGCAGTTTTCCTGTCACCGTGAAAGAGGTTACGGAAGGCAAAAGCAGCAAGGAGAGCCGCAGCACCTCCTTTCAGGGCCTGTTCAGCCGTGTCACTCCGGCCCAGGTCAGCCTATGGACACGCCAATTGGCAACTTTGACCGGGGCCGGATTTCCATTGGTTACCGCCCTGACCACGCTGGTTTCCCAGACCAAAATCCAAGGCTTCACCAAGATGGTGGCCCGCATCAAGGATTCCATTGTCGAGGGCAACAGCTTTGCCTCCTCCCTGACGCTCTACCCATCCGTTTTCTCTCAAATCTACATTAACATGGTGCGCGCCGGTGAGACCTCGGGGACCCTGGAAATCGTGCTTCAGCGCCTTGCGGACATCATGGAAAAACAGCAGGAGCTCAAGTCCCGGATCCAGACCGCCATGGCCTATCCCATCCTCATGACGGTCATCGGCACGCTGGTGCTGTTTTTCCTGATGACCTTCGTTGTTCCCAACATCACCGGTATCTTCACGGAGATGAATCAGGTCCTGCCAACCCCGACCCGTTTCCTCATTGCTGCCAGCGATGCTTTCAAAAGCTACTGGTGGCTGCTGGTGATCCTGGCCGCCGCCGCTCTGGTCGCCCTGAAAATGTTCAGAAAAACGGAGCGGGGGCTTGCGGCCACCGATCGGTTGATGCTCTCCTTGCCCATCATGGGTCCCCTGCTGCAAAAAATCGCTGTGGCCCGCTTTTCAAGGACCCTCGCATCGCTGCTTGAAAACGGCGTGACCATGCTGCCGGCCCTGGAGATCGTCAAAAACATCACCGGCAATGTCGTGATCTCTGCACTCATCGAAAGCGCGTCCAATGAAGTCGAAAAGGGCCAGGGGCTGGGTTTGTCGCTGGCGGCCGACGCGGTATTTCCCGACCTGGCCGTACAGATGGTTCAGGTGGGTGAGCAGAGCGGGGAGTTGGAATCCATGCTTTACAAAATCGCCGACGTATATGAAAACGAGGTCCAGTCATCGATCATGAGCATGATGGCCATGCTGGAGCCGGTGATGATCCTGGTCATGGCCGTGGTGGTGCTGTTTATCGTCCTTTCCATCTGTCTGCCCATTTTCGAAATGAACCAGCTGGTGGGATAGGCAAAGGTTGTCGGGTTGGTTGATTGCGTGGCGCGCTCAACCTGTCGTCCGTCAAAGCCGGGAAAAGTTTATGAAAACAACCCTATTTCGGTGCTTAACCCTTGGATTGGTGACGGTGCCGAGCTTTCAGCCCAGGGTCCCGTCAAAGTTAATCGGGAACACCGATGAGGCGTAAGACGCGTTGGCCAAGTCTTGTGCAAGCGCGCAGGGCGGGGGCGATATAGCGTGCACCGGCCATACGAAGCAAGGAGATTGCAATATTGCGCAAGCTAGCCATGATCTGAGCGCCATTTCCTTTTCGGATTTGACAACGGTCTTCGT
>NZ_JAWOHB010000033.1:0-3580 GCF_046496365.1 Desulfosarcina sp.
AATACCGAGGAAGGCTCGCGTATGAGATGATAGGCAAACTCGCCGGCCCCGCGTTCAATAGCACCCGGTTCACATCCAAGGGAGAGCTTACACTGCCTGCTGAAATCTTCGAGAGCGGCGAGTGATCCGGTAAGGGCTCCGGCAAAAAAAAATCCCACATCATCCGTTCCAATGCCGTCAGTCTTACGCCACAACGACCCAGCAAAGGAGGGACAACATGACAAAGATCCTTGTTTTATACTACAGCATGTATGGCCACATAGAAACCATGGCAACGGCGGTTGCCGAAGGGGCGCGAAGCGTCGCAGGCACCGATGTCATCATCAAGCGGGTGCCCGAACTGATGCCGGAAGAGGTTGCCAGAAAAGCCGGCGCCAAGCTCGATCAAGCCGCACCGATCGCAACCGTGGAGGAACTTCCGAACTACGACGCGATTATTTTCGGCACCCCGACCCGGTTCGGCAACATGTGCGCCCAGATGCGCAATTTCCTGGATCAGACCGGTGGGTTATGGGCCGGCGGAAAACTGGTGGCCAAGGTGGGCAGTGTGTTCACCTCCACGGCTACCCAACACGGTGGGCAGGAAACCACCATCACCTCGTTTCACAACACACTGCTACATCACGGCATGATCATTGTGGGGGTTCCCTACACCTGCCAGGAGCTCAGCAACATGGATGAAATCACCGGCGGATCGCCCTATGGGGCGACCACTTTGGCCGATACCGATGGCAGCCGCTTGCCATCGGAGAACGAGTTGAAAATTGCCCGCTTTCAGGGCGCACACGTTGCGGAAGTGGCCAGGAAGCAATCAGCCGATCGGGACAAGCAGTAGTATCGCGACTGCTCCCCCTGCCACACCACGGCGCAGGTGGGCCCACCCAACCGGCGGTTCGGCGGGTCAGGACAGGCGCCCGGGTCACCGGAACATCGAGTTCAGGAAAGACAGCCAATGGCGAAACTGGGATCAAAAAAGAGGCCCATTGTTGTTCGCGTTCAAACAGAGGAAAAAACCAAATAGGTCGCCGATATTTGCGAAAATAATGGGTGGCAGTAAATGATGGACCCGCACAAACGCAGGCGGCCAATTTGAAGTCCCCCGAGGCTGCCGGTGGTTGGAAGGAGGAAATCAAACCAAAATTTCCTATGCCAGCTTGGATGCGCTCTTTGAAAACCGTAAAGGCCCTGAAAATTGCCCCAATACAGCAGTTTTTGGCGGCCAAGGCCTTTGCCCTGGCCCGCTGGACCCTGGCTGCTCTTAGCAATTCAACCCGCCGGCCTTCATGATGGCGCAGAACCGCGCGGCCCAACTTCCTTGACCCTGAGCTTTTGATCCCGGTGACTCGGTCAAGGTCCCTATGGTAATTTCTTTTGTTTCGGGGGTGGGTAAACACAAAAACTAAGCTGTGATCGCCCCTGGGCCGGAAGTGCTGATGGGGTCACTTTTTCACGTAATGGTTGAAAACATCGTTTCAACCATCTCCATCAACCCGCTAACCCACCTTCACTCCAACCACGGGAAAGAATCCTGGCGAGCGGCATCCAGTTGCGTTTTTCGAGACGTGACGCGGGATTGGTGGATGAATCGATAGATGGGTTGGACTTGAATCGCGTCTCGACAGTTTGGCGTTTTCCGCCTTTATCCGAGATCGCGGCGGCGCGCTTCGTAACCCACCCCGGCCGGGAGAAACGGTTGCTGATCGGGGCCCTGGAGCAGTCTTTAGAGCTGGTGGGCGTGGACGAAGGGCGCAGCCTGGTCGAGGAGACCCTTCGGATTCTTCTGATCGATTGCGGGGAGCGAGACTGCGAGGTGGTTTTTCAGGCCCAGGGACTCTTGGAGCAAAACGGGCAACGGCCTCCCCTGGAGCCCGGTGGCATCATATACGAGCTGCTGGATTTGGAACACGCCGCCGCCCGCCAGCAGGCACTTTTGGATGAACCAGGAAACCTTTTCGAGTGGGTCACGGTCCAGGGCGGGAGATTCGAGATGGGGGACGACCAGGGAGACGCCGACGAGCAGCCGATCCACCAGGTGACGGTGGCCACGTTTCAAATGGCCAAACACCCGGTTACCAACGAGATGGTTAGGGCTTCGGCCGAGGATTTTCCCCTGGGCCCGATGATCCACCATGTCGGCGGAGAGCGCCATCCGGCGGTGGAAAAAACCTGGTTCGAGGTATACTATTTCGCTCTTTGGCTGGGTGCGCGCCTGCCCAGCGAGGCCGAGTGGGAATACTCGGCCCGGGGAGGTGCCAAGTCCCGGCTGGGGCAATACTTTTTCGGCGACAATCCTGAAGACCTGTCCGATCACGCCTGGTTCGACGAGAGCGGACGGATAGAAGCTCACCCCGTGGATGAGATCAATCCGCGCACCGGGAAGGAAAACCTCAACCCCCTGGGCTTGGCCAACATGCTGAGCAACGTCTTGGAGTGGGTGGTGGACGACTGGCATGGCGACTACGAGGATGCTCCGGATGACGGCCAACCTTGGATTGAAACCCCTCGAGTCGCCTTCCGTGTGTTACGCGGCGGCAGTTGGTACAACGGTTGCCGCTACTGCCGGTCGGCCGCCCGTTACGGCTTCGCACCCGGCAACCGCAACAAGGGCATCGGTTTCCGTCTCGCCAGGTCTGTTGTCCTTGGCCCTGGAGCCCCTGTTCCCTGGCAATAGTGGAAGTCAGGACAACTTTTCCGCATCGCGCCGCATTACTTGAAGCTCTGAAAGCATTGGAAACAAAATGAGCAACGGACGGGAACAGCATCTGAAACTCTTCTACGACCTGCTGGACGACCTTGAGCAATCGCTTGGCGGCGCGCGGACGCTCTCGCAATGCGACGGCCGGATGGGATGGCCGCAACGGGGTGTTTACTTATTCCGGGAGCCGGGTGAAAACCGCAGCGATACAGGGCTGGGACCGCGCATCGTGCGGGTCGGCACGCATGCGCTAAAGACGGGCTCTGGCACGAAACTCTGGACGCGGCTTTCCCAGCACCGGGGGCAGGCGCGTTCGGGTGGCGGCAACCATCGCGGACGAGGACGGCCGCGCTGCGGTGAGCAATCGCTCCAGCAGACCGTCGTCGGGAATCGAATGGCGGCGCATCAACTGGGCAACGCGATGGGCGTCTCATAGAAGGCCGCCAATTCCGGGTGGTCGGGGGAGCGCTTCCCCCCACGATCCGTGCGGTGGAGTGATCGAGAAAAATTTCGGATGGTAGCGCCAAGAGCCTTCTTGAGCTCCGTAGATACCTGAAATCGTAAAGAAATAAAAATTGTGGTGTCAAAATCAGTTAGGCACTCGAAATTTTGGTTGCAGTTCGGTTATGTGGATTACCAAGGGTCCGTTTGGCTGAATTTTAAAACGCTGATCCCAAAGGGCCGAACTCTGAATAGTCCGGCCCGACTCGGTATTTATTGGAATAGCAGTTAAATTTAAAATGCATTTGATCGGCTGATAGGGTCCACCCCTGCGAAAGTGAGAAAGTCGGGCATCCCCGGCCTGGGGAATGGTGTCCTGCAGGACATCCTGTGGACTGCCAAATTAAACCCCAGGCGAAAAGTGAATTCCCTGGGTGAGGAGGA
>NZ_JAWOHB010000081.1:0-29543 GCF_046496365.1 Desulfosarcina sp.
ATCACATCGAAATTCTCATGTGGGTTTCCGACAACAGCGGACCGGCGAATTCCACCATGACCCTTTCCTACGATTTCCGCAAATTGACCAAAGCCGGCAGTAGGCCAGGCGCTGGAAACAGCCGGCTTTGGTCAATTTGCGGAAATCGTAGGAAAGGGTCATGGTGGAATTCGCCGGTCCGCTGTTGTCGGAAACCCACATGAGAATTTCGATCTGATCGCTGGTGCCCCCCTCCCCCAGAATCTTGAGGTGGCCGTAATTGGTCACCCCACCCCAGCGGCCGCTGGCAAATTGATCGGTCATCTGCGCCAGCACCGGCCAGGCCGACGCTTCACGGGTGTTGCCCATCCATTTAATGAAGTTGGAGAAGTAGATGGTGCGGCTGAGGTTGGCGCTGGGCTGGAAGGTCACCGGCAGCCGCTGGACAAAAACCAACTGGCCCTGGGGGCCGCCCTCGATCATCTCAAAGGAACGGGTTGCGTACAACGGTTCGTATCCCGGGTATTCCGCAGTCAGCAGGTTTACCGGAACCCGCTGGGCCGTCTGGGCAGCAACCGTTAGGGCCAGAATCATGGGCGGCCCCCAGGTCAGCCGGAGGGCCAGGGTAAGTATCTGGATGGACGCCCCCCCGGAAAACAGGACCGCATCGCCCATTTTACTGACGATCACGAGGGTTGGGTTCGGCTGACCACCGGCCTTGATCAGGGTTTCTGCTGCCGCCCAGATCCGCGTCCCCGCTGTAACCAGCGCATCCCCCTGGTCGATGAGGCGGTCGAGCAAATCCGTTCGGTGACCACCCAGCAGACCGGCCCACGCCTCCCGGGATCTGGCGGTGATGGCGGCCAGGTCGCATCCAAGTGGACCGGGCCCGCACACACACACGCACGTGCGGTCCTCGTGGGTCAGGGAGACGTCTAAAACGGATGCGTCCACATCGGCGACCGTCGGGTTGCCGTTCGCCTGCCACTGGATGGCCATCGGCGATGCAGAAACCGCATATCGTTTGGCTGCAGCCGACAAGGCCCGTTCCAGCATCGGCGCTTCCGCCTTGCGGCGTTCCTGCCTGGACTGACCATGGATCCCGGGGATACAGGCCAGTTCCAAATGGGGTGCGGAAACGGATAGCTGTCGACAGGCATCGTCCAGTGCCTGGCGAGCCAGACGGCGGTCCCGGTCCTCGGGAAAAACAAGGTCAGCCACCGTCGGATATGCATCATGATGCTTGAGAATCCTCAGCCGGTAGCCCTCCAACCTCGCCCTGACCGCCCCGTTTTCGCTGACGGCTGAAACCCGATATATCAGGTCGCGATCTTCCCGCCCCATCAGCGCCACGCTTACGGTGGCAGGAGTGGTCGCCCTGAAAAATTCAGCAAACAGATCCATGCGGTCGATGGAGACGGGCAGGCTGGTGTCCTGGGGTACCAACAAAGCCGCACCCTGCAGCAGGGTGTCGGTGAAAAATGCATCCCCCAGACACAAACGACGGTGCTTTGCTTCCTCAAGGCCCGTTCCAAAGGCTGCGTCTGAACGTCGTTCAGCCGGTATCACGCGGGATGAAAACAGGGCCTGGCCGGCGTTTGGACCGCTTTGCCGGATATCCCAGATGGTCTCAATACCCTGGAACCGCGGCCCTTGAAATAGAAGACTGGCCCGGTAGAGATCGGTCCGGGGAACCAGGGACATGGGCGTATCGGAATGGGCAATGGTTTCCCGCGGTGGGTCGTCGTCACTGTCGAAGACAAACGTGGCCGCAAAAAAATCCGTCTGCGCCCCGGTCCCCTGCTTGGTAATGGCGGTGTGCACAACTGTTTCGCCGCCGGCTGGCGCCTCTGCCAGCAGGGCGCGAATGGCGATATCGGCGCCTGTTTCCGGGTCTACGGTGATGGGCCGCATGAGGCGGACATCACGGATCTGAACCCGTGACAGTTCCGTGTCGCCATACAGGTAAAGGGCCGCCTGGACCATCGCCTCCAAGCCGAAAACCGTGGGGAAAAGATAGGACCCCTGGAAGTGATGGTCGACCAGGTATGGATCGGTCTTAAGGCAGAGGTGGGCTGAGAAAACCGCTTCCACCCCGGGAGTCAGATGGGCTGGTGTTTCCAGGAATCGCATTCCGCGGGGCACATCGGGCAGGGTCTGATTCCAGGTATCCAGCCCCCCCATGCGGGCGGTCACCACCACCTGGCAATTGCCCGGGTCATGGGTAAAAATCTTGAGGAATCGATCGACGCCTTCGTCCGTGGGAATGGCATCGATGCCTTTATCCCGCAGCAGATCGACGCTGCCCATACGGGCTCCCATACCCTCGTCACGCCAGATGCTGTAGGCAACATTGACGGTGCTGGTTGCGGGGTGTTCGGCGGCAAAGCCCCTCAGGGCAATGTCCATGACCTCGTTGGAGAACCCGTACCACCCGTTGCCGGGCATACCGGTGACGCCGATGATCGACCCCAGGCCCACAATCAGTTTGAGCGGCCCGGTTGGCAGCAGATCCAGCAGGTGCAGCAGGCCCAGCACCTTGGGTGCGCTTTCGGCAAGGGCCTGCTGCGTTTTAACCTGACCGGTGAGCCGTGGCCGGTTGAGCCCGGCGCCGTGAATGATCCCGGTGATGGGACCGAGACGTTCACTGACGGTCGCCAGCATTGCCGCCACAGCATCGCGATCCGCCACGTCACAGGAAAAATAATCGGCTGCAAGTCCCAGCGCGGCATATTTGTCCAGCAGGGTTCGGATCTGCTTGCCAGCGCTTTTCACACCCGGCTGATCCGGGTAAGGGGTTCGCCCCACCAGCGCCATGCGTGCACCGGTTTCCCGGGCCACGGCCAGGGCGCAGGCGGCCGTGATGCCTCCCGCTCCACCGGTAACGAGAATCACATCATCACGCGACCAATGGATATCGCGCCGCCGAAAGTCCGCCGGCTGAACCAGTCGCGGGAAAAGCGTCCGTCGGGTACGGTCCAGATCGTATCCCACGGCGGCAAAACTGTCCTGGGTGATGGTTTCGGCAAGGGTTTCCCAGGCGATCGTCTCGGCTGGCAGCGTCGCGCAGAAATCCACCACCCGGACCCTTAGGTCCGCCCGTTCCAGGTGAAGGCTGGCGGCCAGGGCAACGGCGGCGCAGCGATCCGCCCGGGCAAAGCGCGGATCCCGACCGAAAAAGCCGCCACCGAACTGGACCCAGACCACAGTGGTCCGCCTCCGCGGTGCGCTGGCAGCCGGTGGTACCGATACCAGGCTGGCACGAATACGAATCATTCGCTGCAACATGGCCGAGCGGTCTTTTTCACAGGGGCCATTTTTGGGTAGAATGGCCACCAGGTGGGAAAAATTAGGATCACCAACGCCTTCTGCAGCCCCCGCCTCATCGAAGGCGCATGCCTGGGTGTATGCGCCGCGCTGGAAAAAAGCCTGGCCGATCGCTGCGGCCACATCGGCCGTATCCTCGCTGTAAAGAATCAATACGCGGATCTTCTGCCAGTCGTTTTCCGAGCGCAGGCGCCATGTTTCGGGAAACAGCGGATAGGGCGTTGGCACCAGGTCCATACAGTAATTGCGCACCCAGGAGGGTTGGCCGGTGGCGGCTATCGACCGGGCCACCCCCTTGCTGCCCGTGACGGCACCACGCTGTTCAGCTGCCATGCGGTTCAAGATCACACCGATCTGCCTCAGACTGCGGGTCAGCAGCGGCTCCAGATCCAAGTGCGCTTGAATGCCCAGCGCTGCGGCAGTTCGTTCGAGCAGCGTCTTGAGTTTATCCGGCCCCATCCGAAGGTCGCGGTCAACCGGCAGATCGGCATCCAGGGATTCACCAGAAAACCCTGTGATGCGAGCAGCCTGGCCAAGCAGTTCGTCCAGTGCATCCGGTGGTGCCGGCGCGTCGGCAGATTTTGATTCCTGGCAGGCAGCAATCCGATCCACCACCTCGTCCAGGCTGGCGTTGGCCAGCGCTTGTGCATCCACAAAGCCTGCAACCCCGGCCTCGGCGGCCAGACGGGCGATCAGTTCGCCGGCCTTGATGGAATCCAGATTCAGGTCGTCGAGCAGCCGCATTGACCCATCGAGGCTCTCGTGGGGGTACCCGGTGATATCAGCGACCATGTCCACCATCCGCCGAACCAGTTCACCGCGGCCCCCGGTCGGTTGACCGGCTGATCCCCCTGCATCGCCACGCAGCCGCTGGGCAGCGTCGACCAGCTCTCCCAGGGCCGCATTGGCCAGCAGCGTCGAATCGGGGAACATGACACCGCAACGCCTGGCAAAGCGGGCAATCAGGTCACCGGCTTTGATGGAATCCAGGTTCAGATCGTCCAGAAGCCGGGATTCCCGGGACAGGGTTTCGGAAGAAAAACCCGTCACCTCGCCGACCAGCTGGAATAAAAGCGCCTGGGTCGGCAGCGCCTCCGGCCGTCCCGCCGGGAGTACGCCTCGGCTTCCTGTACCGGCACCCGCCGCCAGGGTTTCGGGGTCCCAGAAGGCCAGATCCGCCTGCACCACTCGGTTTAAAAATGCCCCCCTGGAGGCCAGGTAGCGGCTCACCAGGGCCTCAGGTACACCGGTAAAGGCCTCCGCCAGGATCGAGGGGGTACCATTGCTCGGCAGGTTGTCGACATCGGCGCCCCAACCCACGATTTGGGCAAGGGTCTCACAGGGGTTGACGACAAAGGATTTTCGATCGGCCGGAACAAAAGGCCGGATCAACCGATTCTCAAAGAGACCCTCCCAACGGATGGCTGCACCATGGGCAAACAAGGCGCCAAGGGCGCGGTTCAGATCCCGGCTGCTGCCGGCAGATCCCTCCACCGGCAGGCATGCCGGCCCCGCTTCACCAAAAACGTCACCGGCCAGACCGGACAGCACCCGTCCCGGCCCCAGTTCGATAATCAGGTCACAGCAGCCGGCCATGCTCTCGGCCAAACGGATAAAATCAACCCGCGACCGAATCTGTCGGGAAAAATATTCATTCAGCGGTGCTTCGGTTTGCATAGGGGCGCCGTCGATACTGGAAAAGATCCGGCAGCTGGCCGCTGACATTGTTTTCGAAAGCCAGGCCATCGCCCCGACCTGCCGGGCGGCGTCTTCGCAAAGGCGGCTATGGAACGCGCCGGAAACCGGCAGCATCCGGGCGCTGATCCCATTTTCCTGAGCGCGTCTCAGCATGGCTTGGGCAGCTTCGGGTTCACCGGAAAGAACGGTCTGAAGGGGGCTGTTGAGGTTGGCCACGGTCAGATAACCAGCGACCTGCGGCAGAAGCGTCAGGGCGGTGGCTTCGTCACAGCGCAGACTGACCATGGCTCCCTGGGTCTCGTTTTGACCGGCCATGGCCTTTCCGCGGCGGGCGGCGAATTCCAGGAGCGTTTTCGAATCGAAGACCCCGGCGGCACAACAGGCCGTCAGTTCCCCCAGACTGTGTCCACCCACGGCTTCGGGGCGGATACCCAGGCGGATGAAAAATGACAGCCACAACATGGATGCGAGGCAGATGGCCGGCTGAGCGTTTTCCGTTCGAGATAGCGCATTGAACCAGCGATCCTTCTCCTCGGGATTGGGTGCCCGGTCGGTATCCCGGAAAATCAAACGGCTCACCGCAATGCCGGTCAGGCCGCGGGTCACCTGATCGGCCCGCTGCACCAGCAATCGGGCCCATTCAAACCGTTGAACCAGCATCCGGGCCATGTTGATCTGCTGGGAACCCTGACCGGGAAACAGGAACCCGATTCGGGGACGCCCACCGCCTGCGCCCAGCCAGATGTCAGGTCCGAGGGTGTCAGCCGGCAGGATAACATGGTCTGTTTCGGATTCTCGAAGCCATGCTTCCAACTTTACCAACCGGGCAGTCAGGTCATCGGGATGGCCGGCGACAAGGGCGACCCTGACCGGTGCATCCTGCAGAACCTGGCGGCTCAGATCAGCGGCGAGGTCAGCCAGCTCCCCAATGCTGATGCCGTCGGTGATCTTGATCAGACCCGTAATTCTTTCCAGCATCGCCGACCGGCTGCCGGCGCCCATCACCATCAGCTCACTCTCCTGGGCGTGGACCAGCAACGCCGCTTCATCCAGGGCGGGTTCCAGTCGCCCATCGGGTTCGTCAGCGGACACGAGGGTGATGTGGCAATTGATGCCACCGAATCCCATTGAAGAGACGCCTGCCTTCAGGTGCTTGTCGGCAGGCTCCTGGCGGCCCAAGCGGACGGGATAGAGCCGTCTTGCCGTGGTGTCGAAGGCCTGATGGGGATCGCTGCAGGCGGCGGTGGGCGGAATCACCCGGCGATTGACCGCCATTACGGCCTTGATCAGGCCACCGATCCCAGAGGCGGCCTTGGTGTGGCCTAGAATGGACTTGAGAGAGGTGATCCCGCAGGGCCGCAGTTGGCCGCTGGGAACCGGCACCTGCCCCAGCACACGGGCGATAGCTTCCAACTCCGTGCGGTCACCTACGGTGGTGCCGGTGCCGTGGCCTTCGATGAAATCCAGGTCCGCGATCGAATGGGCCGTATGCAGATAGGCCCGCTGCAGGGCCAGCGCCTGGCCGGATACACTGGGAGCGGTAATACCCGATCCGCCGCCGTCGGACGAGATGCCCCAACCGTGAATCACCGCGTAGACAGGGTTGTTGTCGTGTCGGGCCGCGGCCAGTGGCTTGAGCACAATGAAGCCGCAGCCTTCGCCGGGGATGAAGCCTTTACCGCCGCGGTCATAAACCGTCATATCGCCGTCGGTCAGCGCGCCCGTTTTAGCGAAACCAATCAGTTCAAAGGGATCCAGGCTGATGTCCACGCCGCCCACAATGGCCAGATCAAGATCCTGCTCGACGATTCGGGAAGCCGCGTGGGCCACAGCCAGCAGTGATGAAGAACAGGCCCCGTCGATGGTGAAACCCCCACCCATGAGATTGAGATGGTTGCAGATGCGCCCGGCGATGGTATTGGAAAGCCCGCCGGCCAGGGTATCCTCATCCACCGGAGGAAAGACCGTGGTATAGCGGTCCTTCAAGGCTTCTGCGAGCAGGTGAATCTGTCGATCGTCCATTCCCCGGTCCCGTGCGACGCCGTAAAGCGCACGTCGGACAAAGGGCCAGCGCAGGCGCAGGGTGTTGGCCCGGGTCTGCTCGCCGGTGAGGGTATTGCCGATGATGACCCCGGTGCGCTCTCCGGGCAGGGTTTCACGGGTATAACCGGCATCGGCGACGGCCGCCAGACTGGTTTCCAGGGCCAGCCAATGGACGATATCGGTGGTACGCACGGTGGAGAGCGGAATGCGCCGGCCGGCCCAGTCGAAATCAAACCCGTCGATGACCGCAGCCTGACGGCCATAGGTCTTGTCAGGCGCTTTTTTATCCGCGTCATAATAGTCTTCAAGCGCCAGCCGGCAGTCAGGAATACGCCGGAACTGCCGCCGTCGGGCCAGGATATTCTCCCACAACTGGCGTGGTGTGGTTGCGTCAGGATATCGACATGCCAGTCCGATCACAGCGATGGCTGGCGGCGAAGACCGGTGTGTCATTTTGGCTTCCTTTCTCGTACTGAAACCATTACCAACGGTTAGCGGCTGCTTGAAACGCTGCCTGGCGAAACGGCTGGATACAAGAACACATAGGGTTATGAAATTTTCATGCCAGGTTTTTTTGGAACCAATGGATATCGTTATTAATTTTCAACCATGGCCCCTCGTTGGCCTGGTTTGCTGTCCCGCCAGGTTTCAACCCTCGCAAAAAAATAGCGATTGTGAGATAAAGCGGGCATCCGGCGGGTCGTGGTCGACACTATTGTCGACGATCGGTGTATGTTTTTCACAACACGGTTATCATTCGAAAAATAAGGAAAACGGATCATGCAGATACGCACCTGCGTTTCACCGGCGGGGCGGTTCGTTTATGGCGTCCACCGTCCACATTTCACTGCAGATAATTTTCGGGAGAGGACTGAACTGGACGAACTGGGTATGTTTCCTGACGGTACCCGTCACCACAATGCGGCAAACTTTCCTTGCGGCAAGGTTCACGAACCGGCGGCCGACTGGGTTTTTGAGATCCCCAACGCCTTCCCATTCCGGGGAACGACCTACATCGGCAAAGCCTGGGCCGACGCCCGCGCCGCCGGTCCGGAAACCATCGCCCTGCCGGAGGCGCCGGAGATCTCATTTTTTAAAGACCACCCCGATGAACACAAAGCTGCCCTGGCCATTCATCATCTCCCCCGCCCCCTTCAATTGGCTCTGGCAGTTGCATCCACCGACTCCCGGGACCTGATCTGCCTGGCCCACATGGCCTGCACCTTCTGCATGAGCGAAAGCAGGGCCGATGCCTGGGGAATCGCCTATGAAAAGCGATCCAACGGACGAATCAAAGCGATGGTTGCCGATGAAGGGCTGTTCGAAGCCGTGGCCAACAACCGCCATCTGCCCGACGCCTATAAAGAGGCCATGGTGCTTCGTCCCGGCGCCCAGGGAGAGAGCGAGATCGTGGGTGAGTGGCACCGATCGAACCCCAAAAGCCATGTGTTTGAATACTTGCGCAGGAACTCCTATATTCCCTGGGGACACTATGCGGCCAACATGGCCGACGACACGATTCGATACCGGGTGCAGGATCTGACCTTGGCGGACATGATCGGCATGCGCCACCTCTACTATCAGCGAAGCTACACCCGCCTGGCCGCTTTGTTGGAAGTTCCACCCCTGATTGACGGTCGTCCCCTGACCGAGGATGAACTGGAAACGCTGCGGCTGAACATGGTAAAAAAAATAAAAGGGAACCTATCGATTGATTTTAACCGAACCCTGTGGGGCTGGAACTACGGGTTTGATTTCGCCCCCAGCGGATACCGCCTGCATGCCTCCCACCAGCAGATCCACCATCAGTTTGCACTGATCCCGGCCGAGGTTCCCCTGGCCACGGGGGAGGGTTTCCTGCCGGCATATGCATGCGGCGATCTGGTGAGTGATTTCGTCAAAGCCTTTCATCTTGAATCGGGGAGCAGTTTTTTTGAATGTTATCATCAGGCGATCATGGAGAACCGAAGGATCGATGGGAATACCCGCAGGGAGCACAGCCTGGTGGTTTTTGAAGACGACCGGGTGATGCTATTCGTGCCCAAAGCCCAGACGTCCCAGTGGGAGCTGCAGTTGATGCCCAAGGCCCCGGTGGGTAATATCTTAGAGGCAGACGCGCCGACACGCCGATCCCTGGATCGGGCCATATTAACCGCCGTCAGGGTGCTGGGGACCCTGGGGGCCCGAATGATTACGAGCATTGAATATTCCAAGCCCGTCGTGGATGGACAGGACGGCCAGCGTCTCCTGGTCGCCTTTTTGCCTAAACTGCCCCAATCCCCGGGCGCATTCAGCGAAGCGCAAATGCGCTGGATCAATGGGCACTACCCGGAAGATTTTGCCCTGGCCTGCCGCCGCCGGCTTTCCGACGAAGGCGTGAATACAGGCCCACGCCGCTAGAAACCCGGCCGGCAGCATTTACCATGGGTTCAAGGCCTGCATTTGACCTCGCCCAAACCTGATTGGGCGTCAAGATGACCCTTCCTCCCCGTGCGCTTGGCGGTCTTGAACCACAAACGTTTGCACGAGGGCAAAGAGATCACTGACGCCGTAAGGTTTGAGCACAAAAGCATCGGCTCCTGCCGCAGACGCCCGGGCCTCATCCACAGGATTACCCGACGCCAGGATGCAGATGATATCGGATTTGGCCGCCTTGATGCGGGCGGTCAGTTCAAGGCCGTCGATATCCGGCACATTCAGATCCGAGAAAACAATGTGGATGCGATTGGATGCCAGGATGTACTGCCAGGCGGAAAAGCCGCTTTCGAAGGTGAGGATTTTTCGGTTGACGCTGAACCCCAATGTGTCGACCAAAAAATCCCTGACCAGGGGATCGTCTTCCACCACGGCAATTTGAACGTTGGGTATGATCATTCACCTCGCGTCAGGTTGAGCGGGAAGTCCAAGAGCCATCCAGAACCAACCACCGGCAATGCCGACATGTAGCGTGATTTTTATACTCGGTCAAGGTTATCTTGCGATTGGGTATGCGCCTGCAGACAGCGGATCAACGTCTTCGACCCGAAACCACCGTCTGATATTGCCTTGACATTGACCACCTGTCGGCTTAGCTTTCCCGGGCATCCGACTGGGCTGCCGTTCATGTGCGCAATATGTAAGGAAAAGGAGAATATCTTGCCACCTGTCCTCTCCATCGTGGGCAAGTCGGAGTCCGGCAAAACCACGTTGATTGAAAGACTGATTCCCGAATTGAAACGTCGGGGCTATCGCGTCGGCATTGTCAAGCACGCCCACCACGGTTTCGATATGGACCGGGAGGGCAAAGACAGCTACCGTCACAGAAAAGCCGGTGCCGATACGGTAATGGTTGCCTCCCCCGGACAGATCGCCATGATCAAGGATGTGCCCGGTGAAAGCCTGGAGAACCTGATTGCCTATTTTGACGATGTGGACCTGCTGCTCACGGAAGGATTCAAAAGGGACCACGCCCCGAAAATTGAAATTTTCAGGGCTGAGCGGCATCAGCATCCCGCCTGCCTGGAAGACGAGACCCTGCTGGCCGTCGTTTCCGACACGCCCCTCGGTGTGGTGGTTCCCCAATTCGCAACCGCCGACATCCAGGCCATCACTGACTTCATCGTAGGCAGATTCCTCATGGCCCGGCGAACCGCGCCGTGACCTGCACATTTTTGGAAAGCATTGCCGCCCATGAATCTTAGATTTGGCATCACCGGAAAACTGCTGGTCTGGTTTCTGGTCATCATCGCTATTTTTTATGGCACCATCTTGGGTCTTTACATCAATGTTCAGCAAGTCGTGGGGTTATCCGGTTCCATCGTGGCAAAAAATTATGCCATTGCCTCCGGGACAAAAAAAATGATGGAAACCCTGCTCAGCATGGAGGAGAACAAACAGAAATATCTGCTGCTGAATAAACCCGATTACCTGGTCTTTTTCAATGAAGCCCAGCACACTTTCGAAGAGAACCTGGCCCAGGTGACCCGGCTGACCGCCATGGGCCACACCATTTCGACTGTGTGGCGGGACATCAGTGATGATTATGAGACCTATCCCGATGCAGCGGAGGTTTCCACCTATCTGTCTGGGGAGGTAAAAGATCCGGAAGCGGTAAATACGTTCTGGATCCCCGAACCGGTCATCAACGACTGGATCAGTAGGATTTCCGGTGAGCGGCTCAAAAATGAGCAGGAAATCGAGCAGGCCACCCGCGAACTGAACCTCAAGGGGCGGCTTTCCGCTAAAAACGGACTCATCGGCCTGGCCATTTCCAGTCTGGTCGGTCTGTTGGGCATATTCTATTTGGCCTATTCCATGATCCGCCCTCTGAGGGAACTGATGGACGGCATCCGGGAGATCTCCTCGGACCGCCTCAGCGCCCCCCTTAAGGTCCGCAGCCAGGACGAGTTCGGTGAACTGGCCCATGCCTACAATGAGATGTCCCATCGCCTGCGCAAGGAGGAGCGCATGCGTTCCGATTTTATCTCCATGCTCAGCCATGAGATCCGCACGCCCTTGACTTCGATCCGCGAATCGGTCAACATGATTCGGGAACAGGTGATGGGGCCAATCAACAGCCGCCAGGAAAAATTCCTGGGGATCGCCAGTATGGAGATCAGCCGCATCAGTGAACTGCTGAGCCACCTGATGCAGGCCTCCCGGCTTGAGCCTGGGCTGCTGAACATGCAACTGGAGCCCATCGATCCACACACCTTTTTGTCTGAATGCACCCACAGCATCAAACTGGCCGCCGAGTCAAAAAAGATCGACCTGCGCATCCAGGTTCCCTCCCAATTGTCCCCTATCGTTGGCGACAAAAAACAACTCCAACAGGCCATGTTGAACTATCTGTCCAATGCTATCAAATTCTCAGAGCCCGACACCTGGGTCACCATCGGTGCCCGTCAACATCGGTCCAGAAATCGGCTCTCCTTTTTCGTGAAAGACAATGGTCCGGGTATACTGGAGGAGGATCAGGCGTTTTTGTTCAACAAATATTACCGCGGACAGCGCGAACGCGAGCGTTTGGAGGGCGTCGGTTTAGGATTGAGCATCGTTAAGAACATTGTCGAATCCCACCATGGTACCGTGTGGGTCAACAGCCAGGTGGGCAAGGGAAGCACATTTGGTTTCACCCTGCCCAGCGCTCCCGAGTGATGATGCCCGGCCGCTGGCCAGGATGGCAACGGTTGAATTTCCTTGAATTGTCGCGCAATGGCGATTAAAAAAGGGGTATCGTAAAATAAACGCTTGAAGGTGATCGAACAGGAAATGGTTATGAAAACAACTGCATGGATCCAGACGCACCGCCTGCCCCTCATCCTGGTGATGGTCACAGGGATACTTGCAGGCTGCGCGTCGGTTTTTCAGGGTCTTGACGACAAGATGCACCGCAAGCAATTCAAGTCAGCCCATGAGGCCTTTGAACGTGCACTTGCGGTTTATGACGAAGGCGATTTCGAAAAAGCCTTGACCCGGTTCAAGGCCATTTCGGAGGCAAGCGCCAGTGAAAAAATTTCGCGCAAGGCGTTGCTGGGGCAAATCTGCTGCCGTCTGTTGCTGGCGGATACGCAGGCGGAGTATACCGCAGCCATTGGCATGTGGCATGATTTCGCAGAATCCACGCCCGACGATAGCGCGGTTTGGGATCTGACCCTGCTCGACCCGTTGATTGTGCGCATGACCCCCAAAACCACCACCGCGGTGATCTATATCAATCCACCGGCTGCGAAAATAGCTGAGGAGCCCGCTGCAACTGAAGACCTGCAGCCGGACACCCGGCGGCAGGACACCCAAAAACCGGACGACCGGGAGCTTCGGGCCGAAGTTGCCGACCTGAAGGAAAAAGTTGAACGGGCGGCCCAGCTTCAGCACCAGATCGATGAAGTCACAGCCGAAAACCTTTTGCTCAAGGAAAAAATCAAGGCGCTGGAAGCCATCGACCAGAATATCCAGAAGAAAAAAACCGAAATTTCGGCCCCCAGCGAATGAAACCATGAAAAACACCGACCAATCCAAAACCGTCCTGGTGGTGGACGATGACCACAATGTACTGGAGGTGCTGGATGCCCGGCTGTCCAGCTGCGGGCTGACCGTTTACAAGGCGGATGGCGGCCGCAAAGCCCTCCAGATGCTCGACACCCACCGAATCGACCTTGTGGTATCCGATGTGAAGATGCCCGAAATGGACGGTATGACGTTGTTGTCGGAAATCATTCGGACGCAGCCGGGTCTCCCGGTCATTTTTTTAACCGCCTACGCCAATGTTCCCGATGCAGTCAAAGCCGTAAGATTCGGCGCTGTGGACTATGTCGAAAAACCCTTCGACGGCAAAGCCCTGACCGAAAAGATCAAAATGATGCTCGATGAATCCGAGGGCCCGGCGCCGCCGCAGCCGGTCGACCCGCCAGGGGGCACCCACATCGACGAGGATGTCAAAAGCCCGGCCATGCAGAACCTGCATGGTTTGGTCAAAAAGGTGGCCCGCAGCAGCGTCAATGTCCTGATTCTCGGAGAAAGCGGCGTGGGCAAGGAGCGCATCGCCAACCGGATCCACCTGTTGGGCCAACGCCAAAAGAAACCGTTCGTCGTCGTCGATTGCGGGGCCACACCGGCCGGCCTGCTGGAAAGCGAACTCTTCGGTCACCTCAAAGGATCCTTCACCCATGCCGTGGCCGACAAAAAGGGTCTCATCGAAACGGCGGATACCGGCACCCTGTTTCTGGACGAGATCGGCAACATCTCCCACGAAATGCAGATCCGGTTGCTCCGGTTTATAGAAGACCGGACCATCAGACGAATCGGCGGACTCAAGGGAACGCCTGTGGACTGCCGGATCATTGCAGCCACCAATGCCGATTTGGGCGAAGCGATCAAAGCCGGCCGCTTCCGTGAAGATCTGTTTTTCCGTCTCAGGGTGGTCACCTTGACCATTCCCCCGCTTCGGGAGCGCAAGGCGGACATTCCTCTGCTGGTCGACCACTTTACTTCACAGTATTGCAGCCAGCACAATGTGAAGCCGGTCATGGTGCTCAAGGAAACGATGGATTGGCTGTGTGACTACTCGTGGCCCGGCAATGTCCGCGAACTGAAAAACGCCATTGAGGGTGGCATCGTCATGTGCCGGAACAACGTGCTGCGGCCGGAGGATTTTCATGTTGCCGGCATCACCAGGACCTGTTCGGAAAGCATGTCCGATGAGAGTTGCCTTTCTCTGGAGGAGAGTGAAAAGAACACCATCCTGCGGGCCCTGGAACAGACCGGCGGCGTTCAAAAAGAAGCTGCGGATGTGTTGGGCATCAGCCGGCGGGCCATCCATTACAAAATCAAAAAATACGGCATCGACGCCGGCAGCATCAAGGCCCGGTATTGATCCCTTTCCCGATTTGCTTTTCCGTCATCGGGGAGCTCGCCCTTCAGCCCTTCCCACCTGGATTTGGATGGGTCGTGTAACCGAATGCCCCCCCAGGTCTCATTACCCCCGTGGCAAAAAGCAATGGACATCAGTTCCAGAAACACTTATGAAAGGGGTGACGATGAGAGAGATACTGATCATGCTGGCCGTGGTGGGCATATGGATCCTGATTCAGGCCTACATTCTGCCAAAACTGGGCGTCTCGACATGAATGCGGGATGCCTGTCAGGTGACAGGCAAGAAAACCGATGCCGAATCCGTTGGAGAAGCCGAAGAACGACGATAAGGATGCCGAACTGGTTCGAGCGATCATCAACGGCCGTCAGGATCGGTTTTATGAATTGGTCAGGCGTTACGAAAAAAACCTCTACAACTTCGGCCTGAGGATGTGCGACAATCCCAGCGACGCCGAGGACATGGTTCAGGATACCTTCTTAAATGTCTTTCAGTATCTCGACGGATTTCGATTCGAGACCAAATTCAAAAACTGGCTTTACCGGGTCGCCACCAGCGCCTGCCTGAAAAAAAAACGCCGGTCAAAATTCGCCCCGGAAAGGGAAATATCCCTGGATGATTTCCTTCCGGATGAAGAATCGGCCCTATCCATGGACCTGCCGCGCTGGGCGACCCAACCCCTTGAGCAGGTGCTCGACGAAGAACTCGGCGGGGTCATCCGACAAGCATTGATGGCGCTTCCGGAAAAATACCGACTGGTGATTGTTCTGCGGGATGTGGAAGGGTTCAGCACGCAGGAAGCGGCCGAAATACTGGAACTGACCCCCACCAACATCAAGGTGCGCCTGCACCGGGCGAGACTCTTTCTACGAGAAGCGTTGAAAACCTATTATGAAACCGACTGACCCGCACCATCCCCACCAGAACTGCGTAAAGCTCTTCGAGCGGCTTTCCGAATATATTGACAGGGAGCTGGATACGCCCACCTGCAAGGATATCGAAGCCCATATCCGGGACTGCAAGCCCTGTCAGGTATGCCTTAAAACCCTGCAGCAGACCGTGGATATTTGCAGGAACCTTGAACGTCGTCATGTGCCTGCCTCCTTTTCGCTGAAATTGAAGGACGCCATCTCCGATCTGGTGATAAAAAAATCCGAATGAAAGCAGCGTATTTCAGACTTCCCGGTTCATCTCTACCCCATCCCGGCCACACTTCCGGCGATTGAAACCGGCAGAATCCTTCCCCCTCCCACCCCCAATGAGTTGTGTTGGGTTTTGCTGGACGACACCATATTCGGTTGACAAATCCGCGCAGCAGACATAAAGTCCCCCAAGACATGCCTGGAGTTCATGTGAGAAATTCCAAGAGGACTGGCTGTCGTTTTGCGCATCGCTTCAGAATCCACCGGCATGAATCCACTTTCTGTTTTCCCCAACGTGTTAACAAGGCTCGTCCATGCCCGCCATGAGCCAGGGGTGGATCCGCAGGCGCTCTCCCGGATTATAAAGACAGATCCTGCATTATGTTTCATGGCCATGCGCCTTGACCGCGCCATGAACACCGGGTCCCAACCGGAAGGTCCAGTCGGCATTGAAGCGACGGTCAGCCGCATCGGGATGGCCGGAGTCGACGCCATCGCGGTCCAGGCCCAGACAAACCAGGCGTTGAACACGGTTCTCCATCAGCAGGCAGTTTCCCTTGAGTGGCTTTGGCGGCACTGCCTGACCACGGCGCTGCTGGCCCAAGGACTGGCCCTGGAAATCAATTTTCGTCCCGTTGAGGAAGCCTACATCGCCGGGCTGCTGCACGACATCGGCAAGCTGGTCCTTTGCGCCCGGACGCCGGAAACCTGCGCACCGATGCTGGCTGACCCTGTTCAGGCCAACCCGCTGCTTGAAGCGGAGGCGCGGGTAGTTGGATCAGACCATGGTTCCATCGGTGCGGAGTTGATCCGCCGCCACACCCATACATGGTCTGCGGCGGATGCAGCCAGGTTTCACACCGCCCCCCTGTCAGCGGTAAAAAACGCACTTCCTTTGGTCCAGATCGTGTGGGCGGCCAACCACCTGGCTGTGGAACCGCATCCGTCGCCCGAAGCCTGTCAAGCCGTTGGGGAACTGCTGAGCCTGGACCCCCGGGACCTGAATCAACGCTCCCGAAGGGTTGCCGAACAGGTGCTGGCGGTTAAAGGCGATATCGATCCAGTTGTGGCGGGAAAAGGGCACACCATCCCTGAAACAGCCGCCCTGCCCCTGGGCCTTGAGGTAAGCACCGCTATCATCCTGTCAACCGTTTACAAAGAACTGCTGGCGGCAACGGGCAGCAGCGCGATTATCCGGGTACTGCGGCAAAGCCTCAGCGTTTTTGTGGGTGTCGACGCCCTGATCCTGTTCGCCCATGAACCGCAAAAAGATCTTTTAATCGGGCGTTTCGCGGCAGGCATCGGCTTTCCTGGAACACCGGACCGGCTGCGCATCCCCCTTACCGCATCGGACAGCCTGCCGGCCATCTGCCATCGCCACGGCGAGGCAGTGGACTCTTTTTCGCTTGCCAGCCGTGGAAAATTGACAATTACAGACCACCAGTTGATGGATTGCATGGGCAAAGATGGCCTTCTGGGCTTGCCGCTGGCAACAGACACCCGTAACGGCGGGGGCTGCCTGCTGCTAGGAATCGATGAGAGCGACAGGCCAATGCTTCGGGAGCAGAAGAACCTGCTTCGGTCCATTGCCGCCGCCGTGGCCGGTGCCTTGCAGAGAGAACACCGGCAGCAGGAGCAGATCAACCATCAGACGGAAAATCGCCATGCGTTCAACTTGACAAGAACCCGCAAAATCGTTCATGAAATCAATAATCCATTGAGCGTCATCAAGAACTATCTGAAGGTGCTGACCCTGCAAGGCGATGAGCATCGATCGGGTATGGATGAGATACGCATTATCAGAGACGAAATCGACCGGGTGGCCGGATTGATAAGATCCCTGACGTCGCCGTCGGTCATGCTGTCGCAACCCATTGAACCCGTTGATGTGAATGCCACGATCGCCGATATTATGCGTCTTTTCCGGGAAA
Organism: Desulfosarcina sp.; assembly: GCF_046496365.1. Lineage (GTDB taxonomy): Bacteria > Desulfobacterota > Desulfobacteria > Desulfobacterales > Desulfosarcinaceae > Desulfosarcina. Next base: position 17,469 of record NZ_JAWOHB010000081.1, read on the forward strand.
GCCTTCCGGGCAAAAAATCCGTTCGTCTGGACCAGGACCTGGATGAACGCATCCCCGTAATCGACAGCAATCGGAATTTGTTGAAGCAGGCCTTGATGAACCTGCTTAAAAATGCAACGGAAGCCGTGCCCGACGACGGAACCATTGCCGTCAGCACCCGGATGCTGCCGGATCCTCGGCGACACACCGGCCATGGCGACGGGATGGGGTGCATCAAAATCAGCATCTGCGATAACGGCCCGGGGATTGACCAAAAACTTCAAGCGCAGCTGTTTTCACCTTATGTGACTTCGAAAACCGGCCACGACGGGTTGGGTTTGTCCATCGCCCATGAAGCGGTGCTGCATCTCAAGGGCTCCCTGATCTGTGAAAGTGCTCCCGGCCGGGGGACCTGTTTTTTCATCAAGCTGCCCGTGGGTGACCATGGATCGGCAAACACCGACGCATTGGACCCAGCCGTTTAGGAGCGTTACATGCGAAACCGCCCACGCATATTGATTTGTGACGATGAGCCCCTGATGACCGCAAGCATCAAGGCGGTATTGGATGCCTGCAAGTATCAGGTTCAAACCACCAACAGTTCCCGCCATGCCCTGACCCTGATCCATGCCGACCACCCCGACCTGGTGCTCCTGGATGTAATGATGCCCGAAATGACCGGATTTGATGTGCTCGATGCCGTGGATCGCGAGCGTTGTGACGCCGCTTTCATCATTGTCACCGGAGAAGCCAGCGTCGATTCGGCCATTAAGGCCATCCGCAAAGGCGCCAGTGATTATCTGAGGAAGCCCTTCGAACCCGATGAATTGATCATCCGTGTGGAGAACGTCCTGCAGCAGTTGCAGATGAAACGCAATAACATGTGTGTCCTGGCCGAAAAACGGCAGCTTGAAAACCAGCTGCGCCAGTCCCAGAAAATGGAGGCCATCGGCACCCTGGCCGGCGGCATCGCCCACGACTTCAACAATGTGCTGAGCATCATTTTAGGCAATACGGAACTGGCGCTGGTAGACATGCCCCATGAACACACCGCCCGCCTCAACCTGGAGCGGGTTCTCACAGCCAGCCTGCGGGCCCGGGAAATGATTCAACAGCTGCTCAGCTTCAGCCGCAAGGAAGAATCCGGCCGCAAGCCGCTGTGCCTCAACAGCGTCATCGCAGATTCGCTCAACCTGATGCGCGCCTCCCTGCCCACCAACATTGCCATTGACCGCGACATCAGTCAGACCGAATGCACCACCATTGCCGATGCCACGCAGATTCACCAGGTCATGCTCAACCTTTGTACCAATGCCGCCCATGCCATGGAGCCCGACGGCGGCGTGCTGACCATCCGGCTGGAGCCGGTCACGCTGGACCGCGCCACCGCTGCCGATATCGACGGCCTGATGCCTGGAAACTATGCCCGACTGGTGGTCGCCGACACCGGCCATGGCATCGAAAAAACCATCATCGATCGGATTTTCGACCCCTATTTCACCACCAAGGAGACCGGCAAAGGTACCGGCATGGGGTTATCGGTCGTCCACGGCATCATCAAGGCAAGCGGCGGCGCCATAAGGGCCTTCAGCCGCCCGGGCCGGTTCACGGAATTCCATCTCTACCTGCCGGTGGTGGACATGGTCGTTGACCCGAAGCCCCCCATTTTCGACCAGCATCAGCTGCCGGGCGGACATGAGCGTATCATGATCGTGGATGACGAGGAGATGCTTGTGGACATGACGCGGCAGGTACTGGAGCAACTGGGCTACACGGTCAGCGCCTTCACCGACAGCGTCCAGGCCTTCAAAGCGTTTCACGCCTGTCCCCAGTCCTACGACCTGCTGATCACGGACATGACCATGCCCGGCATGACCGGCACCGCACTGGCCAAAGCGGTGAAGGCACAGCGCGAGAACCTTCCCATAATCCTATCCACGGGATACAACGAACAGATCAGTGAAGAAACGTCTCAATCGTTGGGTATCCAGGCCTTGATGATGAAGCCTGTGGGAATGCAGCAGCTGGCCGAAACCATACGCAGTGTGCTTAGACCCTTGTCGACAGAGCGGCGCAAAAATCCGCGCTACATGGCCCCAGCCGGTTCGTTCGTGATCTCCCGCGCCCACCCTTACGTGCGCTGCTGTCTGGTGGACATCGGTATGACCGGTCTGGCCTACAGCCATGAGATGGCATCGACATCGGGCAACCCTTCGGACCAACTGGCCATTATGACCCCGGACGGTGAAATATTGATCAGCAATATCCGCTGCCGCACCGTCTCTGATATATCCGCCGACAGCGGCATCATCCTCCCGGATGCAAAGCAGGCCCGGCGCGGTGTGTGCTTCGAAGGCCTCACCATGCTCCAGATGGAACGGATCAATCAGTTCATCCAAGACCACGCCGCAGAAACCATGAAATAGCCCGGACTGTCGATCACCCCCCATCCTGGGGCCACACCGAAAATGGAGGCGCGGTGGATGGAGGGGATGATCAGGTCCCAGATCCTTCAGTACCTGATTGCACATGCGCCTACGGAATCCAGTTGCACGGCCACGGAGGCAGTTCCCGTGGCTATCACCACCGCACGAACACCCCCGTCAGCGGTCCTCTTCAAAATACTGAACCTGATAGACCTGCACTTCCAGATCCCCTTTCCGCCAGGCACCCGCCGGCAGGCCGGCTTTGATGCACAGGTGGGACAAAAGCGCTTCAGGCTGGGGAAGCTGTTCCCAAACCTGGGGCAGGAAGGTTGCGCTGGCAAATCCCTTTTTGATGATCACCCCATCGACACCGGGCCTGAGCCCGGAAAGCAGGTCGTCCGCATTGGTGTAGGTCAGCGGGGACGGATCAGTGAGCACACTGACCTCGATTCGGACCGCATCCAATTCGGATTTGCCCAGCGGCGGAAACCGTGGATCGTGAAACGCCGCATTAAGGGCATTTTCGCGCACCCCCGCGACAATGGGCACAGTAGCCGCCAGGCTGCCGATGCATCCACGCAGACGGTTGTCAATTTTCAAGGTGACGAAGGTTCCGCAGCAGGCCTGAAGCGTCTGATCCGCAAGTTGCGCCTCCAGGTGCTGCAAATCGGCCGGTGCGATTGTATTGCCAAAATGACGCGCCAGGGTCTGCCGTGCCAAAACCACCAGGGCCGATCCCTGTTCCGGGGTCAGTGGTTGACGATTTTCGGTTGGGTTTTGCATCGGTTCACTCCATAAAAGGCGTGTCGAGAAATTTGGCGCGGGATGCAGGCCGGTTCAACCGGCAGGAGGTGAACCATTCGGCACGGTTTGTTCGTCATTGGCAGCCGCCAAGGATTCAGGGGCGCCAAAACCGGCCTCGCAATCGGGCTTCTGCCAGTAGCCAAGCAGACCGTTATTTTCCAGATTGATGCCGAAGTAATATCCCTGCGGTGCCAGACCCTTCATGAGGGGCAGTATCCGGGTGCGAAAAAGATTTTCCTTGAACTCACAGCCTGCCGGGGTTCGGCCCAAGTAAACCATATCGTAAAGGGCCGACTCAATCTGGCTGATCTCTTTGCGCATGCCATGCCCCAAATCGATGGAATAGAGGAAGCCCAGGCAGTTATCGATCAGGACGCCGATATCCCGGTCCAGCCGGCTGATCAATCTGAAACCGTTGGTGATAAATGCGCTCACGATGGAAACTCCCTGTTTTCAATTCCATGATCGCCCGCTGCCCAATGGATTCGCACCGGCAGCGGGGCAGTCATCCGGGTCATGGAGGCGGCCCGTGCGTCAGCCTTGAGTGAATTCAACCTTCCCCGCGGCAAGCCGCGGGGAAGGCGCTCGCTGTCGCGGTTCAATCGGTGCCGTTTTGTCTGCGATCCGGTCGGGTTCGGCGGTCTATCTGGTGGGAAAGACTGACCACCACACCTTCGCGAACACTTTTACGCCGGTCTGTGCGGCTGCGGCGCTTCTCCACGAAACCGACGTTTTTGGCGGGAAGCCGCGGCTGCCTGTGTTTAGGCTCCTCGTTTTGTACGAAAGCGCTGCCGATCACAACGATGTCCATGGCCGAACCTCCTTATCAACAGGTATCGGCAGCCACGCGAATCACTTTAACAAAAATACACACAATTAATCGAACAAGGCGCCCACGCTCTCTCCGGTGTGGATGCGCCGAATGGCCTCTGCAAAAAGCGGGGCCACCGACAGGATTTGAATTTTACCGGCCTGTTTTTCCCGGGGGACCCGGACCGTGTCGGTAACGGCCACCGATTCGATGGAACTTTCCACCAGCCGTTTTACAGCCAACCCGCACAAAACCCCATGGGTGGCTCCGACGTGGAGGCTTTTCACCCCGGCATCCGCAAGGGTTTTTACCGAGGCTGCCAGGGTTCCGCCGGTGGAAATCTCGTCTTCGTAGATGATGGCATCGCGTCCCTTGACCTCACCCACCACGAGACCCTGGACAACCTCGGTGTCGGCCAGGCGCCGCTTGTCAATAATGGCCATGGGCAGATGAAGGCGTTCGGCCAGCCGGCCGGCCCGCTTGGCACCCCCGGCATCGGTGGCTACCACCACGGCATTGGCCAGGTCCAACCGCTTGCGGAAGTGCTCCACAAAATAGGGAAGGGCCGTAAGATGGTCCACCGGGACGCTGAAAAAACCATGCACCGCATCCGAATGCAGGTCCATGGTGAGCACCCGGCTGGCACCGGCCGTCCTGATCAGGTCCGCCATGAGCCGGCCGGCGATGGAGATTCGCGGGGCGTCCTTCTTGTCCGAGCGGGCATAGGAAAAATAGGGAATCACCGCCGTAATCCGTCGAGCCGATGCACTCCTGAGCGCATCCAGGATGATAAACAGCTCCATGATGGTGTCACCCACCGGTGCGGTAAAGGGCTGCACAATGAACACATCCTTTTCCCGGACGTTTTCTAATATTTTTACAAACAGATTGTCGTTGGAGAAGCGCGACACCTCCAGACGGCTGATGCCGATGCCCAGTGTGCGGCAAATCGACCGGGCCAGCTGCGGGTTGGCGCTGCCGGAAAAAATTTTTAGGTCGGTCAGCATGGCCTTGCCTCCGTGGTAAGGGTGAGGAATCTCTTGCATGCAGCCGTAAGGGGGGGGGCGGCAAAGACATCCGTCAGTCAGATGCAACGGCCGCTTTTCGGCCGGGTGTCAAGTCGATTTGACGGGACCGGCCCCAACCAGATAGAGCAGTGCCCCGTCATCCGAAAGGTCCAGCAGACCCGCCGCTTCACGGTCATAAATGGCACCGATGCCGCAGACCCCCCATCCTACGGCCGTGGCGGCCAGGTAGGCCTGCTGGCCCAGACGACCGGCCTCGATCATGGCGTAGCGGTAGCCCCGGGCACCCCAGGTTCGCTCCAAGGCGGCCAGGTCGGTCATGAACAACACATGCAAGGCGGCATGTTTCAGCCACATCTGATCTAGGCAGGCCGCCGCCATGGGCGCTGTCAGCCGACCGCCGCATACGCGCCCCAATTGCCGAGCATCCGGATCCAGCAGATAAAAGCCCGGTGGCGCCGACAATCCTGCGCCCAGGAGCAGCCCGGTGACCAGGACGGATCGGGACGCCTGCGGCATTTTCGATGCTGCGCCCATGCTGCCGGCCATCAGGCCGAGGAAAGTCACCAGGCCTGCCCGGGAACCGCTTGCAGGCACAAAGTTGCGGCGGGAACGTCGCTGCCGCAGCAAGCGGACGTAATCCGCCGGACCCTGGAATTCCTGCGGACCCAGATCGATCCAGGACGCCGGTTGATTGACGAGCACATTCAAGGCCGGGTTGGCCTCCGTAAACCGGGTAGATATCTTCTGCCCGGCGCGGTGAACCCCGATGATGTCCGGATAGGTGACCTCTTTTCCCGATACCGTCGATGCCCGAAGAATGTCTTCGGTAAGGGGCTTAAGGAGGCCGACAGCGGTGGTTGTTTTCTTAGGGCCGTGCGCGTCATGCAGATGGACGCATGCCAGGCATCCTTCCCGCTGCGGGTCCAGCCCCAGCAGAGCCTCGATCCCCAGGTCATCGAAATCAAGATGGATGGAAAACGCAAGATCCATAGCGACCAGGGCCAGACGCAGGTTCTCCAGCAGGTGGCCGGCATCCAGCAGGACATAGCGATAGGCGCGGCTGCGGTATTTCCAGGCGCTGCGGAAAAATATTCCGGTAATGCAGAAGGTGGCCGCAACGTTGCGGTCCACCGGCGGGATCTCAGGAATCTGACCGCGGCGCAGGCGGGTCAGGGAATAATCGAAAAGGTTATGGTGGTAGACGCCCGCATCCAAACCGTCGATGTGATGGACAGCCAGATACAGCTCAAAGGGGTACAGGGCGCCGGCCGAGGCAACGCTGCGGTAGAAAAAAGGCGGGTCCGAATTCAGGCTGCGGGCGGTAACGTCGTGGGTCAGGCGAAAAAGCGTTGAAATTATCCCGATGTCCAGGGGTTTTGAATGGCGGCGGTTATCGATGCGGCCGTGTTTCACCAGCTCGATGTAATCTGTTGCGGGCAGCATTTCGCTTCGATTCAGCGGTACGCGCGCCAGCTGCGCATAGTCTTTGGCCGTCTTCGGTTGATGCACCCAGTCCAGCGTGTGGGGAGTCAGTTGATTACGACGGTAGCTGGTGGCCCGGTGGTAGTGGGCAGCGGAAATCGCCTCCGGGATCATGGTGTCCCCACCAGGTCTGCCAGGGCGCTGTCCACGTCGGCAAACCGGAAGGAAAAACCGTCGGCAATCAGGCGTTCGGGGCGGACCTTCTGACTCGCCAGGAGCACGCCAGCCAGCTCCCCCATCATCAGCCGCAGGACCAGAGAGGGGGCGGGAACGATGGCCGGCCGGCCCAGGGCCGACCCCAGGGCCCGGGCGAATTCCTTCTGGCGCACAGCCCCGGGTGCACACAAGTTGTAGGGGCCACGGGCAGGCGCATGATCAAGGACGAACTGAATCGCCCGGATGAGATCGCTCAGGTGGATCCAGGAAAACCACTGGCGGCCGTTTCCCAAAGGGCCGCCGGCAAACATGCGAAAGGCGGGCAGCATCTGGGCCAGGGCACCGCCGCCGGCGCCCAGCACAACGCCGAAACGCATAATGGCCACCCGAACACCCTGCCGCTCGGCATCCAGGGCCGCCTGTTCCCAGTCCACGGCAAGACGGGCCAGAAAATCGGTTCCCGGACGGGAATGCTCGTCAAGCACCTCATCACCCCGGCTGCCGTAGTAGCCCACAGCCGATGTACTCACCAGCGTTTTTTTCCTGCCAGCCATGGCGTTGACAACATTGCGCGTGGTTTGAACGCGGCTGTCGACGATCTGCGTCTTGTAAGCCCGTGACCAGCGCTTGAAAAGCGTACGTCCGGCCAGATTGACCACGGCATCGGCACCGCTGACCACCTTCTGCCACTCTCCTGAAACCGTGGTGTCTGCACTGACCCAGTTGAAGTGCGCAGCCGATTGCAGCGGATGGCTGGCGGAAGTCCCCAACCCGGTCACCGTGTGTCCATCGTCCAGCAGCACACGGGTCAATGCCGTGCCCACGAATCCGGAGGCCCCTGTAATGGTGATCTTCATGTGGTCATCTCCTTTCGGGATCGAAGCACCTACCTGGACAGAAAGCGCCACAGGTAGCGCTCGATCTCCAGTCTTGGCAATGCACCGGCTGCCGTGTCAACTAGTCTCCCATCCCTGAAAAACAGCAGCATGGGCAAGCTCATGACGCTGTAGCGCGATGCGGTGGACGGATTCTGATCGACGTTGAGCTTGGCAACTTTAAGCCGGCCCGCATAATTTCTGGCCAGATCGTTCAGCACCGGCGACAGGGCCCCGCAGGCTGAACACCATGCGGCCCAGCACTCCAGCAATACCGGCAATGGGCTGGCAATGACTTCATTGGCAAAGGTCCGGTCGGTCACCACCACCGGCTGGCTGGGGGTTGCGATGGGGGGAAAAGGCTTTTTGCAGCGCCCGCAGTGTGGTCCATCCTGCAGCTTACCCACGGGGATCCGATTGCGGGTGCCGCAGTTGCGGCACCGTATCAAGACTGTCTCACCTGCCATCGCATCTCCTTTGTCTAAACGGTCGTTGAGGTGGATTGCCCTCAATCTATGGAATCCATAGCGGTCGTCGCGGATTGAAATTTACGCCCAAGGCAGATTTTGACCCATATGGGTTGGGTTGAAACCGGCTCACCCGCCAGCACGACCGTCGTCGCATGGACCGTCATCATCCATGCCTCGCGAATGCTCTGCCGTAAAACTGGCCGTGCAGGCCTGCATGACTTCCGGACTGGAAAGGCAGGCCAACGCCTTGTCGTAATCCGGCTCCTTGGAAATCTCATCCACCAGCTGGGTGTAGGCCACCTTGCCCTTTCCATCGATCACCACCACTGCGCGTGCCATGAGGCCGGCCAGCGGACCCCTGGTAATTCGCGTACCGTAGGCCTCGCCGAATCCGGGGCTGCGAAAGGTGGAGGCGGAAACCACGTGGTCCAGGCCTTCGGCACCGCAGAACCGGGCATGGGCAAAGGGTAGGTCCGCTGACACGCATAGCACAACCGCGTTGTCGGTCTTGCCGATTTCAGCGTTGAACCTCCTCACCGACATGGCACACACAGGTGTATCGATACTGGGGAAAATATTGAGTACAACAGATTTGCCGGCATAGTCCTTTAGGGAAACATCCGACAAATCACTGCGGGTCAAAGTAAAATCGGGCGCTTTCGCACCCGGCCGGGGAAGATCGCCGGACAACGGGACGGGTGATCCTTTGAATGCGGTCTGAGCCATTTTGTCCTCCTTGATGAACATGGGTGTATGTCGAACACGGCTGGGTCGGGGGTGTTGACCCGCAAAAAATGAAGCGTACGCACTGTTGATAACAGTCAATAAACATGCCAATCACCAATTGTCATCTGCCCCCAATGGCACTATTATTGCTTTTGACTATATCAAGATAATTCACTTTTCAAAAACTTCAATCACACGGAGGTTGTCCATGGGTCACAAACGTTATCATATCAAATCTGCCTGCCCTCAGTGTGGGTGCAGCTTTGCCCAGGTACTTTCCAAGGAAGAGATCAAGAAACGTTATGGGGATACACCCAACGTTGAATTGGAATGCGGCGAATGCATGCTCAAATTTCAGACCGACCGCAAAAGCGCCTGCCCCGAATGGGACGACGAATGCCGCCTGAAGGAACAACAGGCCTGACCGGACGGGCGTTCAGTTGATTTTTAAGGTTGACAGCCTGACCGTGAAATGGGCATGTAGTTCACATAACCTGTTTTGGCGAATGCCCATTTTGAGACAACCTGCAGGTGGGAAAGCGAGGCAACTCCAACCATGAGCTACGATTTTAATGCGGATGATGTATTTGAGATGGCTGAACAGATCGAAAGAAACGGCGCGGTCTTCTACAGAAAGGCAGCCGCCGATGTCAGCGACCCCGACGGTGTAAACTTTCTCTTGGATTTGGCGGCCATGGAAGATAACCATGAAAAAACCTTTGCCAACATGAGACGCGAGCTCTCCGAGACGGAAAAAGTGTCGACCGCTTTTGATCCGGATAATGAAGCCGCAGCGTACCTCAAGGCGTTGGCGGATACACGCATCTTTTTCGAAAAAGAGATCGACACCACATCGATGCATGCCATTTTAAAAGCCGCCATTCTGGCTGAAAAGGATTCGATTGTCTTTTACCTGGGGATGAAGGACCTTGTACCCGAAGCGTTGGGGCAGTCCAGGCTGGACGACATCATCAAGGAAGAGATGTCCCACATCAAGCTGCTCAGCCGCCGCCTCGTCGCCACCAAATAACAGATAGCCACGGTTTGTCGTTTAGCTGCGGGAAAGCGCCCGACCTGAGGGGATTGAGGCGCTTTCCTCGGCCCGCCGCCTTTTGGTGTGTTTCGACAGTCGCATGAGACACCAGTGTGCCACGTTGACACCTGATACGTACACCCATTCAGCCGAAAACCGGTCCCAAGGAAAGGAATTACCTTGAAAACCTTCAGCCTGCGGTGGATGTTGGTTTTGGTTATACTGGCCCTTCCAGGCCTGTCAGCTGCCCAAAGGGCCCCGGCCCCCGGAGACCGGCTGCCCGACATGCGCCTGGACAGCCCCGAAAACCCAGACACCCGCGCCTATCTGGGCCTTTCTCCGGGCGATACCTTCGATCCCGCAGCCATCACCGGCAGCCTGCTGGTCATTGAAATCTTCAGCATGTATTGCCCCGTCTGCCAGCGGGAGGCGCCGGCCGTCAACCGCCTGCACCAAGCCATCGAGGCATCGCAAACCCTGCGGGGTCGGGTGAAAATGATTGGTATCGGCGTCGGCAATTCCGCCTATGAGGTCGACTATTTTCGCAAACACTATCAGGTCACCTTTCCCCTGTTTGCTGACCCGGACTTTTTAATTCATAAGACCCTGGGAGAGGTGCGCACCCCGTTTTTCATCATCGCCACCATCGGGCCGAATGACAAAGGGCGGGTATTGTGGACCGATGCCGGGAATATGGAAGTTCAGGAAATCTTCTTGAACCGCCTGAAAGGCTTTTTAAGCCTGGATTAAACAATTTTTTGCAACGATTGCCTGAACCGTATTTGACCCTGCCGCTCCCAGAACACATATGGGGATAGTGGGGGTTGCAATAACCCAACGTGCGGATATGGTAAAAGAAACGGTGAGCCCGATGAACGATTCAAGAATACGGGTGGGTGTTTTGGGTTTTACAGCCATATTGCTGGTTGCGCTCTTTCCCGGCCCTTGCCCGGCAGGGGAACCACCCATGCAGTCCATGATCTATGACCCCGGCAAACTCAAACCGGTCGACAGTATTTTAAAGGTCAAGGTCGGTGACCCAGCCCCTCCCTTTACCCTGCCGTCCCTCACTGGGGAACCCGTTTCCCTGGCGCAATTCAAGGGGAAACGCAACGTTGCGATCTCATTTGTCCCGGCAGCGTGGACGCCGGTTTGTTCGGACCAATGGCCAGGCTACAACATCACCAGAGATATCTTCGAGCAGCATGACGCGGTCCTTTTGGGCATCACCGTAGACAACCTGCCCAGCCTGTTTGCCTGGACCCAACAGATGGGTGGTCTCTGGTTTCCCGTGTTATCGGACTTTTGGCCCCACGGCGAGGCTGCGCACCGTTTCGGTGTGCTTCGCACGGACGGCACCGCCGAACGGGCATTGTTTGTCATCGACAAGGCGGGCATCATTCGCTTCATTTCGGTCTCGGATATCAACCGGCGCCCCAATCTGCAGGATCTTGCCGATGCCCTGAAGGCGATTAACACCACCAAGGCAGAATAAACCGTCCCAGCGCCACTGTCTTGCGAGACATTTTTGTATCAATAAAACATGAGACCTCGATGAACAGGGGCCTGAGCCGACAATCAGGCCGCATCCATGGAAACAAAACCGGTTTTTCAAGTTATTCTGGGATTCATGACACCCGCTGCAGCCATGCCACCACGCGGCCATAAAGAACATTTGCAGCCGCATTTCTTAATGTTTGACTCGCTTTTTCACGATCCTTTTCGCCTTGGCACGCATCTTGATTGAGGGACTGGTGAAACCGTCGATTGTTTTCTCCAACCGGAGGTTTCCAACCCCTTCGGAGCGTTTCAATCCGTGAAACCATGTGACCACAATCTCAGGCAGGCCCTTGTGCTGGCAGAACGCATGATCGCGCTGGCCGACAAGGGGGACGGCGACCGCGAGGACACCGGTTGCGGTATTCTCTACGGCATGCTTCGCGATTCAGGTTACAAAATCAAGCAATTAGCCGAAACGGAAAAGCTCAAACACATTTCCAAAGGCTGGTGGAACGAGCATTGCTGACGCACCACAAGCGACCACATTTAAAACCCTGAGCAGACGAACAAGGAGGATCACGGGTGGCATCGATTAAAGGAACACAAACCGAAAAGAACATTTTGACGGCATTTGCGGGTGAATCTCAGGCCAGGAACCGCTATACCTATTTCACCAAGCAGGCCAAAAACGAGGGCTTCGTTCAGATTGCCGACATTTTTGAAGAGACCGCCAACCAGGAGAAGGAGCATGCCAAACGGCTGTTCAAATTGCTGGAAGGGGGTGA
>NZ_JAWOHB010000121.1:0-28138 GCF_046496365.1 Desulfosarcina sp.
CTGCGCCACCGCAGACAAGCAACAACTGAGATATATGTCGAGGGCAATTACACGAATACTGAGGCAGCTATGAAGTTACTTGAGCTGGGCAATGTTCAAAAATTTAATTAAATTTTCACTCAGTTTTTCACTCAGTGACTCAACAACAAAAAAGCCACTCAAACAGAGCAAGCTGTCTAAGCGGCTGAACATAGGGAATAAAATATATTTATTAAGTGGCGTCCCCAAGGGGATTCGAACCCCTGTCGCCGGCGTGAAAGGCCGGTGTCCTGGGCCAGGCTAGACGATGGGGACGCATGCTTTTTCGCTTCTGGTGGGCCGTGTTGGACTCGAACCAACGACTCTCTGCTTAAAAGGCAGATACTCTACCGACTGAGTTAACGGCCCGAAGAGAAAAATCGTTTTTACACGCCCAACATTTTTTTGTCAACATCAAAAGCGATGATATCATTGTTTTTTTATAACCAAAAAACAAGCTTTTTTCGTCAGAACTCGGACGCTACCAGGATAAGGGGGGGGTTCTGTTTTCACCTCATGGCAAAAGCACAGTCAATGCAAGGAGGACACCACTCGCAATCGCCATCCCATCTGGCCGGGCGAAGGACAGGTCAGGCAGCGTTCGGTTTTCATTGTAGCAACGGGCCTGCATGGCTGAAGCCAGTTCGTCCGCACTTAAAAATACACGGCGGAACAAGGGAATCGAAAACCGCAAGAGCCGGACCACAGGATTTTTACGTCTTTCTATGCCCCTGGCGCGCTGGGCGTCTGAAATCTCAGCAGCCTGGAAGAGAATCAGCGGTAGAAACCGCACCAGCAACCCCACCATTGTCGCCGCCATTTTTCCATCAACACCGGGTATCGGTTTTAAATACCAGACTAAACTAGCACGGATATCGGCCGTCCGCGTGGTGGCCATCAGTAACACCCCCATAAGCGCAACAAGCAGCAATCGCCAGCACATGATCAGGGCGTCACCGGCCAGTTCACCCGTAAAGGCGGGCGTCCATCCGCCGGTGAAATCGACCGTTCGGGCAATGAAGACAAAGAAGAGGAAAAAAAGAAAATAGCGTATTTCGCAAATCAACCGGCGAATGTGGATACCAGCGGCACTGAGAAAAAGAATTACCAAAGCGCTGCCTATCGTCAGAAAAATAAATTTTCCCCACAGACTGCCCAAACTGAGCCCCATGAGCAGGGCTTGTTTGGTTCTGGGATCCAGCCGATGGAGCAAAGATTCGCCGGGGGTGAATCCGATGGCGGTCAGTTCACCCATGGCTGAATGCCTCGGCCAAGCTTTACAGAACACGGTGGTCGGATTCCGTAGCGTTCGATACCACCGACGACTTGTGCCGGAACACCATCTTCTACGACGCGGCCGTTGGCCATGACCACCAGCCGCTGGGCATGGGCGATCACCTTTTCCAGATCGTGGGTGGTGACTATGATCGTGCTCCCTGTTCTATGTAGATCGATAATCTGCCTGATTACCCTGCAGGTGGCCGGGAAATCTAGATTTGAAAAGGGTTCATCCATCAGCATTACGCGGGGGGCCATGGCCAGCACCCCGGCGATAGCCAGCCGACGCTTTTGACCACCGGAAAGATGATGCGGCCGTCTGTTTTCCAACCCACGAAGTTCAACGGCAGCCAGGGCCTGGTCAACCCGTTGGTTGATTTGCTGCCGGTCAAGCGCCAGGTTCTCGGGGCCGAAGGCCGTGTCGTCATACACGGTCTCTCCGACAATCTGGCTGTCGGCATCCTGAAAAACCAGCCCTACCATTTGTCGGGCGGCCGATGGGTCCTTCTCAACCGATTTGCCGCAAACGGTCACCGTCCCGGATTCGGGAAAAAGCAAACCGTTAAGATGACGCAGGAATGTCGTTTTGCCGGATCCGTTGGCACCGGCGATGACCGTGAATTCACCCTCGCTGAAGGTAAGGGTGACGTCGTCGAGCCCCAGGGTTCCGTCGGAAAAACGATGGCAAAGATGGGATGTCTGAATGATGGACACGGTGTTATCCCGTCGTCCTTGCGGCGGCAAATGGGCCATCCATCATGGGCCGGATGGCCCTGGCGATGGGGATGGCGGCGGCGATCTTGATGGCATCACCGATTAAAAAGGGCAACATGCCTACGGAAAAAGCCTTGGAAAAACTCATGCCGGTGACCACCTTGAGCCATGCAACGCCAAAGGCGTAAATGACCAGGGTGCCGGCGATCATGGCCAGAACATCAAACATTACGCGTCCGCGCCCGCTTTCGGAAACCACACCGATCAGGTAGGCTGCCGCGGCAAACCCGAGCAGATATCCGCCGGTGGGCCCCACCAATTTTCCAACACCGCCGCTGCCGCCGGCAAACACCGGCAGCCCCACGACACCGGCCAGTAGATAAACCCCTACGCTGATCAATCCCCATCGTCCACCCAAGAGCAGCCCGGCCAGCATAATAAACAGGTTCTGCAGGACAATGGGGATCGGGCCGATGGGGATGGCGATATACGCACCGGCGGCAGTCAACGCGGCCATGAGGGCCGCATAAACCATTTTTTTCAATTGCTGGGTGGAGGCATCCATATGCGCGTATCTCCTTTTTGAAATGTCTTTGGGATGGTCACCAGTGAAAACAGTCCCCGTAAACCACGGTTTGACGCGTTCCATCGTCCAGTTGCAGGACGAGCCCCCCGTGGGTGTCCACGTCCACCGCTGTTCCTTCAAGCATATCCTTGACGGTAAGGACGCGGACCTTTTGACCGAGGGTCACGTTGCCTGCCTTCCATTGGTCGATCACGACATGGGGATCAAAGGTTGAAATGCGCTTTTCAAAAACATCCAGGAAGGCAACTAGGATCTCCCGGCGCGGCACGAATCGTGATAAGAGTGTTTTCAGGGAGATGGCGGTGGGTTCTTCTTTTTCCGGGGAGTTGTTGACATTGAGACCGACACCGATGTTCATGTGGGACACCTGTTCCCCTTCGGCCTCCATTTGGGACAAAATACCACAGATCTTATGCTGGTTCACCAGAATATCGTTGGGCCATTTCAAACACGCATCAACCTGATACATTGTCCGCAAAAGAGCGGCCATATCAATGGCTGCAGCCAGATTCACCAGGCCGGCCTGCAGCATGGGGATATCCGGCCTGACAACGACCGTGAAGTAAAGGCCGCCATCGGTTGACAGCCAGGTCCGCTGCATGCGCCCCCGGCCGTGCGTCTGGCGCTCAGCCACCACCACGGTGAAATCCGGACATCCCTTGCGCGCCAGACGCATGGCTGCATCCATTGTGGATGGAATCTCTGGGAAAGAATGGATGCGGTCCTGCCTTGAATCGAATTCCAATGACAACAGGCTGTCCGGATCGCGGGTCAGAAGATACCCTTTGGGGGAAGCGGCAATGGGGATTCCGGACCGGACAAGCCCCTTGATATGTTTCCAGATGGCGACCCTGCTGATACCCAACTCGGAACTGAGCATTTCACCAGAAACCACGCGATCGGTCTGATCCAGAATATTTAATATCTTCTGTTTGGGATCCATTTGGTTAACCTTTCAATAATTTTTGGTTAACCAGATATGAGGCAAGATGTCAACTCCAGATGGGTGCGGTCAGGTGGGGCATTTAGACGCAACGGTTGGCGAATAGCGTCGCCAGCCGTTGCATTTCGTTTTCGGCATCGTTGATCAGCTCATCGAAGATTCCCTGGAGGGGCAGAATTTTATCCGCCAGTCCGACGCTCTGTCCGGCCATGAGGGACCCTTTTTTCATATCACCGTGGACGACGGCATTTCTTAACGCGCCCATCCAGAATCGCTCCACTTCATACTGGGCCTCCATGCGGTCAATGGCGTTGGCTTCAAGCTTTTTAAGCAGGCGCAATTGCAGTTTTCCGAATTCATCCGTCCCCGAATTTTTCAATGCCCGCACCGGTATCACGGGAAGACGGCTGTCAAATTGCGGCGTAGCGACCGCATCCCTGGCCTTTGCCCGTCTGAAGGTTTCTTTGAAATTGGGGTGTACCGCACACTCCTCGGACATGACAAAACGGGTGCCCATCTGGATGCCGGCAGCCCCCATCATCAGCAGGTGGGCCATCATCCGGCCGGTTGCAATCCCGCCTGCAACAAAAATGGGAACCGCGTCCACATTAAAAAGAATCTGCTGGATCAGCACGGTCAGCGATACCGGCCCGATGTGTCCGCCAGCTTCGGATCCTTCCAGAATCAGGGCATCGGTTCCCATCTTGACCAGCTTTAAAGCCAGCTGTTCAGTAGGTGCGAAACAGATCACGCGTGCCCCGCTTTCCTTGGCCCGCTGGATCTCATTCTCCTTGGGTATTGAACCGGCAAAAACCACCACGCGGCACTGCATCTCACACACCATGTCCAGTTGTGCCTGGTAAGCCGGTGCAATGGTGATCAGGTTCACGCCAAAGGGGTTGTCCGAAAGAGACCGCGTCTCTTCAATCTCAGCCCGCAACACATCAACGGGCGCATTGCCGCCGGCCAGGAGGCCGAAGCCCCCGCAGCGGCCCATGTGGCTCACCAGGCGGGGATCGCTCACCCAGGTCATGGCACCGCACATAACCGGAACCGGGCATGCTAAAAACTGTGCGCCTTTTTCAAAGAATCCATCAATGAGCATCTTTATCCTCCAGTGGCATCTTTACTGTCAAATTCGTATCCCCGGCGAAGGCTGCATTGAAGGACGCTACCGGCACAAAAACACCATTTCGGGTAAACTCGGAGGGGAAAAACCGTTTTGGATGACTGCAGCGACCCAATAACCTGGCCCGGCGTACTATCCGATGGCCGGAAACTACCAGCGCATCAATATGGCCCCATAAGTAAGACCGGCGCCAAAAGAGTCCAGCAGAACCAGCTGCCCCTTTTGGATTCTGCCATCCCTCACCGCTTCGTCCAATGCCGTGGGGATGGTGGCTGCTGACGTGTTTCCATAGCGGTCCACATTGACCACCACTTTTTCCATGGGACAATTCAGGCGCTTAGCCACCGCCTCAATAATCCGAAAATTGGCCTGATGGGGAATAAACCAGTCTATGTCATCAATGGTAAAACCATTGCTCTCCAACGACCGCGTCGCAAATTCAGCCAGCGTGCGCACAGCCACTTTAAAAATCTCTTTGCCGTACATCCGCATTTTGTGCAGATTCTCCGAGAACCGACCAGGGGTAACTTCCATGCTCGATCCACCGGCAGGGATATAGAGCAATTCCCACAGATTGCCGTCAGACAGCAGATGGCTGGAAAGGATGCGTGCCGGTGCACCGGGGTCGGTTCGCTCCACGACGGCAGCACCTGCGCCGTCTCCAAATAGAACACATGACCCCCGGTCGCGCCAATTGATGAACGGACTGAGCACCTCTGCGCCAACCACGAGGGCTGTACGTGTCTGACCGCACTGGATGAACTTATCCGCAGTGGCCAGCCCATAAACGAAGCCTGAACAGGCGGCATTGATGTCCATTGCCCACGCCTGGGGAGCATCGATTTTGTGCTGAAGCCAACAGGCCGTGGAGGGGATCAGGGTGTCCGGCGTACAGGTGGCATAGATGATCTGATCGATATCAGCGGATGTCCGGCCGGCCATGTCAAGCGCCTTTCTGGCCGCCGCAACACCCAGAGATGAATTGTGTTCATCGGGATTTTCCAAACGGGAAAACCGACGTTCACGAATACCTGTGCGCTCACGGATCCAGCGGTCATTGGTGCTGATGTGGTCCTTTTCCAATCGGCGGACGATTTCTTCATTGGTTATCCGGCTTTCGGGAAATGCGCGGCCGGTGCCGGTAATCGTGGCAGCATATTGCATCTAACTTGGAAACCCCCATGTAACAAAACCCATCGGTAATTGGTGTGAATTATCTATCTCAACATCCTTCAATACGCTTATAATCTTATTTAACTCGTCAGTCCATAGTTTAGCAGCAGCATGCCGCTAAACTATGGACTGACGAGTTAGTAGAACACGGCTGTCCTGAAAGACCGCTGGCAACGCAGTTGCCACACAAGTCGGAATTTTTTATAATGCCCCAAGCAAACGCTCGTGGATATTGTCGAACCCGCCATTGGACATTATCAGAATCACATCGCCTGAGTTGGCGGATTTGACCAAATGGGCAATTATGGAATCCGTGTCATCAAAATGGGTCGCGAGCTTCCCTCTTTGATTCAGATCGGCAACAAGCTGAAGGCTTGAAAATCGCTCCCCTTCGGGTACTTTTTTCAGCAAGGAGGGCTTTCGGATGCAAATTTGATCCGCCGGATCGAACACGGTCACGTAATCCTGCTGAAACACCTTGCGCATGCTCGAATGGGTTCGTGGTTCGAATACAGCAATGATCCTGTTTTTGGTAAAATGGCATCTCACCGCCTTAATCGTCTCCTTCACGGCGGTGGGATGGTGTGCGAAATCGTCGATGACAAGTATTCCCCGTTTTTCACCGCGGATCTCCTGGCGCCGCTGCACGCCGGCGAAATTATCCAGAGCGTGGGCGATTTCATCGGCGGCTACCCCCAGGTAATCGGCCACCGCAACGGCAGCGAGCGTATTTTTCAAATTGTGCACACCCATTATCCGGGTACGGAATATCCCATAATCTTTACCATTTTTGATGATCCTAAACCGAGTTACCGGCGGTTCTACAAAAACCTCGCCAAGGCGCCATGGCGAATCTGCCTGCACACCGTAGGAAAGTTGTTTACACGCTGCCAATCCCACCAGGCCGCTCACATTGGGATCATCATCAACACTGACCAGAAGTGATTCAGGGCTGATTCTGGAAACAAACCGTCCGAACGCGTCACGAACATGGTCTAGGTCCCGGTAAATGTCCGCATGATCGAACTCAAGGCTGGTCAAAACAGCCGCTTCCGGGTTGTAATGCATGAATTTTGGGCCCTTGTCGAAAAAAGCGGTATCGTACTCATCCGCTTCGATAACCACACAGTCCCCGCCTCCGGTTCGATAGTTGCTCATGAAATTGGGCAGAATACCGCCAATGATAAATGAAGGATCCCGGCCAGCTGAGAAGAGGATCCAGGCGAGCAGAGCCGAGGTGGTCGTTTTACCGTGGGTTCCTGCCACCAGTAACTGTCGCTTGCCAGCGGCCGAAAACCGATTGACCGCCTGGGGCATGGAACAGTAACACAACGACATCGCTTCGACGGCGGCCACTTCCGCATTGTCCCTCGAAACCGCATTGCCAACCACAACCAGATCCGGCCGGTGGCACAGGTGGGACCCGTCAAACCCGGTCATGATCCCAACACCCTTTTCTTCAAGGAATCGGCTCATGGGCGGATAAATATGGTCGTCTGAACCGGTGACCTGGTAACCCAAATCTTTGAGCATGCAGGCCAGTGCACCCATGGCCGTTCCGCATACAGCAATCAGGTGAACGGTTTCCAACTTCTCCGGAATTCGATTTTTTTCGGGCAGAATCATGCAGCCGGTTTCCTATTTTAAAATTTTTAGTTCCTTGCGATGTCACGCACGCTGTACGTGAATGTAGCCGATTGATTATCGAATAACAAGCTGTTGATCACCGGCAACCCGTCCGTTGGCGATCGAATGTTTCCCGCACCAGACATGGGTATGACCGTCCGGATTGCAATGGCGGCCCAATGATTGGTATAAATGTAGCCGATAATCCTTAGGGCGGATTGGCCACGCCATCCGGCTAAGAAGACTTCATCAAGCGCACCAGGCAGCCAAGCCCGGGTGCAATAGCATCCCCGGCTTCCTCGGCCCTGTCTAATCTTTAATGATATCCATTATTTGATTTGACACATGCCGGTTCCATAAGCTAATATGAGAGCCACTCGGTACCGATTACCAGGGGGACTACCATTATTATCCAATCACCGGCCTGACCGCCCCAAAGATTATTGGAACATGAAAACAGATACCTGTGATGTCTACGCCCCTATCGACCAGTTAAAAGCCATATCATCCTGGGTTTCTTCCGTTCAGGATTTGGACAAACTCCTCCAGCTGATCATCGAATCCGCCACTGGCGTCGTGCGCGCAGCCGCCGCCTCACTGCTTCTGCTGGACCCCAAAACCGGTAGTCTGTTTTTCAAGGTGGCCACCGGTTCCAAAGGTGAAAGGGTCAAAGAGTTCAGGGTGAAGTTGGGACAGGGTATCGCCGGCCATGTGGCCAAAACCGGTCAACCCCTGCTGATCGCCGATGCTCAGCAGGACAGCCGCTGGATGCGCGAAATCAGCGATAGCGTCGATTTTGAAACCCGTTCCATGGCATGCGTTCCCTTAAAAATCAACGACGAAACCATCGGGGTCGTTCAAGTCATTAACAAAAGGGACAATACCCAGTTTACCCTGGCCGACATGAACGTGCTTGAAGAATTTTCCAGCCTGGCTGCTTTGGCCATCGGCAGCGCGCGCAGCCTCGAGCAGGTTCGCCAGGAAAATATGGATCTGAAAAAGGAGTTGGGCGAAAAACACCAAATAATCGGGAAAAGCATCATTTTACAAAAAGTACTTGAAGATGCCCAGAAACTCTCCCGCACCAAAACCACGGCACTGATTCAAGGTGAAAGCGGCACGGGCAAGGAACTGATAGCGCGGTTGATCCACCGTGAGAGTCCTCGCAAGGACAAACCGCTTGTGGTGCTCAACTGTGCAGCCTTACCCGAAACCCTGTTGGAATCGGAACTTTTCGGCTATGAAAAAGGCGCCTTCACCGGTGCCGCAGGCCGCAAACTCGGAAAATTCGAAACTGCCCATGAAGGCACACTCTTTCTTGACGAAATAGGCGAAATGGCCCCCGGTATCCAGGCTAAACTGCTCCGGGTTCTCCAGGAAGGGGTCTTTTACCGGGTCGGCGGCAACATACCCATCACTGTAGATGTGCGCGTGCTTTCGGCTACAAACAAGAATCTGAAAAAAGAGGTGGAAGCAGGAAAATTCAGGGAGGATTTGTACTACCGGCTGAACGTGGTCCAACTGAATATACCGCCACTGAGGGAGCGCCTCGAAGATGTCCCCTTTCTGGCCGGACATTTTCTTGATGTGTTTAAAAAGGAGACTGGCCTGTCGGGTTTGACCATCTCCGAAACAGCCATGGAAAAGATGTCCCATTACAACTGGCCCGGCAACATTCGTGAATTGCGCAACGCCATTGAACGCGCAGTGGTTATGGGGGACGGGAAAACCATCCTGCCGCAAGATCTGCCTATTGCCACCTCCTTGCCCAAATTTGCCGGGCTGAAGGTCGGACTCACCCTCGACGAGGCCCTCAATGAATTCAAAAAGGAATTCATCCTGATCAACCTGAAACATACGGGTGGCAACCGAAGCACCGCCGCCAAGGTTATGGATATCCAACGAACCTACCTGTCGCGACTGATTACCCGGTATGACATCCGGGACCTTGCCTGAGCGCGCCTTTTCCTCCTAAAGCCCCATTGAACCTTCCCGGCGGCTTACCGCGTGGAGGGTTCACCGTAAGGATGATCGATTCCCCGTTCGCTCGCTAACACCGCCGCAAGCAGCGGAAAATGCGCTCGCTATCGCGGTTCAAGAAAATTTCCAGACTGCCGATAGACAATATACCCCGATGCGCGGCCCGGATGCATAAGCAATAAGTGGCATTGATATTGCTTAATCATCGGTTGAAAACTTGACCTGAGCAGCCAACAGAATCCTGGAGGAATTGTCATGACCGCCATTGAAATGAATACCGACACCGTCACAAAAGTTAAGCAGTCAATGGAACCCGGGGCATTTTACAGCGTGGAGTTTGCGGTTGACCAACCGCACCCGCTTTACCAATTCAAAATTTGGCGCAGCGAATCCAGCCCCATGTTCGTTGTCGTTAAAGCAAATTCTGCCGTTCTTCCTAAACTTAAGGCCGGCAGTGTTTTGAACATGACCTACTACAGCAGTAACACCCAATGCCCTAAGAAACAGATTGAAACCCAGATCGGACACATCACCAGCGAACGGGAAGGTCGGTTCGAAGGACATTGTACGATTGCCCTGCTTCCGGTCAACCCTGCAAACTTTCAAAATCAAGGCCTTTTTCAGGCTTGATGGATGATGGTGACCATGAATAAAAAGTTGACCCTGTTGATTTTTGATGCTGCGGGAAGCCCGGTCAGACAGACAACTGTTCCGAGAATGTTCCTTCCGGTAACCGTATTGTTGTGCCTAACTGCAGCCTTGGTAATATGCTTTTGCATTTTCGATTACATTCGCCTGAAAGGCGAAGTCCAGGCTGTGCATACACTGCGCTCAAAACTGCGGACACAAGCGGAGCAAGTTGCTCAGCAGCAGAGTCAAATCGTCGCTTTTTCAAATAAAATAAATGAGATAAGTACCGAATTGGTCAATCTGCAAAATTTTGAACATAAAATCAGGATCATTGCCAATCTGGAAACCAGTGATAGTGGGTCAAGCCTGTTCGGCGTGGGCGGTTCTGATCCCGAAGACCTGGACCCGGCCATGATGATGGAAAAGGATTACCAGGATCTTGTCAGGGACATGCATGTTGAAATCAATGAGATTGATCATGCCGCTCACAATCAACATGATTCATTTGCATCAATCTTCAGCCATCTCGAAGGAAAACGCAACCTGCTGGCGGCCACCCCGTCCGTTCGCCCGGTAAAGGGTTGGATATCATCGCATTTCGGGTATCGTGAGTCACCATTTACCGGCCGCCGGGAATTCCACCGCGGCCTTGACATTGCCACCCATGCGGGTACGCCGATCATTTCACCGGCAGACGGCATCGTGACCTTTGCCGGCAGTAAAGGCCTGATGGGTAATATGATAACAATTGAACACGGTTTCGGAATGGTGACCCGCTATGGTCATACCCAGAAAATAGTCAAAAAAAGGGGTGAACAGGTAAAACGGGGCGAGACGATCGCCTTGGTGGGCAACACGGGCCGAAGCACGGGGCCGCACGTCCACTACGAAGTCCGTTTGAATGGCGTGGCTGTCAATCCAACGAATTATTTTTTCAATTAACGTCCGAGTCAAGCTGCACAAAAATAGACTGTTTTCCTTTTCCGGCAATACTAAAAGGCACATGGCCAATTGAATTCATGCCGCATCGACAGTAAAGGAGGGTCAGCAAAATGAAAAAATCAGTTTTTTTGATATTTTCAGCGATGACGATCCTGTTCTACGGCTGCAGCAGCGCCAACCCCCTTTCGTTCAGAACCATCCGCAATGGCCACGCACTGATCAACGCCACCAAGCCGGCCTCGTTTGACCTTGATGAAGATCCTGGGGTCTGCCTGCCGATGACAACCCGATCATCGTTGCGCATCGATGTCGAATGCATCCTCGATTATATCCAAGGCGCCTCAACCTTCGGATCGGAAGACCGGCGCGATGATTTAATGAATCCGTGGATCCGTTTGAATCTATCCTTTTGACCGGAATCCGGCACGCAGCCAGTAAAAGCCGGATCCCTTACAGGACATGACCACCTGCCGGGGAGCTGGGTTTAAAAGCGCCATCAAGAAAGTCTGGCGAATACCCTTTGCGCAGCAGACAAGGTCTGGGTGATGGCGGCGTCATCGTGGGCAGCCGACAGAAAAAAAGCTTCAAACTGGGATGGCGCCAGATAAATACCGTTTTCCAGCATGCCCTGGTAGTACCTGGAGAATTGCTCAAGATTGGATCTTTTGGCGTCAATAAAATTGTGTACCGGTCGATCGGTGAAAAACATACCCAGCATAGCCCCGACTCGAGCGCAGGAAACATGGATACCGGCCTTTTCGCCCAGCGATTTCAAACCGGTCAGCAACTTCTCAGCCCGCGCATCCAGGATTTCATAGAATCCGGGCGATTTCAATTGCTTCAGTGTTGCAATTCCCGCGGCCATGGCCAGAGGGTTGCCGGACAGGGTGCCTGCCTGGTAGACGGGTCCCATGGGAGCAATATGCACCATAATTTCACGCCGGCCACCATAGGCACCCACCGGCAGTCCCCCGCCGATAATCTTTCCGAAGCAGGACAGGTCCGGAGTAATTCCGTAAAGCGCCTGTGCCCCGCCAAAGGCAACTCTGAACCCGGTCATGACCTCATCGAAGATGAGCAGGGCGCCTTCCTTTTCTGTGGTTTCACGAAGGGTTTCCAGAAACCGGTCACGCGGCGGCACCAATCCCATGTTCCCTGCAACCGGCTCCACGATGATGCAGGCAACCTGACGCCCCTTTTCCGCCATAACCTTGCGAACCGTATCGACATCATTGTAAGGCAGCGACAAGGTGTGTTCGATAAATGCAGCCGGAACCCCCGAACTGCCGGGAATTTGCAGGGTCGCAACACCTGAACCTGCCTCCACCAGCAGGGAGTCCGCATGCCCGTGGTAACAGCCGTCGAATTTGATGATCTTGTCCCGACCCGTATAGCCTCGTGCCAGGCGGATGGCGCTCATGGTGGCTTCGGTTCCCGAATTCACCATTCTCACCATGTCCACGGAGGGAACGGCTTCGACAATCAGTTCCGCCAGTTCTATTTCCAATTCGGTAGGCGCCCCATAACTGGTTCCCCGATCCAGGGCGGAAGCAATTGCGGCAACCACCGACGGGTGCCGGTGCCCCAGGATCATCGGGCCCCACGACCCGATATAGTCGACATACCCGTTTCCGTCGGCGTCAAATATCCGACATCCATCGGCACGATCAATAAACAGCGGATCCGTTCCCACGGACCGACATGCCCTGACCGGGCTGTTCACACCACCGGGTATCAGTTGCTGTGCCCGCTTATACAATGCCGTGGATCTCTTTTTTTCCATTGGTTGTCGTCCTTTCTGGTTGAACGGAATGAAATCTGTTGACTTTTGGAATGATCGAAGCGGAAACTACCAGACACAAGCAGTCAGGTCAAGCAGGACACCGGCTAAGCCTGTCAGCCGGAAGATCGGGGTTGACAGATGAATGAATCCGGCACCGGTAGCCTGTCGCGTAGGAATCCATCACACTGTTCCATGGATTGATCCAACCCAACCAAATGGCTTTGATTACGATCGATGAAACACAGCCGATCCGTCGAAAAACTCTCAAAAATGCTTGTTTATATCCTTGGCCGACAGCCGGATGAATTCGGTTTGGTTCCCGACCCGGATGGCTACGTGAAAATCAAGGACCTGATTAAGGCGCTGGCGGAAGAACCAGGCTGGCGCCAGGTGCGACTGAATCAGATAAATCAATTGATCCATACCACCTGTGCTCCAGTAATTGAAATGCAGGACAACCGGATACGCGCCGTGGACCGATCCGATCTCTTTTTGCCGGAAATACCAACTAAATTCCCTAAACTGGTTTATTTCCCGGTTCGCCAACGGGCCTATTCCGCTATTTTGGAAAAAGGTCTGCCGGCGGTCACTTCCGGGTATCGGATTATTCTGGCCGACCAAATGGAGCTGGCTCGACGGCTTGGGCGGCGAATCGATCCCTCCCCCGTGATTCTGACCGTGAATTCGGACCATGCCCGGAAATTGGGTGCAACGATGTGGCAATTTGGCAACCAGTTATTCCTGTCAGATTGCTTGCCGCTTGGCAGTTTCCATGGACCGCCGCCATCCAAAAAGATACCAAAGCCTAACCAGCCGCTTCCCCCGCGATCAGCGGATACGCCTAAAACGCCGGGAAGCTATCTAGCGGACCTCTCCATCAACCCAGCCTTCCGGGAACGACCCCAAAAAGGACAAGGGAAGCGCAAAAATGAATGGAAACGGGATCGAGCACAGATAAGGCGCAAAAAAAACGACGGTTGGCCGGATGCATAGCACCGCCTCCTTGGGCGTCATGGACAAAAACCGATTGACATCCACCACCTTGGCTGTTAATAGACGCCCTTGTTGTTTTGACACAGCAGGGCCGTTAGCTCAACTAGGCAGAGCACCTGACTCTTAATCAGTAGGTTATTGGTTCGATTCCAATACGGCCCACCAATGAATTTTTCAAGGGACGGTAATGCCGCCCCTTTTTTTATGGTGCCGGCAGAATATTCGCAGCCATTAACCGAAGCGCGATGATTTTCACTAAGCGCTTGACAGGTTTTTTCAGTTGATGATATTTGTATTAATTTTAGTTGATTCCTCTGGAATCACGATTCCTTGCTCCGGCCCGCAGCCGGGGCTTTAAATCCACAAGGAGGTTCTATGAAGCGGTACGAAACGATTGTTATTATTGACCCTGACCTGTCCAAAGAGGCCGAATCGCCGATATTTGAGCGGGTCAACGACCTGATCCCCCAGTATAAAGGGATCCTGATTGAAACGGATGACTGGGGCACCAAAAAGCTGGCCTATGACATCAAGAAAAAAAACCGGGGGCACTATGTGAGACTGGATTTTTGTGGTGATGGCGCCTTAGTTCAGGAAATGGAACGTTTTTTCAGAATCGACGACAAAATCATGAAGTTCATGACTGTCCTGCTGCAAGAGGATGCCGATCTGGATGCCATCAAGGCGGAGATGGAGGAAAAAACGGCCAGGAAGGAACAGGCCGCGGCAGATGCCGCCGAACAAGCCACAAAATCAGAAGAATCAGCTGTGAATAGCGAACCGACTGAAGAAAAGGGAGAGGAGTAACCGATGGCCTTCGCAAAACCACGCCCCAGAAGAAAGAAAAGAAGAATTTTTCACCGACGTAAAGTGTGCCGATTCTGTGCCGACCAGAGCCTCGCTATCGATTACAAGGATCCCAAAGCACTGAAATATTTCACCACCGAACGGGGTAAAATTATTCCTCGCAGAATCTCAGGAGCCTGCGCCAAGCATCAGCGGGCCGTGACCCATGCCATCAAACGCGCGCGGACCATTGCCCTCCTGCCCTACGTAGGCAACTTCGACGCATAGCCTGACCGCAAACGTACCCGGCAGCACCAGAATGTCTAAATTCAGGAGAAGCGGATGGCCCTGCTGCCATTTCAAAATGGAGTTAGTAAAGATATCGCTACCGGCGTGATGGCTACCCTGGTCATTTTTTCCGCAGCGCTCTTTATGCCGGTGGTGGGATTCCTCTTTTCCATGTTTATTCCCCTGCCGGTTCTTTTTTACCGGGCTAAACTGGGCAGACGCAACGGGGTGATTGTTCCGTTGGTGGCAATTGCGGTGATGGGCCTCGTTTTTGGCGGACTAACCATGGACATCTTCTTTTTTTCAGGACTGATGCTGCTTGGGTTTGTTATGAGCGAAATGTTTGAAAAAGAGTTGTCCGTAGAAGTCACCGTCGCGGTTGCCTGCGGCATTGTCCTTGGAACCGGTCTGATCGGCATGCTGTTATACAGCATGGTGGCCAGCACGGGGTTAACCGCGCTCGTCTCTACTTACGTCGCAACAAACCTGGCGTTATCCCTGGACCTATATAAAAGTATCGGCATTCCGCAGGAAACCATTGACGCCATTTCCGGATCTCTTGACCAGATCCAATATGTACTGGTGCGGATATTGCCCTCACTGGCTGCTGCCTCAACCCTTTTTGTGGCCTGGACAAATTTGATTGCCGCGCGCCCGATCATGGAACGCCGCGGGCTTTATTATCCGGATTTCGGGCGCCTCAACCTTTGGCGGGCACCCGAACCGCTGGTATGGGGAGTTATCGCTTGCGGCCTGATCATTCTTCTGCCCGCCAAGGAAATACGACTGATCGGAGTCAACGGGATGCTGGTGCTGCTGACGATCTATTTTATCCAGGGTATCGCCATTGTTTCGTTTTACTTCGAAAAAAAGAAACTACCGAGGATCGTGCGGATCGTACTGTATATGATGATCGCCGTCCAACAACTCTTCCTGCTGGTAATTATCTGCATTGGACTTTTTGACATGTGGTTCAATTTTAGAAAAATTGACACCAACACGGGTGAACCGGGCCTGCCGTCATAGCATCCCGGCAGGCCTTTTCTGGAGGTTAAGCATGAAAGTAATTTTGAAGGAAACCATCAGTTCATTAGGGATTATCGGAAGTGAAGTCAATGTGGCGGCCGGGTATGCACGCAACTACCTGCTTCCCCAAAGCAAAGCCGTTCCGGCCACCCCGCAGCAGCGCAAATTACTCGAACAGGAAAAAGCCAAGTTCGAATTGCAGATTGCCAAGGAAAAGGAGTTTGCCCAGGAAATGGCCAAACGTCTGGAATCCGTTACCGTGACAATTGCTTCAAAAGTCCATGAAGCGGATAAGCTTTACGGTTCGGTGACCGTCAGGGACATCATCGACGCCCTGAAAAAAAAGGGTGTCGAGGTGGAAAAACGGATGGTACTGCTCAATGAACCCATTAAAACCATCGGGACCTTCAAGGTTCCCATCCGCGTATACCAGGGCATTAAACCGGAAATCACCGTGGAGGTCGTTCCCGAAGAAGCATGATCCAAAACAGGCAGCCGGGAGCCGTTGTGCCTATGTGGCACCCGGCTCCCGGTTTTATCCATGAAGTTGACTTCCCATGTCAGACACCCAGCACCCAGCACCCAGAGATTCTGCATTTCATAAACTGCCGCCCCAAAGCATCGAGGCGGAAGAATCGATCCTCAGCGCCATCCTGATCGACAACAGCACACTGTTCGATGTTCTCGAAATCCTGTCCGCTGACGATTTTTACAAAACCGCGCATAAAATCATTTTTTCCGCCATTGAGACGCTCTATGCCAAAAGCGAACCGGTTGATCTGGTGACGATGAGCAATATCCTCAGGCAAACGGATGGGCTGGATAAAATCGGGGGCGCCGCCTATCTGGCCCGACTGGTGGACGCAGTGCCCATGGCGGTCAATGCCCACCATTATGCACGCATCATCCACGACAAGGCCGTTTTAAGACGCCTCATCGAACGTTCCAACACCATATCCAACCGCTGTTTTGAAGACCGTGGAGAAGTCGAAAGCGTTATCGAGTTTGCCCAGAGTGCCATTTTTGAGCTTTCCGAAGGAAAAACCAAACCGGCATTTTTTCCGATCAGCAAAATAATTGAAGCCAACATTGACGCGCTAGAGGAGCGTCAGGGCAACCGGGCACTGGTCACGGGTGTCACCACCGGTTTCTCAAAGCTCGATGCCCTCACCTCCGGTTTTCAAAATTCCGATTTGATAATTCTGGCCGCCCGCCCGGCCATGGGAAAAACAGCCTTTGCCCTGAATATGGCCCGCAACGCGGCCATCGAGGGCGGTGTACCCGTAGCTGTTTTCTCGCTTGAAATGTCCAAAGAGCAGCTCTCCATGCGTATGCTGTGTGCCGAGGCCCGTGTCGATTCATCCCGCATTCGCAGTGGTTTCTTAAACCAGGAGGACTGGAGCCGGATCACGGACGCTGCCGGTCGGCTAACCGAAGCCCCCATCTTTATCGATGATTCCCCGGATATTTCCTCCACCTCAATTCGAACCAAATCCATGCGTATGAAAATGGACAAGGGCCTGGGAATGATCATTATCGACTATCTTCAACTCATGCGGGGCAACGCCAATATCGAACGACGGGACCTTGAGATCTCAGACATCTCCCGTTCCCTGAAAATTCTGGCCAAGGAACTCAACATACCGGTCATCGCACTGTCCCAGCTCAACCGGAAGCTGGAAGAGCGCAGTGACAAACGACCTCAATTGTCTGACCTCAGGGAGTCCGGTGCCCTGGAGCAGGATGCCGACTTGGTGGCCTTCATCTATCGGGACGAAGTTTACAACCGGGATGAGAATAATCCCAATCGGGGAACGGCGGAAATTATTCTGGCCAAACAGCGCAACGGCCCCACCGGCATGGCCTCCCTGGCCTTCCTTAAATCTTACACCCGCTTCGAAAACCTGGCCTCTGAATGAAAGAACTTTACGGCACGCTGCTGGGTCTCAAAGCCAGCCAGATCAAGCGTCTAGAGAATCTCAGCCGTCGACGGATTCCTCCCCAGGCCATCGTTTCTCACGAATTGTGCCGGGATATGTGCATCCTTTCCGCCGAGACGGGCCGGCAAATCGGTCTGCTCATCGACCGCAGCGGAAAAATCACCCAAGTCCTGATGGGTGAAGTGGACCGAATTCTCATCCCCGATCTAAAGGAATACCGACTGGCACCGGACCGTCTGCGGGGACTCCGCTGCGTGCACACCCATCTGACTGAAACAGCCCTGACCCAGGACGACCTGACGGATTTGTCCCTGCTGAGATTAGACCTTATGGCAGTTGTCACCATGACTGCCGCCGGCGTACCGACGGCCATTCATTGGGCCCATATTCTACCGGGAGCAAGCGAAACGACACCCTACCGGATCATGGAGCCGTTGCCGCCCTTCCGGCCGCAAATCGATTGCCTTGACCTGATCCTGGCCTTAGAAGCCGAATTGGCCAAACAAAAAATCGATGCCGCCGGCCCGGCAGGATCGGAACAAGCCCTGCTGGTCAGCATCTTTACCGGCCCCCGAAAAGATGCGCTCGACTCCTTGGATGAACTGAAGGAACTTGCCCGGACAGCCAGTATCAGCGTCATCGACACGGTTCTGCAGCAGCGCAAAAAAGCCAATCCCCGTTTTCTCATGGGCAGCGGCAAGCTGGATGAGCTATCCATAATGGCGCTTCACCGGGGTGCCACATTGATCATCTTCGACCAGGAGCTCAATCCTTCCCAGATCCGCTCCATTGCCGATCGCACTGAAATTAAAGTCATTGATCGGACACAACTGATTCTGGATATTTTCGCCCAACGGGCTCAGACCCGGGAAGGGAAACTGCAGGTGGAACTGGCCCAGTTGAAATTTATCCTTCCCCGACTGGTTACCAAGGACACCGCCATGTCCAGGCTCACCGGCGGAATCGGCGGCCGCGGACCGGGTGAAACCCGCCTGGAAATCAACCGCAGGCGCGCCCGGGACCGGATTCAACGCCTGGAGCAAGCCGTGTCAACGATTCAAAAAAACCGCAGCCAGCAGCGAAACCGCCGCAGCAAAAAAGGTCTCCCCGTGATCTCCATCATCGGCTACACCAATGCAGGAAAGTCAACCCTGCTCAATCAGTTGACCCGGAGCCGGGTGCTGGCCGAGGACAAGTTGTTCGCCACCCTGGATCCATCCAGCCGGCGCCTGCGTTTTCCCAGGGACCTCGAAGTGATCATCACCGACACGGTCGGATTTATCCGCGATCTACCCAAAGAGCTCATGGCGGCTTTTAAAGCCACGCTTGAAGAGTTGGAAAACGCAGACTTGCTGCTGCACGTTATCGATATCAGTAATCCGCGCCATCCGGACCAGATCCGCTCCGTTGAATCCATCCTCTCTGAGTTAAACCTCGGCGGCATTCCCACCATCCGGGTGCTCAATAAAATGGATCGGGTGGATCCGGAAATACGCGATGGGCTGATCCAGCGTCTCAACGGAATCGCGATCAGCGCATTAAATCGGTCGACGCTAAAAGCGCTGTCGGAAAAAATGGAAAGCACAGTGGAACACCTTCGAGACCAAACGGCTTGAACCGGTCGTTAATCGTCAATAGCGAGTTATTTAAAACAGTTAAAATTTAATTGACAATTCAGTTGACAGGATACACACATTTTTTGTAGTTATTTTCTCTTATGGAAATCGAACGGATCAAACAGGTGGGGATCGCGGCTGCCTGCAACGGTGGCAGGATTCTCACCAAGCATTTCGGCAGGCTTGGGTCGATCCGTAAAAAAGGAGCCATCGATCTGGTGACCGAAGCGGACACCCGGTCGGAGGCAGCCATTATCGACACCATCTCCACGGTTTTCCCCAGCCACGCTATTCTGGCTGAAGAGAGCGGAACACACGCGGGCAGCGACGGCTGTTGGATCATCGATCCGTTGGACGGCACAACCAACTTTGCGCATAACCTGCCACTGTTTTGTGTTTCGATCGCGTTTGCTGTCGACGATCGCATTTTAGCCGGAATTGTCCTGGCGCCGCTTCTGGGCGAACTGTTCGTCGGTGTCAAGGATCAGGGCGCCCAGTTGAACGGCACACCCATTTTCGTATCCACCACCCGAACGCTTGCCGACAGCCTTCTGGTCACCGGCTTCCCCTACGATCTTCAGACCATATTCGATCCGCTGATGGGCCGTTTCGGCAAATGTCTGACGGCCACCCAGGGGGTCCGCCGGTTGGGATCAGCGGCGTTGGATTTATGCTATGTGGCCGGCGGCCGCTTTGACGGCTTCTGGGAGCAGCATCTCAAACCGTGGGATACTGCTGCCGGATTCCTGATTGCCGAGGAAGCCGGTGCCCGCACAACCGTTTTTTCAGGTGCGCCCTATTTTATCGATGAGGATGAGATCGTCTGCACCAACGGCGCCATCCACGACGAACTTCTCAACCTACTGGAGCAATAGGATATGCCAATGATGTCCAGGCAAAAAACTGAATTCTCGTTGGATCAGTATTTGGGTTGTTTCGGCAGATTCCGGAAGATCGATCCCGTATGCCGAACGCGGTGCGCCCTAAATCTCCGCTGCGCCATTGCGCATTATCAGAATGAACGCTTTGAGATTTTAGAAGAGTTGGTTTCAGCCGGCGGGATGGCCATCAAAGGCCACTAGACGCAATATCAGCCGGGAGTTCGCCCAATAATCCTTCCTCCGCACACCCCAGCCTATTCAACGGATCCAGGAAAAATCTTGCCCGGATTCAATAGGCCCAACGGATCAAAGGCCTTTTTGATGCGCTGCATCAGTGCGATCACTTCACCACCGACCTCTTTCCGCAGATAGGGCGCTTTGGTGATGCCGACGCCGTGCTCTCCTGAGATCGTCCCTCCCAGGGCCAGGGTGTAGTCAAAAAGGGCCTCCACGGCCCTCTTGGCGGTTTCCAGCGCCTTTGGGTCGGATTTGTCAAGCATGATGTTGAAATGGATGTTGCCGTCACCCGCATGACCAAAGGCCACCATGGTCAGGCCGGTCTGGCGCCTGAGGTCGTCGATCTTGGCCACCAGGTCCGGCACCCGGTTCCTGGGAACCACAATATCCTCGTTGATCTTATGCGGTGCCAGTTTGAACAACGCCGGTGAAATGGCTTTTCTCGCCTGCCACAACCGTTGGGCCTCCGCTTCGGTTTGGGCGACAGTGACCTTAACGGCACCTAGACGCCGAGCCTGATCCTCCAGAGCCCGGGTCAACCCGCCAATTTCATCCCGTTTGCCATCCACCTCCATGATGAGCAAGGCGCCGGCTTCCACGGGCAACCCCACGTGGAGATACCCTTCCGCCAGCCGGATGGAGGCATTATCCATGAATTCAATCGTGCGGGGAACGGTATGACTGCGAACTATCGCGGAAACCGCCCGGGCGGCAATATCCATGCCGGCAAAGGAAGCCGTGAGGGTCATAACGCTCTCAGGCAGCGGCAAAAGTTTTACGGTGGCTTCGGTAATCAGCGCCAGGGTGCCCTCGGACCCCACAATGAGCCGGGTGAGATCGTACCCAACCACCCCTTTGGCTGTACGCACACCGGTCTTTATAATTTCTCCGGTCGGCAAAACGGCTTCAAGCCCCAGAACATAATCCCGGGTCACGCCGTATTTTACCGCTTTTGGACCCCCGGCGCATTCGGCCAGGTTACCACCCATGGTGGAAAATCCGGCGCTGGACGGGTCGGGCGGGTAAAACAACCCCATCCGTTTCACCTGGTCCTGAAATGCAGCCGTGATCACGCCGGGTTGAACACGGGCAACGAGATTTTCCTGGTCGACTTCCAAGATCCGGTTCATGCGACTGAAGACGATGACAACCCCACCCCTGACAGCCAAGGCACCACCGGTCATGCCGGACCCACCGCCTCGCGGAATCACGGGTATGCGGAACGCATTGGCAAGGGCCATGATTTGCGACACCTGCTGTGACGACGCCGGAAACACCACGGCATCTGGGATATAAAGCACGGCGGTGGCATCGTACCCATAGCAGACAAGGTCTTCCCGGCGCGCGGAAAAATGGGGTCTGCCGACAATGCGTTCCATTTGTTGCAGGCAATCGGGATCGATTTTCATGGAATTCTTGTTGAAACCAGAATCAGGTCTTACCTTTTTCCAGTCGTTCGGAAAGAAATTGAACGTGTTTCTGAATGGTGCCGTTTTCCTTAACCCCTTTTTGCACAGCTTTCAGGGCATGCAGCGTCGTTGCATGGTATCGGTTGAAGCTTTTTCCGATAGTTTGAAGGGAATGATCCGTGTATTGTCTAGAGAGGTACATGGCCACCTGCCGCGGACGAACAATCATTTGCCGCCGGGAGGGAGATGTCAGATCTGCCAGGCTGACATTATAGTATTTACAGACGAGTTGCTTGATGGAATCCAGTGTAATGCCCTCGCGTGAGGTCACAATGTTTTTAACGACGCTGCGGGCAAGGTCCAAATCCACATCCGATCCAAGCAGCGAGGCTTGGGCGGCAACGCCGATAAAACCGCTTTTCAGTTGCCTCACATCGTCTGTCAGCTCAGACGCCAGATATTGGAAGACCTCTTCGGGAATGCTGTATCCACTTGATTTGGCCGTTTGTCTGAGTATCCGCAGACGGGTCTTGTAGTCCGGGGCGTCGATTTTTGAAATCAGGCCGCAGCAGAGCCGCGATTTGAGTTTTTCATTGAGTTTGGGGATTTCGGATGGCAGATAACAACTGGAGTAGATGATTTTCTTGTTGGCATTCATCAGCGACTCGAGCGTATTGGACAACTCCTCCTGGGTACCATTTTTTCCACTCAGAAAATGAACGTCCTCCAGCAGCAGTACGTCGCAGTTCTGACGGTACTTTTCCTTGAAACGGTGGATATTGCTGCTCCGGTAGGAATCGGTCATCTCATTCATGAAATCTTCGGCCGTCATATAGTAGACCCGCTCTTTGGGAAAGGTCTTGAAGATGTGGTGGCCCACCGCTTGGGAAAGATGGCTTTTTCCCAGTCCGGTTTTCGAAAGCAGATACAAGGAGTTCTGATTGCCCTGATTTCGCGCTGCCAGGGAAAGTGCTGCAGAGTAGGCAAAGTCACTGTTTTTTCCGACCACAAACTGATCGAAGGTGTAGTCTTTTCTTAGCAGTCGACCCCCATTGGCTGGTGGATCGATGTCTGGCAGCTTCAATTGCCGGTCCTGTCTTTTTTCCCTGCATTCCCCGCCCCGGCTTGGCCCGACAACCAGACGAACCTTCAGCGCCATACCGGCCACTCTCGACACCGCCTCTTCGATTGCTTGACCATAATGATCGGATATGCGCCTTTTCGAAAACAGATTGGGGCAGGCCAGTACAATGCTGCCCTCTTCTTTATCGCAGAAATCGATGGGTTCAATCCACATCCGGTAACTGTGGCCGGGAATTTTTTCCTTGAGCAGGGATTTCACTGACATCCAAATTCGGTCCATTTATAAAATAAATCCCCCTCAGCAACGGTTAAAATATGTCGCCCGCTTCTTTAAAACAGCAGACTATTGGTTTAAAATATGAAGTTTTTGGTTAATTATCTGAGGTTTTCAGAAAGGTAGCTGCGCGATCCTACGGCTGGGGGGGTTATTACAAATTAGGCTGTTCGAAGTCAAAGTGGAAGACAGCCAGTTAAACAAATCGCTAACAAGTTTCTCACAAATATTTTTTTTAGTTTTTTTTTCAAATAGTTATTATGTTTTTCTCCGGCAACTGCTTCGAAATACAAGGTTTTTTAAACCTGCAATTTTTCCATAAGCATTTTAAGCAGATCGGGAGTTATCAACAATGTAACCACCAACCAGTAAACTCTTGTTTTCGCCGTTTTATTTAGTTTTTCTCCGTTTTTCGTTTTTTTAGTTTGGACTTAAGAAAAGCCGAGCGGTTTCTACGAATCCTGGAATTGGCATGCTATGACGGATGAAAATGAATTTACAAACCCGCAGCGGCTGAGTATGATAGGGATAAAATCTTGTCTAACAACCTTTATAAAGTCTGACAATGAAAGCCAACCCGCCACTGGTGGCCATTACCATGGGGGACCCGGTGGGGATCGGTCCGGAGATCATCGCCAAAGCCCTTGCCGACCCGCGCGTATTAACGTGTTGCCGACCAGTCATATACGGTGATGCAAACCGTCTGAACCGTTGTATTGCCTCAACGGGAACCACACTTATCCGGTTGGCCGCATTTTCATCACTCAGGGATAGCCGCATTGTAAAAAATGCCGTGCGCGTAATCGATCCCACAGGCGTTGACACCCGGAACATGGCATGGGGAAAACCCTGCAGCACATCCGGGAAAGCCATGGTGGCTTATTTGAATTCAGCCATTGATGACGCCATGGCTGGCAGGGTTTCCGCCATCGTCACAGGCCCCATCAATAAATCCGCCTTGAAGATGGCGGATATTCATTTCAGCGGGCACACCGAAATACTGGCCCAGCGCACCGGCACCCGGGATTATGCCATGATGCTGGCCGGTGACCGTTTGAAGGTCGTCCTGGCAACCATCCACCTTCCCATCAAACACCTCCCCGGCGCATTGACCACTGATAGGATTGCGGCCATCGTTGCCCTGACCGATCATGCCCTGAAAAGCCGCTTCGGCCTGAACCAACCACGTATCGCCGTGGCCGGACTCAATCCACATGCCGGAGAGTCGGGACTTTTTGGAGATGAAGAGGAGAAAATCATCACTCCGGCCATTGGCCAGGCCGCCTCCCAGGGGATCGAGGTATCCGGTCCCCACCCGCCTGACACCGTTTTTTTCAGGGCATCGCAAGGGGCATACGACGCAGTGGTGGCCATGTACCATGATCAGGGACTGGGACCCTTTAAAATGATCCATTTTGCCGACGGCGTCAACACCACCCTGGGGCTGCCGATTATCCGCACATCGGTGGACCACGGCACTGCTTACGACATTGCCGGCTCCGGGAAAGCATCATCGCAGAGTATGGTGGCAGCAATCACCATGGCGGCAAACCAGGTACGCTTGCTAAACCGCGAATCACCTGATAACCAGGGGAGCACTGACATCATGAACCCCGAATCAGCTTATCATCGAACACCTTGACCGCTTTAGACGCCATTACCATAGAAGGGGCCAGGCAACACAATCTGAAAAATATCAGCCTGAGCCTGCCACGCAACAAGCTGGTGGTGGTTACCGGCCTGTCCGGCTCCGGAAAATCCACCCTGGCCTTCGACACCCTCTATGCTGAAGGCCAGCGCCGCTATGTGGAATCGCTGTCCACATACGCCCGGCAGTTTCTGGAGCGGCTTGAAAAACCCGATGTGGATCTGATCGAAGGCCTATCTCCAGCCATCGCCATCGAACAGAAAACAGCCACCCATAACCCTCGCTCGACGGTGGGCACGGTTACCGAAATTTATGACTTCATCCGGCTGCTTTACGCCCGTGCCGGGATCGCCCACTGTTACCAGTGCGGCCAGCCGATCCTTTCCCAGACGATCGATGAAATGGTTGCGGCTGTTTTGCAATGGCCCGAAGGCTCCCGGCTGATGGTACTGTCGCCGATTTCGGCGAATCCTGCCGGCAGCCTGAATGGCTTATTGAAGCGCTTACGAAAAGATGGGTTCGCCCGGATCCGCGTTAACGGAAAAATTCGGGAGTTGGACACAGTCAGTGATCTTTCAGACGCACCGGGTCCAGATATTGACGTGGTGGTTGACCGGTTGATTCTCAATCCAGGCATCCGCAACCGGCTGGCGGACTCCATGGAGCTGGCCATAGCCCGATCTGAAGGCCAGGTGAAGGTTGCCTTTATCGGCAACGGCATGGAGGAGGTCATCGAAACGCTGCAATTTAGTGAAAACGCCACCTGCAGCCGCTGCGGCATCGGCTATCCGGAACTTTCCCCGGCCAGCTTTTCTTTCAATTCTCCCCACGGGGCCTGCGCCCACTGTGATGGAATTGGCACGATTAAAAGCTTCTCCCCAATACAAATCGTCCCAAATCCAGAACTCTCCCTGCGCGAAGGGGCGATCTCCCTCTGGACCCATCGGAATTCAGTAGCCTTTGGAGAGTTTCTGGAAGATCTGACCGGTTTTTATGGCGTAGATATCTACACCCCTTACCGAGAACTACCGGAAACGTTTAAAATGGTGCTGATGCATGGTTCAGGGGCCCAGCAGATCCCTTTTACCACCCATGAAAACGGTCGCGCCAAAAAGAAATTACGACCTTTTGAAGGGATCCTTGCGTATTTGCTGCGGCAGCATGCCGAAGCGACATCGTCCGTTGAGAAAACCAAACTGAACGAATACATGGTCGAATCGGCATGCCCCCATTGCGGCGGCGCACGGTTGCGCAAGGAGAGTCGGCATATCAAGATCGATGGCATGTCGGTTGGTGATTTAACGTCCCGATCCATCATCGCGCTGCAGGCATTTTTCGACGCCTATCGGATGGATGGCAAGCGTGGTGTGATTGCTGCGAAGATCATCAAAGAGATCTCCTCGCGCTTGGCATTTTTGAACGACGTAGGGCTTTCCTATCTTACACTGGACCGGCCAGCCCATACCCTGTCAGGTGGAGAAAGCCAACGAATCCGGTTGGCCACCCAGATCGGATCCAAATTGACCGGCGTCCTCTATGTTTTGGACGAGCCCAGCATCGGTCTGCATCAGCGCGATAACCAGCGACTGTTGGCAGCGCTCATGAATATGCGCGATATGGGCAATTCAGTGCTGGTGGTAGAGCACGATGAAGATACCATCCTGGCCGCCGACCACGTAGTCGACATGGGGCCCGGCGCCGGCATCGACGGCGGCCATGTGGTCTTTCAGGGGACGCCGGCGATGATGCTGGAAGACGACCAGTCTCTGACCGGCAGATATCTTTCCGGCAGGCTGCAGATCACAGTGCCGGCCAAACGAAGGACCGCCAGCCAGGGCGAAATCCGTATTGTGGGGGCTTGTCAGCATAACCTTAAAAATATTGATGTCACCTTCCCGATGGGAGTCTTCACCTGCGTCACCGGCGTCTCCGGCTCGGGCAAGTCCAGC
This sequence comes from Desulfosarcina sp., assembly GCF_046496365.1. Taxonomy (GTDB): domain Bacteria; phylum Desulfobacterota; class Desulfobacteria; order Desulfobacterales; family Desulfosarcinaceae; genus Desulfosarcina. The sequence goes on from NZ_JAWOHB010000121.1 coordinate 26,933, forward strand.
CTGGTGCTGGAAACGCTCTACCGCGCGGCCATACGCAGCCTCAGGCAACTCAACCTGACCGCAGGGGGTTATGAACAGATCACCGGCCTGGATAAAATCAACAAGGTCATCGACATCGACCAATCCCCCATCGGCAAAACCCCTCGTTCCAACCCCAGCACCTATACCGGCCTGTTCACCCCGATCAGGGATCTTTTCAGTCGCACCCCCGAAGCCAGAATGCGGGGCTACAAACCCGGTCGGTTCAGCTTCAACATTCGCGGCGGTCGATGCGAGGCGTGTGAGGGGGACGGCATCATTCGCATTGAGATGCATTTTCTGCCCGACATTTATGTTCCCTGTGACATCTGCAAGGGCCGGCGATACAACCGCGAAACGCTGGAAATCCGTTATAAAGGCAAGAACGTCGCCGAGGTACTGGACATGACCGTCGACCAGAGCCTGGCCATGTTTCAAAACATCGAGGTCATCCGGTCAAAACTGGAGACGCTGGTGGATGTCGGGCTCGGTTATGTCCCCATCGGCCAATCTGCCACGACGCTCTCCGGAGGCGAGGCCCAGCGCATCAAACTGGCCCGAGAATTGAGCAAGCGGGGCACTGGCAACACGCTTTATATTCTCGACGAACCCACGACGGGACTGCATCCCGATGACATCCGCAAATTATTGACGGTATTGAACCGTTTGGTGGATGCGGGCAATACCGTTGTGGTGATCGAACACAACCTGGACGTGATCAAAACGGCCGACCATGTCATTGACCTGGGACCCGAAGGAGGCGATGCGGGCGGGCGTGTGGTGGCATCCGGACCACCGGAAGCCATTTGCCGGGTGCCCGAATCGCACACGGGCTTTTATCTTGAAAAGATTTTGAAGTCTAGATAGACAACCGACACCCGGGTCATCGGGTAGGAGGAGGGCTCGCGCCCTCCGTCCTCCCACACCACCGTACGTACGGTTCCGTATACGGCGGTTCATGTGTTACATTGAAACCTGAGAACCAAATCCAGCAGTGACACGAGTCCAAGCCGGTCAAAGAACTTCTTGGCAAACGTCTGATTCATGTGCGAGGCGCCGGAATTCCACCAGGGGCCTCTGCCATTGGTCGCCGATTGCCAGGCTCGGCTTTCACCGAGTCCGCCTCTCATCAAGCCTTTGGCCCGGGTATACGCACGCTTCCATTGCCGCCAGATAATGCAGCGCAGT
>NZ_JAWOHB010000197.1:0-16081 GCF_046496365.1 Desulfosarcina sp.
GTAGTAGCGCCGGGCCAATTGAATCTGGTCTTCAATATCCGCCAGCTGCCCTTGAAGATCCTGAAAATTCTGGTTGGCCTTCAGTTCGGGGTAGCCTTCAGCCACGGCAAACAGACGAGCCAGTCCGCCGGTCAGGGCACTTTCCACCTGCTGTTTTTGTGAAATATCCCCTGTTTTGAGACTCTGCGAGCGTAATTGGGTCACTTTTTCCAACAGGTCCCCCTCGTGTCGCATATACCCCCTGACGGTTTCAACCAGGTTGGGAATCAGGTTGGTGCGGCGTTTGAGCTGCACCTCAATGCCGCTCCAGCCCTCCCGGACCATGTTGCGCAGACGAACCAGCCGGTTGTAAAAAACGACCAGCAGTACCGCCAGCAATCCGGCACCTGCCAGCAGCGATAACAAGATAACCATGCGGCCCCCCTTTCTGAGTGTCAGTCATCTTATCGCCAGCTGCCCGGGAAATATCAAGTCCAATGTGATCAACAGGCAATGAGTCAAGACACTTAACTTCCGGTCGGGGGCACAACCAGTCAGGGGTCGGTTCCGTACTTGGGGACGTTGCTCCTCAGGGCGGGCAGGGGTATGTTCGGTAGGCGTGCGGCATGGGTGCGGTTCCAGTCAACCTGCCGCAAGGGCTGCGCGATGCGCAGATGTTCGATGGCAACAGGTCGGGTACCAGGCGGTTAAAGGGTCAGGACGGTGGCGATGTCCGCAGCATAGCGCGACTCATCGGCTATGCTGCGCATTTGATCTTTCCAGAATTACCAGCGCGATTCCCCCAAGTATGGCTGCGGAAGCCAACACCAGGCGCGTGGTTATCGATTCACCGAGGAACACGATACCACCCATTGCCGCGATGACCGGAACGCTGAGTTGTACTGTCGCCGCGCTGGTTGCTTTTAACGCAGGCAATACGGTGTACCAAAGGGCGTACCCTATTCCGGATGCCAGTGCACCCGAGGAAACCGCGTACCCAAACCCCGCACTGTCCAGGGAGGCGCCGCGATACATCAAAAGGCTCAAGGCCGCCGAGATGGGGACAGCACGCAGGAAATTCCCCGCCGTGACTTTGGTGGGATCGCCAGCACCTCTCCCGCGAAGAGAATAGACGCCCCATGCAACCCCGGCGCTCAACATCAAAACAGAGCCTGCCAAGGGCGGCGCAGAAAGGCCCGGCATCAAAAGACCCACCAGTCCTCCAAGAGCGAGCACCAGACCGACGGCCTGCATTCGCAGCAACCGTTCCCCGGACCAAATGCCATGACCGATCATCGTTGCCTGAACAGCGCCAAAGAGCAGCAGCGCGCCGGTTGCCGCAGTCAAGCTCAAGTAGGCAAATGAGAAGCCGGCCGCATAAGCAAACAACCCAAACGCAGACAGCCAGTTGCCATTGCCGGTACCTTTGCCGTGACGCACTCGCACGACCAGCCAAAGCATCACCGCTCCGGAGATCAATCGAATCGTGGTGAAGCTGGCGGCATCGATGCGGGTGTGTTTGAGGGCAACCCGGCAGAGCAGTGAATTGCCCGCAAATGCAATCATGGTCAGCGCGGTCAGCGCAATAACGCGGAAATACGACATCGAATGTTTTCCTAAACACGATCAATCGAGTATGAACACTGGCTCCCGGCCAACAGCGCTTTATTCGTCGCTCAATTGAAGATGCATAGCCTTGGATTGAATTTTATTCCACGCTGCGCGCATCCAGCCCCAAGGCCCTGCGCTTACCTTCGATGGTCCGGCGCAGGAAGAGAGCTGCCTTTTCCGGGTCGGGCTCCACGGCGAATGTGGCCCCCACCACCTCCTTGAGGCCGGACGTGAGCAGGTTGACCACATTCATGCTGCCGGTGATGGGCGGCATGGGGCCCAGATGGGTGGTGACACCCGAGGCCACGAAATAGGTGCCGATGGTCACCGCCTTTTCCGAATACCACTCCGGCGCCGAACCAGCCACGGGCAGATCGCAGATATCCACGCCCAGGGCATCGGCCAGCGCCGACACCAGCACCAGGATGCGCACGTTGTCGACGCAGCTGCCCATATGCAGCACCGGAGGGATGCTCAGGGCGCTGCAGACCGCCCGGAGGCCCGGCCCGGCCATGGCGGCTGCCGCCGGCACCTTGAATCCGGCCTTGGCGGTGGCCACGGCCACACAGCCCGTGTCCACCACGAGGATATCATTTTCGATGAGCCGCCGGGTCAGGGTCACATGACCGTAATCGTGCTTGATCTTGGGGTTGTTGCATCCCACGATGCCCACGGCGCCACGAATTTTTCCCGCCTTGATGGCATCGATCAGCGGCGCCGGCGTACCGCCCAGCGCACCTATAATGGCTTCCACCGAAAATCCGCCAACGGCCTCCTGGGGCGCCACCGGGATGAAAACAGGACCACGGTTGGCGTAGTTTTCAACCGCCGCGCGGACAACTTCCAGGGCTTTTTTCTCGGCGTTGTGCGGGTGAAATTCCTGGTGCGCCATATGGGGGAACCTGGCCTTGTCGCTGGTGCTGACCATGCGCGTATGGTAGCTGGCGGCCACCTTGCCCAGCGAGGGCATGATACACTGGTAATCCACAATCATCATGTCAACGGCGCCGGTGGAGAGGATCAGTTCGGTCATCAGGTGGTTGCCCGCCATGGCGATGCCCCGGCGCATGAGCAGTTCGTTGCCTGTACAGCAGACCCCCACCAGATTGATCCCCATGGCACCCTTGGCTTTGGCCAGGGCAATAAGATCCTGTGACAGGCAGGCTTTGGAGACCATCTCCGACACCACCGGGTTGTGTCCGTGAACCACGATGTTGACCTGGTCGGCCTTCAAGACGCCGGCATTGACCATGGTGGGGCGCGGGGTGGGCACGCCGAAAAGGATATCTGAGACTTCAGTGGCGATCATGGAGCCGCCCCAGCCGTCGGACAGGGCGTTGCGCATGGCTTGCAGCAGCAGGCTCTGCCAGTTGTTGTCCACCCCCATGTGGGTACGATGCATCATTTCCGAAGTTTCACGGTCGATTCCCCGGGGGGTCAGGCCGAACTTATCCCACACCTGGCGCCGCTTTTTGGGCGCACGGGTGACCATCTTCACCGCCTTCTGGCGCATACCGTAGTCTTCCATCATGGCCTGGGCCAGTTCACCGGCGATGGTCAACGGCTTTTTGTTCTGGGTGGTGACGCCGTACTCCTGGGCCAATCGCCTGAGCTTGGCTTCGTCGCGGATCTTGTAGCCGATGGCGCTGCCGTCGGCTACACCGGCCAGCACCTCCACCAAATCACGCCCGTGGTCGGAGTGGGAGGCGGCACCTGCGGCGATCATGCGGCACAGGTTGCGGGCCACGATGATGTCGGCATCGGCGCCGCAGACACCAGTCTGGGGCCCCTCACCGAACGGATCCACCCGGCATGGTCCCATGATGCAGATGCGGCAGGAAAGGCCCATCTCGCAGAAGCCGCACTGGGGCTGCTGGGCCTCGTGGCGCGCCCACACCGTTTCGACACCGTCCTGCTGCGCTTTTGCGAAAAGCCGATCCCCATCCTGGGTAACCGACAAACTTTCTCTGGGATCAAACATGGCGTCCTCCTTGATTTCTCTTCAGCTGCCGCTGAGCACGATTTCAGATTGTTTGATGGATTTGAGCAAGGCCACGCCGGCAGGCATGGCCGGCTGATCCACGTCCGTTGACATGCTGCGGGCCACGGCCCGGGTTTGTCGCCGCATGGCAGCATCCATCTCCTCATAGGTCAGTGCCCCGGCTTTGCAAATCTCAACGCACGCAGGGATCAGGCCTTTAGCCACCCGGGCACTGCAGTTGTCGCACTTCACGGCGATGGCATGCCCGGACGGACCCAGGGGGTCTTCATGGAAACGGATGACCCCATATGGACAGGCCATGGCGCAGGAAGCGCAGTTGATGCACCGGTCCGGGTTGATCATTACAGTCCCGACACTGTCGCGTCGATAGATGGCACCGGCCAGGCAGGCCATCTGGCACGGAGCCGGATCGCAGTGGCGGCAGCGGTTGGGAAAGCCTTCGTTGAAGCGGCCTGATCCCACGTGGATCCTCGGTTTGGGCTGAGGCGTCTCCTGCACGGCGGCAACCAGTGTCAGGCTGCGCGAGTGGGCCGTCGCGCAGGCCAGCATGCACTGCATGCAGCCCACACAGCGTTTTGGGTGGACAACGACTTGCTTCATGTTTCCTCCTTATTTGAAATCGGACGTCGATGGGGCGTTCTGGTTCGATTCTTGTGCGCACAAGAAAATAAACGCGCTCCTTTTGGGGTGCGCTTAAGCATGCTTCAATGGAGCAGCCGGCCGAAGTTGAATCCGGATGCGATGAGGCTCTCGGGAGGCAAGCGGATGGGGATTCGATTCTCAATCAGCGACCGCAGTACACCCCCCTGTTCGATGCCGTTGATCATCACAGCCCCCACCAGGACATCGTCTCTGATCACCAGGCGCCGGTAGTATTTTTCAGCGGCACCACTGGTCTGCACAATCCGGTAATCACCATCTCCCCGAGGGTTGGCGTTGCCTACGGTGAGCACATCCAGGTCAAAGACACGCATCACATTGCGGCTCAGGCTGCCGGGATAGGCCACCGACCGGCCGGCCATGTTCAGGCCGGCCACCCGCCCCTGACCGGCTGCTTCCGGCCACAGGGCGTTGACCCATCGGCAGCCCCTGGCGATGTCCACCATTTCGGCCACGTCGCCGGCAGCATATATGCCCGGCACGCGGGTCTGCAGGTGTTCGTCCACCACCACACCCAGATCCACCTCAATCTGTCCTTTGGGGATAAAGGTCCGGCACGGCAGCACCCCCTTGCCGATGATCACCATGTCGCAGGGAAGGCGGGTACCGGCATCGGTGACGGCCGCCTGGACCGACCCGTTGCCCTCGAATGCGCACACAGTGACACCCACTTCCACAATCAAGCCCGCGCCAACCAATTCATTCAGAATCATCCGGCCGGCGGTTTCATCCACCTGCATGGAAAGTGGGTATTCCGAGGCAATCAGCATGGTGACACCCAGCCCACGCTTGAGCAGCCCGTAGGCGGCTTTGAATCCCACCAGGCCGCCGCCGAGAACGACGGCCCTGCGGGCGCCCTCGAGAGCTGACAGCTGCTGTTTCACGTGCTCCTGGGTTCGCATGTAAAAGATATTTTTCAGACCCAACCCTTCCGCTTTCAGGGGCCGGGCATCGGCACCGGCGGCGATCAGCAGGCGTTCGAAATCGACCCGCGTACCATCGGCCAGCAGCACTTGCCGGTTATCCACATCAATGCTGTCGGCCCGCTGCCCGAGCAAGGCAATGATTTTCAGATCGTCGTAAAAATGGTCGGAGCGGATGGGAAGTCTGCCATGCGGCTGGGAACCGTCCAACACCTGGCTGATCATGGGGCGGCTGTAAGGTGGGAACGTCTCGTCACCGATGATGGTGATATCTGCGGTCGCATCCTGCATTCGAATGGCCTCGGCCCCAGACACCCCGGCGATGCCGTTGCCGATAATGACGTGTTTCATCTGGTTCCTCCCGGTTGATGTCCTAAAACCGCGGGACGGAAAGAGGAAAGAATGGTTGCGTAGGAGATGAAAAGTGTAGGCACTCCGACGAGAACTCTATCGGGTTGCCGGCATTGTCGTCAAGCAATAAATCGGCCTGAAGGCGACAGATATCCGATGATTGACGGATAGAGGCCCTTTGCGAACAACATTGCCCTCTTTGGACTTATATGCTAAATTTCCAACTGTTCCTTCCTTCTTTGCGCTTACGAACTATGGGGCTAACGATGAACGACAAAAATGTTCGATCTGGAACCAGTCCGACACCTCTTTGCTATTCCAGCGAAGAAGCCCGTACGGTGCTGGACTCGCTCTCCGCCCACATTGCTATCATTGACAAAAACGGGGTCATTCTAGATACAAACCGCGCCTGGCGGGACTTCGCGGTAAAAAGCGGAATGCCCGAGAGATATGACGCCATCGGAGTCAACTATTTAGCCGTTTGCGATGCAGCCAATGGTGAAGATGCCACCCATGCGCAGGCGGTGGCCAGCGGAATAAGCGACGTGATCAGTGGACATGTGGATGAATTTCTCTACGATTATCCCTGCCACGGCCCTGACGGCCCTCACTGGTACTACCTGCGAGCCATCCGAATGTCCGGAGACGGCCCGCTGCGGGTAGTTGTCAGCCATGAAGAGATCACAGCCTTAAAACTTTCAGAAGAGGCCCTGCGAAAAAGCCAATTGCAGTTGACCCAACAGAAAGTGGAACTGGAGGAGGCCAATATAGCGCTAAGGGTCCTGCTGAAACAACGCGAAGGGGACAAGTCCGACCTGGAGCAAAAAGTCATCACCAACGTTAAAGAGATGGTGCTTCCCTACCTGGAGAAGCTCAAGCGCGTCGAACTGAAGCCCAAAGACAAGACGGTGGTCGACATCATCGATTCCCACCTGCACGACATCATTTCTCCGATGATGCAAAAACTGGCCAATGCCAGCATTATCTTGACACCTCAGGAAATACAGGTGGCATCCCTGGTCAAAGACGGCAAGGCGAGCAAGGAGATTGCCGACATTTTAAATGTTTCGGAGACCACGGTTCATTTTCACCGTAAAAACCTGCGCAGGAAATTTGGGTTGAGCAACAGCCAGACCAACCTCAGAAGTTACCTGATTTCAATTTCGTAAGGGCTCAATGCGCCGGGGCGTCGAGGGAGAGCAACAGCCACGCATCGATTGAATCCTCCCCGCGGCAAGCTGCAAGGAAAGTTCGGTCTGAATAGGTTTTACCCCCCACTCACCTGTTAACCGCTTCACATGGCTCACGGGCGTGTGCATGTTTAGATTTGTCCATGCGACTTGGCATGCACCTCAACCGTGTGGAGGGAAAAATGAACGCAATTGATTTAAACAGTGTTGCCGATATTGTTTTTCAACTTAAATGGGACAGCCAGCACGCCTCGCACAGTGAGTGCTATGCTGCCCGGGGCGTCAACCTGTGGCGGGACTGGCTTCCTGACAGCGTAAGGCGGTCGCTGATGGGCAAACATTCATGGGAGCAGGTTTGCGTCGGCTTTTCACCGGGCGAGCTGTACGGAAATAGCACTGGAATATTGAATATTGACCGCAAGCAGTTCTCGATGCAACCCCAAAACGGCCGTTTTTATCCCAAAGGTCGCATCAGCGGTCTGCCCGGTGTGTTTCCCCAGAACATGCAACCCTTTCGTTGTGTGGGGGTTAACAACGGCCACATGGCGGTTGATGCCGCCCACCCCCTTGCACCGCATCCACTTGCGCTTTCCATGACCATCGGCCAGGTATCCACTAAAGATGGCGAGCGCGGCGGCAGCAGTGTGGACTGGGTGGGCCAACTCACCGAGGGCCCCGGCATGCAGGCCCGCTGGCAGGGTATGCCTACGGATTTTTTCAGCGATGCCCCGTTTATCCGGCAGGATGAACAAGCGGACAGCCGCTTCTACGGGACCCCCCGACTGGTGCATCATCTGGACGAAACCGCTCGGGAGATGGTCGCTGACCTATACAAACGGTTCGTCAAAGATGACATGCAGGTACTGGATCTAATGAGCAGCTGGGTTTCTCACCTTCCCAAAGGGATAAAACCGGCCAGGCTCAGCGGGTTGGGCATGAACCGCACTGAGCTGGAGCAGAACATGCAGTTGACAGACGTTGAGGTGCATGACCTGAATGCAGATCCGGTCCTGCCCTATGGCAGCGATTCTTTCGATGTTGCCATCAGCACTGTTTCCGTGGAATACTTGACGCGGCCCCTGGCCGTATTCGCCGATGTGGCACGCGTGCTCAAGCCCGGCGGCGTTTTTGCCGTCACTTTCTCCAACCGCTGGTTCCCGACCAAAGTGGTCCGCATTTGGGAATGTATCCACGAATTTGAGCGCGTCGGGCTGGTCATGGAGTACTTTTTGAGAAGCGGTGCTTTTGACAATTTAGGGACTTATTCCATGCGCGGCCTGCCGCGACCGCGGGATGACAAATATGCCGCTGAGTTACCTTTTTCAGATCCGGTTTATGCCGTCTGGGGTATGAAATCAGCTGCATCGAGTGATGGGCGCCGGCTGCCAGTGTCGCCTATCGCTATTCAAGGCCCGCCCCGGTGATTTTTACCATGGTGATTTATCTGGCTGAAGCGCAAGAATGGCCCATGGGGTAGATCGTGGGCAGACAACTCACAAAAATTTAAGTTAGGAGATGTCGATGAATCTGAAAACTTATTTTGAGGAAACCAAGGGAACGGGTGTACTTTCAACGGCGGACGATGGGGGTCGGGTCAACGCTGCCATTTATGCGCGACCCCATGTGATGGATGACGGCTCGCTGGCCTTCATCATGCGCGACAGGCTGTCCCACAGCAATCTTCAATCCAACCCCCACGCCGCCTACCTGTTCCGCGAAGAGGGCTTCGGATACAAGGGTATTCGCCTTCACCTGACCAAAACACATGAGGAGCGTGGCACGCCCCTGGTCAAAGAGCTGTGCCGGCGATGCAGGATCGATGACAAGCCCGACGCGGTTCGGTATCTGGTAGTTTTCAAGGCCGACAAAGAACTGCCGCTTATCGGTTCGGGTGAGTCGCCTGAATAGGATCACGTTTGGTGTTTTTCCTTAATTCGACGCGTGCTAGGTTCGATCAGACAGCGGCGGTTACCCGCAAACCAGAGGCTCTCCTATGACATCATCAATCAAGATCGGCGTCAGCGCCTGCCTGTTGGGAGAAAAGGTTCGCTTCGACGGCGGACACAAACACAACCGTTACATAACCCAGACCCTGGGGCTATTTTTCGATTTTGTCCCCGTTTGTCCAGAAAGTGAATGCGGTCTGGGAATTCCCAGAGAGGCCATGCGTCTGGTGGGTGATGTGAACAGACCCCGTCTGGTAACCAACAAAACCAGCATCGACCACACCGAAAAAATGCTTTCCTGGGCCGCCGGCCGGCTGGACGGATTGGCGAAGGAAGACCTCTGCGGCTTCATTTTTAAAAAGGATTCCCCCAGCAGCGGCCTCCACCGCGTCAAAGTATATAATGAAAAAGGCCAGCCAGTGAAAAGCGGCCGGGGCTTGTTTGCCGCCGCCTTCACCGATCGCTTTCCGCGCATTCCCGTTGAGGAAGAGGGGCGGCTTCACGACCCGGTCCTGCGGGAAAACTTTATCGAACAGGTGTTTGCCCTGAAACGATGGCGGCAGGTTTTGGAGAAAAAAAAGACCATGGGCAGTCTGGTGGCGTTCCATACTCGGGAGAAGTTGCTGCTCATGGCCCACAGTCCCAAAAATTACCGGGAGATGGGGCAGCTGGTGGCTGCCGGTAAAAGACTGCAGGGTTCCGACCTCTACGACCAATATGAAGGCCTGCTGCTGGATACCCTGGGTCTGAGGGCAACGATCAGCAAACACACCAACGTGCTGATGCACATCTTAGGCTACTTCAAAAAGCAGCTTTCCGCAGACGAGAAGAAAGAAGTCCTTGAACTCATTAATGATTACCGCAACTGCAACATGCCGTTGATCGTTCCCGTGACGCTGCTGAACCACTTCGTACGCAAATACAACCAGCCCTATCTGGCCGAACAGACCTACTTGCGTCCCCACCCGGTGGATCTCCAGTTGCGAAACCACGTTTGATGGTTTTCGATATGCGCCAACGCCTGCGCGGTTCGGCGAATTTGCAGTTGACTTCTTAGTGGAAATCATTTATTCGATAATTATTATCCTTTAGGTTTCATTCCTATAGTTGCCGTCGAGCCTGCAGCTGGCCCCGCAGGCGGTCCCTTGCCGGTCAGCCATGCCCAAAAGGGATGTCCAGGCCAGGCACGTTCCCTTTGGATGACTGGCAATTATGGATCCAGCTGCTTGAATCAAGGTCAATCGGCAGGAAGCAACATGGGCCATCTAACCCGGACCTTACCCAAAAACCATACCAAACAGGAGGAAATTTTATGAATATGGATAGCAAGTGCCCGGTAACGGGTGGCGCTCCCAAACCCACTGCAGGGGGCGGCACGTCGAACCGTGATTGGTGGCCGAACCAGTTGAAGCTCACCCTTTTGCACCAGCATTCCCCTTTGTCCAATCCGATGGACGCGGCGTTCAACTATGCTGAAGCGTTTAAGCGTCTCGACCTCGATGCCCTGAAGAAGGACCTCTATGCGCTGATGACCGACTCGCAGGACTGGTGGCCGGCCGATTACGGTCACTACGGGGGGCTCTTCATCCGGATGGCATGGCACAGCGCCGGCACCTACCGCATGGGCGACGGCCGCGGGGGCGCGGGGTCCGGCTCCCAACGCCTGGCGCCCCTCAACAGTTGGCCCGACAATGTGAACCTCGACAAGGCGCGCCGTCTGCTTTGGCCGATCAAGCAGAAATACGGCAGGAAAATCTCCTGGGCCGACCTGATGATCCTCGCCGGCAACTGTGCATTGGAGTCGATGGGCTTCAAGACCTTCGGCTTCGGCGGCGGGCGCGAGGACGTCTGGGAGCCGGAAGAGGACATTTATTGGGGTTCTGAGGCCGAGTGGCTTGGCGACAAGCGCTACTCCGGTGACCGTGATCTCGAGAACCCGCTTGCCGCCGTGCAGATGGGCCTGATCTACGTCAACCCGGAAGGGCCGAACGGGAACCCGGATCCGATCGCCTCAGGCCGTGACGTCCGAGAGACTTTTGCGCGCATGGCCATGAACGACGAAGAGACCGTCGCCCTGGTCGCCGGCGGGCACACCTTCGGCAAATGCCATGGCGCCGGCCCTGCGTCCCATGTGGGGCCCGAACCCGAAGCGGCCGGCATCGAGGAGCAGGGACTCGGCTGGAAGAGCAGCTTCCGCAGCGGCAAAGGCGGCGATACAATCGGCAGCGGCATCGAGGGCGCCTGGAAGCCGAACCCGACCAAATGGGACATGGGCTATCTGACCGTGCTGTTCAAATATGAGTGGGAGCTGGTCAAAAGCCCGGCCGGCGCGAATCAGTGGCTGGCCAAGGACGTGGCCGAAGAGGACATGGTGGTTGACGCGCACGACCCGTCTAAGAAACACCGGCCGATGATGACCACGGCGGACCTCTCACTGAAGTTCGACCCCATCTACGAGCCAATCTCGCGGCGCTACCTGCAGAACCCCGAGTCGTTCGCGGACGCCTTCGCCAGGGCGTGGTTCAAGTTGACACACCGCGACATGGGCCCCCGTTCGCGCTATCTCGGCCCTGAGGTCCCGGCAGAGGAGCTGATCTGGCAAGACCCGGTGCCGCCAGTCGATCATGAATTGATTGGCGCACAGGACATCACAGATCTCAAGGGCAAGATCCTTGCTTCAGGCCTTTCTGTTTCCCAACTGATCTCGACGGCTTGGGCCTCGGCATCCACCTTTCGTGGCTCCGACATGCGCGGCGGTGCGAACGGATCACGCATCCGTCTCGCGCCGCAGAAGGATTGGGAGGTCAACCAGCCCGAGCAGCTTGAGACGGTGCTGGGAACCCTCGAGGGGATCCAAAAGGCCTTCAACCGCGCGCAGTCAGGGGGGAAGAAGGTTTCGCTCGCCGATCTGATTGTCCTGGGCGGATGTGCGGGTGTCGAACAAGCGGCGAAGCGTGCCGGCCACGATGTGACCGTTCCCTTCGCGCCGGGACGCACGGATGCCACCCCGGAGCAGACCGACGCGGTGTCATTCGCCGTTCTCAAACCGGCTGCAGACGGATTCCGAAACTACCTCAAAACCAAATACAGCGTATCGGCAGAGGAACTGCTGGTCGATCGGGCGCAACTGCTGACGCTGACCGCTCCCGAGATGACGGTTCTCGTTGGGGGCATGCGCGTCCTGAATGCCAACTTCGGACAGTCCCCGCACGGCGTCTTCACCAGTCGGCCGGAAACGCTCACCAATGACTTCTTCGTGAATCTGCTCGATACGCGCACGACGTGGAAGGCCACCTCGAAAGACGAAGAGGTGTTCGAAGGGCGTGATCGCGCCAGTGGCAAGCTCAAGTGGACCGGCACCCGCGTCGACCTCATCTTCGGTTCTAACTCCCAACTGCGGGCCTTGGCGGAAGTCTATGCCAGTGAGGATGCCCAGATGAAGTTCGTGACCGACTTCGTGGCGGCCTGGAACAAGGTAATGAACCTTGACCGCTTCGATCTGGCCTGATCGAGGCATAAATGTCTTCGGTGGCCCATGAAGCGTATTCTGAACTGAAAATCGGATGATCAGGAGGAGATCCCATGGCGGAGAAGAAATTCAAACAGGTGTGCGCGTGTAAAAACTGCGGCAATGAAGCCGAAATGGAGATCACCTGCTCCCTGGAGGAGGGGAAAACAGCCAAGGCAACACCTCGTGTCGTGGCCAAGCGTGCGGGCACAACCGAAGGGCATGCCGTCTGCAGCCACTGCGGCGGCGAGGCCGACATCTGGCTGGACATCTGACAGCGCTGAACGAAACCCGCACGTCAGTCAGCGCCGCTGATGGAGGTACCATTCGATGGGGTCAAGAACGTCGTAGCCCATATTGCGCAGTTTCTGCTTCAGATTGACCACGTTCTTGGCAAATAGATAAGGGAACACGGCTCGCTTGCCGGGGCTCCAGTTTCTGTAAACGAGAATGGAGCCGAAGGAAATGTTCTCCGAAACCAGGGCGTGGATGACATGCTCCATCTCTTCGTTTTTCTCATCGACCACGATGCCCAACAGTGCGCCCGGCTCCTTGATGCCCATCACATGGATAAACGCATTCAACAGATCCCGGTCTGAAACGATGCCCACCACCTTGAGGTTCTCATCCACGACCGGGAAGGCTCCCACCCTGGTTTTTTCTATCAGCAGCAGCGCATCCTGAATGGTTGAGGACAAAGACACGGAAACGGGATCCTTGGTCATTATTTCCTGAACCAGGACGCCGGTGAGCCTATCGGTTTCCATCTCCTCGATCCCGTGGTCGTGAAAGAACTTCGACGGCATGGCGCTGCGAACATCACGGTCGCTGACGATGCCGATGAGGGTGCGGTCCGGTCGCGTCACCGGGAGGTGGCGGATCCGATAGCGGATCATCAGCTGTTTCGCCTCGGCGATATCCGAGTCTCTGCCCAGGGTGACCACATCTTTCGTCATGAATTTACTGATAAACATGGGACACCTCCCTTATCGTTAACTCAATCGAACGGAATGGTGACATGGTAGACACCGTCTTCCATGTCCGTCAAAACCGGCAGGCCGCCCTTATGAAAAACCTTCATCATGGCGGCATTGGAAGCGAGGACGTCAGCCCAGAAGCCCTTGATGCCCCTCTCCTTGGCCAGCCTGACGAGAAGTTTGAAAAGATAGGTGGAAATGCCCAGGCTCTGATAGGCCTCGTCAACGACAAAGGCGATCTCAGCCTGCCGACCATCCGGATTCACGAGGTACCGGGCTTCGGCGACGACAACCCCCATACCGGGTTTACCGGCAACACCGACAATGGACATCGCATCGCTCCAGTCCACGTTGACGTATGTCTGCATCCGGGTATGCGGCATGGCCTTGAGAGACGAAAAATAGCGATAGTAGACCGATTCGTCGGAAAACCGGTAAAAAAGCCGCCGCATCTCTTCTTCGTCCGAAGGCCTGATGGGGCGGAACCGGATCTCCACACCGCCCTTGAACTGGTGGCACTCGTTGATGTGTGAAGGAAAATAACGAATGCTTTCCGCCAGGTAGATCTGATCCCGATAGAGGATGTTTTCTCGCTTTGCCGCGGCGATCAAGTCGACGCGATCATCGGGATGGGCGATTTCAATCAAGGCCTGTGCGCGTTCCCGGAGCGTGAGTCCCTTTAGGCTGGCCACGCCGAATTCAGTCACCACATAATCCACAGCCTCTCTGCAATCGACCCGGTTTTTCAATCCCTCGATGGATGTGGTGATGGTGGCCTCACCCTGGCGGCTGCGGCTGGGCAGCCCGAATACCGTGTAACCCCCTTCCGAGATCTGGGCGCCGTTCAGAAAGGCGAGCACCTCGGCCGGTCCGGACGCCACATTGCCAAGGCCCGTATGCAGGGCGATTCTTCCGGTAATGTCCGCGCTCCTGGCGGAAATGATGGCTACAAAACGAGGATTCCGGCCGATGCTCAGCGGATCGAAGACCTTGTCCACCGGCTGAAATTCCACCGCTGGATTCTGGTCCAGCCATTGAAACAGTTCCGCTGTACCGCAGGCATAGGAAGTGATCGACTTTCTTCTGAACAGCTCTTTGCAGCGGTTGGTGACCGCGCCGCTTTTCACCAGATCCATCAATGCGTCACTGAAAAACGGAGAGTGGACGCCCAGATGTTGTTTGCCGGCCAGTGCGCGACCGAGAGATTCAAACAACGGCCCCATAGAAAAGGCAATACAGCTTTGATCTTCAATCAGCGGTTCGATGTTGGCGGCGATCAGATTGTAGACCGGCTCGGCAGACCACCGTTCAAAATACACCGGCGGCTCGTCCGATTGCACCAGCATGTCGAAGGCGGAAATCTGAACAAACGTGTCACCCAACGTGCGCGGCACCCGGGTGTTTATCTCTCCCACCACGAGATTGGCCTGTTCCATGGCCAGCCGGGCGACATCCACGGAGACCCCCAGGCTGCAGTACCCATCCTTGTCCGGTGGGGTAATCTGCACAAAAACGATGTCCACCCGGACCTTGCGCTTTTCCAGGAGTTCGGAGATGCGTGACAGGTAGCAGGGAATCAGGTCCACATGGCCTGCGGTGATCGCTTCGTCGGCCACCCAGCCGGAGAAAAAGGTCTTCAATCGAAATTTTTGACTCTGAAGGTTTTTCAGCGATATGGCATCGGCGAAGCTGACAATCTGGATCAATTCGAGATCCTGCAGCTTGGCGCTGTGGGCTGCCATCAGGTGTTTCACCAGCGTGCGGGGTTCCGCCGCCCCGGTGGAGAGGAAGACGCTCATGCCGGGGCGTATCCGTTCGAGGACGGCGTCCGCGGGGACCAGCATTTCCTTCCATCCCATGGGTCACCCCCATTGTGTCATTGCCCTCGTTGTCGAGGTTCAACAATGGACGGGAATCGCCTTACGCATCGCGCGGCAGAAATAAAAATCGGGGAGCCATCAACGATCAGACGCTTGTAAAAAGAATAGCACAAGCCGTTGTTACGTCAAGGAAATTGTATGGATGCCATCCCAACCTGGCCTGATGCGAAATGGCAAGTCTATCGGCAGTCTGTCAGGAAAACCACGTGCAATCCACTGGAAAATGACCTATGATAGGGTTTAATTAAATTCGACCCGGCAGGCCTCGGCCAGCGTGACAGGCCGTTCGCCGGGAGCGTCGGAGAAAAAACCAGTGGGTTCACCGCGAACGTGCCGGTGAACGCCTTAAAGGGTTTAATCCTCGGATTTGCGCCAGGACACAAACAAAAGAGAGGCTTCTGATGGAAGGTCACATTAAGTGGTATGACGAAAAGAAACGATTTGGGTTTGTCACCACCCAAGACAACGAAGATATTTTCCTGCATGTTTCGGGCATTAAGGAATATGGCCATTTTGGCCTGCAACGCGATGACCGGGTGGAATTCGAAGTCAAGGAAACGGCCCAGGGCAAACAGGCCGTCAACCTGAGACCCGCCAAATAAAGGTCTTTCAGATTCGGCGGGCACCCGTCTGTTCAGATTGGGTGCCCTGCTTTTCCCCCCGCCCCTTCGCCTCCTCCCACCCAAATGTTCCCTGTGCATGAAAACCCAGGTCGACCAACGCCGATGCTTGGGTGCGCGGATACCAGGCAGCGATTGCCAGAAGCACCGGAAAGCAAAACGGGAAATAAAAAAAGGATCGAGAAACAACCTGCGGGCCATGTTCCTCGATCCTTCAATTTACAATTTTTCGATCCGGCCTAGCGGTTGGCCTTGCGGTACCCCAGCTGATCCAGGGCAATGATCCACTTGCAGATGTTGGCCGACCCCTCCACCATATAATAGGTCGGCGTGTCACGGTAAAACCGCGCCACCGGATACTCCGTCGAATATCCGTAAGCGCCCAGTATGCGCATGGCATAGTTGGACGCCTTGTTGACCGTCTCGCCGGCAAA
>NZ_JAWOHB010000016.1:0-2957 GCF_046496365.1 Desulfosarcina sp.
ATCATGAGAGGCAAAACCATGGTGGCCGGATTTTATATCCGCGGCCCCGTGGGATCACCCGCCTCAAACCCGGCGCTTGAAATTACAAGTTCGGCATATGTATCCCATAGCGCTGAAATTCTTTACCGCAACGCCTTCCATCATTTTAACGATGAGGTAAAGCAGCTGGGACGTTTTTATACCAACGTTCACAGTGAAGGGCTCAACCGCCCCGAAGATCTGCCGAATGCGCGTGTCTTTATGGACCGAAGCCATCAAACCACCTTCAGTTTCAACTGCACCTACGCCGGCAACACCCTTTTGCTGAAAAAGGGCAACCACCGGTTTTCCGTGGACAAGGCCGTCTATGAAAAAAGAGGAGACGAGCTGTCCGAACATATGTTTATCACCGGGATCGCAGGACCCGGGGGACGCGTGACTTGGTGCACCGGGGCGGCTCCCAGCGGCTGCGGCAAAACAACCACCGCCATGGCCGGCAATTTTTTTGTCGGCGATGACCTGGCCCAGCTTTGGATCGGAAAAGACGGCAGCATCCGGTCCGTCAATCCGGAATGCGGCATTTTCGGCATTGTGGAGGATGTCAACTGGGAAGGCGATCCCCTGCTGATGGAGCTGCTGCGCAAAGAAGGCGCGGAGGTCATCTGGTCCAATGTCCTGATCGATGAAAACGGGATGCCGCACTGGACGGGAAACGGTGAGCCCCCTCCCGAAAAAGGTAAAAATTTTCAAGGGGACTGGTTTGACGGCAAGTGCGATGCGAATGGAAAGAAGATTCCCATGTCCCACCCCAATTCCCGGTGTACGGTAGCTTCCAGCTCTCTCGCCAATTATTCCGAGAAAGCCGAAGATCCCCAGGGCGTTGAAACCCGCATCATCACTTACAGCGGCAGAGACAGCAACACCATGCCCCCGGTTTGGGCGGCCAAAAGTGCGGATCACGGTGTCGTCATCGGTGCCACCATTGTTTCGGCCGCAACAGCGACAGAGGTAGGCGCCACCGGCGTCAAACGGGCCCCCTGGGCAAACGCCCCCTTTATCCCGGGCGCCCTGGGCGACTACATGGATGCCCAGTTCCGCTTTTTCAACAATTCAAGAATCGCTGCGGACAAACTGCCGGTCATGGCGGGCTTGAACTACTTCCTGACCCATGAAGCCAGGGGCGGCGATTCCAAAAAACTGCTGGGTGAAAAGAAGGATGTAAAGGTCTGGCTCGCATGGCTGGAAAGAAAAGCCCATAACGAGGTGAAGGCCATCGACACCCCCATCGGCTATATCCCGGCATTTGAGGATCTCAGAAACCTTTTTGAAACAATTATCGATAAAGCCTACACGCAGGATTTATACGAAAAGCAGTTTTCTCTGTACATAGACAACATCGTTGCCAGAATTGATCTCCAGTTGGAAGCCTATACAAAAGAAAAAGATGTCCCGCAAAGGCTTTTTGAAATCCTGAAACAGCAGCATGAAGAGCTGATGGCGTTAAGGCACATTCATGGCCCCGTCGTCTCTCCCTGGCAGATGGCAGGAAACAGCTGATTTCTAAAAACCCCCGGGAAAGGCATCTGCAGGTTCATGGCGACACCGCATCATCCCACCACCCCTGGCGGGCGGACCGCGATGCGGTGATAAAAATTATATGGGAGCGGTCATGACGACAGCCGTCAAGAGTCGCCTGCCAAAAAGAAGCTGGTCTGAAGCAACAGCGGCTCTGATTCATCCTCGCGCCATCACCATGCTGTTCCTCGGGTTTTCCGCAGGGCTGCCGATTCTCCTCATTTTCAGCACACTTTCCGTCTGGCTGCGCGAAGCCGGTGTAGAGCGGGGAACCGTCACGTTTTTCAGCTGGGCGGCCCTGGGTTATTCCTTCAAATTTGCATGGGCACCACTGGTCGACCGGCTGCCGTTTCCCTACCTCACCCTTCGAATGGGCCGGCGCAGAGGCTGGCTCCTGGTATCCCAAATCGCCCTGGCATCCGCCATGCTCTGGACGTCTTTCTTTGACCCTCAGCAGACACTGACCATGACCGCCGTCGGTGCCGTCTTCATCGGCTTTTCTTCTGCAACCCAGGACATCGTCATTGACGCGTATCGCATCGAATCGGCTGCTGCGGACATGCAGTCAATGCTCTCGTCCATGTATATCGCAGGGTATCGTATCGGCATGCTGATGGCGGGCGCAGGATCTCTTTGGCTGGCTGACTGGTGGGGAAACGACACCTACGACGTCGCTGTGTGGGCAAAGGTCTACCGTGTTATGGCCGCCATGATGATCGTCGGCATAACCACAACGCTGGTTATCCGTGAACCCGTAGTCCGCCCTCGAAAGACGGATGCATTTCGAAGCAATGCAGATTATTTGAGGTTTATGACCGTATTTGTCCTGGCGATCGGCACCTTCATCGCCGGCTTTTTTCTTTCCAGGGGATTGAGCCTGAGCTATAAGGCTCTGCTGACGGATACCTTCGGCATCCTCCCTCAGCCAGCGGGTTTTTTAACCGAAACCGCCAGACTGGCTTTCAGCATCGTCTTGAGCGCACTGATTACCTGGATCGTCATCCGGATGCAGCTGGTAACATCCGGCCACATACGCGAGACATACATCGACCCGGTCGCCGATTTCTTTCGGCGCTACGGTCCGGCAGCCCTGATCATTATTGCACTTATCGGCACCTATCGTATTTCAGATATCCTGATGGGTGTTATCGCCAATGTTTTTTACATCGATATCGGGTTTACAAAATCACAAATCGCCACCTATACCAAATTCTGGGGCCTGCTGGCGACCATCGGAGGCGGATTCATCGGAGGAATCCTATCGCTTCGCTATGGTCTCCTGCGAACGCTGTTTTTGGGTGCGCTGCTTTCCGCGGCAACCAATGTACTCTTTGCTTACCTTGCCGGGCAAGGGCCCGACGAACTGCTGCTGTTCATGGTCATTGTCGCCGACAACGGCAGCG
>NZ_JAWOHB010000209.1:0-15444 GCF_046496365.1 Desulfosarcina sp.
TCCTCTTGGTTATGTTACACCCGAGGTTGAGCTGCCTGATACTGCTGACGGACTGATTCCCGACCCTACCTGGAAACGGATAAATCAAGGGGAGAGTTGGTCTACGGGGGATACTTATATTGTCAGTGTGGGGCAGGGATATGCCTTAGCGACGCCATTGCAGGTACTACTATCAGCTGCAACGATTGCTAACAATGGCCGTTTAATGGCTCCCACGATCTTATATCAAGTTCAGGATAGTTTGGGGAATGTGATCCAACCATTTCAACCCCAATTGCGCTGGGATTTGACCATCGATCCAGTCATTCAGGTATATGAGGATAATACGATCCGAGGTTGTCAGCTGACCGGAGAAACACGAACTGTCGAATCATGGGTTTTTGATGAAATTCGTCAAGGAATGCGCCTTGCGGTACTAGAGGGTACGTTAGTCAAGGAGTTTGCTGGTGTAAGCATTGCTGTGGCTGGAAAAACAGGAACTGCAGAGTATTGTGATGAATTCGCCAGCGCTCGTAATTTGTGCCAACCGGGCAGTTGGCCATCTCACGCCTGGACGGTAGCATTCGCTCCTTATGAAAATCCTGAGATTGCGGTCGTCGCTTTTGTCTACAACGGTACCGAGGGCTCAACGGTGGCAGGGCCTATTGTGCGAAGAACACTGGAAGCATATTTCGAACTACGAGCAGTAGATGCCAGTTTAACGCCATAATCGGCGAGTTATTTTGGACAGATGTGCTATAATCGAAATTCGTGTCGAGGAAATGATGACAGCAATCGTCCAAATAAAAGGAATTCGCGAAGGATTACTTGTTACCCTGGGAGATGGTACCTGGCTCGAGTTGAAGGCAGCCTTGGTCGACCATATTAATCGACAAGGCGATTTCTTGAGGGGAGGACGTCTTGCCTTGGACGTAGGGAATCAAGCCTTGGGCCCCGTGGAACTCTGTGGATTACGAGATCAGTTATCGGAGCAAGGTTTGTCCGGCGCAGGAAGACCAGAATGTAAAGTGAATAGCTGGACAGCTCCAGGGCCAGTACCAATGCCAGCAGATGCACCGCCGAGGCCAAAATCATCATGGCCAGGGTGCAAACGGTCAGCAGAAAAAAGCCTTCCCCGTGGCGCGTGGGGGCTACACCGGAAAAGTCCTCACATAGAACAACGACCAGAAAAAAACCGATCGAGAGCAGCACCTTGAATACCTGCGAGAAGAGGTCCACCCGGTAAACATGGTTGAACAGGTCGCCACTCAAGGTCGCGCAGGCAATACCTGCCGCCACGCTGAAAGCTGCCATGGTCAGCGCCAATCGATAGTCCCGTCGAGGATCGGGCTTCAGGCAGGCCGTCACCAGAAACAGCCCGGCCGTCAACAGAAGAATCAGTTCGGGAGCAATCAGTATCCAGTTCATCGCAATCCGATCAATTGCAGCGTGGCTGTATGGATCATGTCAAACAGCAATCCCGGAAAAAGACCGAAGAGCACGATTACCGATGCCAGGATGACCCGCGGCACCGCCAACGCCGCCGTGATATCCGTCAGCCCGGAAAATTTTTCCAGCGGCGGCCCGTAGCAGGTCTTCTGGACCACACGCAGCATGAAAAGGGCTCCCACCGCCAGCGCACCGATGGCCAGTACACCGGCCACTGGGTAAACCCGCACGCAGGACATGAACACCGCCAGCTCCCCCCAGAAGCTGGCCAGGCAGGGAACGCCGATGCCGGTCAGGGCGGCAATGATGAAAAAGGCGGTCGCCCGCGGCATGACACGGCTCAGCCCCCCCAGTTCAGCAATGGCTTTGGTGTGGGTCCGGTCGTAGATGTGGCCCACCGAGGAAAAAAAGAGCGCCGTCATGATCCCGTGGGCAAACATCTGGAAAACCGCCCCGTTGACGCCGTCGACGGTCATGGTGGACAGCCCCAGGCCGACGATGCCCATGTGCGAGACGCTGGAGTAGCCGATGACGTATTTCAGGTCGGTCTGGCTCAGCCCGACGAAAACGCCGTAGACAATGCCGCAGACCGCCAGCACGGCCATGAGCGGCGCCCAGAACTGCCAGCCTTCCGGACATAGAAAAATAGCCACCCGCAGGATGCCGAAGGCACCGATTTTCATCAACACGCCGGCGTGGATCATGGACACCGCCGTGGGTGCGGCCACATGGCCCACCGGCGACCAGGTGTGAAAGGGGAATACGCCGGCCAGAATCCCGAATCCGATGTAAAGCATTAAAAAAGCCAGACGCTGCTGCGCCGTCGTGAAACGCCCGCCTTCCATCAGGACCAGCAGATCGAAGGTCATGGATCCCGAAAGGGCCACCAGGTAAACGATGGCCGGCAGAATCAGCGCGCTGCCGGCCAGCAGATACAGGGTCAGCTTCATGGCCCCGTATTCCTTGCGGGTGCTTCCCCAGATCGCGATCAGCAGATACATGGGAAACAGGGAGACATCGAACCAGACGAAAATGAAAAACAGATCCAGGCTCATGAACAGGCCGAACACACCGGCCACGAGCAGAAAAATGAGCGCGAAGAACTCCTTGACACGCAGTTCCAGCTCCCACATGGTCAGTACGGCGGTAAAAAAGACGATGCCGGTCAAAAGCAGCATGGGCAGGGCGAAGCCGTCCACCCCATTGAAATAGGCAATCCCCAGTGCAGGAACCCAGGCCACGCGTTCGACGAACTGATACCCGCCCGCCTGCTGGTCATACGCCAGGAACAGATAGATCGAGATAACCAGGGTCATGCCGCTGAATACGGCACTGACGATTTTTATGGCCCGTGCATGCCTTGCGGGAATCGACAAAATCACCAGCAGACCGGCCGCGCAGCAAAGCAGCAGCGTCGTCAAAAAGGGGAAATCCGCCAGCTGGAAAGCCATGCTCAACCACCCCATCCAATAAAAAGAAGCAAACCGATCACTGCCGCAAACATGACCATCAGGCGGTACTGAATCATGCCGCTGTGCAGCCAGGCGACCACCCTTCCCAATCCGGCGGTCGATCGCCCCAGCCCGTCCACGGCGCCGTCAATCACCCGCCGGTCGTTGGCCGTGAAGAGCCGCGATACGCCCCGGTAGATCAATGTATCCAGCACCATCCGGTAAAACCGGTCCAGGTACCAGCGCTGACCGAACAGGTCGGCCAGCAGGGGGATTCGTTCCACCCAGCCGATTTGGCGGGCTTTTTTGCGGCCGAACTCGAACCAGGCCTGGAATATGGCCACGGCTGCCAGTATGCAGGCGGCCACCGGCAGCCAGCTGTGGTGGTCCGGCATACCGGCAGCGACCGCACCACCGGCGCGTGCAAGAAAATCGTGCAGGGGGGTCTGGAAAAAGCCAAGGACGGCGGTGACGCCCGCCAGGCACCATAACACCGCGTTCATGGACAGTTCACCCCAGGCATGGGGATGGCCATCGTGGCTTTTTGTTGGCGGAGCATCGGTTGCATCCCGGGGAAACAAAATGATGAAAATCAGGCGAAACGAGTAGTAGGTGGTTAAAAACGCGCCCGCCGCGGCTGCCAGAAAGGCCACGGGGTGTCCGCTATCCAGCAGATGGCCCAGGATCAACTCTTTGCTGAAAAATCCGGAAAGCGGCGGCAACCCGGAAAGCGCACCGGCCCCCACGATGCTGCAGACGACCGCCGACCTGAGCCGGCGCCCGCCCTGCCGGCCGATTTCAAACATATCGTTGGTGCCGCAGTGATGGATGAACACACCGGCGCACAGGAACAACAACGCCTTGAAGCCTGCGTGGGTGATCAGGTGAAACGCGCCCGCGAACAAGCCTCCGGCACCCAGCCCCATGAGCATAAAGCCCAATTGACTGATCGTGGAAAAGGCCCAGACCTGCTTGATGTCGCGGGCCACCATGGCCATGGTTGACGCCAGCAGCATGCTGATGGTGCCGATGGTCAGGCAGACCGTCATGGCCATCGGCGACAGCGAAAAAAAGCCCAAGAGACGAACAAACAGAAAGACACCGGCCGCCACCATGGTCGCCGAATGCAGCAGGGCACTCACCGGCGTCGGGCCCTCCATGGCGTCGGGCAGCCAGGTGAGCAGCGGGAACTGGGCGCTTTTGCCGATAATGCCGGTGAAAATCAGCAGGGCGGTCAGCGTGATCATGCCAGGCGACAGCTGCGCCTCCACAGCTAAGGGGTCGGTCAGCACCGGAATGTCGAGCGTCCCCAGCTGCAGCCAGAGCAGAACCAGTCCCAGCAAAAAGGCCACATCGCCGGTGCGGGTCATTACAAAAGCCTTTTTTCCGGCTTCACTGGCGCTGAATCTTTCAAACCAGAATCCGATCAGCAGGTAGGAGGCCAGCCCCACCAACTCCCAGAAGATGTAGAGCTGCAGCAGTGAACTGGAAACCGTCAGGGTCAGCATGGCCCAGGCAAAAAGCGACATGCAGCCAAAATAGCGCCCGAAGCCCGGGTCCCCGGCCATGTAGCCCAGCGAATAGATCTGCACCAGCAGGCTGATCGCCGCCACCACGGTGAACATCAGCAGGCTCAGGGGGTCCAGCAGGATGCCGATGGGGATGGCCATCTGCCCGGAAACCAGCCAGGTCGTCTGGAATACCAACGGCGTCTGCATCTGCCAGTGCTGTATCAGCAGGTAGACGGCCGCCAGGGTGGAAAAGCCGGCGGCAGCGATGGAGATGGCCGCCGAAAGCCGATGGTGCGACCGGGTGGCCAGCATGATGATGGCGAAAGCCAGCAGCGGCAGCAGCAGGGCTGCGGCGGTGACCATCAGGCTCATGGGGAGTTGGGTCGCCGGTGGCATGGCTATCGCGATCCTCCTTCTTCCCCTAGCGCCGCTTCCATATCCGGATCCACCGACTGGCTGCGCCGGTAAAGAACCAGAATGGCGGCCAGACCGATGGAGACTTCGGTAGCGGCGACCGCCAGGATGAAAATGACCATGGCCTGCCCTTCCATCTGCTGCCAGTGCAAGGAGGCGCCCACGAATGCCACCGCAGCGGCATTGAGCATGACCTCGATGCCCAGCAGCATCATGATCAGGTTGCGCCGCGCCAGGGTGCAAAACATCCCCAGGGTGAAAAGCAGCGCCGAAAGCAGCATGACATGATTCAGGGGGACGATCACGGGGCCTCCTTGGTCGCAGGGGTCGACGGCGGACGGACCCGGCACCCCAGCACATAGGCACCGACCAGGGCCACCAGCAGCAGCATGGAGGCGATTTCCACCGCCAGCCAGTGCGTCTGGAACAGGTAGACACCGAAGTCCAGCGGCGATGCCTGGGCCGCCGGCATCGCCGTCCACCCCGTGGGGTCTTGTCCAACCAGCACGGTGAACACCACCAGAAATCCAACTCCAATGCAGACGGCCGGCAGCAGCTGCCCGACCGGAAAGAACATACCCGGCATCTTTTTCAGCCGGATCATCATGATCAAAAACAGAAACAGCACCATGATCGCACCCGCATAGATGATGATCTCCAGGGCCGCCAGAAAGGGCGCGCCCAGCAGGTAAAAAAGCATGGCCGTGCCGAAAAACGACAGCACCAGGTAGAGCACCGCATGCACCATATGGCGGCGGGTGACGGCCAGGGCCGTCGCGGCAGCGATCAGCAGGGCGATCGCGTAAAATAAAAGGGTCAGTATGGACATGGCTCAATCACGATTCTCATTGTTTTTGGATATCTCTATCCTTGAAACATGGAGATTGGCATCGGTATCCTGAATCGAAAGGGATACGGCAATCGTCTTTTCCGGCCAGGATGGGGGGCGCTTTTACTTGGCCTGCATGGTTATTCCCATCCAGAGGCTGTGTGCGTCTCTGGCCGCTTCCGTTTTTTTTTGCCGCCTCAAGACCAGGCGTCACGGATTTTTCCGTCTTCTCAAGTTCCGCCTCGATTGCCTCCCGTTGCTTCAAGAACTGCTCAGCATATTTTCCAGACACTACTTTTGATGAACCCGTAAAAAGTCACAAACAGTGTCACTCCCGCGGAGGCGGGAGTCTATAACTATCTGAATCTTATGGATCCCCGCCTTCGCGAGGATGACAATAAACCTGAAATTTCGACTTTTTACGGAACCATCACTTTTCACCGCTATCATTTTCTATCGCATGTTCTTTTAACTCCTTAAAAAACAGGAGCGTGCAAAAATTCAAGACAGATAAGCTGCCAGTCAAACTGCAATAGTTCCATTTTCTCAACTCCCAGCATGGAATGACCCTTCAACGGTTTGCCTCCGGCAGGTCGGGGTTTTATGCAGTATGGTCCGCCCCGTGTTCAATTTCACGAAAGCTTAGGGCAAATTACTCTTAACGTTCACCGGCGGCGCCTCCCTGGCATGCTCGCCCGTGGCACGTTCAGCGGTGGTCACGCCGGCGTATTCGTAAAAATTGTAATCCGGATCCTTGCCACAGCCGTCCACCAGCAGGTCCGCTTTTTCATATACCATGGTCAGGATGTCGCGCTGCACGTTCTCGAAATCGGGTGTAAGCTGGATTGCCGATGTCGGGCAGGCTTCCTCACACAGGCCGCAGTAGATGCAGCGACCGAAGTTGATGCGGAACCAGCGCGCAAAGCGCCGCCCGTCGGGCTGCTCGGCGCTTTGCATGCTGATGCAGCTCACCGGGCAGACCGCCGAACACAGGTAACAGGCCACGCAACGCTCGCGGCCGTCGGGATCCCGCGTCAACACGATGCGGGCACGCGAACGTTCGGGCAGTTGGCGCTTGAACTCCGGGTAGGGCTCGGTGACAGGCTTGCGCGCCAGGTGCCTGGCCGTGGTGGCGAATCCTTCCACCAGGGCTTTGAGGGCCGACCATCCCGAACTTTCAGCAGGTTTCAAGGGTTTTTCGTCAGTTATTTTTTTATCTTCGCGCATGTCACCTTTGGTGGATTGGTTAACCCGTTTTCGTATCTTATTCGGAAGCGGCTTCCAAACTGCGACAACGTAGCCTGGAATGACAATTTATCGCAGCACGCTGCCGCGCCTGCGGCTCAACCGGCGATATTGATAAAGACGCCCGTCAAAACGATGTTGATCAATGCCGCCGGGATCAGGACCTTCCAGCCCAGGGCCATGAGCTGGTCGTAGCGCAGCCGTGGCAGCGTGCCGCGGACCCAGATCATGATCACGGCGACGATGAATATTTTCAGCATCAACCAGACCACTGGCGGAAGCCACGGCCCCCGCCAGCCGCCCAGAAAAAAAACCGCCGTCAGCGCCCCCAGCACCTGCATGTGAACATACTCGCCCAGGAAGAAAAGGCCGAAGCGCATGCCGCTGTACTCGGTGTGGAATCCGGCGCCCAATTCGTTTTCCGCTTCGGGCAGGTCAAAGGGGATGCGCTTGCTCTCGGCCATGGCGCTGATCATGAAAATCGCAAACGAAACCGGCTGGAGTGCAATAAAGGGCACGCCGGCCTGGGCGTTCACGATGGCGGTTAAACTGAACGATCCGGCCAGCATCACCACCGGCACCAGCGACAGCCCCAGGGCCAGTTCATAACTGATCATCTGGGCCGCACCGCGGATGCCTCCCAGCAGGGCGAATTTGGAGTTGGAGGCCCATCCGCCCAGGGCAACCCCGTAGACGCCCAGCGACGACAGGGCGAACACATAAAGCACCCCAACGTTCAGGTCGGCGACCACCATGGGCACGGCACGGCCAAAGACCCGGATATCCGGCCCCAGAGGCACCACGGCAAACATCAGCATGGCCGTCACGGCCACCACGGCCGGGGCCAGGCGGAAAATAAACCCATCTGCCGCTGCAGGTACGACATCTTCCTTGGTCAGCAGTTTGATGGCATCGGCGATGGGCTGCAGCAGTCCGAAGATGCCCGCCCGGTTTGGGCCGAGGCGAATCTGAAGCCTGGCCAGCAGTTTGCGCTCCAGCCACACCAGGTAGCTGGCCGCCAGCAGCAAACCACCGAGCATGACGGCGATTTTAACCACAAGGATCATGAGGCCGATCAGGGTGTCCATTGGTTACCCGTTTGAATCCATGAAATTTCACCGTGGCAGCATGCAACCCGTTTTGAAACCCAATTCCAGGCTGCTGACTTATTGGCCATCAACCGCGATCTGCCGGCTGTCCAACAAGATGCGTGTCTCCCCCACCACCTGCCAGTCCAGTCGGTGGTGCCGGGGAACAACCATCACCCCCGGGGCCATTTTCGGATCGGCCTGCACCGGCAGCGTCAGCCGGCCCCCATCGCTCGAAATGGTGACATTTTCATTTTCCTTCAATCCCAAGCGGGCGATGGTTTCGGGGTGAAGGTAGGCCCAGGGCGGTACCTCCAGCTGATTCAAGGCCGGTGACAGGGCAGACAGGGGTTCGGTGCCGAAGGTCCGGTCCACCAGCAGCAGGACGATATCCGCACCCGACGAAGCCATTTCCGCCGCCGGCGGTAAGGTTCCGGCGGATGGATGGTCGATCTTGTCCAGATGGATGCGCTCGCCTTGCCCATGGGCCTCGGGCAGGCAAACCGCCGCGTGAAAATCGACCAGGGCGTCCTTCAGCACCCCGGTCGCGTCGCGGGTGGTTTTGACCTCCCCGACCAGGGCTTCCATGGCCTGCCAGGCGGGCATCGGCGCACCGCCCGGGATGCGGCTGTCGAACACCCGCGGCGGATGATCGCGCCTGCCTGTAATTTCGATGGGCTCACCGCCCGCCATCACGGCATCGGCGGCCTGCAGGCGGCCCTCCTGATTGATCCAATGGCCGCCGCATTCGTAAATGGTCTGGGTCGGCACGAAATAGTCCGCTTGGCCGTTAAGCGGGGTGTCCACATAATCCAGCACCACCAGATGTTCCAGCCGCTTCAGGGCCGCCCGCAGCCGCGCCCGGTCGGGAAAGGCGCTCCACAGGTCCGCTTCCACGGCCACCAGCATTCGCACCGAACCGTTTTCGATGCGTTTCAGTACCTGCTCAATGGACAACGCTTCCTCACCGATCAGGGCGGCGGCAAACGCATTGGCTCCGGCCAGCGTATAAAACAGCCCGGCGACTTTGTGTGTCCGGCAAAGGGTCCCGGCCAGATCGGCAGCCAGGGCGATTTCGCGTGATGTCAGGACGTCGGTGCCGCAGACAACCACCGGATGGGGGCTGCCGTTCAAGCGCCTGGCCAGAGCGATTAGATCGAATCCCGCTGCTGCCGCCGGCGCTGGGGCCCCGCTGCCGCGAATCTCTTGAATCAGGGCCTCCAAAATGGCGCCTATGGCCGACGGATGAACCGCCCAGTGATCAAAATCGAAGGGCAGCCTCACCCCGCGTGGATCGATCACGGTCACATGGCCGCCATACCGCTGCACCTGACGCAGCGAAAGGGCCAGCATGGGGGATTCGTTGAGCGGATCGGCACCGATCACCAGCACGTCATGGGCCGCGGTATCGGCAGCCAGAGAAACCGCCAGATCCGGTCTGAGACAGTCCACGGCGGTTTTCAGATTCAACACCTGACGGTCGGTGGGCGCCACGGCCGGCCCGGTCCAGCCGTGCTCACGGCCGGCCCGCGTGACCATGGCCAGGGTCTCCAGGCTGCCGCGTACCGAGGTCACAGCCGCCACACTGCCGGGGCCATATTGCACAGCTGTCTGTTGGATGGCTTCCCGGGCAGCGGCAAGAATGTCGCCCCCGTCAGCGGGTGTCCCGGTGGCCATGGCCTGCCGGGGACGGTTGACGGCGCCGGCGTAAGCGTATCCGTAGCGCCCACGGTCGCAGATGAAATAGCCGTTGACCGCAAGGTTGGGCCGGGCCTCGTGGCGCACGACCTGCCGGTAGCGGGCCGATGCCGTCAGGTTGCACCCCAGCGAGCAGTGAATGCACACGGATGCCCGACGCTCGTAATCCCAGCGCCGTCCGAGGTAGCGCGAAGGCTTGTCGGTATAGACACCGGTGGGACAGATGTCGATCAGGTTCCCGGCAAAGGGGCTTTCCAGCACACCGGATGTACAGCGGCCGAAATAGACCCGGCTGCCGATGCCCATCACCCCCAGATCGCGGTAGCCGGTGAACTCCTGGTAGTAGCGCGAACAGCGGTAGCATTGGATGCAGCGGTTCATCTCGTGCTGGACCAGCGGCCCCAGGTCCTGATTGCGGTAAGTGCGCTTGCGACCCCGGTAGCGGCGCTGACCATGGCCACCGGCAACGGTCAGGTCCTGCAGCAGGCAGTGGCCGCCTTCGTCGCACACCGGGCAGTCGTGCGGGTGGTGGAGCATGAGCCACTCGATGACGTGCCGTCTGAAATCCACGGCTTCGCCATCGGTGGTTGAGACCACCATGCCATCCTGGGCCTCGATCATGCAACTCATCTGGATGCCCTTGATCGGCCCCTCCGTAAAGGCCACGGCACACACCCGGCAGGCTCCCACCGATCCAAGGGCCGGGTGAAAGCAGAAGCGGGGAATCACGATGCCCAGCCGTTCGGCCGCGTCGATAACCTTGGTGCCGCCGGGGACATCGATCTTTCGGTTGTCGATTTTGAGTGTCGGCATTGTTTATATCAATCCAAATTACGATCTTGTGCTTTTCCCATGAATCCTTGACCCCTCGAACCCTTGATGAACCCGTAAAAAGTCACAAACAGTGTCACTCCCGCGGAGGCGGGAGTCTATAACTATCTGAATCTTATGGATCCCCGCCTTCGCGAGGATGACAATAAACCTGAAATTTCGACTTTTTACGGAACCATCAACCCTTGGATCCTGAACAAACCACTCCCTGAAAATCTTCAGCCTTCAGCCTGAAAACGGGCATCCTCTGCCCTCAATATGCGCCATCACCTCGTCTTCGAAGTGTTCCAGCAGGCTTTCGATGGGGGCCACCCCACCGGGCGCAAAGGCACAGTAGGATTTCCACAGGTGCCTGCACATGGTCTTGATCATGGGTATGAAATCCGCCTCGCCCTGCCCGTTTTCGATGCGCCACAACAGGTCGCGCAGGTAGGGGAACCCCTCGCGGCACGGCGTGCACCAGCCGCAGGACTCCCGGGCGAAAAATTCGGTCAGGTTCAACGTCGCGGCCACCATGCAGGTGTGATGGTCGAACACCATGACGGCTCCGGTTCCCAGACGGTTGCCCACTTTCTTGAGGGAATCGAAATCCATGGCGATATGGTAGTGCGCCGCCGTCAAATATCCGGTGGAGGCACCACCCGGCAGGCAGGCCTTGAACCGTGCCTTGTCCTTCATGCCGCCGCAGCAGGTCTCGATAATCTCCGAGAGTGATATACCCAGGGGCAGTTCATAGCATCCGGGTGAGTTCACCCGGCCCGACACGCAGAAGAGTTTGGTACCGGCGGCATCCGCTGACAGGGCCAGATCCTTGAACCACTGCGCCCCGTTTTTAACGATATGGGGGATGCAGGCCAGCGTCTCCACGTTATTCACCAGGGTGGGCAGCCCCCACAGCCCCTTGTCGGTCGCATAGGGCGGCGGTTGTTTCGGGTTGGCCCGCCGACCCTGCAGGGCATTGAGCTGGGCGGTCACCTCGCCGCAGATGTAACGGCCGCCGCTGCGATGCACGGCGATTTCGAAGTCGTAGTCGCTGCCAAGGATATGCCGGCCCAGCAATCCCTCCCGCCGGGCGATATCAATCTCACGTTCGAGGATCTTGGCCGCGCTTTCATATTCAGGGCGGATGAAGACGATGCCGTGGGAGGCCCGGATGGAGTAGCCCGCCAAGGTCATACCCTCGATCAGCATGTGCGGTTCGGCATGCAGGAACACGCGGTCCTTGAAGGTTCCCGGCTCCATCTCGTCGGCGTTGCAGACCATGAAGCGCGGAAAGGGCGCATCCTCGGCCACGGTCTGCACTTTGATCCCCGCCGGAAACCCCGCCCCGCCGCGCCCCAGCAGGAGGGCATCCGTCAGACTGGCTTTGACCGCCTGGCGGTCCATCTCGATCAGCACCTGCCGCAAGGCGCCATATCCGCCGTTTTCCCGGTACTCCGCCAGGGTAGTGATGCGGTCCGGTTTGCGGTGTTTGAGCAATACCTGGGGATACCTTCCGGTCACGCGTGATCCTTCCGCAGCTTGTCAATCAGCCGGTCCAGGGATGCGATGGTCAAGGGTCCGTACACCTTGCGGTTCACCAGAATCGCCGGGGCCCGGTCACAGTAGCCGATGCAACACACCGGCAGCAGGGTGAACAGCCCGTCGGCAGTGGTTGCACCCATACGGATGCCCAAGCGGTCGCACAGGTGCGCCACCAGATTTTCCTCGCCCGCCATCCAGCAAATCAGACTGTCGCAGACGTGAATGACGTATTTTCCCACCGGCTCCCGGTAGATGAAGGTATAAAACGTGGCCAGTTCCTCCACTTCCAGGGGAGACATGCCCAGCAGTTCAGCTGCCATGGCCAGGGCTTCGTCGGAAAAGTAGCCGTAATGGTCCTGCAGGGCATTGATCACGTCGATGGCCATTTCACGTGGATGGGCCACCCGGGCGATCTGAGCGGTGAGTTCGCATTTTAATTTTTCCGGAAACATTTACGCGCCACACCCTTAAAAAAAGCAGTTCCTAACGGTCAACATCCGGCAATATATAGTCCACCGACCCGATAATGGTGATCAGATCGGAGAGCGACCATCCTCTGGCCATCAGCGGCAGCGCCTGCACATTGGCGAATCCCGGTGCCCGGATGCGCATGCGGTAGGCATAACCGAGCCCGTCGCTGACCACAAAGTAACCCTGTTCCCCGCGGGGGATCTCGCAGGCGGCATAGGCCTGGCCCGGGGGAATTTTGGGTCCCCGGGACACATTGATAAAGTGATGGATCAGGGTCTCGATATCCGTGAGCATATCCTTGCGCGCCGGAATCACGTAGCGGCAATCTTCGGTAACCGTGCGTCCCGGCGGCATCTGCTCGGCCGCCTGACAGATAATGCCCAGGCTCTGGCGCATCTCTTCAATGCGCACCAGGTAGCGGGCGTAGCAGTCGCCGCCCTCGGCCGTGGGGATGTCGAACGTGAACTGGTCGTAGCCGCTGTAAGGAAAAGCTTTGCGCAGGTCCCAGGCCAGGCCGCAGGCACGCAGATTGGGGCCGCTGATTCCCCACTCGACGGCATCGTCCAACCCGATCGCTCCGACGCCCATGGTTCGTGCGCGAAAAATGGGATTGCGGGTGATCAGGGCTTCATACTCATCCATCCGCGCAGCGAAGATGCGGGTGAAGGTGTCCACGGCGGCCTTCCACCCCGGGGGCAGATCGGCAGCGACCCCACCGATGCGGAACCATGAGGGGTGTAGACGGCCGCCGGTGATCAGCTCGACGATGTCGAGAATCATCTCGCGTTCATGGAAGGTGTAGAACGTTGGCGTCATGGCGCCCACGTCATGGGCATAGGTCCCCAGCCAGACCAGGTGGTTGCTCAGGCGAAACAGCTCGCTGAGCAGCACGCGGATGCACTGGGCGCGCGAAGGCACATCGATGCCGGTCAGCGTCTCCACGGCCATTACGTAGGGCAGGTTGTTGGCCGCCCCGGCCAGGTAGTCCACCCGGTCGGTGTAGGGGATGAACTGGTGCCAGGTCTGGCGCTCGCCGATCTTTTCCGCCGCGCGGTGGTGGTAGCCGATCTCGATGTCCATGTCAGTGATCGTCTCGCCGTCCAGCGCCAGCACGTAGCGAATCAGACCGTGTGTACTCACATGGTGGGGGCCCACATTGAGAATCAGATCCTGCCGGCCGTCGGGGTCCTTGATAAAAAAGCCGCCGTCGCGCGGCTGCAGGCGCCGGGCGTCGGACTGCGTGTAGGGGGCCATTTCCGTAGCCCGACCGGGATGGGATTTGCGCAGCGGGTAGCCCTGCCAGTGGTCCGGCATCAGGATCCGGCGCAAGTCCGGGTGCCCGTCAAAGCCAATACCGAACATGTCGTAGACTTCGCGCTCATACCAGGCGGCGGCAGCCCAGATGCCGGTAGCGCTGGGGGCAGTGGGGGATTCGCCAGTCAGGGGCACGCACAGGCGCACACGGGTGGGCGGGTCAAAGGCCAGCAGATGGTAAACCAGGGTGAAATTACCCTCCGGTTTGGACTCCCGGCGAGCCGATTCATCGATGGCGGTTAGGTCGTCCAGCCGCCGGAATCGCGGCACTGCGTCATTTTTCAAATAGGCCAGCACGTCCCGGATGACCCGGGCGGCGACGCTGAAAGCGGCCATATCGCTGGTGGGTGAAACGGGGCGGATGGCATCGCCGAACCGGCTTTGCAGTCTTTCGGCCAACTGCAGATCCGTCTGGGTCCCGCACCGTTCAGCCGCCGGCGGGGCCCACATCCCGTCGCTGCGGCTGCCGGTAAAGTGCGGCGGGATCACCGACGTGCCCCGAATAGCGGTGCCGGCCATTCCCGGTCCGCGCGGGTCGCGACTTTTGGAGACGCCGTCCACCAGCACCGGCTGCTGGGTTCCCTGCGTGCCGCCGGTCAGGTGAAAGACGGGCCGGGCCGGTTTTTCCTGGACGATCTTTTGCTGCAGCTGGACCAATCCTGCCAGAACCGCTTCCGGCCGCGGCGGGCAGCCGGGGATGTACAGGTCCACCGGCAGGATCTGATTGACGCCCTGGACCACGCTGTAGGCGTCGTACATGCCTCCGGTGTTGGAACACGAGCCCATGGAGATCACCCACTTGGGCTCGGCCATCTGCTCGTAGAGCCTCAGGACCACCGGGGCGATCTTTTTGAAAATGGTTCCGGAAGTGATCAGCAGGTCGGCCTGGCGGGGAGAGGGGCGCAGCACCTCGGCACCGAAACGGGCGATGTCGTAGCGGGCGGTGAAGACGGTGGCCTCTTCCACAAAGCAGCAGGAAAGGCCGAAAAACATTGGCCACAGACTGTGCTTGCGCGCCCAGTTGATCACAAGGTCCGCACCGGCAAGGACGGCATCCGTTCTCAATTGCGCTTCGGACCCCAATCAAGGCCTCCCTTCGCCCAGACGTAAACCAGGCCGGCAATCAGGACGCCGATGAAGAATTCGATCTGAAACCATCCGGCCCAGCCCAGCGACCGGCTGGCCACGGACCATGAGAAGATGTAGGCGCCCTCCACATCAAAGATCAAAAAGAAGATGGCCACCATGAAAAAAGGAACCGGATAGCGCAGTCTGGCCTGGCCGGTGGGGATGATGCCGCTTTCATAAACACGCAGCTTTTCACGGCTGGGCTGCTGCCGGCCCAACCAGCGGGACAGAAAAAGAAGCACGATTGCCAGCCCCATGACGACAACCGCATATAGGATAAGGCTGAAGAGACCGGGTTGCCATGGGTCAAGAGCACCTTGGACGTCAACGGCGTGCATCCAATCACCTTCGGTGTGAACATGTCGGTTTCAGATAGGATCAGGCAAGCAAAAACAACCCTGTTGATCGACGCATCCGCAATGGACGGTGTGTGCGATTGTAGATCGGAGCGTCGGGACTTGTCAAGCCGGATGAGGCCGAGCCAGCCGCTGGACATGGGCATACTTTTGAAG
>NZ_JAWOHB010000005.1:0-9777 GCF_046496365.1 Desulfosarcina sp.
CTGATATACCGTCGACGTGGCGGAGGATGTCCTGTTGATTAAAACTTTGAAACTGCAGTCTTCACACTGGCCATACGGGAAAGAGATTATATGCGGCCGGTATCATCGTCCCCCTTATAGTCGTTTAATCACGCAAAAGGCGGCCTCCATAGCCGCCAGTCACCAATATAAAGTGTCAGGATGAAACAACACCTACCGTCGTCTATTCCACCAGAAACCGCCTCCGCCGAAAACTAAAAGCAACACTAAGATGAGAATGATGAGACCTGTCGTACTCATGGCAAATTCCTCCCTTTACGTTGTTGTCTTTTTTTGTCGTTCCCGGAACACTTTTTCCGGGCGATTTATTTTAGTACTGCCTTTTATAGTTCAGTTTTTGTGCCAGGTTTCCCACATTCAGGCGGAGCCACCCAATATTTTGATTTTCAAGAACAATTTGTGTAAAAAACACTTTCGGGGCAGTCATTAACCGCCATACAAAAAGGTCATATGTAACCAAGTGGTTATATATAACGTTTTTAAGGTCTGTTGGGTGTTATGGGCAGCAAACGATGATGGCAAATTGAAATTGGGATGAGAATTGTCAGCTTCAGAACCGATCCATTCTGATGAAAACACCAAGCCTCAATTGGCCTGTTTCAGAGCCTCAGCGGAGTTCATGCAAAAGCTACCCATCACCGATGGGTCGAATGACTATCGTCAGGTGCATGGAAACGTGGCCGCGTTGTCGCCCTGATGTATCCGGTAGCCCTGCTGTTTCTCTTCGTCATCGCCATGATTCGGGGGGGTTGAGGTAAGCATGGACCATCCATGAAAGGTTCCTGACCGCTTTTTCATCTTCTGAATGGCTCTGCCTAAGCCCCTTGAGCCTAGTGGGCGCGATATCCAATTCCAAGGAACAGACCAAGCCGGGAAACCAGGTTTTTATAACTGAGTTCGGAGCCGGAGTCCATCGCCGTGTGGTCCACTTCGCACTTCGGGGGTACTCGGATCGCCCCTTATGGCGCCTGCCTGCCCGTCGTCGCCCACTTGCACGTCAAACTTCCCTCGTTTTTATTCAACTACTTCTTTTGATACAAGCCAATCAACTCAGCCTTTGAAATAATACGGCCTTCCATAGCTTTCTCAAGTTCTGCCTTTGTTGGTTGGCCAAGGTCAGTGAGTACAATATCCAACGCATACAGCTTATGAAAATACCGGTGCTGGCCTATTGGTGGGCATGGACCACCGTAGCCTGTTCGTTTCCAGTCATTCAAACCTTGAAGTGTTCCATTTGGTAATTCCGTATCTTTAATTCCTTCAGACAAAGAGGTAGCCGTTGCTGGAATATTGTAAAGAACCCAATGAACCCAGGTCATTCTTGGATTAGCAGGATCAGGAGCATCAGGATCGTCTACGATCAATACCAAACTCTTTGTACCATCAGGTATACCAGACCATTTTAATCCAGGGGATATATCTTCTCCTTGACATGTGAATTGTTTAGGAATCCCTTTCTGGTTTTCAAAACTTGGCGATGTTAACTCCATCATATTTTTTGCCTCCTTTGCATATAGCATTGAAATACCATAGAATATGCTGAGTCCCAGAAAAATTGATTTAGAAAGTCTCAAAATAAGCTATCCCGGTATCTTGCAACACTACGTTCCCGCTGAGATCTGATAGCCTGCCGGTTCGTATCCCTCTTCGCAGTCAACTTTCCGGGCTACCCCGCCCCGGCAAACATGAAGAAAAGACGAGCCCGCCAATTGAAAGGTGGGATCCCTCCGGGTAAATGGGAAGGTTGCGACCAAAACCCAACAGAAAGGATCCCCCCATACCGCTTACAGCGACAGTGCAAGCTATTAAAGCATATCAGGCGCAAGTCGAAAAGAACCAAATCACTTCGTATAACCTGCCGGAGCGTGTCAAATGCGGTCTTGCGGCGCGCCACTTCAAGATCCACACCTATCGGGAGCGCCCTTTTTTGATCATCGACGATATGATGGTGCAGCCCGAGCATGTGGCATTGGTCCGTTTCCGCTGCCCGGCCTGCAACAAACCGTGGCCTACTATCCCGATTTTGCCCTTCCGCATAAAATGGCATCTTTTCAGGGTCCCAACTCAATAATCTCGCTCGATAACTGATCGTTAATGTGCATGAAGATCCCCTGATCTGGAACCTTTTGATAAGAAATTGTTTTTCAATGTATTAAAATGGGCTATACTGAAAAAAAGCAATCAGGTCATATGGAACTTTTTGATAAAGAGCTATACAATGCGAACAAAAACATAGTCGCCGTAGTCATGGGGCACTTTTTTCTGCGTTACCTTAACCGGCTTTACCATGAATTCGACGGTGATCTCCTTTTGCCCGTGGTGCTCGGCGAAATAGCCCATCACAATATCTTCAAATTTTATTCGCGCAACGGGCAATGCGCCTATATCCGGGACAAACTGTTAACCCGTAAGGAAAAGTTTGCAAAACTCGAACCCACCAATGCCTTTTCCATCAGCGAAGCCACCGGTATTCCGCGCGAAACAGTCAGGCGGAAAATCGATAAACTTGTGGAAAAGGGATGGATTGTCAAGTATCCGCGCGGGGAGGTGACCATTTCCGAAGCCGTGGACGAACATTTTCTGCGGGATTTCAACACAATTTTGCTCTCCGAACTTCTCGAAACCGCTGAATGCATAAAAAACATAGTGAGTGCGCCTGAAGCCCTTCCCAAATAATCAAAAACATGATCCCCTTCCTGATTGTGCTCAAAATGGGCATCTGAGATGTTGTCTATTTTCATCAAATCGAATATAGCCTCCAAGCAGCACCAAAATTCCAGATATAGTAGTTTTCTCATCGAAATTAACAATTACCATTATCCGGAGAAAGTGGTATGCGCTCCTTTATTCTATCAATCGCTAGTGCGGTGGCTATGGCATCCCTGCTGCTGGCAGCATGCACCACTGTCGGCCCAGACTATGTCCCGCCCGAGCCCGAAATGCCTGAATCTTACCTTGAACTGGGCGACCCGGCCCTGAAACCGGTTCCAGCCGACGTTAAACAGTGGTGGGTGGTTTTCGATGACCCGATGCTCACCGATCTGATCGGGATGGCCGCCCAAGGCAGCCTGGACCTGCGCATCGCGATCGCCCGCGTCAATGAAGCACGGGCCCGGCTGGGTGTGGTGTCCGGGCAGATGGCGCCGGTTGTCGGGGTTCAGGGAGCCGCTGTGCGGGAAAGAACCGCACCGGCAAACAGCACCCAGACCCGTTTTTCCACCGGCCTGGACGCCGGTTGGGAAATCGATCTGTTCGGTCGCGTCAGCCGCAGCATCGAGGCCGCCGGCGCCGACCTTGCGGCGATACAAGAGGACCGCACGGACGTGATGATCACGTTGTATGCCGAAGTCGCCCGCACTTATTTGAGCATCCGGACACTGCAGGCGCGCCTGATTGCCGCCAACGGCAATATCCGCTCCCAGGAAACCGTTCTGGATCTGACCCGCAAACGTTTAAGCCACGGCCTGGCCACCGACCTGGATGTGGCCCAGGCCGAGCAGGTTCTGGCCGCCAGCGAATCCCGGCTGCCGCCCCTGCGCATCGAACTGAACCAGTCGATCAACACCATTGCCGTGCTGCTTGGAAAACAACCCGGAACATTGGCCGAAAAACTCAACCCGGTGCGGCCCATACCGCTGCCGCCCGCCGACGTCGCCGTCGGCGTTCCGGCCAACCTGCTGCGTCAGCGTCCCGACATCCGCAGGGCCGAACGCCAGCTGGCCGCTCAGACCGCCCGCATAGGGGTGGCCACCGCCGATCTGTATCCGACCCTTTCCCTCAACGGTTCACTGGGGCTTGGTGCCATCAACTCCGCCAATCTGTTTTCACGCGACAGCCTGGGATTTTCATTGGGGCCTTCACTGCGCTGGAATTTGTTTGACGGAGGCCGCGTGCGCAATCAGATCAAGGTGGAGGATGCCCGCACGGAACAGGTACTGCTGGTCTACGAACGCACCGTTCTGGAAGCTTTGAACGAAGTGGAAAACGCCCTGACCGCCTTTATCGAGCAGCGCATCCAGTATGAAGCCCAGGAACGCTCGGCCGCGGCGGCCCGCCGATCCCTCCAGTTGGCGACCGCGCTGTATCGCGACGGTCTGATCGGCTTTCAGAGCGTGGTGGATTCCCAGCGGGCCCTGTTCGATTTCGAAAACCAGGTGGCGGCCGCCCAGGGCCAGGCGGCGGTCAATGTGGTGCGCCTGTACAAAGCGCTGGGCGGGGGATGGAATCCGGACGAAATTGAAACCGCAGGAGGCACATCATGATACACTTCAGCAGACAGACGGGCCCGCGCGGGCGCTGCATTCCGGTATGGGTATGGTTGCTGATCGGCCTGGTCCTGCTGTCCGGGTGCCAGTCCGAAGACAAAACCCTCAGGCCACTGCCGCCACCCGTGGTGATCGTATCCGGCCCGACAATCGAAACGGTCACCGATTACGCCGAATTTACCGGAACCACCGCACCTTATGAATACGTCGAGATCCGGGCGCGCGTGGAAGGTTACCTGCAGCAGGTGGCCTTTACGCCCGGCAGCCGCGTTGCGCAAGGCGATCTGCTGTTTGTCATCGACCCCGAACCATTTCAGGCGCTTGTCAACCAGGCTGAAGCCATTGTCCGGGTGCGGCAGGCCGAAGCCAGACTGGCCGAGACCACACTGAAGCGCAAGGAAAACGCCTACAAAGACCGGGCCATCAGCGAGCTGGAGGTCCTGGAAGCGCGGGCGGGCCTGGAAAAAACGCGTGCCGCGGTGGCCGCCGCCCAGGCCGAATCGGAAACCGCGAAACTCAACCTGTCCTACACGCGGATCAAGGCGCCGATCAGCGGGCGGACCGGACGCAACCTGGTGGACACCGGTAATCTGGTCGGCGCCGCCGGCGACAAGACATTGCTGACCACCATGGTTCGCGAGGACCCCATCCTGGCCTATTTCACCATCAGCGAACGCGAACTGCTGACCTATCTGATGCGCCCCGCCGGCGCGTCCCCGGAACCGAAACCCGTTACAGCTGTTCAGTTGGGCGTTCACGGTGAGGCCGGTTATCCTCACAAAGGGCGCATCGATTTTCTGGAGAACCGTGTGGATGAGAGCACCGGGACCATCCAGGTGCGGGGCGTTTTCGACAACCCCAAGGGCCAGTTGGTCGGCGGCCTCTTTGCGCGCATCCGGGTGCCCGCCGGCGGGCCGCGCAAAGGGTTGCTGGTGCCGGAGAGGGCCCTGGGCTACGATCAGCAGGGGCGCTATGCGCTGGTGGTCGACCCGCAGAACGAGGTGGTGTACCGGTCGGTAAAAACCGGGAATCTGTTTAACGGCCTGCGCGAAATCGTCAGCGGCATCGAACCGCAGGACCGCTTGATCATCGACGGCCTGCAGCGCGCCCGCCCCGGAGTCCGGGTCGATCCAAAACCGGCCGATCCAGCCGTTTTTTCGGCAGACGACACACCCAAGGAGTAACCCGATGTTCAGCCGGTTCTTTATTCAACGCCCCATTTTCGCGTCGGTCATTTCCATTGTGATCGTGATCGCCGGCATGGTGACCCTCGGGAACCTGCCAGTAGCCCAATATCCTGAAATCACGCCGCCTACGGTCCAGGTATCGGCCACCTACCCGGGGGCCAACGCCCGGGTGCTGTCGGAAACCGTGGCCGCTCCCATCGAACAGGAAGTCAACGGCGTGGAAGGCATGATCTATATGTCCGGTACCTGCTCCAACAATGGGGTCTACAGCCTGACCGTCACCTTCAATGTGGGGACGGATATGGACATGGCCACGGTGCTGGTTCAGAACCGGGTGGCCATCGCGCTCCCCAAGCTGCCCGAGGAAGTCAAGCGCATCGGCGTGACCACCAAGAAAAAATCCACCAGCATGGTCATGATGATCGCGCTGACCTCTCCGGATAACAGCCTGGACGACCTGTTCCTGAGCAATTTCGCCACACTGCGTATCAAGGACGAGCTGTCGCGGATACCGGGAGTCTCCGAGGTTTTCACCTTCGGCGCCGGCGATTACAGCATGCGGATCTGGCTCGATCCCACCCTGCTCAAAGCCCGCGCCTTGACCACCGGGGATGTGCTGCGCGCCATCCAGGAGCAGAACACGCAGGTCGCCGCCGGTCAGATCGGCCAGCCGCCGGCCCCCTCCGGTCAGGATTTCCAGTACGTGGTCAACACCCTGGGGCGTTTGGAAGATGTGAGCCAGTTTGAAAACATTGTCATCAAAACCGGCGAAAACCAGCGCATCACGCGCCTGAAAGATGTAGCCACGATCGAGCTGGGTTCCAAAACCTACGGCTTGAACGGATTGCTCGACGGCCGGCCCACGGCCATTCTGGGAATCTATCAGCTTCCCGGTGCCAATGCCATCGAACTGGCCGCGGCCATCCGCGCCAAAATGGCGCAACTGAAAACCGCGTTTCCCCTGGGCCTGGCGTACGAAATTCCCTTTGACACCACCCTGTTCGTGCAGGCCTCCATCGATGAAGTCGTTGTCACCTTGTTCATCGCCATGGTCCTGGTTATTTTGACCATCTATATTTTTCTGCAGGACTGGCGGGCTTCCCTGGTTCCGGCGGTGGCCATCCCGGTATCGCTGGTGGGCACCTTTATCATCATGGGAGCATTGGGGTTCTCTCTGAACATGCTGACCCTGTTCGGCCTGGTGCTGGCCATCGGCATCGTGGTGGACGATGCCATCGTGGTGGTGGAAAACACGGCCCGCAATATCGACGAGTTCGGCCTCAAACCGCGTGAAGCGGCTATCAAAGCCATGCAGGA
This sequence comes from Desulfosarcina sp., assembly GCF_046496365.1. Taxonomy (GTDB): domain Bacteria; phylum Desulfobacterota; class Desulfobacteria; order Desulfobacterales; family Desulfosarcinaceae; genus Desulfosarcina. The sequence continues at coordinate 6,809 of NZ_JAWOHB010000005.1, forward strand.
GGTCAGCGGGGCAGTCGTGGCCACCACCCTGGTGCTCCTGGCGGTTTTTGTGCCTACAGCCTTTCTGGGCGGTGTCACCGGTCAGCTCTACCGGCAGTTCGCCCTGACCATCTCGGCAGCCACCGTGTTCAGTTCCATCAACGCCCTGACCATGAGCCCGGCCCTGTGCGCCCTGCTGCTGCGGCCCGCCTCACAGAAGAGGAAGAATATTTTCTTTCGAGGGTTCGAGTGGGCTTTCGACCGCAGCAAAAGGGCCTATGGCCTGATATTGGCCAAGTGCCTACGCATGGCGGCCGTCGTCATGGTTTTGTTCGCCGGCATCAGCGCGGCCGCCTACTTTGGCTTTACCGCGATGCCCACGGGCTTTCTGCCCACCGAGGATCAGGGCTATGCCATGGTGAGCGCCCAGCTTCCCGACGCCGCTTCCTACGAGCGGACGCTGTCCGTCACCCGCAAGCTGGAAGCCGCTATCCGCGCCATACCCGGGATCCGGTCGGTGGTCGCTATTCCGGGCTACTCCCTGATGGACGCCGCCCAGGCTTCCAACAGCGCCGCATTCTGGATCATTTTTGATGAATTTGAGCTCCGTCAAACAGAGGAACTCCAATTGAAGTCTGTTTTTGCCAGACTCAGTGCCGCCACCCAAAGCGTGCCCGAGGCCGCCGTATTTGCGTTTCTGCCGCCGGCCATCACCGGGTTGGGGGTATCCGGCGGATTTCAGATGATGCTGCAGGACCGGGGCGGCGCCGGCCTGGCAGCCCTGGAACAGCTGGCCGGCGAACTGTCGCGGGACGCCAACGCCCAGGAGGCCCTGACCGGCGTTTACAGCACCTTTCGCGCCAATGTGCCGCAATTGTATGCCGATATCGACCGCACCAAGGCCAAAGCCCTGGAAATACCGTTGTCGGAAATATTTCAGGCCCTGCAGGCCTATCTAGGATCGTCCTACATTAACGATTTCAATCGATTCGGGCGGACCTACCAGGTCAACATCCAGGCCGACGCGCGTTATCGCGCCGCCCGGGAGGATATTCAGCGGCTGGAAGTGCGCAATGCCGCGGGGCGGATGGTGCCGCTGAGCACACTGGTGGACGTCCAAACGATAATGGGCCCCCAGATCATCACGCGTTACAACCTCTATCCGGCGGCGGCGGTCAACGGCAGCGCCGCCCCGGGCTTCAGCTCGGGCCAGAGCCTGGACGCCATGGAAGTCATGGCCAATGCCACACTGTCGCCGGCCATGGGCTTCGAGTGGACCGGAATGTCCTTCCAGGAGCGCGCCGCGGGCAACCCGATGGTCATTTTCGCGCTGGCCATCGTCTTTGTCTACCTGATTCTTTGCGCCCAGTATGAGAGCTGGTCCACCTCCCTGGCCATCCTGCTCTCGGTCCCGCTGGCCCTGACCGGCACCGTGGCCGCGCTCATGATACGCGCGATGGATGTCAATATCTACACGCAGATCGGCATTGTGCTGCTGATCGCCCTGGCCTCCAAGAATGCCATTCTGATCGTCGAGTTCGCCAAGGAAAAGCAGGAATCGGGCATGTCGCCCGACAGTGCGGCCTCCGAAGCAGCGCTGCTGCGCTATCGTCCCATACTGATGACGTCCCTGTCGTTCGTTCTGGGAACCTTTCCCTTGCTGGTGGCCGCGGGCGCCGGCGCCGCCAGCCGCCAGAGCCTGGGCACGGCGGTTTTCGGCGGCATGCTGACCGCCACCTTTTTAACGATCTTCTTCGTACCGGTCTTTTTTTTCGTCATCCAGAAGATCGGCATGCGATTGTGGAAGCCGCGGAATGCCCGGACGGAGCAGCAGCCGCAAGAGCAGCGCAGCATTTTGAAATGAATGCGGTAAATCACCTTCGCTGGTATGACGTCGATCTACATGGCCGTCGGATGAAATTTAAACGGTTAAGCCAGGCCGTTTGCGATGGCTTTGTCTCTATTGTAAACATTCTCGCGAAAAAAACGCGCCCGCCAGGTTCGATTGCCACGGTCTGGTAAATCACCATCAGGGGAAGCGGTTCCTTCAGAAAACTCGAATTCAGGTAGCTGCTGATTCCAGGTTTCTGGGAGAGTACGGGGTTTCCGGGCCGATCAAAAAATCGTCCACATGCCTGGCAAAACCGGCTCCGGCTTCGGCATAGAAATTAAATGCAGCGTGCACGCCTTCCTTTTTCAGGTTCTCAACTTCATCGGCGTACATGGCAATGGCCGCCACCTTGCCGGTGAAGCCGCTCTCCTGCAATTGTTTGACAGCATACAGGTTCGCCTGATGGTTGGGCATGCAGAGGATCACTGTGGTTATTCTGTCCTGTCGCCCTTTTTCTCTGGCTCTGGCTCTGCCGCGTTCCCAGAGATCGGCATCGGTGGCATCGCCATAGATTACATTTCTGCCAGCTGTCTGTTGCCTGGCAATGACTTTGTCATCGAAATCCAGCCCGACGACAATATCACCATGTTTTGAACGAAGAAAATCGTAGACGCTGGTGCCGAGCTTTCCCATGCCGAAAATAGCCAGGCTGACAGGGCCAGGGTCCATAAGTCGATCGTCGGGATGGCGTTGCTTGGTTTCAAAAACCGTTAACCGTTCCTGCAGTTTGAGATGGATCACATTGGATGCTTTGTTCACGGGGGCCGCCAGCACATAGCTAAAAGATACCGATAGGGCCGTCACGATGAGCCATTCCGTGGCGATCCATCCGTTGTTCGCCGCCAGTGCACAGACAATGAGGCCGAACTCGCTGTAGCTTGAAAGACTTAAGGACGAGAGCACTGCTGTACGGACCCGCAGCTTGAAGCGTGTGAGAAGCAGAAAAAAGACAGCGGTTTTGACGGGCAATAAAATTAAAAAAATGAGGGAAGCCCCAATGGCCTTCAGGCTTAGTGAGCCGGAAAGCCCTATGCTCAGGAAAAAAAACACAAGGAAGAGCTCTTTAAATCCGAACAGGCTAGCGGCTACCTCACTGGAC
>NZ_JAWOHB010000135.1:0-141940 GCF_046496365.1 Desulfosarcina sp.
GTGGCACCCGTTGCGGATGAGCGAGGGCAGGACGAAGGCGTCGTCCTCCGGTCGCCGGGAGGCCAGGCAATCACTGAGGAGAGTCGTGTCGAGATCGAGGTCGGCCGCCTGCAGCCCTCGATCTTGATGAAGTTGCCGCAGCCCGCCGCCCTTGCAATCCTGGCGATACGCACCGCCTCCTCGGCGGTGCGGGCGCCGGAGGTGTTGGGCAGCAGGACCACGTCTTTGGGGATGAAGTCGAGGATGTTTTCATTGGTGCCTCCGCCGTCAATGCGGCGCAACGCCACGGTGATCATCCCGGAACCGCTCGCCGCAAGCATCCTGGGAATCCAATTTTTGGCGGCAAACTTTCCGGTGCCGGTAAACAAACGGCTGGTAAAGCCGTGTCCAGCGATTATCAATTCTTCATCCTGCATGGACTCAACCTCCCCCGACGAAATTTAACAATTCAAGGACATCTCCCTGCTTGAGCACCACGTTGCTCCAGTCGGCCTGTTTGACGACCCGGCCGTTATATTCAACCACCAACGAAGCGGCAGCCAGGCCCTTGCTGACCACCAGGGCCTCAATGGTGCACGCGCTCAGCGGTTCAACGGTTCCATTAATGCGTACCGCAATTTCCATAGCTCATCCTCTCGGCAAAAAAAAACCGCCTCCCCATCCTACAGGAAAGCGGCATCCGGCCATTCTTTGTGCTTCAAAACCTCGGTTCCAAGCAGGCCGCTTCCCTTCGCCGGCATTGCCCGGATCAGGTTCATAGGGTTGGATATCATCCTCTCAGCATGCGCTGCACCCCTAGCGATATAGAACTTTCCTATTCGACTCGGCCCGATTTGTCAACGCAAGTTCTTGTCGTTTGGCATGCATAACACTTTCTTCTTCCGTTGGGGGAGAGAAAAGTGTTACCCTGATTTTTCAGATTTTGTACGAATTCTTAGTATCACGAACATATATGATGGTTTGTGGGGAACTAAAATATAGACATGTAAAGCGCGTCCATCCATATAAAAACGGCCATATGGAAACGTTGACATCGCATAACATCACCGTGATGTTCCTCTCTTTGGGGGTCCTGCTCTGTGCGGCCCGCCTGCTTGGCGAGATCGCGCAGCGGCTGCAGCAGCCGGCTGTGCTGGGCGAACTGCTCGCGGGAGTCCTGCTTGGCCCGACGGTCCTGGGCAGCCTGGCGCCTGGGCTGAGCGGGTTCCTCTTCCCCTTGCAAGGCGTTAACGCCATTGCCCTGGACGCCTTTGCGGCGCTGGCGATTGTGTTGTTTTTGCTGGTAGCGGGGATGGAAGTCAATCTGTCAACGGTTTGGAAGCAGGGCAAGATCGGCTGCAAAGTCGGGATCGCCAGCATTATCGTTCCTTTTTTTATCGCATTTGCTGCCGCGCTGGTCATTCCCGAAGTGCTTGGTCGGCATGAGGAGGCCGACCCGTTGATATTCGCATTGTTCCTGGCAATTGCCATGTCGATTTCCGCCCTGCCCATTATTGCCAAAACGCTTATGGACATGGGCCTGTATCGCAGCGACCTGGGCATGGTGGTTGTCAGCGCGGCGATCTTCAACGATCTCGTCGGCTGGATCATTTTCGCCGTAGTTTTAGGTTTTATCGGTGACCCTGCCGGCAAAGGCAACGCTATCATGCTGACCATCGTGCTGACGCTGGCATTTGCCGGAGCAATGCTGACGGTCGGCCGCTGGCTGATTCACAAGGTGTTGCCGTTTGTGCAAGCTTACACCCGCTGGCCTGGCGGCGAGCTGAGTTTTGCGTTGATCCTGGGGCTGCTCGGCGCTGCATTTACCGAGTGGATCGGAATTCATGCGATTTTCGGCGCATTCATCGCGGGTGTGGCTATTGGAGACTCATCCCACCTGCGCGAGCGCAGCCGGGTGATCATCGATAAGTTTGTTTCGTTCATTTTTGCCCCTGTTTTTTTTGCGAGCATCGGCCTCAAGGTGAACTTCTTGACTTATTTCGACTTCCGCCTGGTTTTGACGCTCCTTTTGATCGCCTGCGTATGCAAACTCGCCGGTGGCGCCATAGGCGCCCGGTGGGGAGGAATGTTGCCCCGGGAAGCTTGGGCTGTCGGTTTTGCGATGGTTTCCGTAGGCGCCATGGGGATCATTGTGGGAATCATCGCCCTGGAAGCAGGGATCATCCGTCCGCGACTGTTTGTCGCCTTGATCGTTATGGCCATTGTCACGTCCATGCTCAGTGGCCCGTCCATGCGGCTGCTTCTCCGCGCCGAAAAAAAATGGCGGCTGCGGGATATATTATCGTCGAAGCTCTTCCTGCGGGAACTCAAAACCACCTCCCGTCGCGAGGTCATCCACGAAATGACGGTGACGGCATGCGAGGCGGAAGGTTTGGAAGGTTTGGACGCACAAGGCGTGGCCAAAGCCGTCTGGTCGCGCGAGGAGGCGCTGAGCACCGGCATTGGAAATGCCGTGGCGATCCCCCACGCCCGTATCGAGGGGTTGCAGCGATCACTGGTAGTGGTCGGTATTTCCGCGACAGGAATCGATTTCGACGCGCCGGATGGCAAGCCGGCCAAGGTGATCTTTCTGATTCTTACGCCCGGTAACGATCCCAGCCCGCAACTGGGACTTGCTGCCGAAATAGCACGCCTGTTTCGCGATGAGCGCATGGCCGACAACGTGGTCCGCACGAAGAACTTCACTGATTTTTTGGCGCTGTTGCGTGCCGGTACCCAATAATTACAATAATTACAATAAGTAAGGGGCCAAGTCTGCGCTTGACGCGATTAAATAATTCCTTTAATGATTAGACAGGCCGTAATGAATCAAGGGCAGACGCGATCCTATTTTTTGACCCTATTTTGACCAGCACGTCAATGGATGACCCTATTTTCCCTGTTTTTATCAAAGGAGGTGCGCGAAATGAATTTTAGCCCCGACCTCGGTAGCCCGATAACCAATACCCGTTTGCGCAATACCGGCCATGTTGCCGATGTGTCTGGTATGTGCGCCGTCTGCACCGCCGATTGCATCGGCCCCTGCGAGATAGGCCTCTCGGCGGTACGCGGTTCGGAAGCGATCCTGCCCTTCTCGGCTGACACAAACCAGTTTGCTTCCGAGAAGCGCTACCCCCTCGATTTTTCCCACTTCAATATTAACGGCAGGGTATTCGGCGCGATCGGGCGTCCCTCCGATCCGTACGAAGCAAGTTACCCGAACGCCGATATCTCTTCCTCTTTCGGCGCTGTTCAATCGGTTCCGGTCAAGGCTCCCTTTATCCTCCCAGCCATGGCCAAATTGGCCTGGAAGGAATACTTCGCCGGAGCCGCAATTTCCGGGGTGCCCGTCGTCATCGGCGAGGATGTAATCGCCAAGGACAACGGACTTGTCGTCAGCGGTCACAGGGTTATCAAGGCGCCGTTGATAGACGAAATGGTTTCCATATTCAGGCGTTACCAGAATGGTTTCGGCGATATCATGCTTCAGGCCAACTTTGACGATGAATATCACGGCGTACTCGAGTACGCCATTGAACGGCTTGGCGTCAAATCCGTAGAACTGAAATTCGGCCAAGCCGCCAAAGGGATCCAGGGCATGGGTCGGGTTCCGAAAATCGAGGACGCACTTCGATTCAAAGCGCTCGGTTACATCATCCTGCCGGATCCGACAAACCCCACGGTCGCCGAGGCCTATTCAAAGGGAGTCGGCCCCGTGTTCGAAAAAATCGGCAAGCTTCCCATGTGGACCCCCGAAAATCTCATCCAGAGGGTCGCAGTACTGCGTAAGCTGGGCGCCGAGCGCATCTGTTTCAAGACAGGCCCTTTCGACCCTCGGGACATTGCCACGATTCTCGGGATCGCTTCGGAAACTGGCATCGATCTGGTAACACTCGACGGCGCAGGCGGTGGAACCGGCCACAGTCCAGCCAAGATGATGAACGAATGGGGCATGCCGACGGTAACGCTTGAGGCCATTATTTACCGTATCTTGCGCGGATTTGAACAAGCCGGAAAGCCGCTGCCACCGATCGCGATTGCTGGGGGTTTTGCAACCGAGGATCAGGTTTACAAAGGTCTGGCCCTCGGAGCGCCATACGTCCGCATGGTGGCCATTGGCCGCGCTGCCATGGCCGCGGCTACCGTAGGGCGGCAAGTAGGAGAGGCCCTCCGGAACGGTTCCGTACCCAAAGAATATGCCCGCTTTGGCTCGACCGTCGAGGCAATATTCGCTGATTTCCGCCTTCTCAAGGCTGAATATGGCGACGAGACCATGCATATCCCGACTGGGGCTTTAGGGCTTTATTCTTATCTGAACCGCGTATCGGTCGGCCTCAAGCAGTTCATGGCCCTGAATCGAAAATTCGCACTTCGGTATATCGACCGTGAGGATATTGTGCCCCTTACTGAAATTGCCGCGAGGGCAACCGGCCTGGCTACGTATGACGAACTTTTAAACACACCACCCAAAGATGGCACAAACGAGGGTTCTTATTGAAACCACCTTGGCACCAATCTCTTATAATTGCTGTCACTGCTGTCCGATACCCTTGAAAAAAAGAGGATATTGGACAGAATCAGGCGTAATCGGCAGAACTTCGAAGGGATGGTCGGTCCATTCCCATAAAAACAAATCATGAAAACAAGACTAATCAACTTTTGGGAAAGGTTAAGGACGAGTTTCTGGTTTATCCCCGGCCTGATGGTTTTTTCGGCAATCGGATTATCGTTTCTTATCATCGCCATGGATAGAAGGGTTGAACCGGATCAATATCGTCTTTTTGGCCTCTTGTATAACGGAGGAGCGGAAGGGGCGCGTGTTGTTTTGTCTACGATTTCCAGTTCGATGATAACCGTTGCCGGAGTCGCATTCTCAATTACCATTGTCGCCCTTACCCTGGCTTCCTCACAATTCGGGCCCCGTTTGTTAAGGAATTTTATGCGGGACACGGGCAATCAGATCGTCCTCGGTACCTTCATCGCTACCTATATTTACTGCTTGATTGTCCTTCGATCAGTCCATAGCGCTGGGGAAGATGTTTTTGTGCCGGATATCGCAGTTACCTTTGCGATGGCCCTCGCTTTAGTAAACGCCGGCGTGCTGATCTATTTCATTCATCATGTTTCCACTTCGATACATGCGGACCGGGTGATTGCGGCAGTGAACGGTGAACTGTCGGGTCATATACAGCAGCTTTTCCCCGATGAATTAAAAGATGAAATCGAGAAGATCGAAAATGACAGGCGCAGGCCGCAAACAAAAGCAGCCAGACATCATCAATTCCATGACATGGCCGCTTCCCAAAGCGGTTATTTGCAAGCTATTGACATGGACACGCTTATAAAAATCACCACAGAGAGTGACTTTATCATTCACCTCCCGTATCGACCGGGAGATTTCATTGTGGAGGGCGACACACTGGCTAGGGTGGAGAGCGTCCAACAGGTCGCTGACGACCTTGCCGAAAAAATTGTCAACGCTTTTATTGTCGGTCAGCAGCGCACCCCGGAGCAAGACGCAGAATTTGCAATTCATCAACTTGTTGAAATCGCCTTACGCGCCCTTTCACCCGGCATAAATGACCCCTTCACAGCGATTACATGCGTTGATCAGCTTGGCTCGGCGCTATGCCGCTTGACGGGCAGAGCATTCCCGTTAGCCTACCAATATGATGACGACGGTAAACTCCGGGTCATTGCCAACCCGCTGACTTTTGAAGGGGTCACCAACGCCGCTTTTGACCAGATTCGCCAGTTTGGCCGCACGAGTGTTGCCGTGACCATTCGGCTATTGGAAACATTAAAAACCGTCGCAGCGCATGCCCGCAATACAGAGCAGAGAGAGGCCGTGCTTCGGCAGGCTGACATGATTGCACGTGGGAGCATGGCGTCATTACCGGAAAAAAATGATAAGCATGATGTTCAGCAGCGTTACCAGGCCTTGATCGATGCACTCAATCAACACGCACTATCCGATAAAACCCATCCATTTCCTACACATGGAAACACTTGATTTGCTGAGGGATAGGAAGTAAGTTTATTTCACAACCCGATCGTATAACCCGGCTGATTCAGCCGACGCAAAATACCGCACGACCATTTGGCACGGTCAACTGCCGGAAACGTTTTGTTTATGGACGAAATTACATTTGAGGATTTCCTGAAGGTTGAGCTTCGTGTCGGCAGGATCATATCGGCCGAGGGGTTCCCGGAGGCTCGGAAGCCCGCGTACATCCTTCAGATAGATTTCGGCGCTGAATTCGGGATCAGAAAGTCCAGTGCACAAATTACAGATCTCTATGAACCCGATGACCTCATTGGCAAACTGGTGGTCGCTGTAGTGAATTTCCCCCCAAAACAAATTGGGCCGATAAAATCACAGTGCCTGGTTACAGGGTTTTACAACGCGTCCGGTTATGTCGCGCTTTGTGTGCCTGACAAGGCTGTGCTTGTCGGTACAAAACTGCTATGAAAAAGGGAGGAAGTGATGTGAACGGCTCACAAATCATCGTCGAGATGCTGCAGCAATACGGTGTCAATGTCATCTTCGGCGTACCCGGAGACACGAGCATCCCCCTTTACGAAGCCCTTCACGATAAGGGCGGCGCCATCAGGCATGTCATGGCCAGGGATGAACGATCCGCCTCCTTCATGGCCGATGCGTACGCGCGCCTGTCGCATAAACCCGGCGTCTGCGAATGCCCCAGCGGCGCCGGTCCCCTGTACGCGCTGCCGGGCATTGCCGAAGCGAATGCCTCTTCGATTCCGGTCATCCTTATCACATCGGACATACCGCTGTCCGGCGAGGGAAAGAAAACCATTACCGAACTCGACTGCCAGAGGCTGTTCGCTCCGGTGACCAAATGGTCCAGCCAGATCAAACAGGTGGACAAACTGCCGGAGACGATTCGCAGGGTATTTCGGATCGCCACCACGGGACGACCAGGGGCCATTCACCTGGCGATTCCCCAGGAAGTACTGACCGGCGTCTATACGGGCAGCCCGAAAGATCTCTATGCCGAAGCAGACTGCTGCAGCTATCCGGCCTATAGAACCCGTGGCAGCCGTAAATCCCTTGAAACGCTTACCGGACACCTGGAAAAGGCGCAAAGACCGGTGATTATTGCCGGCGGCGGCACCAAGCATTCCCAGGCCGGCGATGAAATCCTTCAACTGGCCAAGATGCTCAACGCACCGGTCGTGACGACGATATCCGGCCAGGGCATCCTTGCCGACCACCATGAAATGGCGCTCGGTGTCATCGGCGACAATGGTTTCCACCCCCACGCCCATCAAGCCGTCGAACAGGGCGATGTACTGCTTTACATCGGCTGCAAGATGGGATCGGTATCCACGATCAACTGGCAGATGCCATCGCCGCAACAGGAACAGATCATCCTGCAGATCGATCTGGATCCGGAATTGCTGGCCAATAACTATCGCAACACCCACAGCGTCGCCGGTGATGCGAAGCTGGTCCTGCAGGATTTGATCGCCCTGCTGAAAATCAATCACTTTAAGGCCAACCAAACCTTTTGGATCGATGAGCTGAATCGTTCAAGAAGGCAGTTCTGGAGCGCGTCCGAGGCGGTACTCCATTCAACGACGGTTCCGCTCAAGCCGCAACGGGTCGTGCACGCCTTGAATCAACGCATATCCGCAAACGCCGTCATCATTGCCGACGCCGGTACACCGACGCCTCACATCTCCCGATACCTCAGACTCCAGGGCCGCAACGCCACATTTATCATCCCCAGGGCCTACGGTGGCCTGGGATATGCCGTGCCCGCCCTGGTGGGCGCTCACTTCGCCCGGCCCGATGCGCAGTTGGTCGGTCTGTTCGGCGACGGCAGCCTGGGAATGTCGGCAGGAGAAATTGAGACGTTGGCCCGGCTGAAGATTCCCGCAGTATTGATGCATTTCAACAACGGGTGCTTCGGCTGGATCAAAGCACTCCAGGCACTGCATGCCAAGGAGAAATTCTATTCGGTGGATTTTTGCCCCACCGACCCGGCCAAGGTGGCCGAAGGGTTCGGCGTCAAAGCCTTGCGGATTCAAACCGCCGATGAACTGGAGGCCGGGCTGGACATGGCTTTTGCCATGGAAACGCCGGTATTTCTTGACATTGTCAGCGAAAGCGAAGTGTCGGAACTGCCCCCTGTCTTTACTTGGCAGAAAGCAGCGGAAAAAAACAAGAAGCCCATCGTTCACACATGATGACCGCTGGATCGCGTTTTTATCAACCCAACAAGGGGAATTGAAAAATGAGAATCGTGGTCGCAGGAGGAGGCTGGGCGGGTTGCGCCGCAGCGCTTTCAGCCAGGAAACAAGGCGCCGACGTGGTGTTGCTGGAACGAACCGACATGCTTCTGGGAACCGGCCTTGTCGGTGGCATCATGAGGAACAACGGCCGCTTCACGGCCACGGAGGAGCTGATCGCCATGGCCGGCGGCGAGATATTCCAGGTGATCGACAACAACCTGCTGCACAAAAATATCGAGTTTCCCGGTCACCACCACGCTTCGCTTTACAACGTCGCCACCATGGAGCCGTTGATCAAAACGTTCCTGGCGGAAAGTGGTCTGAAGATCCACACGGCAACCCGGGTCACCGATGTGGAGATGAAGGCGGATCGCATTCTGGCCGTCTCGGCTAAGCAACTCAAAAAGGCGATCCGATTCGAGGGCGATGCCTTCATCGACACCACCGGTACCGCCGGACCGCCGGCCAACTGTACGAAATACGGGAATGGGTGCGCCATGTGCGTGCTGCGCTGCCACAGTTTCGGGGGCCGCGTCAGCCTGGCCGGCAAAGCCGGCTGCAAGGAGATGAACGGGGAGAAGAACGGTCAGATCGGTGCATTCAGCGGTTCGTGCAAACTTCATAAAGAGTCCCTCTCAAAGGCGATTCGCGACCGGCTCAATGGGCATGGCGTGGCGGTCGTTCCCCTGGGTGAGGCGCAGAAGGTCAAGGGCAAACTGGCCTTAAAGGCCTGCCAGCAATACGCCATCGCCGCGTTCGAGGAAAATGTCGTGTTGCTCGACACCGGGCATGCCAAGCTGATGAGTCCTTTCTTCCCTCTGGACCTTTTGCGAACCATTCCCGGCTTCGAACATGCCCGCTACGAAGATCCCTATGCGGGCGGTATCGGTAATTCGGTCAGGTATTTCGACATGTCGCCCCGTGACGATACCCTCAAGGTTGCCGGTGTGGAGAATCTGTTCTGTGCCGGGGAAAAGGCCGGGCTCCTGGTGGGACACACCGAAGCGATATGCACCGGCACCCTGGCCGGGTACAATGCCGCACAATACGCAAAAGGTCGTGCCTTGACGACACTGCCTGATTCGCTGGCCATTGGCGACGCCATCCGGCATGTTCGGGAACAAATGGTCGAAAAACGCGAACGCGGCCTGAAATACACCTTCTCCGGCTCGGTCTATTTCGATAGGATGACCGCACTCGGGCTCTATTCGACAGATAAGCTGGCTATCGCCAAAAGAGTGAAAGCGGCCGGCGTGGGCGGCATTTTTCAATCATAGACAGCATCGAGGAACACCGAAAAGGGGGAGATATGGTCGAGTTGACTGCCGCGCATTGGATTTATCTGCTGGGGGTTATAGCGGTGCTGGTAACCATGACGCTGAGGAAGGAGACGCCGCTGATCTGCATCGTCAGCGCGTTCATCCTGGCCCTCGTCACCACGGGAAGTCTCATCGGGGCTGTGCAGGCGGTATTCAATGCGGTGCAGGTCGCCTTTGCCGAACTGCTGGGCGTCGTACTGATCATTTCAATCATTGTCGCCATGGCAAAGATGCTCGAAGAGACGGGGATTGCCAATCAGATATTCACGCCGTTCAGGGCCATGCTCAAGGGGCCGTTCATTGCCTTCTGGGTGATGGGGGTTGTCATCATGGTCAGCGCCTGGCTGCTCTGGCCGTCGCCGGCCATCGCTCTGGTGGGCGCCCTGCTCCTGCCGGCGGCCCTCAAAGTGGGACTCCCGCCGATTGGTGCAGCCATGGCGATCAGCATGTTCGGTTACGGGGTTGCCCTGACCACCGATTTCGTTATCCAGGGTGCGCCCAGCATTGCGGCCAAGGCCGCAGGCGTTGCGGTCACGGATGTCATGGTGAAGAGCATCCCCCTGGTGATTGTTTGGGCCGCGATTGCGCTGCCGTTGTCTTTTCTCTCCGTGCGCAAAGAAATCCTGAAAAACGGAGGAAGACCGATCGAATCGGATCTCTTCGCCTGCACGCCCGAAGAGCAATGTGAAATCGACAAATGGACGGCCGCCGCACCGGGCTTCAAAAGAGTGGCGCCGTGGGTGATCGGCATGTTCTTTCTGTTGAACATCGTGGCCATGCTGGCATTGAAACTCAGGGGCGGCGATGCCACCTCTCTGTTGGGCGGCACCATCGCCCTGATCATGGTCATCGTGGCCATCGGCGTTTATGGGAAGGAAGGGCTTGAAAAATTAACCGAACACGGGCGGAACGGATTCAGGTTCGGCATTAAAATTTTTACCCCCGTCTTCTTTATTGCCGCATTCTTCTTCATGGGTGCACCGGGTTCGGCCAAGGCCATATTCGGTGAAGGGGCCCGCGGGCTGCTGTTCGATCTGGGTCAGGCCTTCGCCGGCATCATTCCCATCGGTAAAGTCACCGCAGTCATAACCCAATCCATCGTCGGGGGCATCACCGGCCTCGACGGCTCAGGTTTTTCCGGGCTGCCCCTCATCGGCTCACTGGCCCAGGTGCTTGGGGCGCCCGCTGCCCTGGACACGCCCACATTGACGGCGCTCGGGCAGTTTTTCTGTATCGCCGTGGGCGGCGGCTGCATCGTCCCCTGGGCGCTCATCCCGGCCGCTGGCATCACCGGCACCGATCCGGTTGAAGTGGCCCGACGCAACCTCATCCCCACCCTGGCAGGGCTGGTTGGTGTGATCGTCGTCGCCGTGATCATGCTGTAGACTGGAATCCATCGAAGAGGCCTAATTTTCGAGGAGGACGGATATGAGTTTTATTATCTCGTTAATCATTGGCGGGCTCGTCGGCTGGCTGGCGAGCATAATCATGAAGACCAACGCCCAGATGGGCTTGATCGCCAACGTGCTGGTGGGCGTGGTGGGCTCACTGCTGGGTTTCTGGTTCGCTGGATTGCTGGGCATCGTGCCCACCGGCGGCATCCTGCGTTTCGTGGTCGCGGTCGCAGGCGCGGTGCTGCTGATCTTCATCCTGGGCAAACTCGGCTTCTTCCGGAAGCGGTGACCCTGTCAGCCCCACGGGCTCTCCCACCGAACAGGTCAATGCGGTATTTACGAACCGTGTGCATATTTCGCTATGCTTACGACCAGATCATGTAAAATTTTTCCCAAATCATATAACATAAAAGAAACAATAGGTATTCATTGTCACACACGCAAACCGATGAATGCCATGCTGCCGATGCTAATTTCCCCATTGATTGAAATCAGTTAAGTAAAAAATCAACCCATTTTAAAAAAAGATGCACTTGGTTCATTTTTTGCTTTTCTCTCGGCCAGTCGATCAAATCCCCAGCCAACAATCTGGAAAGGAATTCCATGCTCCGGTTCGGCGCTGCGCCCGAAAAAGCCTGTGAAATGGACCTCGACGATATTTTCATCTCCAGACTCAAGCTGCTGATCATTATGATACGGTCCTGTTTGGAAGGTTATCCCATGGGGGTGGTGCGCAGGATGGCTGTCGTCAGTAACGCAGGCTACATCGCCGCCGAAAGCATCGATCTGGAGGAGTTGATTCCCCTTGGCGACAAACCGCCGCTTAAAGACGGAATGAACTTTGACCATATATTCTACCAGCGGGTTAAACTGATGGCCTCCATGGCCAAAACAATCGGCAAGCGTTATCCCATGGGTGAGCACCGCAAAATGGCCTTAGCAGACAACCTCGATATAATCTGCGGCACCCTGGGCTTCTCGAGCGGGGTAAAAAAGGTCGAATTCCTCAAAGTAGCCTGATACAACCCACACGGTTAATGGATGAGACCACAGGGAGTAGACCTCACTGCGGTCTTTTTTTGTCCATGGGGAAAGCCGGAGTAATTCTGACCGTTGGCCGTCAACGATTCAGAGAATCGTACGGCTGCCTCCACCGTTCCGCTGCCGCGCTGAACTGCGCCCGCTTTTGCAGCGTTCGGATTTATTTCAACGTCTCTTCCAGAAATTCAGCAAAACGCTTCCAGGACTTCTCATCCGCATCCTTTCTGTAGCGCTCGGAACCGAATACGGTAAACGCATGGGGCGCTCCGCCGTAGGCGATCATTTCGTGCGGCACGCCCTTCTCCTCCAGCTCCTTGGCCAGCATGGCAAAATGATCCATGGTGATGCTCGAATCCGCGGTGCCATGGAGAATCAACAGCCGGCCTTTGGTGTTGCCGTAATCCTGGCCTTCGGGCGTGCTCAATCCGCCGTGGAAGGTGACAAATCCTTTCATGTCAGCCCCTGCCCGGGCAAACTCGAGCACAGCGGCACCACCGAAGCAGTAGCCCATCGTAACGGCGTTGCTCACGTTTGCGCCCCTGGCCCTGGCAGCATCCAGTGCGCCGTAAAGCAGGCTGCGCATGCGTTCACGGTTCTTGTATAACTCCCCGGTATGCTCGCGCCTGTCTTTAACTTCAGTGGGCCTGATTCCGGCACCGAACAGGTCGGCAGCGAAGACCGCGTACCCTTTTTCAGCCAGCATATCCGCCCGTTTGATTTCATAATCGGTAAGGCCATCCCAGTCATGGATCAGCAGCACGAATGGGGCATTGTCCGCCGGAGAGATAAAATAGCCTTCGAAGGCCTCCCCCTTCACGTCATAAGGTACAACCTGGCCGCCCGCAAAGGCAGTGGTTGTGAACATCGCCAGAAACAGTATTGCATATGGTATTCTCATCGTTACCTCCTGTCAGTGAATGCGATTGGTTGGTCGGGTGAAAATCGGTATCGGCAATTTTAAAAAGTTAAACATCAATGTGGAAGATAACCCCGGGCCACCTGCTTAAACTCCTCCACCTGCATCTGCAACCATTTCGAATCCCGGCCCAGTTCCCGGGCCATGAGGCGCGCCGTGTCCGCGGCAACCGCCATGCCGGCCGCAGCATCCAGGATCAGGGAGCGGGTGCGGCGGGCCAGGACATCCTCTAACGTCAAGGCCATTTCGTTGCGTACAGCCCAGATTATCTCGGCCTTGATATAGGGAAGCTTATCGTGCAGTTTTGCCCCCATCCCGGGATCCTTGTCGATGATCCGCCGGATAGAGACCGCGTCGGAACCATATGCGCACAGCGGGTCCTGCGGATCCATATTTTTCAACCACCCATGGATGCGCAGCTTGCGCGTCGGGCACTGGTTTTCAGGCAGCCCGGCGATCAGTGCCGCCTGGTCAACGGCGTCCTCGGCCATTTTGCGGTAGGTGGTCCATTTGCCGCCGGTGATGGTCACCAGGCCCGATTGAGACACTTGCAGATGGTGGTCCCTGGAAATGGCGGCGGTCTTCTTGCCCTCCCCTGCCCCCACCAGTGGCCGGAGCCCGGCGAACATACACAGGATGTCCGCCCGGGTGGGGTCCTCGACCATGTACTGGGCGGCATGCTTGAGGATGAATGCAATCTCTTCTTCCAGGGGCGCGGGCTCGAGACTGGCCCGATCCACCGGCGTATCGGTGGTTCCGACCAGCACCCGGTCATGCCAGGGAACGGCAAACAACACCCGGCCATCTTCGGTCTGGGGAACCATGATGGCGGTATTGCCCTTCAGGAAACGTTTGTCCAGTACGAGATGCACGCCCTGGCTGTAAGTGATAAGGGGTGCCGCCGCAGGCTGATCCATGCGCAGGATGTCATCGGTGAAGATTCCCGTGGCATTGACCACCACCCGGGCACGAACGTTGTATTGGGCACCGCTCAGGGTGTCGGTCAGCTTTACGCCGTCGATCATCTGCCCTGAATAGGTCAGACCGGTCACCTGCATGTAATTGACGGGCACACCGCCGGCGTCATCGATCGACTGGGCCAGGTTCACGGCCAGACGGGCGTCATCGAACTGGCCGTCGTAGTAGATCACGCCGCCGCGCAGCCGGTCCGGTTCCAGGGTCGGGATGCGTTCAAGGGTCTCCTCCTTGGACAGCCATTTGGACGCGCCCAGGCCCAGACGGCCGGCCAGCAGGTCGTAAACTTTCAGTCCCGCCCCGTAAAAGGGGCCGTCCCACCACTCGTAGTTGGGAACGATGAAGGCCTGATTGCGGACAAGATGCGGTGCGTTCCGCATAAGCAGCCCACGTTCGTGAAGGGCTTCGAGGACCAGGGAGATGTTGCCCTGCTGCAGGTAGCGCACGCCGCCGTGAACCAGCTTGGTGCTGCGGCTGGAGGTCCCTTTGGCAAAATCATGCTGCTCGACCAGCAGGGTCTTGTATCCCCGTGAGGCCGCGTCCAAAGCGCATCCCAGACCGGTCGCCCCGCCGCCGATCACCACAATATCCCAGTAGCCGTTGTAGATGTCGATGGTATCGATGGAATTTTTTCGATTCATGCTGTCTCGCTCCTGTCAGTCCGATAGCCATTGCCCATCGTGCCCCTGTTCATGAACAGGGCAATTGGTCCTCAACCCTAAGTGCGCTGCCTGAGAACTTCTGCCTGAAGTGATGGGCGCGTCACAGACAGGCTTCATTTTTCATGGAACAGGCGGACAGGATCTGGTTTGGGTGGGACTTGTCCCGGTAAACGGTGACACCCTTCAGATGCATAGCCGCCGCTTCCAAGAACAGTTCCTGAATCGCCTCCACGGAAATCGATTGGGGCAGGTTTATCGTCTTTGAAACGGCGTTGTCCGTATATTTCTGGAAGGCCGCCTGGACTTTCAGGTGCCACCGGGGGGAAACATCCCAGGCAGTTTGAAAGATCTCGGGATCGATGCGCCGACCTTCGCGCCGGTAGCGGTCATAAATAGGGTGCACATCCGTAAAAACCTGGTCCACAATCCGGCGCTGGACCTCAAAGGCGAATACGGGCTCGACGCTGCTGCTCACACCGGCCAGAATGCTGATGGTGCCGGTGGGCGCCACGGTGGTCAGGGTGGCATTTCGGCGTCGCTTCACCCCCCGGGCCGCAAATACGCTTTGATGAAAAGCCGGAAAATTCCCGCGTTGATCGGCCAGCTGGGCGGAAGCCGACTCGGCGGCCTGCTGAATGCAAAACATCAGCCGGTCGGCCAGCGCCAATGCCCGATCGCTTTGATAGGGGATACCCATCAAGATGAGCATATCGGCAAACCCCATTACCCCCAAGCCGATTTTGCGGTTCATCCGGCTCCACTCTTCGGTCCGTGGAATGGGATGGCGATTGACCTCGACCACATTGTCCAGGAAATGAACGGCCAGATGTACCAGCGATTCCAGCTTCGCAAAGTCAATGGCATGGCCATCAACGATTCGGCTCAGGTTGATCGAACCCAGTGTGCACGATTCGTAGGGCAGCAGCGGCTGCTCGCCGCAGGGATTGGTCGCTTCCAGCGCCCCCATTGAAGGTGTCGGATTGCCCCGGTTGATGCGGTCAATGAACAGCATGCCGGGATCCCCGGTCTCCCAGGCACACTCGGCCATCAGGCGCAGCAGCTGCACCGCCGGTTTCCGGCCCACCTCGACACCGGTACGCGGATGAATCAGCGGGTAGTCACGATCAGCCTTAACACAGGCGATGAAGTCGTCGTCCACAGCCACCGACAAGTTGAAATTGGACAGCTGGCCGCGGGCACGCTTGGCCGTTACAAAGGCCTCAATATCCGGATGGTTCACGTGCAGCACACCCATATTGGCGCCGGGCCGGACCTGGTTGCGATCGATGAGCTGCGTCGCCGCATCGAACAGCCGGATAAAGCCGACCGGTCCACCGGTATCGCCGGATGCGGGGAAGATGGTGTCCCCGGCCGGACGCAGCCGGCTGAAGGAGAATCCGGTGCCACCGCCGGTATGGTGAATCAGGGCGGCATCCTTGAGGCTCTGGAAAATCGACTCCAGGTTATCCTCCACCGGAAGAACAAAGCAGGCGGCCAGCTGGCCCAACGGCCGGCCGGCATTCATCAGGCAGGGCGAATTGGGCAGAAAGGAGAGCGAGGTCATGGCCGACTCGAAGCGGTCCGCGGTGTCCCGCACCGAAGCGCCGGCGTCGAACAGACGATCCGCATCGGCTACCACCCGGGCCACCCGTGAAAACAAATCTTCCGGCCGCTCGATGATCTCTCCCCGGTAGTTGCGCGCAAGATAACGTTTTTTCAATACTTCCCCGGCCAGCGGGGTGAACTCAGGAACGTGCATGGGGCCACCTTTCAAAGAGGGTCGCTGCGTTCAGCGGCCATGGGTCTGGTGACTTCCGCAGCATTGCGGCCGACAATACGAATGAACCTGACCAGAACGACCCGATTTTCCGCAGGTAATGAAAATATCATGCAGAAACAATAATCACGATTCGAAGCGGTTGCACCACCGGCAGCATCAGCCTGCCGAACCCATCGGAAAACCATTTGAAAACAGGGGGTAAAGCAGGTAGGCGATATAGAGAAGATAGATCAGCAGCACCCATGTCCCTTCCCAGCGGTCCATGATGCGCACCCGTCCGGTGAACATGAAAATGAACAGGGTAACACTGGCCGCCATCATCACACCCATATCCACATTGGCGGCCGGGTTGAAAGGCAGGGGCCGGAGGATCGCACTGACACCCAGGATAAAAAACACATTGAAAATGTTCGAACCGACCACATTGCCCACTGCGATCTCCACATCTCCCCGCCTGGCGGCCATGACGGAGGTGGCCAGTTCGGGCAGCGAGGTGCCCAGCGCGACAACCGTCAGCCCCAGCACGGACTGAGCAACATCCAGGAATTCTCCCAGCTCGACGGCGCTGTCCACAATCCAGCGCCCCCCGAAAAGCAGTCCGCAGAAACCAATGGTCATCTTCAGGGCAACCCGCACGGCCTCGTCAGGCGGCACCGGAATGACTTCCGGCAGGCCGGCAACCGGTGCGGCGATGGCGGCCGAATAGGCCACAAAAATTACGAAATATCCCAGCAGGACCAGACCGTCGGATCGGCTGATCGCTGCAGCGACCGCACCGTCAATATAGACATCACTGGCCAGAACCCACAGCATCACCGCAGCAAGCAGGCTGAAGGGGATCGCCTTCCACACGGTCCCCCTGGAGACCGTAAGCGGCCGGATCAGCGCCGATATTCCCAGAATCAACAGCACATTGGCGATGTTGCTGCCCAACACGTTGCCCAGCGAGATATCGGTACTGCCGCTTGTTGCGGCTGAAATATTGACGAACAGTTCAGGGGCCGAGGTGCCGAACGCCACCACGGTCAGGCCGATGGCCATCGGAGAGACATTCATACCTTGCGCCAGGCGCGCCGCGCCGTCCACGAAAAGATCAGCGCCCTTGATCAGAACGACAAATCCGGCCAGCATCAACAATGAAGGAACCAGCATGGCAAGCAACCGCCAATTTAAGGAACGTTCCGCCTGACAGTCGGAAGAACAGCCACCGGACTACTTGCGCTTGTCGGTAGCCCGCCACCCGCCCAGCGGTGTGGATAACGGCTTGAGCACCTTGCTCATGTCCCGGGCCTGCTCGACGACGTAAAACAATCGCGGATCCAGACGCTGCACATCAGATAATATCCATTTAAGGTCCCGGCGCCGGCAGGCAATGTAAAGCTCGTTGACCGGCCCGCGCATGCCTTCGCCCTGAAAAATGGTCACCGGCTGGCCCTTTTGCCTCAGGTGCGCGGCGATCTCCTGCCCCGCGTTGCGAGTGATGATTCGAAGGATCATCGTTCCGAAAGCCAGCCTGCGCTCCACCATGATTCCCACCACGTTGCCGGTGGCGTAACCGAATGCATAAAAGACCACCAGCAGCGGCTGGTCCTTGATCTGGTTGATCACCGTGCTGACAACGGTCAACCAGATGGAGATCTCAAAAATCGCCAGGCCGAACGCGATGGCGGTTCGTCCCTGAACCGTGACGATGGTCCGAACCGTGCCGATGGACACGTCACAGATTCTGGCCAGAAAGACTATAACGCCCGTCAGGAGAATGTGCGGATCAACCATGGTTTATTTTATCTTCCCTCACCCCTCAATTTACCTGTGGGCAGGTAAATTTGAAGACATGCCTAAAATTGGGCTGGCTGACCTGGAGACGACAGCCCCCGCGTGTGCCTGGGTCAACTGAAACGCATATATTACGACTATTTCATTAACCATGCAATCGGGATGATGGCAAGCACAACCAGTCCGATGGACACATTTTACGATCACAGCATTTTCACCCAAGGGAGGGTCTGGGATATCGATTCCTTCGATCAGTGGGGCGCCGAACTGGGAAAGGCACTGGCCCAGCGGACCATTTTCGAACTTGAAGGGACGGACGAGCCGCGGCTCAGCCATGACAGCTCCACCAACGCACTCATTCGGCGCTAGCGCCGATTCAAGGCTACCGGTTGAAGAGGGAATGGCGCATCAACGACCTCCCTTGCGGGACTTGATCAAAAGGCTTGCCTGGAAGATGACGCCGGCGGCGATAAGCAGCGCATACAGCACCGGTGCATAAGGGGCCTGCCTGCCTGCTGCTTCGATGATCAAGGTGGTGCCGACCACGGATGAGAGAAGGATCAGGGCCCAGTCAAACAGAAGATAAAGGGCCACCGCTCCGGCGACACCCCCGATCAGGACCACCAGCACACCGGCGTCGTACCCCGCCACCAGCATCAGGTGAAAGGCAATCGTGCTGCCGGCAATAAATCCACCGATACCGATGGCCAGCCGCTGGAAAAACAGTGCCATTATGGCGCCGATTCCCCCGCAGATCAGACCCGCCGCCCAAAGCATCCAGAAGGGCTGGGGGTCGAAAACCAGTTTCGCCGCCTGAAGGCCTGCGGCAAAGCCCACCACACCCACAAAAAGCCAGAACAGTTTCCAGCCCAGAACCAGCAGCAGCGCTCCGGCGGCAGCCAACCCAAGATTCATTTTTTTCTCCGCAAAGTAGAGAACGTAAATCGGCGGCCCTGCCGTTCAGGACGCTGCCTCATGTGAGGCGATCAACGTTTGTGCATCCCTGGAGTGGTCGCGGGCCACCAGCATGTAGATGGAAGGCACCACGAACAGGGTGAACAGCGTCCCTATGGCCATTCCGCCCACAAGCACCAGACCGATGGAGTTCCTGGCCTGGGCACCGGCACCGGTCACCAGCGTCAGGGGAAAATGGCCGGCAATGGTGGCACCGGTGGTCATCAGAACCGGGCGCAGGCGGGTCAGGGCAGCGGTGCGCACGGCGTCCCGCTTGACGCGTCCCTGCCGCTGCAGGCTGTTGGCGAATTCGACGATGAGAATGCCGTTTTTGGACACCAGCCCCACCAGGGTGACCAGACCCACCTGGCTGTAGATATTCAAGGTGGTGGTCCAGCCCGCAGTCCAGAAAGGCACGTTGGGATCGGGCATTTTCAGGAAGGTGAAAACCAGGGCACCGAACATGGCCAGGGGCACCGAGCCGGCCAGAATCACGAAGGGGTCACGGAAACTGTTGAACTGGGCCGCCAGAACGAGAAAGATAAGCACCACGGCAAGCCCGAAGGCCTGGATGAAGGTGTTGCCTTCGGTGCGCAGCTGACGCGACTCACCCGTATAATCCAGGACGTATCCTTTGGGCAGGATCTTGGCAGCTTCGTTCTCCAGGAAGCGCAGCGCCTCATCCAGAGGCCGTATGGCCACGCCGCTGATGGTGACCGCGTTGAGCTGCTGAAAGCGGTTCAGCGATCGCGGCACGGTGGAATTGCGGATCGTGGCGATGGTGCTCAGGGGCACCAGCTGGTTGTCCGGACCGGTTATATAAACACTGCGCAGCTGGTTCGGATTCAAGCGGTCCGTACGGCTGATCTGCGGTACCACCTTGTAGCTGCGCCCGGCGATGCTGAAACGGTTGACGTAGTTGCCGCCCACCATGGAACCAATGTCGCTGCCCACCTGCTGAAGATCCAGGCCCAGGTCGGCCACCTTTTCCCGGTCGATGACAAGTTCCGACTGAGGCTGGTCAATTTTTACATCTATGATCGGCGGAAAGGCGAACATCCCGCTCTGCATGGCCTTGAGCTGAAGCTGGCGGGCCAGCTCAAGCATCTCCACCGGCTCCGCCGTGGAGGCAAGGACGACCTCCACCGGGAAATCCCCCCCGCCGGGCAGTGCCGGGGGGGTAACCGCAAAAACGCGGATAGCGGGAATCGCATTGAGTTTTTGCTGCACCCGGGGCAGCAGTTCAAAAATGGTTGCCTCGCGTTCATCCCAGGGTTTGACCACCATGCCGGCAAAACCGGCATTGGCGGTGGTCACCTGAAAGGTAAACTCCGTTTCCGGAATGCTCATGTAGGCATCGTTTACCGCCGCGGCATAGCGGGTGTTGAGGTCAATCGTGGAGTTGGCCGCCGCATCGATGATGCCGAAAATAACGCCCTGGTCTTCGGACGGCGCCAGTTCCTTGGGAGACATGATGAACATGGGGATGGTCAGCAGGCTGACCACGATCCAAACCCCGTAAACCGCCGGGCGGGCGTCCAGCGTTGCATCTAGAAGACGGCCGTAAAAGGCGGTGAAGCGTTTGAAATCCCTGGAGATCTTTCCGGCAAAACCGCGCTCGGACATCCCCGGGGTCAGCAGTTTGGAGGCCATCATGGGCGATAAGGTCAGGGCCACGATGCCAGAGATGGTCACCGCACCGGCCAGGGTGAAGGCGAATTCCCGAAACAGGGAACCGGTCAGTCCGCCCTGGAGGCCGATGGGCGCATATACCGCCGCCAGGGTAATGGTCATGGCGATCAGCGGACCCACCAGTTCCCGGGCGCCGAGCAAAGCTGCATCGAGGGGAGACTTCCCTTCGCTCAGATGGCGTTCGACATTCTCAACCACCACGATGGCATCGTCCACCACAAGGCCCACCGAGAGCACGATGGCCAGCAGGGTCAGCAGGTTGATGGAGAAGCCCATCACCTGCATCAGAAAAACGGCGCCGATCAGAGAGATCGGAATGGCCACCACCGGCACCAGCACCGATCGCAGGGATCCCAAAAACATGAAAATAATGAAAACGACAATCAGCAGCGTTTCGGTCAGGGTTTTGACCACCTCGCGGATGGCGTTGCTGATATAGTTGGTGGCATCGTAGGCCACCCTTGCATTGAGACCCTCGGGGAGCTGTTCGCCGATGGCGTCCATCTCCTTGCCCACCAGACGGATCACCTCCACCGAGTTGGCATTGGGCAGGGGCCAGATTCCCATGAAGACGGCGGTCTGGCCGGAAAAACGCACCTGGGTGTCATAATCCTCGGCCCCGAGAACAACGTCGCCGATGTCTTCAAGGCGGATGACGGCTCCGTCCTGCTGCCTCACCACCAGGCGTTTAAACTCCTCAACGGAACGCAGGTCTGTGTCGGCTGTCAGGTTGACCTGGATCAAGGCGCCCTTGGTCCGTCCCACGGCCGCCAGAAAATTGTTGGCCGCCAGGGCCTGGCGCACCTGAACCGGGCTGATGTTAAAGGCGGCCATGCGTTCGGGTTTGAGCCAGATGCGCATGGCAAAGGTGCGGGCTCCGAGAATATCCGCCCGCTGCACACCCTGGATAGCCGACAACCGGGGCTGCACGATGCGCACGAGGTAGTCGGTAATCTCATTCTGCTGGAGGAGATCGGACGTAAAGCTCAGGTAGGCCGAGGCAAACTGGCTGTCGGCCGACTCCACGTTGATCGTTGGCACTTCGGCCTCCGGGGGCAGGTCGTTGCGCACCTGATCCACCTTGGAGCTGATTTCCGACAGCGCCTTGATGGGGTCGTAGTTGAGCTTCAGGCGTGCACTGATGGTGGAAAGCCCCAGGGTGCTCTGGGACTGGATATAATCGATGCCGTCGGCCGCGGCGATGGCACGCTCCAGCGGGACGGTAACGAATCCGCGCACCAGATTAGCACTGGCGCCCACATAGACCGTTGTCACCGTGACCACGGCATTGTCGCTGCGCGGATATTGGCGTACGTTGAGGGTTCGCACCGCCTGAAGACCGGCGATGATTATCACCAGATTGACCACCAGGGCAAGGACGGGCCGGCGGATGAACGGATCGGTTATTTTCATGGGGAGATGGGGTTTCCGGTCTCTGGTTCAGGGTTCGGGATCGGTTTCGGAATCATCAGGGGCACGGCGCGCTGCGCGCCATTTACCGACAATCTCCTGTCGTCCACAAAAAAAATTTGTTTACCCCTCTTCCGGGTGCGGAGCCAGATCAAACTCAGGGGAGAGCGTGTTGTCCACCACCACCGATTGTCCGTTGCGCAGCTTGAACGCACCGGTGCTCACCACGGTCTGGCCCTCCTTGAGGCCGGACAGCACGGCGATGTAATCCCCACGCGTATCCCCCAGGCGGAGGAACTGCTGGCGGGCGACACTTTTCGAAGATGCGTCGGTATCATCGGGCGGGTCTTCCACAATAAAGACCGAATCACTGTAAGGGGCATACAAAACGGCGGTGGATGGAATGGTCAACACCATCCGGTCTTCAGGCAGCACAACAGCCACGTTGACGAACATACCCGGGCGCAGCTGCTCTTTGGTGTTGGCCACGGTGGCCTGCACGCGGATGTTTCGGGTGGTGCGATCCACCTGCGGGTTTACGGCCGTAATGGCGCCCTCGATGGTTTTGCCGGGCAGTGCGTCGCTGGTCAGCGTCACGGATAGACCCCGCTGGAGTTTGGTCAGTTCCTGCTGAGGCAGTTGGAAATTGACGAAAATCGGATCCATGGACTGCAGCGATACAATCGGCTCCCCTTCATTGAGCGTCTGCCCCAGGTTGACCAGGCGAAGCCCCAGTCGGCCGGCAAAGGGAGCCCGAATCGTTTTTTTGGCGATGATCGCGCGAATGGTGTCCGCCTGTGCGGCAGCCTGCTTGAATTCGGCCTCGACGTTGTCGAAGTTGGACTGGGTGATCACGTTCTCGGGCAGCAGTTCCCTGGCCCGCTCCAGGTTGAGCCGGGCCAGCTGCATGGACGCCTCGGCCGCTCGGAGTTGGGCGGCCTCCGACGTGGTGTCCTGCTGGATCAGCAGTTCCCCGGCTTTTACCGCGCGTCCCGGTTCGAAGGCGATTTTGACGACCTTGCCGGAAAGTTCCGCGGCGACCATAACGCCCTGGACCGCCTCGAGAGACCCAACCGCCGTCAGTTCGTTGGGCCAGGTGGAAGATTGCACCACCGCCGTGGTCACGGTTTCGGGCGGGGGCACATATTGTTTTCCCTGGGCGATCATGCGGTTGATCTGCAACCCTTTGACTCCCCCGAGCACGCCGATGAGAAGGACAAGTCCGATAATGGCGAAGATGATTGTTTTCTTCATTAAAATTCAGCTTTTTAGCTTATGTCGAAGCATGCTTTCAGAATCTTGGAACCAGACCTCATCAATATTGTTACGGCCATAGCCAAAGTCAATACCGGAAAGGCATGGGGGTGGTTTCACAGGAAGGCACACATGGGCAGGTCATGGATCAGAATGGGTGGGACGTCATCACAGGATCATGTCCGAGAATCATTTTAAAATAGTCCAAGGCCAGGACGGCGTATAGTTCATCGCGGGTCATCTGATCGAGCATGGTGAGGCTGTCAAACTTACCGCCCACTTTTTTCAAGAGGGTTTCGGATGATGCGATGCGTTGTTGCAGGCCGGAAAGATAATCCTTGGCGTATGCCCGCAAGGTGGGGCTCGGAAGGTTCCTGGATTTTGAGAAGGTCTCAGCCAATTCGGCGGGCTCCGGCAGCCGGGGGTCTTCCATCACCACTGTAAAAGCGTCAGCCACACGGACCAGGCCCCGATGAATATGTTTGGACTGGACCATGTTGATACCCGCCCAGCCGGCCTTCACCCAACTGACGGTTCCACAGGTGACGGCCGGTTTTTCTGGGTCCACCTGGTAATAAACGGTTATCCCGAATGAATCGTACATGTAGGTATCGGCCCACCCCAGTCCCTTGACGTTCAGCCCCTTATCCCGGGTGTACAGGTAGTTCCATTCGTCGTCATTGCCCAGCACCCACCCTTTTCTGCCTACCGCCGATGGTTTCTGCTGCCGGTAGATATTGATCATCATCTTCCCCTTCTGATAGGGGCTGAGGATGATCATTTTGTCGACATCGTAACTGTAGTAGGCGCCGGAGTGCTGATCCGGTGTAATGGTGATGTGTTCGGCGCCTCTGAAAATGAACGGGGTATTCAGGTCGTCGAACGCCGACCGCAGCCGGGTCAGCTGATCCTCACCACCGTCAATCCATGTCCAGCTGGCCAGCCGCAGGGAAGACGGCCAGAAAAAATATGAGGGGATGTCGGCATGCAGGGTGTAGTCGATGATCTCCTGGAGACCTGCCTCGACGTTGAATTCGTTGTAGGCGGATGGTGCTTCGAACGATTCGTCGGCACGGTAGAAGGTGTTGGCCGGTTTGGGCGACTGCAGAAATTCCAGCCACGGTGCGATGCGGCGCGCATCAAAGGCGCCATCCGTTTTGTTTTTAGCCAGATCCAAAAGGTAATGCAGGCTCGGGAGGACACCCGGCGGCAAATCCGCACGCTGCTCGGATGCGGCAGCGCTGCCGGCAATCAACAAAAGACAGCCGACTATAAATGTTGCAATTTTCCGATAAGTCATCGCAAGGGTTCTCATAAAACGTTTCTCTTGTCAGGCAGTCGCCAGGGAGATCGACCTTAACATCAAACTATCACCAGATTGACGTTTAATGGATCAAACTCGAAAAGGCCAGTAAAAAAAATGTCACAGACCGGGAGGATGCTTGAACGGGGTCACCCATTATAGGGCGGCGCGGGCGATTCTCGCCGGCGCCGCCTGCAGGATGAGAGTGATGTCTGATGAATTTCGGCTGGCGGATTTTCTTAAACCTCCAGGCGCTGGTATCTTGGCCATTGCCCGCCACGGGCATGCACGCCGCCAATTCATCTCAATGGTCAAACGGTAGCGGCATCCACGATTTCGGCGATATCTTTGACGGCAACGGCCGAGGCTTTGTCCATCAGGCCATCGGAAAGCATGGTGGCGCAGAACGGACAGGCGGCGGCAACGGTGGCCGCGCCGCTGCGCATGATCTCTTCGGCACGATCCACATTGATGCGCTTGCCCAGGGTCTCTTCCATGAACATGCGGCCGCCGCCGGCGCCGCAGCAGAAGCCCTTTTCACCACTGCGCTGCATCTCGGTCAATTGGCCGTTGTTCATGGATCGCAGCAGGTCGCGCGGCGGCTGGAAGATGCCGTTCCAGCGGCCCAGGTAGCATGAATCGTGGAATGTCAGGTTGCCCAGGCTCTTGCCGTTGGGTTTCAAACGTCCCTGCCGGTGCAGGTCGAAGAGGAATTCAGCGTGGCTGACCACCGGGTAGACGGCACCGAAGTGGGGATATTCATTCTTGATGATGTTGAAGCAGTGGGGGCAGCCGCTGAGAATCGTTTTGGGCTTGTACCCGTTTAGGGTCTCCACGTTCTGCTGGATCAGCATCTGGGCCAGGTATTCGTTGCCGGCACGCCGGGCCATATCCCCATTGCAGGCCTCCTCCGGACCAAGGATGGCGAAGTCCACGCCGGCACGCTGCAGCACCCGCGCCATGGCCTGGGAGATCTTTTTGCCCCGGTCGTCGAAGGACCCGGCGCAGCCCACGAACCAGAGCAGCTCCGCTTCAGGGTTGTCACTCATCAGGGGAACATCCATGCCCTTGCACCAGTCGGCCCGGCTGTCTGCACCGAACCCCCAGGGGTTGGCCTGATTTTCCAGGTTGGTGAAGGTCTCCTGAACCTCCGGCGGGAAGCTGGCTTCCATGAGCACCTGATGCTTGCGCGCCTCGATGATGAAATCCAGATGTTCGATGTTGACCGGGCAGATGTCCTCGCAGGCCCGGCAGGTGGTGCAGGACCAGAGGACGTCACCGGTGACCGGGGAATCTTCACGGACGATGGGTTTCACCTGGTCACAGTCGCCGCCTAAAATGGCGTCGGAATGATCCAGCAGATCCACCTTGAGGTCATGGACCACCTTTTTGGGTGAGAGGGGTTTATCCGTATTGGATGCCGGGCACTGCTCTTCACATCGGCCGCACTCAGTGCAGGCATACAGGTTGAGCACATTTTTCCAGTTCAGCTCGCTGACCTTGCCCAAGCCGAATGTCTCCAGTGCTTCGTTCTCGATGTCGGTCCTGATAATGGCCTTTTCGCGCACCAGCGGCTTTAAAAAGACGTTGGGCGCCGCCGCCAGCAGGTGCAGGTGCTTGGACCCGGGAATATACACCAGAAAGCTCAAGATGGTGGCCATGTGGATCCAGTAAGCCACCTCGTAGCCGGCAAAGACCTGCTGCGGACTCAGCGTATCCAATCCCAAGAGCGGCACCAGCAGCCCGGAAACGGGAAAAATACCCCGGTAGTCGTAAGCGTCGGCGGCAAGGGGCAGCAAGGTCTGGAAGGCGTTGATAAACTGGAAGGTAACGATAATCAGGCAGGTGAACAGGATGATCAGGTTGGCATCGGTGCCCAGGGTCAGGTAGGGAGGGCGCAGCATGGTCCGCCGGTAAATGGCGTAGGCAAACCCGACCAGCACGAACGCTGCCAGGATATCGGCCACGAACAGGTAGCCGCCATAGAGCCCGGGGATCCAGTTGCCCACCTCAAAAGCTGGGCAGATCCCCTTGATCATCAATTCCAGGCTGTGGGGCTGCACCGCCAGAAAACCGAAAAAGATCAGGGTGTGGGCGATGCCGGGCCATTTTTTGCGCAGCACGTTGGCCTGGCCCAGCACATCCTTGAACAGCACACCGATACGCGTGGAAACCTGGTCCAGCTTGAATCGGGTCGTGCCTTCGACGGCCATCATCAGACGATAGAGCCGCCTGACCCGCAGGAAGAAAAAAGTAAACGCCCCGGCCAGGGCCATGAGCATGACAAATGATTTAATGATGGTGTACTGTTCCATACCTCACTCCGGGGAAATTCTGAAACTACTGGGCAACGGGTGTCCGTTCACAAAGGGTGGATTGGGGTTCTGGCCAAGGCCGCAGGGAGGTTGAAACCGCAGGCGTAGCGGCGCTACGTCGAGGATTTCAGCCGAGCGAGAATGCCGGCCTGGGCCCAAAGACGCCCTTTGTGGAGGGACACTACAGTTTTTCTTTGAGCACTTCGGTCAACACCGGCACCACCTCGAAAAGGTTGCCGACGATGCCGTAGTCGCATTTTTCGAAAATGGGAGCATCCTTGTCGGTATTGATGGCCACGATCACCTTAGACGTTTTCATGCCGGCAAAATGCTGTACCGAACCGGACAGGCCGCAACCGATGTACAGCCGAGGACTGACGGTCTTGCCGGTCTGCCCCACCTGCATGGCGTGGGGGGCGAACCCCGCATCCACAGCGGCCCGCGAGGCACCGATGGCGCCGCCCAGCAGCCGGGCGCATTCGGCCAGAATTTTATAGTTGTCCGCCGAAGCAATCGGCCGGCCGCCGGTGACGATGACGCCCGCCTCGGTGAGGTCAACGTTGTCCGAGGCCTCTTTTTTCACTGCTACCACCTTCACCCGACCCGGATCCTGGACTGGCGCTGCAAAGGTCTCCACGCAGGCGTCCACCGGTGCCTCCACGGCATCGATGGCATTGGGGCGCATGGCGCACAGCATGACCGGGCCGGACAGCTTGACGGTGGCAAACGTCTTGCCTGAAAAGTGGGATTTCCTGACCGTTCTGGTGGCCACATCCACGGCAATGCAGTCCGAGGCCAACGGAAGGTCCATCAATGCCGCCAGCCGGGCAAATATATCGCGCCCCTGGGCGCTGGCCAGACCCAACAGGGCATCCAGGCTATATTTTTCGATGGCAGCGGCCAGGACCCGTGCCTTGAGGTCGGGACTGGCACCCAGGTCGGCACCGTCCACGGAAACCTGCACCACCTGGTTGGCACCGTATTTTGCCAAGGCATCCTTAGCGCCCTCCGCCGAACCGTCCATTATCAAAGCGACGATCGTGTCGTCCCCCTGACCGCGGGCGGCCGTGAGTACACCGAAATTGGTCTCTTTAATCTTGCCCGCTTCGGTTTCAATCAAAACACCGATGGTAGCCATAATAAATTCTCCTTAAATCACCTTTTCTTCTTCTTTCAGTATCCTCACCAGCTCTTCCATCGCCTGGCGGATGTCGCCTCCCAGCATCCTGGCGCCGGTGCGCTCGGGTACCTTTTCCAGTTTGACCAGTTCACTCTGGGCACCGTCGATGGAAACGCCCAGATCGGCGATGGCCACCTGCTTGAGGTCCTTTTTCTTGGCCTTCATGATGTCCGGGAATTTGGGGTAGCGCGGTTCGTTGAGGCCTTTGGTGGCACCCAGCACGCAGGGCAGGGCAACCTCGAGCACTTCGCGTGCACCACCGCCGATCTCGTGTCCCACGGTGACTTTGCCGTCGCCCAGTTCCAGCCTGTTGATTTCATTGACCACCGGCAGATTCATGGCGGCAGCCAGTCGGTAAAGGGTCTGATACCCTTCGGAGTCCACGGCGCCCTTACCGGTGAAGATGATGTCCGGTTGGCCGTCCTGCTCGATGGCCGCCTTGAGCGCCCTGGCGGTGGTCTGGCTGTCCAGGAACTGACTTTCCACGGTCACCAGGATACCGCGGTGAGCCCCCATGGCCATGGCCGCACGGATCGTGGCAGCGGCCGCCGCCTTGCCGACAGTGACGGCAACCACTTCGCCGCCGTTTTTTTCCACCAGCTGCACGGCCTGTTCGACGGCGTATTCATCGTAGGGGTTGGCGATAAATTTGCAGCCGGTATCATCAAACCCGTTTTCGCCGACGATTTTTATGTTGGCTGCCGTGTCGGGCACATGTTTAACACACACATAAATCTGCATGATCGTGTCCTCACCTCTCTTGTGTTGTCAGCCGCTTCCCGGTTACCGGAGATGGCGGGACCGACCCGATTCGGGGAGGTGCCGCGGGTCGGTCCCGCCCCGGCAGCAGGAGGAGGCCCTGCATTCGTATTACGCTTTCATCCGCTCATTCTTCGGATCGTACAATGGCATGGCGACGACTTCGGCAGCCAGACGCTTGCCCAGCACTTCCACTTCCAGCCGGGTTCCCGGCGCTGCCAGTTCAGGGGGTACGTAACCCAGGGCGATGCTCTTGCCGGTGCGGTGTCCATACCCTCCCGAGGAGGTCATGCCCACAATCTGATCGCCATTGAAGATGGGGTTGTAGCCCCACGGATCGGCATCTTCGGCCTGGCACACGAGACAGATCAGCTGGCGGGGAGCGCCGGCGGCCTTCTGCTTCTCCAGCCCGGCCTTGCCGATGAAGTCCTTGTCCATTTTGACCGTCCAGGCCACGTTGGTCTCCAGCGGGGTGTGGTGGACGTTCATCTCGCTTTTCCAGGCCAGGTAGCCCTTTTCCAGGCGCATGGAATCCATGGCGTACATGCCGAACATCTTCAGGTCAAATTCCTGGCCGGCCGCCATGAGGGTCTGGAAGACCGCGGTCTGGGATTCGATGGGATGGAAGATCTCATAGCCCAGTTCGCCCACGTAGTTCATGCGGTTGACCCGGCACTTGATCCGGCCCACATAGATTTCGCGGCTGGTGCCGAAGGGAAAAGCTGGGTTGGAAACGTCATTATAGGCAGCCTTGGCCAGCACCTCGCGGCTCCTGGGGCCGGCAATTACCAAACAGCCCAACCGGTAGGTCACATCTTCCATGCATACGCTGCCGTCGGTGGGCAGGTTTTCCATCAGCCAGTGCTGGTCGTGACGCTTGCCCACGGAGGCGGTGACGCAGAAATACGCGTCGCCGCTGATCCGGGTAACGGTCATGTCCGACTTGAAATTGCCATTTTTGTCCAGCATGGGGGACAGCGCAATGCGACCGTCCCGGGTCGGTACCTTCTGACAGGTCATGCGGTTGAGCCAGGCTTCGGCACCGGGGCCGGTGATGCGGGTCTTGGCGAATCGAGAAAGATCCAGGATGCCGACCTTTTCCATGACCTGCCTGCACTCGGCACCCACATAGCCGTGGGTGTTGTTGCGTTTCCAGCCCGGGTTTTCCCGCCTGTCCGCGGCATTGTCAGTAAAATAGTTGGGACACTCCCAGCCGTAGTAGTCGCCGAACACCGCGCCAGCCTGCTTCTGATATTCGTAAATGGGTGCGGTGCGGTTGGGACGGGCGGCGTCACGCCAGTCGTTGGGACAGATAATGGAATATAGCCTGGGATAGGTATCTTCAATTTTCTCGTGGTTGTAGGCCCAGTTGGCATAGCTGCCGTAGCGGCGGCTGTCCACCGGCCACAGGTCGATCTCGGGCTCGCCGTTCATGATCCAGCCGGCCAGGTAGTGGCCGATGCCGCCCGCCTGGGTGATGCCGAAGCTGTACCCGCAGGCGTGGAAGAAATTTTTCAGCGGATAGGCCGGCCCCACCAGCGGATCGCCGTTGGGCGTGTAAGTGATCGGGCCGTCGGTGACGTGTTTGAAGCCGGTTTCACCCATAATGGGGAACCGGTAGATGCCGTTTTCGATAAAATCGGCGATGTGGTCGATGTCCGGCTGCAGTTCGGTCTGGGCATAATCCCAGGGCACCCCTTTGGGGTTCCACTGTTTGACCTTGCTCTCGTAAAGGCCAAGGATCAAGCTGTCCATCTCCTGGCGGATATAGATGGAGCGGTCGGGATCGCGCACCAGAGGCAGGTAAGTGTCGCGCTTTTCAACGACATCGATGGCTTCGAAAAGAATGTGGGTATGCTCACCGGCGATGGAGGGAATCTCCAGCCCGACCATCTGGGCCACTTGGGGAGCCCAAAGCCCGGCGGCGTTGACTACGAATTCACAGGTGACGTCGCCCTTGTCCGTGTGAACCAGCCAATCGCCGGCGGGGGTGCGGTCGATGCCGGTCACCTGGGTGTGGGTATTGATCTCTGCGCCGTTTTTTTTGGCCCCGATGCTCATGGCCATGGTGATGCCGTTGGGATCCACGTCGCCGTCATCGGGCCAGTAGAGGCCGCCGATGATGCCGTCGACGTTCATGAGCGGGTGCATCGCCTTCATCTTCTCCGGCGTAATCCAGCTGACGTCCAGACCCAGGCAGCGGTTCATGCTGTAAATATAGCCCAACTCTTCCATGCGGCCAGGGTTGTCGGCCGTACGGATGGACCCGGTGGTGTGCCAGCCCACGCTCTGGCCGGTTTCAGCCTCCAGCTGCTGGTAGATCTCAATGCTCTTCATATTGACCTGGGTGCAGTAGTAGTTGCCGTGGAAAAATGAGCAGTTTCCAGCGGCCATCCAGGTTGAGCCGGAGGTCAGCTCGTGTTTTTCGATCAGCACCACGTCCTTCCAGCCGTATTTGGCCAGATGATAGGCCACACTGACACCGATGGCACCGCCGCCGATGACGACCACGCTTGCATGTGTTTTCATAACGTTCCTTCTCCTTTTGATATGGATATTGCACCGGCGGAAAGTTGTCGTCGATACATGTTTATGTCACCACTGGGTTGCCTGTTCACGCAGTCCTCATTTGGCGCCCCCGTGGGCTCCGTTGAGAACATAGCCCATGATCCGGTTTTTGGTTTTACGAAAGGTCTTGTCGAAGAACTCGGCAAATCCGCCGGGGTAGTAGATCATCACCAGAATCAGCAAAAGGCCGTACAAAAGCAGATTCAGGCCGGGCAGGTTGGTCAGCGACGAACGCACCAGCTCCATGGCGAAGATGAAGGGAAAGGCGATGGCGGCCCCGCCCCACAGGCTGCCCCGCCCGCCGATGTAGGCCACCGCCAACACCTCCACCGTCTTGGAGGTGTGCATTATGTCCGGGGTGAGAATCGCGTAATAGTGGGCGTAAAATCCACCCAGCCAGCCGGCCAGGGCGCAGCTCAGGGTGAAGTTCACCAGGCGGTAGAATATGGGATTGATCCCCGAGGTGCGCGCCGCCTCCATGTTCTGCCCGATGGCCTTGAAGGCCAGGCCCATCTTGGTGCGCGTACACCACTTGCAGATGATGTAAATGATCACCATCATCGCCAGGCACAGGTAGTAGTAGGGCAGGTTGGAGGAGGATTCGAACAGCCGGTCCACGCGCATGCCCAACGGGCCGCGGGTCAGCCAGACCATTTTGGTGGCCAGGCCCATCAGCGCCAGGCCGAAGAACCAGGCCAGGCACGCGGCGAAGATGCCCCGCAGGCGCAGGGTGATGGCGCCGATCACGAAGCCCAGAAAGGCGGCCAGCAGACCGCCGGCGAGCATGCCCAGCCACGGGTTCAGGCCGAGGCGCTCGGCCAGAATGGCCGACGTGTAGCCCCCCAGGCCCATGATGGCCGCATAGCCGAAATTGACGATGGAGATGAACCCGGCCGTAAAGTCGAAGGCCACAGCCAGGGCGGCGATAAAGGCGGCGCTGATCAACCAGCGCAGCAGGTACTCCTGATTGAAGGGCGGAATCAGGGGCAGCACGAACAGCACCGCCAGGGCGATCAATCCGGCCGGGGTGAAGCACAACAGGTTCAGCAGCTTGTTGACGGGGTTGTTCTGGTCCATGAATCCTCCGCTATTTATCAAGGATGCCGCGCACTTCGGAACCGAATATGCCGCTGGGTTTGAAGATCAAAACGACGATGATCAGGGCCGAAGGCACCACGAAGTCCCAGCCGGAGCCAATGTACTCCACGGTGAGTACTTTCAAAAGAGCCACCATGAAAGCGCCCATCACCGCCCCGAGCACGTTGCCCAGGCCGGCCAGAATCACCACGAACCAGGCCATGTACAACGGCTCTAAGCCTACCGAGGGATAGGCGGGATACATGAACAGCAAACTGGCCCCGGCGATCGCCGCCAGGGAGCAGGACAGGGACATGGTCAGCATCAGGATGCCCTTGAGGCCGATACCCACCATCAGGGCGCCGTTCTCGTCCTGGGATACGGCCCGGATAGCCCGGCCGGTGCGGGTATAGGTCATGAAAAACCAGAACGCCGCCACCACGACGACCGCCAGGGCAAAGGACATGGCCCGGTCGCGGGAGATGAACACATCCATGACCGAAATGGGCATGCCGGCCCAGTAGCGGGTAATGCCTTTGAAGTCCGCCCCGAAGAAAAGCTGGTGGGCGTTGATCAGCACAACGGCCAATCCCACGGTGAGCAGAAAGGAGTTCATCACCCAGTTCTCCCGGCTGCGCTTTCTTAACTGGGAGAAGACCAGCACCTCCGAGGCCACTCCCACCAGGGCTCCCACGATCATGGCCGCCAGGATGGTGATCAGCGGCCCCAGAAAAACCAGGGACGAATCGGGGTTCATGGTGATGTAGTCGTTGATGGGCGTGAACACATAGTAGGCCGTCAGCGAGCCGATCATGAAGTACTCCCCGTGGGCAAACATGGGGATGTTCATCACGCCGAACACCAGGGCCAGCCCCATGGCCACCAGGGCCAGCATGCCGCCCGTGACCACCGTGTTGACCAGCACGTAGCCGCCGCGGTCCAAGGTCGCCGCCACGGCCACGACCAGGGTCAGAATCACCGCCAGGCCCGCTGAGGATCCGGCCCACTTGAAGACGCGTTCCCAGACGCGTTTTTCTACCTGTTCTACCATGAACCGGTTCCTTTCCGTATCAGACACCTAAAAACACTTTGCGCACATGGGCGTCGCAGGCCAGGTCGCTGCTCTTGCCGGCCAGTTCGATGCGGCCGTTTTCCAGCACGTAGCCCCGGTCGGTCACGGCCAGGGTCTTGGTGACATTCTGCTCCACCAGCATGATGGTCATGCCCTGCTTGACCAGTGTGTCCAGACTCTGGAACACGCTTTCGGTCAGCAGCGGGGCCAGGCCGAAGGAGGGCTCGTCCACCAACAGCAGGGTGGGGTTGGACATCAACCCCCGGCCGATGGCCAGCATCTTGCGCTCACCGCCGCTCATGGTCCCGGCCAGCTGGTTGCGCCGCTCGACCAGCCGCGGAAAAAGGTCGAAGACAAAATCCAGGCGCTCCTTTTGCAGCCGTTTGTCCTTGATGGTGTACGCCCCCATGGCCAGGTTCTCCTGCACGGTCATGTTGACGAACAGGTTCATGGCCTCTGAGACCAGGGCGATGCCCTTGCGCGCCACCTTGTTGCCCGGCAGACCGCCGATGGGTTCGCCCTTGAAGCGGATCTCGCCGCTCATGGGCGCCACCAGCCCGGCGATGGTCTTGAGCGTGGTGCTCTTGCCCGCCCCGTTGGGGCCCACCAGGCACACATACTCGCCGGTGTCAACGGTCAGGGACACGTCGCGCAGAATCTGCAGATAGCCGTAGCCAGCATTGAGGTTGTTCACTTCCAGTAACATCGCGTCTTCATCCTAAGCGGGTTGTTGGGCGTCGGGAACGCAGCTGTCCACCGCATCACCCAGGTAGGCCTTGGTCACCTTGGGGTCGTTGGCTACTTCCGCGGTGGTGCCCTCGGCGATCTTGATGCCGAACTGGATGCACACCAGCCGGTTGCAAAGGCCCATGATCAGCTGCATGATGTGCTCGATCATCAGGATCGTGATGCCTTTTGCGCGGATTTTTAAAATCAGCTGCATGATATCCTTGAGCTCGCCCTCGCTCAACCCCGAGGCCAGCTCGTCCAGAAAGAGCAGCCGCGGCCCGCTGGCCAGAGCCCGGGCCAGGTCCAGGCGTTTGAGCTGCACGGTGTTGAGCTGCTCGCTGATGGTGTCTTCGGCAATGGGGAAATCGACGAATTCGAGCATCTTGCGGCTGTGGGCCGCCGGATCCTTGACCGTGCCCGGTCGATTGCCGAAGATGGCCGCGGTCATGACGTTTTCCAGCACGGTCATCTTGGGGAAGGGGATGGGGATCTGGAACGTGCGCGACAATCCCAGTCGACACATCTTCTCCGGGGTCCTGCCGGTGGTGTTTTCTCCAAAAATGAACACCTGGCCCGAAGTGGGCGGGTTCAAGCCGGCGATGGCGTTGACCAGGGTGGTCTTGCCCGCCCCGTTGGGGCCGATCAGCCCCACGATATCCCCCTCGTTGACGTGCATGGACACCGCGTTGACGGCCGTCAACCCGCCGAACTGCTTGGTTAACTCCTTGGTCTCCAGTACGATCATTGGCCTCTTTTCTTTAGGTCGGGGTCCGTTGTAGCAGCGGGGCCGGGAACGTTCCCGACCCCGCCCGCGTCAGGAATTTGGATAACGTTTACTTGGCCTGAAATTCTTTCACTTTCCAGTCCTCAGGGAAGACGATGTCGCCTTTGCCGTTGGTGTATTGAATGACCGGGAAATAGTAGCCATCCTTGGCCACGACCGGATCCGGTACGCTTTCCGGGGTGTAGCGGTACTCATTCATGATCAGGGCGCCGTCGGCTTTACCGAAGGTCAGGTTGCCCGTATGGACCTCTTCGACAAAGGTCTTGTGGATGGTGACCTTGTCCAGCGTGCCGTATTTTTCAAGGGTGCGGTTGAGAATCTTGATGAACATGTTGGTGCCGTCGTAGCACAGACCGCCGGCGGAAGGGCTGGGGTTGAAACCATACTTGGCCTTGATGTCCGCGGCCCACTGCTGGGCTTCCTTGGTGGTCAATTGGGGAATCATGTCCAGCACGCCGTTGGAGGCGGGGCCGGCCATCGTATACCAGTCACCCATCCAGCCCAGGCCATCGGCGATGACCACGGAGTTCAGACCCACTTCGCCGACCTGCTTGACAAATGCCGTCATGGTCGGAGCGGCGGTGGAGGTTCCGGCCAAAACGGCGACACCTTGTTTTTTGTATTTGCCCAGCAGCGGATAAAAGTCGGTCTGCGTGAGCGGGAAGTAATCTTCGGAAGTGATCTCCCAGCCCTTGTCGGCAAAAAAGCCCTTCAGGGCTCCCCCGAGGCTGCGTCCCCAGTCGCTGTCCTCGCCATAAATAGCAACAGTCTTGCTTTTGGGTTTCCAGGTGCCTGCGGCGATGGCGTTTTCCAGGCACTCAACGTAGCCCAAGGCCATCTTGGCAGGAATCGGCCAGCCCTTGCCGCCCCAGTAGCTGTATTTTTGCGGGTCGGCCTTCCACTTTTCATTGACCACTTCGGTGGCACCAAAACCGAACCAGTGGGGAATCTTGTACTGGGCGGCCACATCCATGGCAGCCACGGCCACCGAGCTGTGCCAGTTCTGCATGGCGCAGTCGATGCCTTTGCGCTCAACCGCTTCGGCGTATGCGCTGGCAGCCTTGGCTGGATCGCTCTGGCTGTCAATCCAAACGATTTCAAGCTTGTAATCACCTACCGTATAGTCGATTTTGTCCAGCGCCATCTCGACGGAGGCTTTGAACTCGGCCCCGTTTTTAGCAGACGGTCCGGTAAAGGGTCCCAGTACACCGACTTTCAGCACCTTGGCCGCCATGGCTGGTCCGGCAAACAGGGTCAGCGCAAAACAGACCATCACGACACTCACTATCAGTTTCTTTCCTCTCATGGGTTCCTCCGTTGGGGTTTGGGTTTGACTGCTTTTGGATCAAAAAATGTGCCGCTTACCTGCAGTCCAATATACGAACGCAATAAACATACCGCAGCAACTAATTCTTATTCATCCAATCAAAAAAGCCTGGCCACTTGTTTTTTTTACATTAACAACAATCTGTTAATTAATCTTTGGGGAAAAATTCAAAAATAAATCTAGGGTTGACGAAATCAGCAGAAGAAAAAAAACTTTCTAATAAGCAAATATATTTTCGCCATGATGTGAAAAATCGTTTGCGCCTGATCCTATTTTCCGTATTTTTTCTCGATATACTTCGCCAGTTCACCAAGGGCCTCAGCGGGGAGGCTGGGTTCTTGGTAGGATTCCAGGATTTGCTTCCATTTACGGTTGGCCACCCGTTCCATGGACTCCCCGCCCTTTGCCTTCCATCCGGCGTAACTCTCTTTCTGCTCCATGATGGGTGTGTAGAACTCCTTGCGAAAGTTCTGGAAGGTATGCATGTGGGTCAGGTATTCACCGCCCGGCCCCACCTGGGCGATCACATCCAGGGCCAGCTTTTGCGGATCGGCATTCTCCCCGCGTTTGATGCGCTTGCACATGCCGCAAATTTCGTCGTCGATGATGAACTTTTCGTAGGAAGCCGTCATGTAGCCTTCCAGGATGCCGGCGGAATGCAGCACGAAATGGACGCCGGAAAGGGTGGCCATCAGCTGGCTCATCATGGACTCCATCCCGGCCTGGGCATCGGGGAGCTTGGAATCGGTGATCGCCCCGCCGCCGCGGCTGGGAATCCCGTAAAATCTTGCCATCTGGGCCGTGGCGGCCGTGTTCACCGCCATCTCGGGCGCACCGATGCTCAACGTGCCATAGCGCATGGCGGCGGCCGAGGATGACCCGGAGAAAACCACCGGCGTGCCTTCGCAGATCAGCTGGGTCAACACGATGCCGGCCAGCACCTCGGCGTTTTGAACCACCAGGGTGCCTTCCATGGTCACCGGTGAGGTGGCCCCGGCAATGGAAAGGGAGGAGATCAACTGGGGCATGCCGGCCTTGGCATACACCATGATCGCACCCAGCATCCGGTCGTCGTATGCCAGGGGCGTTCGGGTACACAGGATGCTGATCATGGGCATCTTCGCAGCCAGGTCTTTTTGGGAACAGCCGAAGACAATGGCCGCCATTTCGATGGTTTCACGGGCGGCCTCGGCCCCGATGGCGCCGCCCATGAACGGCTTGTCCGAATAGCGCATGGAGGCAAGCATCATCTCGGCATTGCGCCTTGGGTGGGGAATATCATTGGGCTCGGCCATCATGCCGCCGGTGATGTCAATGCTCCGGCTGGCATGGGAGAGTTTGACGAAGTTGGTGTAGTCTTCCAGGGTGGATTCACGCCGCCCCCGATCCAGGTCGTGAACAAATGGCGGTCCGTAGCAGGGAATGTAGGCGATGTTGTCGCCGCCAATGGCCACATTCTTCTCTGGGTTGCGGGCCTGCAGGGTGTATTCGGAAGGCGCTTTGGCCACCTGCTCCATAACCATCCTGGGAGAGAAAAAGACCCTTTCACCATCCACCTTGCAGCCGGCTTGCTTGAACACCTCGATGGCCGGTGGGTATCCAAAATCCACGCCCACCGTTTCCAGCACGCGCAGGGTCGCTTCGTGAATCTTGTGGACATCGTCGTCAGTAAAATATTCAAACCGCTGCATGGGAGCCCCCCTTTTCTTGGAAAACTTCAATTAGTCAAAAAACAGAAGCGGTTACCTGCCGATCCCGAGAACGTCGCGGGCGTATGCGATGCTCCGGATGCAGGCATCCATCTCTTTTTCCCGGGCCACTTCCAGGGAATCTGCGCCCATATCCCATTCGATTTCAAAAGTGATCCGGTCCGTCGGCGACACCTTGCAAATGGTTTTGTAGACCTTTAAGCAGTCGATGTCCCCGTCGCCCAGGGCGACCCCGTGGAAGCGGATGCCGAACTGGTCCCTGTCGAGCTTGTGGTCGCAAAAATGGTTGCAGAACGCATAGGGCGCAAGCTTGTTTACGGCGGCCTCCGGGTTTTCGAGGACGGCCATGGAATTGACCGTGTCGACGCAGGCCCCGACAAGGGGGTGGTCGATCTGGGCGATCAGCCACAGGATCTCATCGGCAAAGGTTTCGGTATGGTTTTCCAGGGCCAGCCGGATGCCGGTGCGCTCCACCAGGGGAAGCGCCGCCTTGACTTCGTCATAGACCGTGCAGAGCTGCGCCATGACGGTTGGGTGGAAGCAGCTGCCGTACAGGGGGCGGGGGCGCCGGATGTCCAGACTGATCTTTGCAAGGTCCGCACCGAGCTTCTGCGCAATGCGGATGCCGTCGGCGATAGGATCGGTCAGGCGCGGGTCGAAGGCTTCATCCCGGGAAAAATTATACTCCAGGTAGAGGTTGCGTGTCTGTGCGGCCGCCTTCACTTGCGCTAGCCGTCCATCGTCCTTGGTTTCCAGATCGCAGCCGGTGATGTGGAGCCCGTCCAGCCCCCATTCAACCGCCTTGTCCATGAGCTGAATCAGATTCATAGCCTTGGGGCGCGGTTCGGCCACGATGCCCCAGTTCTGGCCGAGCCCCCAAAGATGGAGGGTGTATGTATGCAGTCCCAGTTTCATTTTTTTGGCCATGACGATTTCTCCTACCTCACGGTGCAACCGTATTCGACTGGTATGCTTTCTATGAGGGTTCAATGTCTTCCGCGCATAAACGCTCCCGGTGGCGTGGCCAGCCCCTCTTCAAAGCGGCTCAAACGCAGCGGATTGTCCGCCGGCTTCATCCGGCCGGTGACCAGGTCGCAGGTCCAGCGGCCGGCCGCCGCCGACAGCATCACCCCCGGCCAGTAGGCGCAGTTCAAGTAGAAACCGGGAATCCCGGTGACTGGTCCGATCAGGGGCTGATCGTCGGGCGCATGCACATACTGGCCGGCGTAGACCGACAGATCCTCCTGCTTCAGGTCATCGACCACCTCGGTCCAGAATGGACTCAGGCGCGAGCACATCTCCAGGGTGAAAGCCGGAAAGTCCCAGTCCCCCTGGGGGTCTTCCATGGGTTCGCTCTTCTGCTCGTCGGGGTCGTGCCAGCCTAGCAGGGCGCCGCCGGTTTCCGGCCGCCAGTAAGACTCGTTATCCACATCCATGATCAGGGGTGAATGGTGCGGAATTTTTGGATGGGGGGCCACAAAAACACGCTGGCGGCGCATCTGGTAAATGGGCAGATCCAATCCCACCCAACGGCCCACGGTGATGGCGAAGGGCCCGGCGGCATTGACCACCACGCGCGTGTTGATGCGCCCCCGGTCGGTGAGCACCGCGCAAACCCCCTGCTTGTCGGTCTCGATGCCGACGGCCCGGGTGCGCACATAAAAGCGGGCATGGTCCGCCGCCCGGGCGAATCCCTGGGTCACCTCGTGTGCGGAGAACCAGCCGTCCTTGGCCCGGAACGCACCGGCTTTGATTTCAGGTGACAGCCAGGGCCACCGCTTCAGGATCTCATCCCCACCGAGGTACTCGGAATCGGCCACGCCCACCTGGTGGTAAGCCTTGACCGTGGCCGCGACATCGGCCACTTTTTCCTCTGCGGTGGTCAAAAACAGGTAGCCGCCGTGATGCAGGTCGATTGCATAACCCGCCAGTCCGGTCACCTGGGCAAAGTTCTCCCACACATCGATGGACTCCTTGGCCAGGGCCGCCATGGCCGGTTCAGTGAACTGGGCGCGAAAAGATTCGATGGATGCGGTGGTGGTAAGGGTTGAAAGCCCGTCACGCATCTCCACCAGGGTGGTGGACATGCCGGCCCGGGAAAGCCAGAAGGCCGTGGCCACACCGATAATCCCGCCACCGATGACCACGGCATCGGCCGTTTCCTGATTAAATCTTTCCGGTGTCAGTATTTTCCTCATGTTCTTTTTCTCCCGATTGATCTAGCTTCAAATCAAGCTGGCGCCCACTTTAAAAATGGTGGTTTGTGGTTCGGATCAAGGCCGCAGCGTTTTGGAAACCGGAG
Source organism: Desulfosarcina sp. (assembly GCF_046496365.1). Lineage (GTDB taxonomy): Bacteria > Desulfobacterota > Desulfobacteria > Desulfobacterales > Desulfosarcinaceae > Desulfosarcina. Next base: position 40,540 of record NZ_JAWOHB010000135.1, read on the forward strand.
GCGTAGCAGCGCTACGTCGAGGATTTCGAAAACGCCAGAACGCAGATCTGGGCCGCAAGATGCCATTTTTTAATTGGGCAGCACACCTTCGGCACGAAGTACATCGGCCACCTCTTCCAATCCCATGCGCACCAGCGTTGCGCGGGTGGGCAGTCCGTTGGCATCCCAACCCCGGGCTGCGTAATACCAGTCCAGCAGCTGTTCCAAACTCTCTCTGGGAATGAAATAGCCCATGTTGGGACCGGAAGGGATCGGCTCGGTGGAAAACCGTTTGGGCGGGAAATCCCAGCTGCGGCCAAACCCTTTTATTTCCCTGGCGGAAATGGCGCGGGTCAGATTCCAAATGCGTTCGGATACGCCCAGCATCTCCTGCCAGGACCGTTTTTTACCGGTAATCAAATAGAACAGTTCCTCGTAATTCTCCACCTCGAAGCCCAGTTCCATGAATTGAAGCCGGCAGATGCCCAGGGCGTCAAACAGGGGGCGGGCGTGCTGGGAGTCGATGACGTAGCGGGCGCTGTCCGCCTTGATCAGGGCCGGGGGCTGCCGCTCCACCTTGCCGCCGCCGCTGACCAGGTCATGTACGTTGGTCCAGGCCCCGGCCATGTCGTGGCCCAGCACCCAGGCACGGGAGTGGTGGGCACCGATGTCGGCCGTCATGTAGGCCAGCATCATGGCGGGGGCGTTGCGGCACTCGTACCCGGTCCACTCCAGTCCCTTGACATGAATGGCAAAGGCGTCAGAGCCCTGCCCCACTTTCTCGGCGGCTTTTTTGACCCCTTCGGCCAGCAGATCGCCGATGCCCTCACGGGCAACGATTTTCTCCAGCAAATAGCCAATGGTTTCCAGATCCGAGAATTTTACCGGCCGGCCGATCTCTTTTTCTCCCAGCAGGCCTTTTTCATAACACTCGATGGTCCAGGAGATGACGGCACCGGCTGAAATGGTGTCCAGCCCCAGTTCATCGCAAAGATAGTTGGCGTAGGCCACCTCTTCGATGGTCTTGAGTTCACAGTTGCCGCCGAACAGGGCGATGGTTTCGTACTCGGGGCCTTCCACGTAGGCATCACCCAGTTTGGTTTGGGTGTGTCCGTATTTCCCGCAGGGTGTGGGGCAGCAATAGCAGCCCTTGTCGGTAATTTTCAACTTTTCGAGTATCGCCTTGCCGTTGATCGCCTTGTAGTGATCGGAGAAAGAGGTTTTGAAGTTCCGGGTGGGGAAAACCCCCACCTCGTTGACCCAGTTGGTGATACCGGCTGTTCCCTCGGGGGTCCATTCGGTGAACCCCGGTTTTGCGGCCACCTTGCGGTAAGCCGCTTTTCCGGCCTCAAAAGCCTTTTTCACATCAAAAATCGGCAGGCTTCCCGTCCCCCTCACGGCAATGGCCTTGATGCGCTTGGAACCCAGCACGGCTCCCACACCGCTGCGCCCGGCCTGACGGCCGAAGTCGTGGGAAAGGCAGGCATAGCGCACCCGCTGTTCACCGGCCGGCCCGATGGTCAGAATCTGGAAGTCCTCACCAAGGTCGGTTTTCAGATTCTTCTCCGCGGTCAAAGCCCCCTGCCCCCAGTATGCGTCGGCAGACCGGATCTCGACACGCCCGTCTTGGATAAACAGGTAGCTGGGCACCGGCGCGCGGCCGCTGAGTACCAGCACATCATAGCCGGCGTATTTCAACGCCGGGCCAAAATGGCCGCCCATGTTGCTGTCGGCGTAGCCGCCGGTGGCCGGCGACTTGGTGCCGAAATGCGTCTTGCCGCTGGCCGGAACCAGATGGCCGGACAGGGGACCGGTGGCGGCAATGAACAGGTTCTGGGTATCATAGGCGTCGATGCCGCGCGGCAGTTCGTCAAATAGCAGTTTGGCCACGAACCCGCGGCCACCAATAAACCGTTCCGCCATGGCTTCGTCCAGCGGCTGTTTGTCAATCACTCCGCTGGACAGATCGATCCGAAGAATCGTTCCGGCATATCCGTACATATATCCAACTCCTTAATTCAAGGGTCCCGGAACCGCTTCAGCCGTGGGAGCGACTGCCGCAGGCCGGTTTGCCGATTTGCGTTTTTTAGGTTTCAGGGCCGTCTGGGTCTCTGCCGAGACGGCCTTGATAAATGACCAGGCCATGAAAATCATCAGGATCATGAAAGGAAACGAGACCACGAAAGAAACCGTCTGGACCGCTTTGAGACCGCCTGCCACCAGCAACATGGCCGCAATGGACGAACAGACCAGCCCCCAGAATACTTTCAGGCCGGTTTTGGGCTCCAGGCTGCCGCCGGAGGTCATCATGCCCACGACAAAAGTGGCCGAATCGGCCGAGGTGATGAAAAAGATGGAGACGATGATCATGGAGATCAGGGACAAAAAGGCGCTCATGCTGAAGTTGTTGTAGAGGGTGAAGATGGCCGTGGTCACATCCTTGAAGGTGGCCTCGGCGATGCCCGGCGTGCCGTTGAGTTCCAGAAAAATGGCCGACCCGCCCAGAATATTGAACCAGAGGGCGCACAGCAGGGTGGGGGCCAGAAGGGCGCCCAAAACGAACTCGCGGATTTTTCGGCCGCGGGAAATGCGGGCGATGAAGACGCCGACAAAAGGGGCCCAGGTCAGCCACCAGGCCCAGTAAAAAACCGTCCAGGCGCCGGACCAATCATAGCCGGTGTGCTTGGCCACGCCGCCGCTGGCATCCACAAAAAAGCTGAGCCAGAGTATGTTCTGCAGGTAGTTGCCAATGGATTCGACAAATGAATTCAGAATGTAACGGGTCGGGCCGATGACCAGCACGAGAACCATGAGGCCGAAGGCCATGACCATGTTGGTGTTGCTCAGAATGCGGATCCCCTTGTTGATGCCGGTCACAGCGGAGGTGATGTATAAGGCGGTGACGATGGCGATGACGGTGATGGAGACCGCCGTACCCTTGCCGATGCCGTAGAGCAGGTCCAGGCCGGTGGTGACCTGCAGCGCGCCCAGGCCCAACGAGGTGGCCACGCCGAACAGGGTGGTGACCACCGCCAGGGAGTCGATGACCTTGCCTGCGGTTCCCTGGGCGGCCCGCTCACCGATTAACGGGGTGAGTGTCGCGCTGATCAGCCCGGGGTAGCCCTTGCGGAACTGGAAATATGCCAGCACCAGCGCCACAGTGGCGTAGCAGGCCCATGGATGCAGTCCCCAGTGGAAAACCGTGGTGCGCATCGCCTCAGAGGCCGCCGCCGCCGTTTTGGCTTCGGCAAAGGGCGGGCCGGCGAAATGGTAGATCGGCTCGGCAACGCCCCAGAAGACCAATCCGATGCCCATGCCGGCGGCAAAGAGCATGGCAAACCAGGTGCTGAGGCTGAACTCGGGGATTTCGTCGTCCTTGCCCAGCCGGATGTTGCCAAAACGGGAAAAGGCCACGGCCAGACAAAAGACCACAAACCCAGCCACGCAGGTCATGTAGGCCCACCCGAAGTTGGCGATGAAAAATTTAAAAATTTTGTCGAACAGTTCCTTGACCTGATCCGGCGAAGCCATCGTCATGAAAACGAAGGCCAGGCAGCACAGGGCCGAAATGATGGACACGGTTTTGTCGATCGTGTTGTCGTTCATTACCCTTCCTTTCTGAATATTCGGTTATGCATTCACCGTTTCGGTCATCACAATGGCACCGCGCGGACAGATCTGCGCACAGGCGCCGCAGCGTATGCATTTGGACGGGAAATCGGACTGCGGCTGGACGACCATGACCCCTTTGGGACACACGTCCACGCAGGTCAGGCAACCGGTGCAAAGGTCCGGGTCGACCCGGTAAACTCCGGATGCCATGACAATGGCCTCCACCGGGCAGTTGTCGGCACACTCGCCGCACTGATCGCAGAAATGAATCCGGTAATCTCCGGGGGAAGGAAAGCGGCCCTCAATCCGCAACAGTGCACGGGCGGGTTGAACGGCGCCGAAATTTTCCAGCGCACAGGCCAGCTTGCAGGTTCCGCAACCGGAACACCTTTCGTGGATAACCGTCGGCATCATAGATTGAACTTCCTTGATAAGGGTTGAACAGTCAACCGGCACTCCGAAAACCCCTGTGCTGTCGGGGTCGCGCAGATCCTGGCCGGATTCGGGAAAGCGGTAGGTACAACCAGCGACCCTGGCAAAGACAAGCAAACGTTGACTCACCATTGATGAATGAAAGGTTTCAATCTTTATGCCAGGCGGAGGGTCTTTTTCAGCCCCTTGAAATGAAAGAGAAAGTTTCTTTTTTTCAGGCGCAGGGATTCAGCCCGACTGGACAAAATTGTCCAGCCATTCAGGCAGTTATTCATTTAACTATTTGAAATTGAAGCGTTTAATTCCTTATGGACAGTTATGTCCATAAAATAGACTATTTTATGCCATGGGCTTTCATTTTGCGTTGAAGCGTCTTGTAGTTGAGCCGCAGGGCTTCAGCGGCCCGCCCGCGGTGCCATCGGGCTGCTTCCAGCGCTCCGAGAATGATCTTTTTTTCCAGGGCATCCATCCGCTGTCGGAGCCCGGCGCCGCCCGGCCAGGCCAGATCGGTCGCTCCCTGCCGGTCATCCGCAGTCTCCGAGATCTGGCCCATCAGGTCCAGTTTTCCCAGAGTGATATAGGTGTGCAGCACGTTTTGCAGTTCGCGCACATTGCCGGGCCAGTTGTAGGTCTCCATGGCCTCACGCACCCGCACCGGCAGGTGCATGGGCCCTTGCTTGCCTTTGGCCAGCACAGCCAGGAAATGATCGATCAGCAGGGGGATATCCTCTTTGCGCTCGCGCAGCGGCGGCAACTGGATGGGCAGAATACGGATGCGGTAGAAAAAATCTTCGCGCATCCGCCCGCCTTTGACCAGCTTCACCAGGTCGCGATTCGTGGCGGCGATTACCCGGAAATTGCTCTTCTTGAGTTTAATTCCACCCAGCGGGGTGTACCCCACCCCGTCGAGCACACGCAGCAGCTTGACCTGTATTTCCTGGTTGATCTCGCCGATTTCATCCAGAAACAGTGTACCGCCGTCAGCCGAATCGAGGAATCCGCCCTTGTCTGCATTGGCGCCGGTAAAGGCCCCTTTCAGGTGACCAAAGAATTCCCGCTCCATCAGATCCTTGGGAATGGCACCGCAGTTGACGGCAACAAAGTTCCCCGTCCGCCGGTCGCTCAGCTGGTGGATGGCACGGGCAACCAGTTCCTTGCCGGAACCGGATTCACCGAAAATGATCACGCTGGCGTTGCTGGCGGAAGCTTTGAGAATCAGGTCGTATACCGCCTGCATCCCCTTGCTTTTGCCAATAATGTCACCGAAGCGATAGCGGTCGCTGATGGAAGAACGCAGGCGCATGTTCTCCTTGCGAAGATCCAGTTCCACCTCTTTGTAGGCGGTCACGTCACTGATGAATCCCTCCAGAGCCACCAGTTGACCATCGTCGTCAAAAACCCCTTCGCCCTGCTCCCAAACCCATTTTTCGTCGCCGCTGGCCGCCCGGATGCGGTAGATGAAGCTGAACGGCCGCCGCATGGCCACGGTTTCGCGCACCAGATCGAGCATGTTCTTGCGGTCATCCGGGTGAACGATCCGCTGAAAGGCGTTGGGTCCCTTTCCGAGAAGCTCGTGGGGTTCAAAACCCAGCAACCGCTTGCTTCCCCGGCTGGCGAACTCCATGGTGAAAGATTCGTCAGCCCGGCAGCGATAGACGATCCCCGGCAGGTTGTTCATCAGGGTGCTCAACCGTCGCCGGCTTTCGATCAGGTCATTTTCGGCCGCTTTTTTTTCAGTGATATCCAGGCAGAGGCTCAACTTGGAAAGGGCACCGTCCGGGTGGGCGATAGGCGTGGCCATGTGGTAATACCAGCGCCCCGTGGTGGGGTTCTTGAACTCCCAGCGGACCGTTTTACCCTGGAAGGTCTCTTGTTCCGGGCACCACGGGCAAATTTCAGGGTTGCCGTAAAGAACCTTGTGGCAGGCCTCCCCCACTGGATTCCGCCCCAGCAGATCGATCACCTGCCGGTTGACGAATTCGATGCGGTTGTCCGACGAACAGACGTACACCATGCCGTCAAAGGCCTCGATAATGGCCGCGAAATAATTTAACCGCTTGCTGTCTGCTGCGTTCATACCACCTAAACCAACATGTCCGACTCGAATGCCCATCGAAAGTAAAAAATATGCCCTCACGGGCGCGCTGCGAACAGGTCCGGACTTGATCGTGACGCCATGACGGGCGCACCCCCACTCCCCTTCACGGAATATAGTTCCGTCGATCGATGCGGTACTTTTTTATCTTGTAGTTGAACAGCTGCCGTGAAATGCCGATGCTGGCTGCCGCCCGGGTAATATTGCCCCCATGGGCGGCCAGGGCGTCGACCACCACCGATCGTTCATGGTCCGCCTGGCTGGCCAGCAGGCCCTTGCCGCTGTCCAACGGACTGCGGCCGGCACCGGTGCGCGGGGCAGGCATGCCGAGGCGTGCCTGCCCGTGGGATGCATATCCATCGGATGGTGAACCCGCCACCGGCGGCTGAACGGCGCCCGGCTCGCCCCGCAACCGCCGCCAGGTGGTCAGGTGAGACTGCAGGTGCCGGCGCTCGATGGTTCGGCTGGAAACCACCAGGTTGATGGCGCCTTCGATGACGTGCTCCAGTTCACGGACGTTGCCGGGCCAGTCATAATCGTTGAACAGGGCCAGTACGTCATCGGAAATGTCGGCGACCTTGCGGTTCAGGGCCCGGCTGTGCTTGGCCAGAAAATGCCGCGCCAGCAAAACGATGTCCTCTTTGCGGTCACGCAGGGGAGGAATGGGAATGAAGACCACCCCCAGACGGTAGAACAGGTCAGGCCGCAGATTGTTTTCAGCAATGGCCACATGGGGCTCCTTGTTGACGCTGCTGATGATTTTCACATCGATCTCCGACTCCTTGAGGGAGCCCAGCCGGCGAACTTTGCGTTCCTGAATGACCCTGAGAATCTTGGCCTGAAGCCCGGTGGCCATGGAGTTGAGTTCGTCCAGAAAAAGGGTCCCGCCGCTGGCCCTTTCAAAAAGCCCCATCTTGTTCCGCGCCCCGGTGAAGGCGCCGGCGGTCGTTCCGAAGAGCAGTCCTTCGAGCAGGTTTTCCGGTATGGCGGCACAGTTCACCGCCGTGTAACGACCGTTTTTGCGCCCGCTGTGGTTGTGAATGGCCTGGGCGAACAGCTCTTTTCCGGTTCCGGTCTCCCCGTGCAGCATCACCGGCGAAGGGGTAATGGCGGCCATTTTGGCCGCATTGACGGCCCTGAGGAAATCGATATTACTGCCCACGATGGCATCGAAATCAAAGCGGGTCTCATTGGGCAACACCTGCTTGGGCCGGGGTATGGAAATGGCTGATATGGTCTCTTCCAGTACGTTGTACTCCCGCACCAGGCAGATAGCCCCTTCCAGCCGATCCCGTTTGAACAGGGGAAAGACGGTATGGATGGTATTGGCAACCTTTCCCCGCCGCGTCCGATAGAGCAGCGACTGGTCGACGATGGACTGCCGGTTCTGCAGACATTGCATGATCACGCTGCCCTCTTCGGACAGATCATAGACGTCAACCACTTTTTTCACGAGTACATCCATCGGATCCAGTTCGTCGATGGCAGCCATGGTGGGGTTGTAATAAATAATGGTGCCGGTCCGGTCGACAATCAGCAGCCCTTCACTGAACCCGTCGAAAAAGGGCAGAAATTCCCCATAACCGATGTCGAGGGTCCGGGCGATGGAATGGCGTGGAGAGGTATTCATAGCCTTCACTCCCTTGGTTGCGTCAAGGTTGATTTGGCGGTCCACAGGCTGAATCAAAGCATGCCATATTTTTGTTCATCCGGCAAACCGGCAGTCTTGCAGGGCTTGGCGTGATACCCGACCCACAGCCAGCCGGCGGGGGTCCCATCCGTCTGCCGGCGTCTGTTCGGCGAGGCGGCTTCTCACTCATGGGCGTACATGTTGAACAGGATGTCATTTTCCAGGTACATCTGCTCCAGCTTTTCCTGGTGGGCGTTGAGCTGTGGCTGCTGACGATTGACCAGCTCCAGCACCAGGTAGTTGATGATACAGGAGATGGTCGTCGGATAGCCGATCAGCGGTATGGAGCGGGACGGTACCACCAGGGAGAGATGGGCAAAGGGGATTACCGGGCAAAGGGCGTTGTCGGTGACTACCAGCAGGTTGTGCTGCAGCCGTCTGGCAACCTTGCCCAGCTTGATCAGCTCATTGGGGTAGCGCGAGGTGGTGATGATTGTCACCAAACTGTTGTCGGGCGCATTGGTCAGCCAGTCGATGGCCGTGCTGTCACTGCCTTTTAAAATATGGACGCCCCGCCGAACCTTGGTCAGCGACCAGCCCAGATAATAGGCAAACGTATAAGAGACCCGTGAACCGACCACATAAACGGAGGGGCTCTCCTGAAGGTGCGCCACGATGCGGTCCAGAATCTTCATATCGATGGATTCGTAAAACTGCCTCAGGTTGTTCATCTCTTCGAAGACCACCCGGTGCAGCAGATCGGTGCCGGGCCCTTTCATCCCGGGAAGGTCCACCCGATCCGGCAGACTCAACCCCGAATCCACAAAATCCCGCAACGCCTGGAGGAATTCGCCATATCCGCCATAGCCCAGCTGTCCTACGAACCGAACGACCGTGGCCTCGCTAACTCCGCAGGCTTCGGAAAGCTCCTTGGTGGTCATAAAAACCGCCTTGCGGGGATTCTGGATAATGTAGCTGCCCAGAACCTTTCCCTTGGGGGTCAGCGTGTCCAAATGATTGACAATACCCTTGATCACCGGGTGTGCCTGGGAATCATTCATGCTAATTCCTTAAAAGATGTTGAAATGAAAATTTTATTTCATTTTGCCATATAATGTATAAAGTACTTTTTTTACATATTTTTATTACTATAAAAATTTATTGTCAAGTCTGTTTGCATGTTTTTTTATCAATCTTAAATTTTATTATTGACATGTTTCCTTTCATTCGACTACGATTGCGGACAATTAGACGGTTCACGATTCATCTTCGCCCGGGCACTTTTTATCTTATAACCATGTAGGGAGAGCGTATGTTCTGGAAATCCAAGCCCCTGTGGGGCAACAAAACCAGACTGAAGTCCAGCTACGATGCGGTGATCATCGGCGGCGGCCTTCACGGTCTGGCCACAGCCTACTACCTGGCCAAGGAGCACGGCATCACGGATGTGGCCATCATTGAAAAGCGCTTCATCGGATTCGGCGGTGCCGGCCGCAACACGGCCATCGTGCGCGCCAACCAGCGCACGCAATACAACGTGCCGCTGTACAAGGAGGCGCTGGACCTTTGGCCGGTACTCACCAAAGAGCTGGACTACAACCTGATGTTCAACAACTGCGGCAACCTCAACCTGATGCACAGCGAAGCAGCCATGAAGGCGGCTCGCATGACCATCGCCACCGCCCAGTTCCACGGCGTGGAGAGCCACCTCATCGACGCCAAGCAGGCCAAGGAACTGGTGCCGGCGCTGAACATCTCCGAGGACATCACCTTCCCCATCCACGGCGCCATGTTCCACCCCCCTGGTGGCATCGTACGTCATGACGCCGTGGTCTGGGGCCTGGCCAAAGGCGCCGCCAAGCACGGTGTGCATATCCACCAGCACACCGAAGCCACGGCCATCCACACCGAAGGCGGAAAGATCACCGGTGTGGAGACATCCCGCGGCCGCATCCACACCCCGCGGGTACTGGTCAGTGCCGGCGGCTACAGTGCCGGCCTGATCTACCACATGCTGGGAATCAAGCTGCCCATCGCCGTGCTCACCATCCAGGCCATGGTCACCCAGCCGCTCAAACCGCTGCTCGACCACGTGGTCTCGTCGGGTGCGTACCACTGTTATGCCAACCAGACGCTCAAAGGCGAAATCGCCACCGGCGCCCATATGGATCAGTGGCCCAACTACACGACCCAGAACACGGCCCATTATATCAAGCACCAGGCCGAAGCCCTGTCAGACTGGCTGCCCTGCCTGCGCGGCGTCAAGTTCATGCGCATCTGGGGAGGTCTGGCCGACATGACCCCGGACATGGCACCCATCATGGACGGCAACGATCATATTGAAGGCTTCTACATGGACTGCGGGTGGGGTTACTTCGGTTTCAAATCCTGCAACGCCGTCGGCAAGTACATGGCCCAGTACATGGCCAGCGGGAACTGCCCGGACATGCTCAAGCCGTTCAACCTGCGCCGCTACGAAAACCACCAGTTGATGGGTGAAACCGCCGAACTGGTCAGCTACACGCCGAACAATTAAAGGAGATTGAATTATGGCCCTAACACTCACCTGCCCCGTGTGCGGCAAACGCAACGGCTATGAGTTCCGATATGGGGGAGAAGACAAGGGACCGCGCCCGGCGGAAGCCGGGCTGACCCCTGCAGCCTGGTGTGACTATGTGCACATGAACAAGTGCACGGCCGGTGTCCAGAAGGAGTGGTGGTTTCACCGCGATGGCTGCGGATCCTGGTTCACCACCTGGCGGGACACAACCAAAAACCTCGAAGTGGCTAAACCGGAGGCAAGCAAATGAACAGGCTTAACCAATTGCCCACGCTCCGCATCACCCCCTCGGAGAAACTGTCCCTGAACTATCGGGGAAAAACCGTCCAGGGAGTTGCCGGCGATACGGTTGCGACGGCCCTTTTTGCCAATGGCGTCCGGGTCTTTGCACGCAGTTTGAAATACCACCGCCCCCGCGGGCTTTACAGCCTTGACGGCGAGTGCAGCAACACCTGCATGGACGTCAACGGCGTGCCCAACGTTCGCACCGAAAACACCCTGCTCAAGGACGGCATGGTCGTCAAAGCGCAAAATGTCAAGGGGTCTGCCGACCATGACTGGCTGGCCTTTATCGACAAACTGGACTGGATGATGCCGGCCGGCTTCTACTACAAGACCATGCACAAGCCCGCAGCCATGTGGCCCGTGGCCATGAAGCAGATCCGCAAGGCAGCCGGTATCGGCGTCATTTCCGCCGATTATCAGATGAAAGGCCAGTATGACGAGATGTTCGTCAAAGCCGAGGTCACCGTCATCGGCGGTGGCGCCGCCGGCATGACCGCCGCCCTGGCCGCGGCCGAATCCGGACAGCGGGTAGTCCTGCTGGAGTCGCGCCCCCACCTGGGCGGATGCTTCGACTACCGGGTCAGCACCACCGCCGAAGGTACGCCTCTCTACGAGCGGGCCCGCGAACTGGCCGCAAGGGTGCGGCAGACCGCCAACATCCGGGTGTTCACGCACACCGCAATGGTGGGCGCCTACAACAACAACCTGATCACCGCCTTTCAGGTGGGCGGAGCCGCGGACACCTTCACCGAGCGCTACATTGAGATCCGCTCGGACAGCGTCGTGGTGGCCACCGGCTGCATCGAACGCCCCTTGATCTTCGATCACAACGAGCGCCCCGGCGTCATGCAGGTGGGCTGTGCCCATCGCATGGCCCGCACCTATGGCCTGCTGCCGGGCAGCGAAGCGGTCTTTTCCGTGGGCCATGACCTGGGCCTGGAGGCCGCCGTCGATCTCTTCGACCTTGGGCTGAAGATCAACTGCGTGGCCGACATCCGCGAGGACGGTCAGAATCCCGAACTGATGCTGGCCCTGGCCGAACGCAAGATTCCGGTCCTCAAGGGCTGGGTAGCCACCAGGGCCCACGGTTGCAAGAAAGTGGAAAAAGTGACCCTCGCCACCATCGAAGGCACGGTCAAACGCCAGTTCCCCTGCGACCTTTTGGTAGCCTCTGCCGGACTGACACCGGTGACCGGTCCCTTTATTTTGGCCCAGGCCAAGATGGGCTACGACACCCATACCGGCTACTTCCTGCCGACGGAGCTGCCTGAAAAGATGTTTCCTGCCGGCCGCCTGACCGGCATCAACGCCCCGGCATCCATCGAGGCCTCCGGCCGCTTGGCCGGCCTCAAAGCCGCGGCCGCCGCAGGGGCGGATATGGCCAAGGCCCTTGCCGCTGCTGAAAAGGCCGCCGCGGCCCTTCCCGGACCGGAGCGCGGCTGCAAGCTGGTCACCGCCCCGGTCAAGGGACGCAAGAGCTTCATCTGTTTCGATGAAGATACCACCATCAAAAATATCAAACAGGCCATCGAGATGGGATTCGATGTCCCCGAGCTGATCAAGCGGTTTACCTCGGCCGGCACCGGACCTGGCCAGGGCGGCATCCCGGGGCATAACCTGCCCCTGTTTGTGGCCAAGTACACGGCCTCCATCAACACGCCGGTGCCTACCACGGTGCGTCCGCCGCTGGTGCCCACCTTTTTGGCCACCTATGCGGGCTACAACCACCACATGTTCAAGCGCACGCCGCTGCACGCCTCTCAGATCCGAGACGGCGGGATTTTCCGCAACATCGGCGTCTGGCAGCGGGCGCGTTATTTTTCCGACGACTTCGACTGCAAGGAAGAGATCCTCAACGTACGTGAAAACGTGGGCCTGCTGGATGGTTCCACCCTGGGCAAGTTCCGCATCCACGGACCCGATGCCCTGAAAGCCCTGCAGCGGGTGTACGTATCGGACATGAGCAAGGTCAAGGAGGGCCGTATCAAGTATTCGGCCATGTGCAACGACGATGGCTGCGTCATCGACGACGGCGTGGTGGTCAAGCAGGCGGAAAACGATTACTACTTCACCACGTCTTCCGCCCGTGCCGGTCAGACCGTGGAATGGATCCGCTACCACACGCGTTTCGACGGCTGGAACTTCGCCCTGGTCAACCTGACCGATGCCCTGGGCGTAATTAACATCTCCGGCCCCAACGTCCGCAAGGTCCTGGCCAGGGTGGCGGACATCGACCTGTCCAATGAGGCCTTGCCCTTTTCCGGATACCGGGAGTTCACGATCAAGGACACCATTCTCGTGCGGGCCATGCGCCTGGGCTTTGTGGGCGAGCTCTCCTATGAGCTGCACGTACCCGCATCCTACACCCAGGCGGTCTGGGACATGCTCAAGGCAGCCGGCGCCGAATTCGGTATCCGCAACTTCGGCGTGGAGGCCCAGAACGTGCTGCGCATGGAAAAATGCCACGTCATTCTCGGGTCCGAATCCGAACAGCGCACCAATCTGCTGGATCTGGGTCTGGGCTTTCTCTGGGATCGAAAAAAGGCCGACGCCAAGACAGTGGGTGCCGTGGCCCTGCGCCAGGCCGAAAACACCCCGGGTCGGCTGAAGCTGGTGGGCATCCGCATGGAGGATGACAATCGGCCCGCCCGCGACGGCGCGTTGATTGTCGACAGCAAGGTTCGCGGCTACGTGGCCACCATGCGCAAAAGCTTCTCCACCGGCCAGGCCGTGGGTATGGCTCTGGTGGAATCCCAGCTGGCGGACATCGGCACCCGGCTGGAGATATTTGAGGATGAGTGCAATGGCGTGCGGTTGTACGCCCGAGTCGTGGCCATGCCCTTCTATGACCCGGATGGAAAGAGAATGAAAAATTAATTTAGGCAAATCGAGGTAACCACGATGACTGAAATAAAAAGACAATCGCCGGTGCAGTTCAAGGTCAGCCCCCGCAAAACCGAGGTGCGCGACAACTGGACGGTGACGCTGGAATACGATGAAGAGGGACAGGGACCCTGGCTGGTGGATCTGGCCCACAAAACCCGCTGGGACCTGCAGGACAGCAAGATCGGTGACCAGCGCCCCTGCGATCTGGCGGTGCCGGCGGATGCGGGTGCATGCACCTTCGCCAACGACACGCTGATCAACCGCATGAACCGCACCCAGACCTCCATCTACCACCTGGGTACGGCGGCAGCACCCGTCCTGCCTGATTTTGCGGGTTACACCGACGTGACCGAGTCCACGGTCTTTCTGGCCCTGTTCGGCCCCAAGGCGTTTTTTATCGCCGAAAAGCTGACTGCCCTGGATTTTCTGGACCCGGCCAAGCAGGCGCCATTTCTTTACCAGGGCCCCTTTTGCCATGTGCCCTGCCAGATCGTGACCCTGGAAAAGGCAGCCGAGGGCAGCGGGGGTTTCCTGTTGACCTGCAGCCGGGGCTACGGCGACAGCATGGTTCACGCCATAATAGAAGCCGGATCCGCGCTCGGACTGAGGCCGGCTGGCGAAAACCGCTTTACTGCCTGGATTCAAGCGCTTCAAGGGTAGTACCGTGACTGTGGGTTGTGGATAAAGCCCAAATCAGATAGCGTGAAAGAGCGGCTGAATCGGCGGTTTTACGCTTCAGCCGCTTGGTTTCAAAGAATCGGAACAATTACCGGCTGTCCGCATGGGCAGTTCAGTATCAAGTGAAAAATCTCTTTCCATTAAACAGAAAATATTTTTTCTTTTCAGTTTATTTTTTTTTACATTTGCTGCGCTGAACGGCAGCAATCGCCGTACCGGCGGCGGCAACCGCGAAATAACCATTCGCATTTATACGATAATAAATTAATTTTTAAAAAAAATTATTTGGTCTGTTTGCGGCGGTTATTTTGCATACGAAATCGGTTCGACCCGTGTCCTGAATCATTTCGAACCAACATTAACGAATCTTTACGTATTACCCGTGACGGAGGAAATCATGACCAAAAAGTATGACGCCATTATCATCGGGGCTGGCGTGATCGGTGCCCCCATTGCCTATGAGCTTTCCAAAATGGGATACAAGACCATGAGCGTGGACAAACTGCACGATGCCGGTGAAGGCTCTACGGCAGGCTCCTGCGCCATCGTCCGCGCCCACTACTCCACCGAGGACGGTGTGGCCTTTGCCTACGAGGGTTTCAAATATTGGCTGGACTGGGAGAACTACCTGGATCACGTCAAGGACGAGAAGGGCCTGGCCAAGTTTATGAACACCGGCTCCCTGCTCATCAAATCCCAGGGGCACAAGTGGCAGAACGTCAAAAAACACTATGATGCCGTGGGTGTCAAGTATAAGGAATTGACCAACGAAGAGATCCTTGAATTGGTCCCCGTGCTTGACCTGCATGAGTTCTGGCCGGTCAAACGCCCCGAGGATCAGGCATTTTGGGAAGAGCCCACCAAGATGCTCGAAGGCGGCCTGTTCTGCCCCGAGGGCGGCTACGTCAACGACCCGGCGCTTTCCGCCCACAACATCATGCGCGCCGCCGAGGCCAAAGGGGCCACGTTCATGTTCAACGCCGAGGTGGTCAAGATCCGCGCCGCCGAAGGCAAGGTCCAGGGCATCACCCTGGCCGACGGCACCGAGATCGACGCCCCCATCGTGGTCAACTGCGCCGGCCCCCACTCATTCAAGATCAACCAGATGGCCCCAGGGGTCTGGGAGGGCTGCAACATCAAAACCAAGGCCCTGCGCCACGAAGTCATGTACTGCCCCGCCCCCGAGGATTATGATTACATCCATAAGGGCTACCACCAGAGCGATGGTGACATCGGCTGTTACGTGCGCCCGGAAGTGGGCAACATGTACCTCATCGGTTCCGAAGACCCTGAATGCGATCCTCAGGAATGGGTGGACCCGGACGAGTTTTACGCCGGCAAGGGTGGCCACGGCCGTGACAATCAGCTGACCGAAGCGCAGTGGAAAGCCCAGTGCTACCGTCTGGGACGCCGTGTCCCCACCCTGCAGGTGCCCAACCAGCCCAAGGGTGTCGTTGACCTGTATGACTGCTCCGACGACTGGATTCCGGTTTATGACAAATCCGACCTGGGCGGTTTCTACATGGCCGTCGGCACCAGCGGCAACCAGTACAAGAACGCCCCGGTCGTGGGACGCATGATGGCCGAGCTGATCGAAGCCTGTGAAAAGGGTCTGGATCATGACCAGAAACCCTTCCAGTTCAAAATGAAATACACCGGACGCACCCTGGATGTGGGTTTCTTCTCCCGCAAACGCGAGATCAACATCAACTCCAGCTTTTCCGTCAACGGATAACGCCGGTGGCATCCGCTCTTGAAAAAGCAAGGAGGTAGTTCATAATACCACGGGCCTGCTGGAGCGGGCCCGTGGTATTATGAACCCATGAGATAGAGACCAACACCATGAACATCTATGTCTGCGTCAAGCACGTACCCGATTCCGCGGCCACCATCACCGTGGCAGGCAAGACCGGCATCAACGAGAAGATCACCTTTCTGCTGAACCCCTACGACGAACACGCCGTCACCGAAGCGGCCAGGATCAAGGCGTCATCCGCCCATACGGCGGTTGTTGCCGTCTGCCTGGGCAAAGCGGCCGCGGAAAACACCCTGCGCGCAGCCATGGCCATGGGGGCGGACCGCAGCATATTGATCGAGACCGACCAGCCCCATGACAGCATTTTCACCGCCCGCGCCCTGGCCGCCGCCATCAGGTCCGACGGCCAGCCGTGGTTGGTTCTCACCGGCAAGGAATCCATCGACAGCGAGGGGATGCAGACCCAGTTCCGATTAGCCCGAAACCTGGGCCTGCCCGTGGCCACCAACGTGGTCAAGGTTGACGCAAGCGCCGAAAGCGTGACGGTGGAATGCGAACGTGAAGCCGGTACCGTCGACGTCTTTTGCATGGCCGTTCCCTGTGTCATCGGCGTGGGCAAGGGGCTGAACACACCCAATTATCCGACCTTCCCGGACATCGTTAAATCCCGCAAAAAACCGGTAAGAAGGATCGGCCTGGCCGAACTGGCCATCGAGAGGCCTCCTGCCGGCATGTATATCCAGGAACTGGTGCCGGATGTCGAGCGGCGATCCCCCAGAGCACTCATGGGCAGCGCCGCCGAAATCGCCGCACAGATAGTGGACATCCTTAAAAATGAAGCCAAGGTAATTTGACCATGCAGCCTATCGGTTTGCTCATCGAGTTCAAGGACGGACGCGTCAAGGAAGCCAATTTCGGCATGGCCACCGCCGCCCGCGCAGACAACCGGCAACTGGTGGCTCTGGTGGTGGACGCGCCGGTCGACGATGCCCGCAAAGCGCTGCAGGCTTACGGGGTGACCCGCATCGTAGACATCCGCACCGAAAGCGGCAGATGGGACCCGGCCACGCATGCCGCCGCAGTGATGGCGG
Organism: Desulfosarcina sp.; assembly: GCF_046496365.1. GTDB lineage: Bacteria > Desulfobacterota > Desulfobacteria > Desulfobacterales > Desulfosarcinaceae > Desulfosarcina. Next base: position 57,544 of record NZ_JAWOHB010000135.1, read on the forward strand.
CCATGCGCAAACAGGGGATCACCACGTTGATCGGCCTGACCACACCCACGGGCCGCGAACTGCTGCCGCGAATCGCCGCACGATTGGACGCCCCGTTGGTTATGGACTGCATCGACATCGACCTGGAAGGCCACCGGGCGAAGACATCCCAATATTCGGGCAAGACGATCGCCACCATCGCGCTGTCCGGCAGTCATTGCATTTACGGCCTGCGCGCCAATGTCGTCACCGCCTTAAAAACGCCGGCGGTGGCGGAGGTTATCGATTTCGCCTTTGCGGCGGAGCGCGACAGCGGCTTCGAAGTGGTCGAAACACGCAGCGACGGCGGCGGCTCCCAGTACCTGGCCGAAGCGGACATCATCATCTCCGGCGGGCGGGGGTTGAAGAACGCCGAGAACTTCAAGCTGCTCTTTGACTGCGCCAGGCACCTCAACGCCGCCGTGGGCGCCTCCCGGGTGGCCGTGGACAACGGCTGGGTTCCCTATGCCATGCAGGTGGGCCAGACCGGCGTCAAGGTGAACCCAAAGGTATACATGGCCGTGGGCATCTCCGGTTCCATCCAGCACTTTGCCGGCATGAAAACCGCCAAAATGATCATCGCCATCAACACCGATGCCAACGCCGCCATCATGAGCAACTGCGACTATTATGCCGTGGGAGATCTGTTTGAAATTTTGCCGGCGCTGGAAAAGGCCCTGGCAACGCTGAAAAATTGAAGCCTTGCATGTCACCGTAAACCGCAACCCACTGCGCGTCAGGGTCAGCGTCTCGCATGGGGCCCCTGACCGATGCGCAACCCATTATGGCCGCATCATTTCCTCCAGAACTCCGGTACGACCAGAATGATAAGGGTATAAATTTCAAGGCGCCCCAACAGCATGCACCAGGAAAGGAGCCACTTGCCCCAGTAGGGAATCTGGGAATAGTTTTCCACCGGGCCCACCATGCCGAATCCGGGTCCAATATTGCCAATCGTGGCCGCTACAGCGCCGAGGGCGGTGACAAAATCAACACCGAGGCCGGCCAACAAGAGGGTACCCAGAGCAAACAGGGCCATATAAAGCGCCAGGAACCCGAGCACACTTCTCACCACGTCATCCGGCACCGTTTTCCCGCCGATTTTAATGTGGGTGACCGCCCGCGGATGAATCATGGAAAAGAGTTCTTTGTAGCAATACTTGAAACAGAGAATGATGCGGACACATTTCATGCCGCCACCGGTTGAACCGGCCGACGCCCCCACAAACATGCAAAAGAACAAAATGATCTGTGACATAGGCGGCCACAATTCATAATCGGCCGTTGCATATCCAGTCGTGGTAACGATTGAAATCACCTGAAACGCAGCATAGCGCAGTGCCTGACCGGCTTCAGGGTACACCGTGCGATAAATGTTTACACCCACAGCCAGGGTCAGGACCATGCACATCACCAGAAAAAAGCGGCATTCCGAATCTTTCCAGAAAGTCAGCGGCCGGCCTTTCAGCAGCTGGTAATGAAGTGAAAAGTTGATGCCGGCCAGGAGCATGAAAAAAATAATCACGGCGTCAATATAAACACTGTTGAAATGAGCCACCGATGCATTCCGGGTTGAGAAGCCGCCGGTTGGCAGGGTGGTAAAGGCGTGGTTCAGCGCGTCGTAAAGACTCATGCCGCCAAGAAAAAGCAAAAGCACCTCGGCTATCGTAAACACGGCATAGACTTTCCACAAAATAACAGCCGTCTCACGGATACGCGGTTTGAGTTTGTCCGGCACGGGGCTTGGCACCTCCGCTTTGTATAGCTGCATACCGCCGACGCCCAGGAAGGGAAGAATGGCTATGGACAGAACAATGATGCCCATCCCTCCCAACCATTGGATGAAGCTCCGCCAGAGAAGCATCCCCCGGCTCAACGCTTCGATGTCGGTTAAAATTGTCGAACCGGTGGTGGTGAATCCGGAGACGGATTCAAAAATTGCATTTTCAAAAGAAAAGGGCGCCCCGGAAAAATAGAACGGAAGCGCCCCAAACAGCCCGATGGCCATCCAGCCGACGGCTACAATGGCCATCCCCTCCCGCTGATTGATGGTCTCCGACCTGGCATGCCTGAAGATGGCAGCAAGGATGGCGCCACCGCCCAGGGTTGTTCCCATGGCTTTGATTGTCGGCAGCAGACAGGGGTCGTTGGTAAATAGGGCAAAGCCCAGAGGCAAAGCCATGGTCCCGCCGATAAACAGGATCAACACGCCAATGGTCTTCAGAATATAGCGCCAGTGCATTTAAAAATACTCCAGTTTTACCGCAAGGATCTTTTCAACACCGGGGATAGCATTGCGGACAGCGAAAATAATGATCCTGTCTCCGGGTTCGATGACGCTGTCCCCGTCGGGGATAATAACGGTCTCCTGGCGGATGATCCCAGCCACCATGGATCCTTTTGGAAACTGTATCCTTTTCAATGGTTTTGACACGATTGCAGATGTTTGCAATGCCAACGCCTCCAAAACCTCACCCTCTTCCCCTTTAAGGGATATCGCCGAGAGAACCTTTCCCCGGCGAATATGCTGCAGGATTGTATTTATGGCCGACAGCCGGGGGCTGACCACCTGTTCGATGCCAATGGTCGCCATGAGTGGGAAGTAACTGAATTTACTAATCTGTGTAATGGTTTTTGTGGCGCCCAGCCGTTTGGACAGCAGCGACGCCAGAATATTGGTCTCTTCGTCGTTGGTCAGGGTCACCACCAGATCCACGTCGTGAATATTTTCTTCCACCAGCATATTTTGGTCGGAGCCGTCACCATGGAGTACGATGGTCCGTTTCAGATGTTCAGCCAGAAAATTGCAACGCTCGCTGCGTTTCTCGATGATTTTGCAGGCCAAGGAGCGACTTTCAAGTTGCCTGGCCAACCGATAGCCGATCCGGCCGCCGCCCACAATCAGCACCCGTTTGACGGGATGGGCAGGTTTATCGAAAATGGAAAGCAGTTTAAACAGCTTGCTCTTTTCGCTGATGAAATAGACCAGGTCGCCGGCACGCAGATGGTTGTTGCCCTTGGGAATAATCAGCCTGTCGTCACGAACGATGGCGGCAATCAGGGGCCGATTGGTTTCCAGCATGCTTGGGAGATCGGCCAGCCGCACGTTGATCAACCGTGAGTCGTGTTCTATGCGGATGCCGACGAACTTGATTCGCCCGTCGCCGAAATCACCCACGTCCACGGCACCGGGAACATCCATCAGCCGTTCGATGGTCTTAACCACCTCGACTTCAGGGTTGATAATCGTATCGATATGCGGCGCGTTCAACTTTAACGTTTCGTGGTAGGGTTCAAAATCGGCTTCCCGCAATCGGGCCAGCTTCTTGGTGGCAGGTGAAAGGGTATCAGCCATCAGGCAGGCGACAAGATTCACTTCGTCGGAGTCGGTAACGGAAAGCATGAATTCCGCCTCCCGGATACCGGCCGCTTCAAGAATGACGGGACTGCAGCCGGAACCACATATTGTCTGAACGTCGATGGCTTCAGCAACCCGTTTCAAGGCCGCAGCACTTGAATCGACAACCACTACATCCTTGTTTTCAAATGCCAGGCAGCTGGCGATGTGAAAGCCAACTTCGCCCGCACCGATAATGACAATTTTCATTTCAACTCCCTGATTTTGGCAAGATCCCTCTCTATTCACCGGATAATGAGAACATCACTGCAAAGATGGATGTGGTATTGATCAGCTCGCAATATAAGTCAATGATTTTTTTGTACTTTCGAATTTTTGGCGGTGATGGTCAGCCAGTATCTGACACCGGGTCGAGGGTATCGACCTGCCCTGGACACGCGCTTTTCCAGAGGTGTGGTGGCCTTTCGCATGTCCTACCACCCGCCCCACGCCCATAACAAGATCCTGGACGGCAGCTACCCGGATACCATGCGGAACACTTATCTGGAAGCCCTGGAGCTGGGCTGGAAGCAGCATGTACTGGACAACTGATCTATTCTGCGGGTCTGCGCCACCCCTTGCATTTACCATTTGGTCCGGTTAAGAAGGAGACATGCAGCCAACTGCAATCGGAACCCGTCTCGAGACGGGCGAGGGGGGCAGCCCAAACATGACCTGCCTGAAAACGGGCAGGGCCATCGCCCCGATTGATATCACAGACACCTGCCAGCAGGTGCGGGAGCGCCAATGATTTCCATCGAAACCATCGATAGCTGCACTATTTTCAGGGTCACCGGTGATGTGACGGCCAACGAAATCATCGTGGAAGCGACCCGATACCTGGCCGGCAAACAGACCGATACGTCACTGTGGGATTTTAGCCTGGCGGGCAGTGTGAAAATTTCCACGGTTGAGATGAAAGGCATTGCTGAGAGTTTGAAGCTTTTTCAAACCGACGGGCAGTCCAGAAAGGTCGCCCTGGTGGGATCAAAAACAATCAATATCGGGCTTGGAAAACTGTTTGCCGCCTTTGCCCAGATCGCCGAACTCCCGCACACCTACAAGGTTTTTCGCAATTTCGACGATGCCATGCACTGGCTGGGTGGGTAACGGACCATGCTAGATTTCATGCTGTACCCCGCTGCCTGCAAAACGGCAATGGGAGTGAGTTGGTGTAACCATGAGAGTTGAAAACTACCCTGCAGGCGGATCAGCTGTTGTTCTCTTTAACACCCCCAGCGTCCTGAAACGGGACATTTCCTCGAAACAACCCGAGGCCACTGCCAGTTTATAGACCTCCCAGGGCGCCTGGCCGCCCTCGGCGGGATCCTCGAAGATGTCGTGAATCAGCAGGTAGCCGCCGGGGAGAATGTGGCCCGCCCAGCACTCGAAGTCGGTGCGGACGGTTTCGAGAGCGTGACCGCCGTCGATGAAAACCAGCGCCAGCGGGGAGGCCCAGCTGCGGCCGACGATGTCCGAGCGGCTGACGATGGGCACCACCGTCTCCTCGAGTCCGGCAAGGGCCAGGGTTTGCCGGAACAAGGGCAAGGTGTCCATGGAAAACGTTTTGTAATTATAAAGAGCGGGGTCGAAATAGGCTTCTCCGGGCTGCTGCTCCTCGGAGCCCCGATGGTGGTCAATGGAGAACAGGACGGCGCCATTTTCGCGGCAGGCGCAGCCGAGATACACCGCGGACTTGCCGCAGTAACTGCCGATCTCCAGGCAGGGCCCCAACCGCGAAGCCTTCAGGGCAATCTCGTAAAGCCGCCTGCCCTCCTCCGGGTCCAGGAATCCTTTGATGCTGTCGATAAGCATTGCGTGGGTTGGGTCTGTTGGGTTCATTGGGTGGGATTAATCCTATGAGATGTCACCGTAGTTTCTTGCAAGCACCTCCCTGGGCTTGACCCCGTCCTGGGGTCCGATGACACCCTCGGCCTCCATCATTTCGATGATCCGGGCCGCACGGTTATATCCGATGCGCAGGTGGCGCTGAACCATGGAGATGGATGCCTGGCCAGCCTGGGTGACGAGGGCCACGGCATCGTCGTAGCGCTCATCGTACTCCTTCTCGCCGCCGGCGTCGGCTTCCTTGACCGGGGCCTGGACGACGCTTTTATCATAGTCGGGGGTCTGCTGCTTTTTCAGAAATTCGGTGGTGCGGGTCAGTTCGGCCTCGGAAATATAGGCGCCATGGATGCGCTGAAGCCGAGCCGTTCCCGGTGGCAGAAAGAGCATATCCCCGTTGCCCAGCAGGCTTTCAGCACCATTGGTGTCGATGATGGTGCGCGAATCGGTCTTGGAGGAGACCTGGAAGGTCAGGCGGGTGGGGAAGTTGGCCTTGATGATGCCGGTGAGCACGTCCACCGACGGCCGCTGGGTGGCCAGAATCAGGTGGATGCCGGCGGCCCGGGCCATCTGGGCAAGGCGGGTCAAGGCCACCTCCACATCCCGCGATGCCACCATCATAAGGTCGGCCAGTTCATCGATGATGATGACGATGTAGGGCAGCGGTTTGGCCGGTTCCCGGGGTTTGTCCTCACCTTCGACCGGCGGGACGACAGGCTCTTTTTCGATCTTACGGTTATACTGTTCGATATTGCGGGTTTTCTTCTCCGAAAGCAGCTCATAGCGGTGTTCCATCTCACGCACGGCCCAAAACAGCGCGTTGGTGGCTTTCTTCACATCGGTGACCACAGGGGTGATCAGGTGGGGAATACCGTCGTACATGGACAGCTCGATGCGTTTGGGGTCGACCATGATCAGCTTCACCTGATCCGGGGTCAGTTTGTACAAGAGGCTGCAGATCATGGTGTTCAAGGCCACACTCTTGCCGGTTCCGGTAGCCCCGGCGATCAGCAGGTGGGGCATCTTCTCCAGTCCGGCGGAAACCGGGTTGCCCACGATGTCCTTGCCCAGGCACAGGGTCAGCGTGCTCTTGGCCTGTTCGAAGGAAGGCGACAGCACCATCTCTTTGAAGCGCACCGTTTCACGGTCGGCGTTGGGTATCTCCACGCCGATGACGGCCTTGCCGGGAATGGGCGCCACGATGCGGATGCTGATGGCCCGCAGGGCCAGGGCCAGGTCGTCGGTAAGGTTGACGATGCGGTTGATCTTGACGCCGGGTGCCGGCTCGTATTCGAAAGTGGTGATCACCGGGCCCGGCGTGACGGCAACCACCTTGCCGGTGACGCCGAAATCTTCCAGCTTCTTTTCCAGCAGCCGGGACTGCATGCGCAGGTTTTCTTCGCTGGTGGACTGGGGTCGCGCCTTGGGGTCGTCAAGAAAACTGACCGAGGGAAGGGAAAATCTCGTTTCGTCCTTCATGAACGCAAACACGGCCTGCTTGGGTACCGGTTTGATCGGCACCGGGTGCGGTTCCGGGGTCTTGATCTCGATCTTCTCTTTTTGCTTTTTCTTCTCGGCCTTGAGGTTCTGCCTGCGCTTGAGGTTTTTCTGGCGGCGCTCCTTCCACTTGATCAGTACCGTGGCCAGGCGATCGTACAGCGCAGCATTGGCCGATTTGCAGCGGCGATAGAATGCGACAACGGAAAAACCGGTGGCCATGATAAAACCGATCAACCACACCAGCATCAGAATCATCGAGCCGCCGGCCGGGTTGGAATAACGCACGGCAAAAGACTTGAGGGGAATGCCGACGATCCCTCCCGCCGTGAAGCGGCTGCCGAAAAGCACATAGTGGTCCTGGTTGAAGGCCAGCAGGCTTCCCGTGGTGATGATCAACAGCACGCCGCCGGCAGCCAGCGGCAGCATGGCCCGGCTCGGATTCTTGCCGAAAAAAAGGGTGCTGCCCAGCAGAAAAAGGAAGGGAATCCAGAAGGCGCCGATGCCGAAGAACCCCACGAGGATACCGGCAAAGTTGGCGCCGAAAGCGCCGAAGAGGTTTTGAATGTTCCCGGCCCCGCCGGCGTTGAAAAACAGGCATGGATCGTCCGGCTTGAAGGACAAAAGGCTGATCAAGCTGAACACCACCATGAAGAAAAAAAGAATGCCGATGATCTCTTTTTTCATAATCGGTGACTTTATGAATCCACTGTTGTTAAACTTCCACCAAAAAGGGAAGAATTACCGGCCGACGGCCGATGGTGTAAAAAAAATACTGCCGCAGGGCTGTCTGGATGCGTTTGCGGATCCGATCGACCCGATTGGGAACGTGCGGGGGAACATCTTCCACGATCTCCAAAACCACACACTGGGCATCCTGAAGCAGATACCCGGTCTCTGTCTCGAAGACAAACCCCCGGGATACAATATCGGGTCCGTAAACCACAATGCCGGTCTCTTCGTCAAAGGCCATGTTGACCACCACCAGACCCTCCTCGGAGAGCAGCCGACGCTCCTTGAGCACGCTGCGTCCCACGTCGCCGATGCCCTTGCCGTCGATAAGGACCCTCCCCGAGCAGATGCCGTCACGAATCCGGAATCCCTTTTCATCCAGTTCGATCATCTGGCCGTTCTGGGCCAGAATCAGGTTGTCGTCGGGGATGCCCACCGACCGGGCCAGCCGCGTGTGCAGCACCAGGTGACGGTACTCGCCGTGCACGGGCATGAAGAATTTAGGCTTGACCAGATTGATCATCATCTTGAGCTCTTCCCGAAAGGCGTGCCCGGAAACGTGGATTCTCGAAATCTTCTCGTAGACCACGTCGGCCCCGCGCCGGTAGAGGTTGTTGATGATGCCGGCAATGGCTTTTTCGTTGCCGGGAATGAACTTGGAAGAGAGAATCACCGTGTCATCCGAATGGATCTTGATCTGCTTGTGGATGCCGGCAGCCATGCGCGCCAGCGCCGACATGGGTTCGCCCTGGCTGCCGGTAGTGACCAGAATGATCTCATCGTCAGGGCAAGTGCACAATTCGTCGATGCCGATCTCCATACCCTCGGGAATGTCCAGATAGCCCAGCCGGCGCGCGATGGAAACACTGACTTCTATGCTGCGGCCATTGAAAACGATCTTGCGCTGGCGCGTTTTGGCGATGTTGACGATCTGTTGGATCCGGGCGATGTTGGAAGCGAACAGGGCCACGATGATGCGTCCGCCGGCCAAATCCGCAATTCGGGACAACTCGGCACCGATCTCCTGGGAGGAGATGGTGTGCCCTTCCTTCTCCACGTTGGTGGAGTCGGACAGCAGGGCCAAAACGCCCTCCTCCCCGCACTGGGCAAAGCGGTTGACGTCGGTGAGCATGCCTTCGACCACGGTTTGACTCAACTTGAAGTCGCCGGTGTGAACCACCATCCCCACCGGGGTGCGAATGGCCAGGCCCACACCGTCGACGACGCTGTGGTTGACCCGGATGAATTCCACCTCGAAAGGGCCGATCTTGAGATGCTCCCGCGCACGCACTTCGTGCAGGGAAACCGCAGCGAGCAAATCGTGCTCTTCCAGCTTGTGGCGAACGATACCCAGGGTAAAAGGGGTTCCGAAAACCGGTGCGTTGATCTCCTTGAGCAAAAATGGCAGCGCGCCGATATGGTCCTCATGGGCATGGGTGAGAATGATTCCGGCCACCCGGGTCCGGTTCTGGCGCAGATAATCCATGTCCGGAATGACGAAATCGACTCCCAGCATGTAGGCTTCGGGGAACATGATTCCGGCATCGATGACGAAAATCGTATCGCCGTATTCCACAACCATCATGTTCAGGCCGATCTCGCCCAAGCCGCCCAACGGGATAAGTTTCAGCATCGCCCTAAGATTCCCGGCTCTCTTTTTCAAAATTATCGATGAGGATGGTCCGGATTCTTTCCAACAGGGCATCCTTGGTTTTGCGTGAGTACCCGGATGTCTCCACCGGATCCAGTATCTGCATGGTCACCGGTGCCGGCCGGATCATGAAACGTCCCTTGGGAATGATATCCCGGGTTCCCCGGATGATGATGGGTACAATGGGCACCCCCGAGTCCACCGAGAGAACAAATCCGCCTTTCTTGAAGGGCAGTATGCGGCCGTCACGGCTGCGGGTCCCCTCGGGAAAGATCAGCACGCTGGTGCCGTTGCGGATGGTCCGGGCCGCCCGTTCCAGGCTCTCGAAAGCCGATTTGCGGTTGGACCGGTCGATGCTGATATACCCCACCCCGCGCATGGCCCGCCCGAAAACGGGTATCTTGAACAGTTCGGCCTTGGCCAGCCAGCGGAACTGAACCGGCAGCCGTCCCAGCAGAAGGGGGATGTCGGCATTGCTCTGATGATTGGGCATGTAGATGTAGGAGCGGCGGGGGTCCAGTTTCTCGATGCCGCTCACGGTGACCTTCACGCGGCTCACCCACAAGATGGAATTGGCCCAGAACCGGGCGAGCAGATGGGGACCGTTGCCCGTCCGGCTGAAAAAAGAGCAAACAATAACCGTGGTCGCGATAAGCGCTGTTGTCGGGAGGGTCCACACGACGATGATCAACGTCTGCAGGGTGTATAGAATCGATTTTAACATTGCGGGTGACGCCCCGTCCGGTCAGGTGACGATTTCAAGTTTTTCGAAAATGGCATCCACGGTCTGAACCAGCCAGTTGCGCTGCCGTTCATCTGCATAGTGAATGCAGTCACATCTTACCCGGCTGCGGGTTCGAATCAGCATTTCAGCGGCGAGACGATCCTGGCCCAATTCCAATGCAATGAAAAAAGGCGCACAATCGCCATGCGCCTGCTGGGCGTCGGAAAGCACCGACGCATCCAGGGGCATCCAATAAAGGCCGTCGACGCCTGAATCGCCGAAGGTTTCTTCCAGATATCCTTTGACTTTTTCGTAATCCTGGAGACGAAGTTCGTCAATCACATATTGTTTCATGCGCGCATTTTAATTCCGGAGGTCGTGCGTTGGCCGAATGCCTTCAACCCCCAATCGGCAATTCCTCAACTTAGCAGCCGTCCTAGCATAAATCGGTTCAAATCTCAATATATATGTTCAGCCCGGAACCTGGACAACAACCGGTAGGGGTCGTTTGGAAAGATAGACATCCACCATGGATGCAACGGGTTTCATCCGATCATGTAAGTGCCGGTCCCCACGGCGATCAGCAGATCGTTCTCGGCGTGCATTTCCATGCGCACCACGGCCACCTTGCGGCCCGACCGCATGATTCGCCCGCTGGCCGAGAACCGTTCACCCCGGCCTGGCCGCAGGTAATCCACCCGCAGATCGATGGTCCCCACCCGGGCCAACATCGCCTTGATTTTTTCATCGGGCAGGCCGGCGGCACGTGCCACCAGGCTGGCCGAGGCCGTCAGTCCGCCCACAGCATCCAATACGGCAGAAATGACGCCGCCATGCAGGGTGCGGTGAAAAACATTGCCGATGAGATCCTGGCGCATGGCAAAAGCCATCGTTCCGCCTTCTGCGTCCACCCCAGTGACATGAATGCCCAGCACCCGGTTAAAGGGCAGCTGTTGCCCATACAGCCCGGCCAACCGGTCAAAAAAATCCCGGTCGCTCTCCGCTTCATCATCCATTGCCTGCTCCTTTTGCCTCGCCCTTGAAAAGCCGCCGGGAATGCGATAACGCTTGAAGCATCAAAGGCATCGTTCCCGTCTCCTGCGGGGACATGGATAGCGTGATTGTATAATTGCGCTGAGCAAAGTCATGCGTTAACCCGCGGTGACTATAACAGAACAAGAGCACGAAAATAAACCGAAGTCTTGCCGCCCATGAATGATCACGATTTCGAATTGCCGAAAGACCACCTGCCCGAAGTGGTCATCCACAAGGAAGATGCCGTCTTCTGGATGGACGGCCACGGCCGGTGGCAGAACCGCCACGGTCGTTTTGAGCACAAGCGTATCATCGACTATTTCAACCACGCCATCCGGCGGGACCAGGATGGCTATTACGTCACCCAGACGCGCGGCGATGTTCGCGAAAAGGTTTATTTTGCTTACGATGACACACCCCTTTTCGTCTTCCAGGTCCTGGCGGGTGATCCGATGCGGATGACCCTCAACACCGGAGAAACCCTTGCTCTGGACCCTTCCCGCCTGTTCATCCAATCCGACCAGCTTTACCAGCAAAGGGGCGACGAACGCATCAAATTCACCGACAGGGCCCTGTTGACCCTAGCACCCTATCTGGCAGGGGACACGGACGGTGTATGCATGCTTATGGGTGATCGCTCCTGGCCGATAGAGAACCGGTGACCGCACCCAGGATGCAACAACCGTTGCGCAACAATATGCAACATGTTTAAAATTTTTAAATAATCCAAGTAGTAAAAAAAATTCCAGTTCAAAAAAACCTGCGGATACCGACGCTGCATGTGTTGCAAATGATGCAACGCCTGCAGGCCGGTCATCTGCAGCAACCTGCCGGAAATAATCAATTTTTCTTTTTATATCTGATGGTTATATCTTGATTTGGAATGGGTGGCACGCTCCGTGCTGGTTGATATCGGCATTTCAGTTTGGCGCCGTTGCGGTTCAACGCCGACTGCAGACGGCAATGTAGACCATGCCGCTGAAAACAGAAGCCCATGGGCGTATATTTCCCAGGGTTCGCCGCGGGAAACCGTAACTGGAGATCCCTTTGGATAACAGCAGCACTGAGGCCTCGGTGGCAACGGACAGGCACGTGAAAACCATTCTTGTGGTGGAGGACGATCCGGACACAAGCATCTTCCTTTCCAATCTGCTGACATCCAACGGGTTTTGCCCGATCTGTGCAGCCACCCTTGCCGAGGGTCTTAAAAAGGTTGTCGATGCGTGCCCCGATCTGATTATCATCAACGCCATGCTGCCCGGCGAAGCGGGGATTCGCCTCTACCACAATCTTCGCACCAACCAGAGCCTATGCCGTATTCCGGTGATCATGCTGTCCACGCTGGACAGCAGCACCTTTTACCGTTGCCCGGGAGCCAAGCGGTCGCCTGGCGGCAAGCCCATTCCCGAACCCGAGGCCTATCTTCAGAAACCACCGGAAGCGGATGAACTGCTGACCGTCGTCAACCGGCTTTGTTCGGCAACATAAAAAAGGGAAATTATGGGTTTTGGCATCGGGCCATTCAAGGAATTAAGATCGATGCATCGCTGGTATATCGGCCAACTCGATTCCCGAATCCCTGAATCCGTCGATCCCACCCGTATGCGGGGTGGAGGAGAACATCGATGACCATCAAAATCGGATTTTACATCTGTCACTGCGGCATCAACATCGCTCACAAGGTCAGGGTGAGCGATGTGGCAGACTTCGCCCGGGGCCTGAAAAACGTCGTCGTGTCCCGCGATTACAAATTCATGTGCTCCGACCCCGGACAAGAGATGATCGAAAATGACATCCGGACCTATGGCCTCAACCGGGTGGTGGTGGCCTCCTGTTCACCCCGCCTGCACGAAAAGACCTTTCAAGGCGCGTGCCAGCGAGCCGGATTGAATCCCTACCTTTTCCAGATGGCCTCGGTGCGCGAACAGGTTTCATGGGTCACCCCCGATGAAGATGAAGCCACCCGCAAAGCCAAGACCATAGCCGCCGCAGCAATCAATCGCGTGAATTTTCATCAGATGCTGGAAGCACGATCCGTCAGCGTGCACCCCGACGTCATGGTGGTGGGCGGCGGCATCGCCGGTATGCAGGCCGCCCTGGACATCGGCAACGCCGGCCACACGGTCCACCTGGTGGAGCGGCAGACCACCGTGGGCGGCCACATGCTCCAGTTCGACAAAACCTTTCCCACCCTGGACTGTGCGGCCTGCATCGGCACCCCCAAGATGGTGGAAGTGGCCCAGAATGCAAACATCAATCTGCTGACCTACAGCGAAGTGACCGATGTGTCGGGCTATATCGGCAACTTCCAGGTCACCGTCACCCGCAAACCACGCTACATCGACGCGGGAGTCTGCACCGGTTGCGGGGAGTGCGCCAAGGTCTGCCCGGTCTCCCTGCCCAGCGAGTGGGACGAGGGACTGGCCGACCGCAAAGCCATCTACCGGGCGTTTCCCCAGGCGGTTCCGATCTCCTTCACCATCGACAAAAAGGACCGGGCCCCTTGCACCACCACCTGCCCGGCGGGCATCAATGTCCAGGGCTATGTGCAGCTGATCGGCCAGGGCAAATACCGCCAGGCCGTGGAACTGATTCTCAAGCGCCTGCCCCTGCCCGGCGTGTTGGGGCGGGTATGCCCGCATCCCTGCGAAGGGCAGTGCCGGCGCCGGGAGGTGGACGCGCCCCTGGCCATCCGCGACCTGAAGCGCTTTGCCGCGGATCAGGTCAGCACCGATGACCTGCCTATTCCTGAAATTGAAGACCGGCCCGAAAAAGTGGCCGTGGTGGGCTCCGGCCCTGCCGGACTGACGGTGGCCTACGATCTTCGACTGAAGGGCTACCAGATCACCCTTTTCGAGGCCCTGCCGGCACTCGGCGGCATGCTGCGCGTGGGCATTCCCGACTATCGGCTGCCCCCCGGCATTCTGGATGAAGAGATCGATTACCTGCTGCGCCACGGCATCGATGCCCGCACCGGCGCCCGCTTCGGAACGGATTTCGACCTGGCGGGTTTGGCTGACCAGGGATATGGGGCCGTTTTTCTGGCCATTGGCGCCCATGCCTCCCTGAAGCTTCACATTCCCGGTGAGGAGACCCCCCACGGGGTAATCGACGCGATTGCCTTTTTACGCGAGGTCAACCAGGGCGACCGGCAACCACCCGGTGCACGGGTCGCCGTAGTGGGCGGCGGCAATGTGGCCATCGACGCCGCCCGGGTAGCCAAACGGCTGGGTGCCGACACGGTCACCGTGGTCTATCGCCGATCCGAGCAGGAGATGCCGGCCTATGCCGAAGAGATCCAGGGCGCCAGGGATGAGGGCATCGAATTCGCCACCCAAACGGCGCCGGTGCGCATCCTGGCCGCCGACGGCCGGGTGGCTGGATTCGAATGCATGCGCACGGAATTGGGTCCTCCGGACGACTCCGGCCGGCGCCGACCGATACCCGTGGAAGGGTCGGCGTTTGTCATCGACTGCGATGCGGTGATCCCGGCCATCGGCCAACGGACCGACATGGCCTGGACCAAAGCGGTTCCCGAACTTGACCTGACGGCCCGCCACACCATTGCCGTGAACCCCCAGACCATGCAAACGTCCATCCCGCATGTGTTTGCCGCCGGTGATGCGGTCACCGGGCCGGCCACGGTAATCGAGGCGGTGGCGGCCGGACACAAGGCGGCCGCAGCCATCGAACGTTTCCTCGACAACGCGGACCTGGGCGAATTCACCCGTGCCCTGAGTACTCAGCTCAAACCGGGAAGCGACTGGGCCGCCATCCCCGAGGGCATCGCACCGGTGCCGCGCGTGCGCCTTGGAGATCGTCGCAACGCCGCCAGAGCGATGACCTTCGACGAAGTCGATCCCGGCATGGACGAGGCGGACGCCCGGCGGGAAGCATCCCGCTGCCTGAACTGCGGGATTTGCAGCGAGTGCATGGCCTGTGTATCGGTATGCGAGGCCAAGGCCATCGACCACACCATGACAGCCACTCAGGAGACCTTTCAGGTGGGCAGCATCATTCTGGCCACGGGATACGACCTGCTGGATCCCACCCCCATGAAGCCCTTCGGCTACGGTCGCTATGCCAATGTCTTCACCAGCCTGGAGTTCGAACGCCTGAGCAACGCCACCGGCCCCACCGGCGGCCGCATTCTTATGCGCAACGAGGCCGGCCGTTTTGCCGGTCCACCCCAAAGCGTTGCCCTGGTTCACTGCGTGGGCAGCCGCGACATCAACTACCATCCCTACTGTTCCCGGGTCTGCTGCATGTATGCCCTCAAATACAGCCATCTGATCAAGGAAAAGGTGGGACACCACGCCCAGGTCTACGATTTCTACATTGATCAGCGCTGCTTCGGCAAAGGCTACGAGGAGTTCTATCGCCGCTGCCAAGAGGAGGGTACGATTTTCATCCGCGGCAAAGTGGCCGAAATTACCGATCAGGTTGAATCCGAAGCGGAAGCTGGCAAACTGGTGGCCATCGCCGAAGACACCCTGCTCGGCGAACGGGTGCGGGTACCGGTGGACATGGTGGTATTGTGCAGCGCCATGCAAGCGCGCGCCGATACACCGGAGGTGGGTCGGCTGTTCGGGGTCAACGCGGGTGCAGACGGGTTCTTTCTGGAAGAGCATCCCAAGCTGGGCCCCTTGAACACAGCCACGGACGGCGTCTTTCTGGCCGGAGCCTGCCAGGGCCCCAAGGACATCCCGGACACGGTTGCCCAAGCTTCCGGGGCTGCGGCCAAGGCACTCTCTTTGGCCACCCGGGGTGTGGTGGCGGTACCATCGGCCATCAGCTGGATCGACCCCGAAATCTGTTCCGGCTGCCAGACCTGCATCGGCCTGTGCGCCTATGGCGCCATCGAGTTCGACTGCCGGCGCCAGGTCAGCGTGGTCAACGGCGCCCTGTGCAAGGGCTGCGGCAGCTGCAGCACCGCCTGTCCGTCCAACGCAGCCCAGGTCCGGCACTTTCAGAGTCGGCAGATTTTTGCGGAACTGGACGGCATCATGACCGCCCTGGCCGCAGTTGGATAAAAGTATCCGTGCTTGGCGCGACAAATAAAACCGGAGGTTTTTTATGGAATCTTTCGAACCCGCCATCATTGCCTTCGTCTGCAACTGGTGTACCTACACCGCTGCCGACCTGGCCGGTACCTCCCGGCTCTCTTACCCCAAAAACGTCCGCTTGATCCGGGTGATGTGCACGGGAATGGTGGACCCCCAGTATGTCATCAAGGCGTTTCTGGAGGGGGCCGATGGTGTGTTGATCAGCGGGTGCCACCCTGGTGACTGCCACTACATCAACGGCAACTACAAGGCCCGGCGCCGGGTGAAGCTGCTCAAGGAAATCCTGCCCCGGTTCGGCATTGACAGCCGGCGGCTGCGGCTGACCTGGATCGGCGCCAGTGACGGGATCCAGTTCGCCCATATCATGGGCGAACTGGTGGCCCAGACCCGGGAACTGGGCCCCATGCTTCCCGACCTGAAGATGGTGATCTGATGGCGCGCTGCGCCCAAGGAGTGGTTCCGGAGGGATTATGACACAGGCAATTCTGATCGACATCGGCAACGGTGACTGGTTATCAGGCATGCGGTCCTTTTTGGCTACGCTCATGGAGAAGGCGGGAATCGAAGCCGTGCTCGTCCCCACCGGCCTGACCGTCAAGAACCGCATCATGCCCACGCTGGTGTCGGATCCGGCTCGACTGGCACAAGCCGATCCACTGTCACCGGCGTTTCCCGTAAACGGGGCCCAGCAGCTGGCCAAACTCACCCGCCAGCCGGCCGGCGGGCGGCTGGCGGCGGTCCTGCGCCCTTGCGAGATTCGCGCCTTTAATGAACTGGTCAAGCTGAATCAGGGGCAGCGTGACGATGTGGTGATCGTCGGGCTCGACTGTCCGGGAGCATTTTCCAACAGCGCCTTCAGAAACTTTGCCGACCAGTACGAAACGGCGGATGCGGCCACGCAGGCATTTTGCGCGGACCTCGCCGCCGGTGAGACCGGCCGGGAGGCGCTCCCGTTCTCTGCAGCCTGCCGCGCCTGCAGCCATCCGGTCCCCACGGGTGCCGACATCATCGTGGAGTGTTTCAGTGCCGACCCGACCGGTGGATTGACGGCCCGGGCCATCACGGAAATTGGGGAGACCGTGCTCACGGGTCTGGATCTTCCACCGGCGGGGGAGGCCGCACTGCAACGCAAAACCGTGATCAACACGACACTGGCGTCGCGCACACAATACCGGGAGCAGATGTTCGCATCCGTGGCCCAAGCCACCGGCAGCATCCAGGGGCTGTCAACCTATCTGGCCGACTGCGTCAACTGCTATAACTGCCGCACCGCCTGCCCGGTGTGCTACTGCACCACCTGCGTATTCAGCACCGACACCTTTCACCACGAACCTTTTCAATACCTGCAGTGGGCCCGCCGCAAGGGCAGCGCCAAGATGCCCACGGACACACTCTTTTTCCACCTGACCCGCATGGCCCACATCAGTACGGCCTGCGTGGGCTGTGGCCAATGCACCAATGCCTGTCCCAACGACATCCCCCTGGCCGATCTGTTCAGTTATGTGGCCCAGCAAACTCAAACCGCCTTCGGCTACGGCGCCGGACTGGATCCGTCCCAGCGGCCGCCCATGTGCGGTTTTGAGGAAAAGGAGTACGATGAGGTGGTGGGGTTGAATTAATTGGGTTTTGCGTTCTTGGATCCGTGGGATGAAGTCGCTTCGCACGCAGGGTTTTCAACATCGTCATCACAGGGGAGCAACATGAACCACAAAATCGGCAGTGCCCTCGTCGTCGGCGCCGGCATCAGCGGCATCCGCACCTCCATCGACCTGGCTCAGATGGGATACCGGGTGACCCTGGCGGACCGGGCACCGCATATGGGCGGCATCCTCAGCCAACTGGACTTCCAGTTTCCCACGGATCACTGCGGAATGTGCCGGATGCTGCCCATGGTCGACCGGGATTCGGGCACCCAGACCTGCCTGCGAAAAGGACTCTTTCACGAAAACATCGCCATCCTGCTGAACACCACCCTGGTATCGGTGGAGGGCGAGCCAGGCAAGTTCCAGGTCACTCTGAAACAAGCGCCCAGCGCCGTCGATCCCAACCGCTGCATCGGATGCGGCCAGTGCAGCCGAGCCTGCCCGGTGACGGTACCCGACAATTTCAACGCCGGCCTGACCGATCGCAAGGCGATCTACCTGCCGGTGCCCCACAACATTCCCAACACCTATACCATCGACCCGAAGACCTGCACCCGCTGCGGGGCCTGCGAGACCGCCTGTCCAACCGGTGCCATCCGTCTGTCGGCCATGGGCCGCCGGGGCTTTCGGATCCTGGTGGTTGACGATGAGTCCATTATCCGGAATTCTCTGCAAGCCTGGCTGGGTGACGAGGAAGGATACACGGTGGAGATGGCCGCATCGGGCCCCGAGGCCCTGGAAAAGCTCGCTGCAGCCCCCTTTCATCTCATGCTGCTGGACATCAAGATGCCGGGTATGGACGGTGTCGAGGTACTGGAAAAGGCCAGGGCCGTCGTACCGGACCTCCGGGTGCTGATGATGACGGCTTACGCGACCGTGGAAACCGCCGTAGAGGCCATGAAAATCGGTGCGATGGACTACCTGATCAAGCCCTTCGAACCCGAGGTCCTGATTCCTAAAATCACGGAAGCGTATGCGGCTTTTCAGGAAGCTGGCTATCGCAAACAGACAGTGGGCGCCATCGTCCTGGCCACCGGTACCACCTGCATCGACCCATCGGTGGGGAAAAATTCCATGGGCTACGGCATTGTGCCCAATGTGGTCACCAGCCTTGAGTTCGAGCGCATGCTCAGCGGCACCGGGCCGGATAATGGCCGTCTGCTGCGCCCATCGGACAAGCGCCCGGTGAAAAAGGCCGCATGGATTCAATGCGTGGGATCCCGTGATTTGCAGTCCGGTTCCGATTTCTGCAGCACCATCTGCTGCATGTTCGCCCTCAAGGAGATCGCCCTGGCCCGATCGGTGGCCGGGGAGGATTTCCAGGCCACGGTCGTCTACATGGACCTGCGAACCTTCGGCAAATCCTTTGAACGCTACGGGCAACAGATTGGATCGGGTGAAGGCGTCAATCTGTCGCGTGGCCGGGTGCATTCCATTGCGCCGACCCTCGGCAACGAGGATGTAACCATTCGCTGGACCACCGCTTCGGGCAGGGTGCACGCAGAGGCCTTCGATCTGGTCGTCCTTTCGGTCGGTCAGCGCGCCGGCGATCAGACGCGCCATCTGGCCGAAGCACTGGGGATCGACACCGACCCGTTCGGTTTCGTCAAAACGCTCCCCTTTTCCGACACCCGTACCGGGCGGGCCGGCGTCTTTGCCGGCGGTACCTTAACCGGCCCCACCGATATTGCCGAATCGGTAATCCGCGCCTCGTCGGCTGCAGCCAACGCGTCCCGGGCGATCCATCGCGCGGGAGGCGGCCTGGCCGAGAAGACCATCCCACCCACGGATACATATCGCGATGTATCCCGGGAGCCGCCCCGCATCCTGGTGATGCTCTGCCGCTGCCATACCCCAACGGAACATGACGGTGAATTGCACGCCTTGACCGAAGCGTTGAAACAGGATCCGGCAGTCGCGCGGGTGATGGTCATGGAGACCATCTGCACAGCCGACGGTTGGCAGGCGGTGCAGGCAATGGATACCGCCGATATCAACCGCGTGCTGATCGGCGCCTGCCTCACTTTCGTCTACGGCCGGAAGGCCAGGAACCTGGCCACCACCATTTCTCTGCATCCATCCCTGATTGAATCGGTCGTCGTGGACGATCACCAGGGATTGAATACACCGGCCACCCTCACCGCCATCAGGACCGGTATCGCCAGCTTGAAGAATATTTCCATGCAAGCAAGACGCCTTGCATCGCCCGCCAAGCATGCCCTGGTGGTGGGGGGCGGCATCGCCGGCATGCATGCGGCCCTGGCCATCGCCGACCACGGTGTGCCCGTGACCCTGGTGGAAGCCTCCGCGACCCTGGGCGGCAATTTGGTGTGGCTGCACCAGACCCTTGAGGGCCAACCCATCGCACCGTTTGTGGAAGAGACCGTCGGTCGGGTAAACCAGCATCCCGGAATCCGACTGATGGTGAACAGCCGTGTGGTCGGCGCCTTTGGTCAGGCCGGCCATTTTGTCTCATCCATCGAAACCGCCGACGCACCGACCACGACCCTGGAACATGGGGTGGTCATCCTTGCCACCGGCGGCCGCGAAGCGTCCACCGATGCCTACGGCTGGGGTACCAGCGAAGCGGTGATCACCCAGCGCGACCTTGAGGTGCGCATCCGTGAGGATCGGGTGGCCGACGACCGGCTGAATGCCGTGGCCATGATTCTGTGCGTCGGTTCCCGGGAGGAACCACGCAACTACTGCAGCCGAGTCTGCTGCCCCACGGCCCTGAAGCAGGCCCTGTGGCTGAAAAACCGCCAACCGGATCTGCCGATCTACATCTTCTACCGTGACATGATGACCTGCGGTTTGGCGGAGAGCTGGTTCACCGAGGCACGCCGCCGGGGTGTTCTCTTTTTCCAATACCGGCCCGAAGAAAAGCCGCAGGTGCGCATTGCCGTCGAAGAAACCACGCCGGTAAGGGTGCGGCACCACGATCCCATCCTGGATGCACCGGTGGAAATCGCCGCCGACCTGCTGGTGCTGGCGACTGGCATTGAAGCCCGCCTGCCCGAGGCGCTGTCCCTGGCTTACGGCGTCCCACGTGACCGGGATGGTTTTTTCCAGGAAGCCGATTCGAAATGGCGTCCCGTAGAGGCCATGCAGACCGGGGTATTTGCCTGCGGCATTGCCTTGTCGCCGCGGTCCATCACCGAATCGGTGGCCACGGCCGAGGCCGCCGCCGGACGCGCCCTGGCCATCCTGGCCGCCCTGGAGCTGCCGGCGGCCCGAACCACAGCCATCGTACGCCACAGCCTGTGCATGCTGTGCCTGCGCTGCATCGACACCTGTCCCTATGGCGCCCGTTTTCTGGATGAAACCAACCAGCGGGTGCAGGTCGACCCGATGATCTGCCAAGGCTGCGGCGACTGCGCCACCGTGTGCCCCAACAGCGCATCCATCGTGGACGGATTCGCCCGCCGCAGCCTGCTCAGTACGATTGATGGCGCCCTGATGGCCATGTAACCAAGGGGATTCCGATTCCCAGATCATGGCAGGGGCGCGGCACGCCGCGCCCCTGCAAAGCGAATGACCTTCGTGCAGTCATGAGGCAACATGAAAGAATCGAAAATGGTCGACCCATTACCCGTCGATGCAGCCGAGCGCGCCGCTTTCGACGATATCCGGACCATGGTCAGCGCCTGCATCCAGTGCGGCACCTGTACAGGATCGTGTCCCAATTCCCTTGAAATGGACCTGACGCCACGAAAAATGTGGCGCCTGGTAATTGTGGGCCGCCTGTTTGACGTGATGGCCAGCAAAACGTTTATTCTCTGCTCGGACTGCTACACCTGCACCCTGCGCTGTCCACGCGGACTGCCCTTGACATCCGCCATGGAAATGCTCAAAGGCATCGCCTTTGCCCGCCGGGAAGCAATCCACCGCAACCCGCGTCTGTTTTATGAACAATTCATGCAGACGGTTCGCCGCCACGGACGCATTCATGAAATGGCATTCATGACCCGCTATTTTACGGCGTTGAGAAATCCGCTGGCCCCCATGCGGTTTGCGCACCTGGGGTTGAAACTATTGGGCAAGGGCAAGCTGCGGCCGGCCGGCGGCAAGGCCGTCGACACGCCCCTTGCCGCCCTGTTCGACAAGGTGACGGCCATGGAACAGGCAGCCCGGGTGCCCCATGGGAAGGAGAGCCATCCATGAACTACCTTTATTATCCGGGCTGCAGTCTCACCACCTCGGCCCGCGAGTACGACCTGGCCACCCGGACGATCATGGCTGCCGTCGGCGCCGAACTGACCCCGATCGACGGCTGGACCTGCTGTGGCGCCAGTGCGGCCGCCCCCATCAGCCATCTGCTGGCCCTTTCCCTGAGCGCCCGCAACCTGGCCCTGGCCGAACGGATCGAACCGGAAGGACAGATCCTGGTGCCCTGCAGCGCCTGCTATCTGAATCTGAAAAAGGCCCGCACCAGGCTGAGAAACGACCCGGCGATTCGAACCGACATCAAAGAAGTCCTGGCCGCCGTTGATCTGACGGTCGATGGCCATGTCCGGGTTCGCCATCTGTTGGACGTACTGACCGTCGATCTGGGTCCGGCCCGCCTGTTGGAGCGGGTCTCCCGATCCCTCTGCGGCTTGACCGTGGCGCCCTACTATGGATGCCAGTGTCTGCGCCCCTTTGTGGAATTCGACGATCCAGAGCGCCCGGTTTCAATGGAACCGCTGATCGCGGCAACCGGAGCCGACATCCACAGATGGGAAATGGGTGCCCGCTGCTGCGGGGCTTCACTGGTAAGCACCCAGCCGGATGCCGGCCTGAAACGGGTCGCCGCCATTCTGAAGGCGGCCAAAGGTGCGGACCTGATCGTTACCGTCTGCCCCATGTGTCAGATGAATCTGGATGCCTGGCAGGCCAAGGCCTCTCATACCGCCGGGGAGGATCTGTCCATCACCGTGCTTTATCTGCCGCAACTGCTGGGTCTGGCATTGGGAATGGCGCATGCTGAACTCGGCCTGAATTTGAATTTGGCCGTGCTGGATGGGTTTCGAGAGAAGATAGGGCAATCACGGTGATTCCGGAATCCAGCTGTGGCGTCTAAAATTGATGCAATTCAAAGGTGTCGGACAGGTGTTCCTACTGATTCAAAATCTGCGCAATAGTCTGGCTGCCAAGCTCATTCTCTCGGTGGGCATCGTGCTGCTGATCACCATTGCAACCTGGGCCTTTTTCAACATCCGCTACCAGAAAGAAAAAATGATGCGGAGCATGCTGGCCAGCACCGACCGGCTCACCAACACCATCCGGTTGGGTACCCACTACGCCATGATGCTCAACTCCCGGGACGAAATCAACCAGATCATCAACAACATCAGCCGCCAGCCGGAGATCAAGATCATCCGCATCTACAACAAGGAAGGGGAGATCAAATACTCCAACAATCCCGCTGAGGTGGAACGGAGGACCAACATCAAGGCCGAGGCCTGCCACATCTGCCACCGCACCGATCCGCCCATGTCGACGGCTTCGCTGGAACAGCGCACCCGCATTTTTCTTTCCGATTCGGGCTATCGCCTGCTGGGCATCATCAGCCCCATCAGCAATGAGCCCAGCTGCAGCACCGGCGATTGTCATGTGCATCCCGAAGGAAAAAAAATATTGGGCGCCCTGGATGTGGTGGTCTCTCTGGAAGCCAACGATCGCGAAGTGCTCAAGGAAGAGCGGGGAATCATCGGGCTGGCCGGCTTTGTTTTCCTGATCACGTCGGCCATGATTTTCGTGTTCGTGCTGCGTTTTGTCAACCAGCCCATCAAACACCTGATCGGCTGGACCCACCTCATCGCCCGGGGCGACTACACCAGCAAGATTCGCCTGCCCCGGACCGACGAACTGGGCCAGTTGGCCATAGCCGTTAACCAGATGTCCGATGAGATCGCCTCCAGCCAGCGGGAGTTGAACAAACAGCGTGACGAGTATCAAAATCTGTTTGAGCGGGTTCCCTGTCTCATCACCGTCCAGGACCGCAACTACCGGCTGCTGCGCTTCAACCGTGAATTCTACCAGCGCTTCGCGCCCGAACCGGGTGATTTCTGTTACCACGCCTACAAGGGAAGAAACCAAAAATGCATCTCCTGCCCGGTGGACAAGACCTTTGCCGATGGTCTGTCCCACCACACCGAAGAAAGCGGTGTGGACAAGGATGGATCGCCCAAGCACTGGCTGGTGCGCACCTCACCCATCAAGGACGCCAACGGCGACATCGTCGCTGCCATGGAGATTTCCCTGGACATCTCCCAGCGCCGGCAGCTTGAAGTCGACCTGCAAAAGTCGGAGGAAAAATACCACGCCATTTTCAGCAACATCCCCAATCCGGTATTCGTGCTGGAGGTGGGGACCCTGAAGATTGTGGATTGCAACCAGAGCGTCACCGCCGTATACGGGTTCTCGGTGGAGGAGATCATCGGCCGATCCTTCATGACGCTGTTTCATCCGGATGAAAGGGACCACTATGCCTTCAAGGTGGTTACCTGCTCGGTCATCAACCAGGTCCGCCACCTGAATCGTGACGGCAAGGGGCTGTTCGTCAACATCCGCATCTCGCCGTCGGAATTCTCCGGTCAACGGGTGCTGCTGGTAACCACCAGCGACATTACCAAACGTCTGGAGACCGAACAGCAGCTTATCCAGGCCAGCAAGATGGCCACGTTGGGCGAGATGGCCACCGGCGTGGCCCACGAACTCAACCAACCCCTTTCAGTCATCAAAACCGTAAGCAGTTTTTTCATGAAAAAACTGGCGGCATCGGAGACCATCGCCGCGGATATCCTTGCCACCATGCTGGTCAAGGTGGACGGCAACGTGGACCGGGCCACGCGGATCATCAACCACATGCGCCAGTTTGCCAGAAAATCCGACCCGGAGAAGGTCACGGTTCAGCTCAACGACGTATTAAAAAGCGCGTTTGAAATTTTCAGCCAGCAGCTCAAGGTGCGTGGCATCCGCGTGGTATGGGAGGTCTGTGAAGCCCTCCCGCGCATCAACGCCGATCCCGGACGGCTGGAGCAGGTGTTCATCAACCTGCTGCTCAATGCCCGGGACGCCATCGAAGCCCGGTGCGGAGACCGGCCGGCCGCAGAAACGGAAAGGGAAAAAGCCATCCGCCTGTGGACCGGCATCGATAACGGGCAGGTCGCCTGCCGGGTCTGCGACACGGGTACGGGCATCCCGGACAACATCGTGGAGAAGATTTTCGAACCTTTTTTCACCACCAAGGAGGTGGGCAAAGGAACCGGGTTGGGTCTTTCCATCAGTTACAGCATCGTCAAGGATTGCGGGGGCACCATTGGGGCTGAGCCCAACACGCCCAACGGCACCTGCTTCATCCTGCGATTTCCAATGGCCGATGAAACGGAGCACGCCCATGGATGAAACCGATGGCAAGACCATCCTGATCGTCGACGATGAACCGGATATCCGTGAGGTTCTGGCAATCTCCCTGCAGGATATGGGCTATCGTACCGTGGAAGCCGAAAATGCCCGGCAGGCTTTCGAGCTGTTTGTCAGCGAGAGTCCGCCGGTCGTGGTCACCGACATCAAGATGCCGGAGGGCGACGGCATCGGGCTGCTGCGGAAAATCAAACACGAGAATCCGGACACCGAAGTGATTATGATCACCGGCCACGGGGATATGGATCTGGCCATCCGCAGTCTGAAATACGAAGCCACCGATTTCATCACCAAACCCATCAATGTGGACGCCCTGGAAATCGCTCTGCGACGCGCCCGTGAAAAGATCGCCATGCGCCGTCAGCTGCAGGACTACACCCGCAGCCTGGAGCAGCTGGTGCGGGAAAAGACCGAGCTCCAGAATCACCTGGCCTCATTGGGCCTGATGATCGGCTCCATCTCCCATGGCATGAAGGGGCTGCTCACCAGCCTGGACGGCGGGCTCTACCTGGTGTCATCGGGATTGAACAAAAAGGACCTGAATCGGGTGGAAGAAGGATGCGCGGCCGCCAAGGAAACCGCCGCACGTATCCGCAAGATGGTGCTCGACATCCTTTACTATGCCAAAGAGCGCGAACTGCAGCGAGCGCCGGTTAAGGCCCCTGCGTTTGTCGAGGGACTGGCCCGGGTGATCCAGCCCATGCTTGACGGATTCGGCATCCGTCTGGCATGTCATTTTGATCGAAGCGCAGGCCGCATGCATGTGGATGCCGATTACCTGCACGCAGCCCTGGTCAACATCCTCGAAAACGCCGTCGATGCCTGTACAAAGGACCACCGCACTCCGACCAACCAGATCGATTTCAGTATGGCCGATCAAGGCGACGAAATTATTATTACCATTGCCGATAACGGTATCGGTATGGACAGCGACACCCGCAGTCAGATTTTCGATCTTTTTTATTCGACCAAGGGGAAAAAGGGAACTGGCCTGGGGTTGTTCATCGCCAATCGAATCATCGGCCAGCACGGCGGCACCATCACGGTGGCCAGCAACCCGGGCGATGGAACCGTATTTCGAGTCAAAATTCCAAAAAAACCACCGACGGATTCCTAAAAGGCGGGGTTAGCGTGATCCGGCCGGGGAGTAAACGCCCGCATAGCCGTCGTCAGACGGTTTAGTGACCGCTTAAGCCGTTTGCGCCCCACCGCGGCAAACCGTGCAATCCCGGTGGTACCCGGCGGACAATCATGCAAGAAACGCCCGGATCCGGTCACCGGCCAATTCCGTTTGGTCCGGGGTTATCCAATGGACCGATTTCCGGGCACCGAACCAGGTCAACTGGCGTTTGGCGTAGCGGCGATGGTCCCGTTTCAGGGTGGCCACCGCTTCTGCCAGGGGCAGGGCGCCGCCGATGGCTTCGGCCAGGTGTCGGTATCCCAGGCTTTGCATGGATTTGAGATCCGTGCCGTAGCCACTGGCCAGCAGTTGGCGCACTTCGTTTTCAAACCCCAGAGCCATCATCCTGTCCACCCGCCGGTTGATGCGTTCGTAGAGAACCGGTCGCGGCCAGGCAAGACCAAATTCCAGGGTGTTGAAACGCTGCTCCCGAAACCGATGGCGCTGGTGAAAAACCGTCAAGGGCTCCCCGGTGACCTCAAACACCTCCAGGGCCCGGATGATGCGGTAGGTGTCATTGGGATGAATTCTTTCGGCGGACGCGGCATCGATCTTGTGCAGGCGCCGGATCATGCCCGTCGTCCCCTCCGATGCCGCCTGCTGTTTCAAGCGAAGCCGAACCGCCGGGTCCGACGGACCCTCCTCGAAAAGACCATGAACCAATGCCTTGATGTAAAACCCGGTGCCGCCCACGACAAATACGCTGCGCCCGCGTGCAATCGTCTGCCGGATAATGGCGCCGGCCATGGTCGCATAGGCGGCGGCATCGAATTCCTGGTCCGGGTCGACGATATCGATCATGTGGTGGGGAGCCGCGGCCCGCTGTGCAGCGGTCGGCTTGGCCGTGCCGATGTCCATGCAGCGATAGATCTGCATGGAATCGGCCCCGACAATTTCACCGTTGAACCGCTGGGCCAGGTTGATGGCCAGGCCGGTCTTGCCCGCGCCGGTGGGGCCGACCACCAGGATGATCTTAAGCGTTTCGGCCGCAGGGGTAGCATTCATGGTTTAGTCATCCCTATCTCTATTCTTTTGCTCCGTCAAGTCAGGACGATTGCCGGGCTGCGCTGTTGACAAAACACCCAAACCCAAGGATAAAAAAGAATTGCGGGAATCAAAGCGCACATTTTTTCCATCCACCATTGGGGAGATCCATCGATGAATATTGCCGTGGTAGGCGGTGGTAAACGCTGCAAAGATCTCATGGACGTCATCCAGCGCCACACGTTCCAGAATATCCATCCCAGAATCATCGCCGTTGCGGACATCGATCCCACTGCGCCGGGACTGATCGCCGCTATGGAAAAAGGCCTTTTTATTACCAGCAGCTACGATGATTTCTTCGACCGGGATGACGTCGATCTGATCGTTGAGCTGACCGGGTCCATGGATATCTACAATGATATTTTGGCCAAAAAGAGAAAGGACGTCCGGGCCATCTCCACGCTCACCGCCGAACTTTTCTGGGAAGTCGCCCGCGTCTCAACCATGCAGAAGAAAACCAAACAGGAGCTGCAGGAAGCACGTGCGCTTTACCACGTGGCGTTGAACGACCTCATCCAGGAAGAAGTACTGGTCATCGACCACCGTTTCCGCATCATCGACACCAATGACGCCTTCCTTGAAAAGTTCGGCCTGACCCGCGACCAGGTCATCGGCCAGTTCTGCTACACGATCACGCACCATCTTGAAAACCCGTGCTCGGGCAAAGACCACCCCTGCCCGTTGATTCAGACCCTGGAAACGGAGAAACCCTCCCAGACCACCCACATCCATCTGGACAGGGATGGCCGTAAAATCTATTACTCCATCTCGACCTATCCGCTGATCGAACAAGGGGATGTCGTCGGTGCCGTGGAGATCTCACGGGACATCACCAGGGACATCAATGTCCAGAAGATGATGATGCAGCAGGAGAAGCTGGCCTCGGTGGGGCGTCTGTCCGCAGGTGTGGCCCACGAAATCAACAACCCGCTGACCACGATCCTGACCACGGCCATGCTGATCCAGGAGGATCTTGAACCCGACGATCCCACCTACGCAGATCTGTCCATAATCGCCAACGAGGCGCTGCGCTGCCGCAAGATCGTCACCAACCTGTTGAATTTCGCCCGTCAGACCCAGCCCGACAAAAAAAAACACAACCTCAACGACATCATTGCCGCCTGCATTTCACTTACCCAGAAGCAGGCCGCCTTCAAGGATGTAAGCGTTACCCATGCCCTGTCCGAGAGCCTGCCCCGGACACGCGTTGACAAGGGGCAGATCGAACAGGCCATGATCAACCTGATCATCAATGCCATTGAGGCAACCCCGGCCGGCGGCGACATTCACGTATCCACACGGTTATCCGACCGCCAGGGATACATCCAAATCGTCATTTCCGATACTGGTGAGGGCATCCCCGATGAACGCATCGCCCGGATTTTCGATCCGTTTTTCACCACCAAGGAGAACGGCACCGGACTGGGACTGGCGATTACCCACGGTATTATCGAGCAGCATGGCGGCACCATAGAGGCCAGCAGCATCCTCAGGCAGGGCACCACCTTCACGATCACCCTTCCCGTGGAGGAGATGGTCGACCATGCTCCCTGATGCCGCCAGCGTGTTGATCGTCGACGACGAACCCAACATCTGCCACAGCTGTGTCAAGATCCTGTCCAAATCGGGCTATCACACCGAATTTGCCTTGAACGGCTACGAGGCATTGAAAATGCTGGCGGACCGGCAGTACGACGTGGTGGTCACCGATCTGAAGATGAGCGCCCTGGGGGGCATGCAGGTGCTGGCCCGCGTCAAGGAGGCCTGTCCGGACACCTTGGTGATCGTCATCACCGGGTACTCGACGGTCTCTTCGGCCGTGGAGGTGATGAAGATGGGGGCCTTCGACTACCTGCCCAAACCCTTTACCCCCCATGAACTCAGGGCCGTGGTGGGCCAGGCCCTGGCCCATCGGGAGAGTCGGCTGAAGAACCGGCAGCTGAAGAACGACACCGCCGCACCACGCCGGGTCTCCCACCAACTGGTGGGCAGCAGCCCCAAAATCAAAAAAGTCATCACCATGGTGGAAAAAGTGGCCCCCACCGATGCCACCGTGCTGATCTATGGTGAAAGCGGCACCGGCAAGGAGCTGGTGGCCCGGGCCGTCCATGCCAACAGCAGCCGGGCCGACAAGGTTTTTTTCGCCGTCGACTGCGGCACGCTCTCCGGCAGCCTGCTGGAATCCGAACTCTTCGGGCATGTCAAGGGGGCCTATACCGGCGCCCACCAGGACAAGGCGGGCATTTTCCGGCAGGCCGACACCGGCACCGTCTTTCTGGATGAAATCAGCAACATCGGCCTGGATGTGCAGGCAAAGCTGCTGCGCTTTCTGGAAACCCGCGAGCTCATGCCCCTGGGCAGCACCGCCCGCCACCCGGTTGATGTCCGGCTGATCTTTGCCACCAACCAGCACCTGGAAGAGATGGTTCGCGCCGGCACCTTTCGACAGGATTTTTACTACCGCATCTATGTTTACCCTATTCTGCTGCCTCCCCTGAAGGAGCGCCGGGAAGATATCCTGCCCATCGCCTACCACTTCCTGGACCAGTTCCGCCGCAAAATGGACAAACCCGTCACCGGCTTTGCCGATGATGCCGTGACCCGCCTGGTGGAATACGGATGGCCCGGCAACGTTCGCCAGCTGCGCAATGTGGTGGAGCGGGCGATCATTTTGTGCGACAAGGAGACCATCGGGCTCAAGGACCTGCCCCTGCTGAGTGCGATCAGCGATATCGAGAATCTGTTCGACCACACCCCGACCACCAATGACGCCCTGAAGGCCGTCAAGGCACTCATCCGGCAAAAGGCCGTCGCCCGGGTTGAATGCAATTTTATTACCCACGCCCTGGCAAGCAACGACTGGAATGTCACCCGGGCAGCCAAAGCCGTGGGCATGCAGCGCCCCAACTTCCAGAACCTGATGAAAAAGCACGCCATCAGCCTTCCCCAGCGTCGTTGAACGATTCCCATACACTGCATATATTTTTCATACATGCTGTCCGCCTCCCTGGCTCAGCCCGCCACGATTGACTCAGGGCGGATGCAAACTGCCGAAACGCGCCTGCCAGGGTGTATTCATTTCTCATACACCCAGAGGGAACCGGGTCCCGAAATTTTTGACTTACTCTTTGTTTACAGTATGATAGATAAAAATTTAAACCCTGGCACCCTTCCTGCTTCAACTGCCGTTAAAGCCTGATGAAGCGATGATTGACGTCAGAAAAAAGAAAGGGAAATATATGAACGCAATTCCGAAAATCATGGTGGTCGATGACGAAGTGGGGATCTGTAAGAACGTAGAAAAGATTCTAAAGAAAAGCAATTATGCAGTCACCCGCGCCTCAAGCGCCAAGGAAGCCCTGGCCATCATGGCCAAGGAGTCCTTCTCCCTGATGATTTCCGACATCGTCATGCCGGGGATGAACGGCCTGGAGCTGTTGAAAATGGTTAAAAAGGAGTGGCCGGTGACCCGCGCCGTTATGATGACCGCCTATGCATCGACGGACACCGCCGTCAAGGCCATCCGCATGGGTGCGCTGGACTACATCCCCAAGCCATTCACCCCCGACGAATTGCGCGCGACGGTTGAAAACGCCCTGTCCGGCCGCCTGGTGGAAGCCCGGATCTCCGAACAGGAGCGCGATTCCATCAACATTATCGATGTCGACATCCCCTTCGACGCCGAAGAGGTGTCCAAGGTTACCGGAAAAGGTTATGCTGACAGCCTGGGCCCGTCCGACATGCCCGTCGTAGAGGTGAAGATGCCCGCGACGCTGGAAGGATTTTGCGAAGTGGGCAACATGGTCTGCGATATCTTTAAAAAGCTCGGCACCACCTGCAAAGCAGGCTCCAAGACCGCCGCCTGCCCCCAGCTGGCCAAAAAAAAGAGAGCCGCCGCCGTGAAAACCGTGGATACCAAACGGCTGATCGGCATCGACCAGCCCTTCGACTACGATGAGGTGGCGGCCGTATCCGGCCCCGAGTATATTCACAACCTGCGCAGCGACGGCGTTTCCATTCCCTACTATGATGATCTGAAAGCCAGCGTGGCCCGACTGGCCGAACGGAACCGGATTGACGTGGATGTACCCTTCGATGCCGATGAAGTCGCCCAGGTTACCGGCAGAGCCTATGCGGATCATGCAACCAGAACCGACGTCCCGGTAGTGGAGATCACCGCCTCTGAACCGGTGGAAGGTTTTTGCCAGGTAGGTAACATGGTCTGCGATATTTTCAAAAAGCTGGGTGCCACCTGCAAGGCCGGCACCAAGACGGCCGCCTGTCCGCAACTGGCCAAGCAAAAGCGCGCCGCCGCCAAGCAAAGCGCTGCGGATACCGCGACCCTCATTGCCCCGGACATGCCGTTCAACTATGATGAAGTCGCCCAAGCTGCCGGCCAAGATTATGTGGACCATCTCGTCTACGACGGTACGGTGCAGATGCCCTACGCAACCCTGAAGGCCAATATGCAAAAAATAATGGCCGCCGAATCAAAGGCTGCTGCTCCCCAACCTGCCGCGCAGGCGACTGCCCATCCCGGAATCCTGGTGGTGGACGACGAGGTGGCGGTCAACAACAACATCCGCAAGATCCTGGCCAAGAAAGGCTACCAGGTGGACCAGGCCGTCACACGCGATGAAGCCATGGCTCACATCGACTCCAAAAAGTATGGGCTGGTGCTCCTGGATCTGCGAATCCCCGGTGTCAAGGGCCTCGAACTGCTTGAGGCCATCGGGGAAAAAAATCCGAATGCCAAGGTGATCATCATTACCGGATACGCCAGCATCGAAACGGCGGTGGCGGCTGCCCGCATGGGTGCCGTTGACTACCTTCCCAAACCCTTCACCCCCGAAGAGATCCGCAGCGCCACCGAACGGGCCATTCGGATCGCCGCATGAACATCCCCCGTCCGGCCTGCAGCACCTTCCGCAGGCCGGACGTCAACGCTGAACCCTTTCCCGCGACAAGCATATCCGATTCCACGTCCTCCCGAAAGCGCCCAACGGGTTAATTTTTTGGTCATATACGCATAATAAACAGCCCGCCAGCCCATAAAACCCACCGAATTTCATTGACAAGCCTACCTGACTGCATATAGGTAAATTTTCTGGCTCAATACCGCTCCCAGCAAAAAATTACTGAGCGATTTATTTAATTGAGAGATCTTCAGTGGAGCGGAAAAACATCAACAGGAGAGCGACACGATGGCACAGGATGTAGTGGGTTCCGTACTGGTTGTCGGCGGCGGCATTGCCGGCATGCAGAGCGCGTTGGATTTAGCAAACTCAGGGTACTATGTTTACCTCCTTGAAAAATCGCCTTCCATTGGCGGGGTCATGTCCCAACTGGACAAGACGTTTCCCACCAATGACTGCGCGATGTGAATTATCTCCCCTGTACTGGTCGAGGTCGGCCGGCATCTGAACATTGAACTGATCACCTATGCGGACCTTGAAAGCGTCGAGGGGGACCCCGGCAATTTCAAGGTTAAAGTCAGAAAACGCGCCCGCAGCATCAAAATGGATCTGTGCACCGGTTGCGGTGCCTGTGTTGAAAACTGTCCGGTGGTTCAGCAAAGCGCATAACATCAGCATTTTTCCTTCATTTTTGTGAAGCGTGATTTCTATTGGGAGATCGGCAAATGAGTGAGGCACATGCGATAGGCACAGAACAGGCGGTGGAGGAAGTCGACTTTGTAGAGTTGGATACCTTGATCGACAAGGAGTTTGGGAAAGATAAAGAAAACCTGATCATGATCCTTCAGGCCATCCAGCGACGCTACAACTACGTCCCTAAACCCGCGTTGACCTACCTTTCGGCAAAAATAGGCGTCCCCCACAGCAAAATCTACGAAGTGGCGACGTTTTACAGCACCTTCAGCCTGGAACCGCGCGGCAGAAATATTATCTCCATTTGTTTGGGTACCGCCTGCCACGTTCGCGGGGCCGAACGAATCCGTGAACGGCTGCACGAATCATTGCACGTTGCCGACGGCCAGACCACCGAAGACGGGCGTTTCACCCTGGAATCCGTGCGCTGTATCGGATGCTGCAGTCTGGGGCCGGTCATGAAGGTCAACGAGGATATGCACGGCCGGATTTCAACCGATGAAGTCGAAAAAGTCCTGGGTCAATACGAATAATCGAAGAACGAGGGCAACACCATGAAAATACAGTCTTCGGAAGACTTGAAAACCATAAGCCAGACAGCCGGAAAGTCCATCTACCATCCGGACACGATTAAGGTGAATATCGGCATGGCCTCCTGCGGTATCGCCGCCGGCGCCCAGGCATCCTTCGACAAGGCTGCGGCCGCCTTTGCCGATGACAAGGGAATTGCCATCTGCCAGACCGGCTGCATCGGATTCTGCGAGCAGGAGCCGTTGGTGGAAATCCTTGCCGACGGCAAGCCGCGGGTAATTTACAGGAATATCACCGCAGACAAGATCGTCGACGCCATCGAGGATTATCGTCAGGGCCTGTTCGAAAAGAAAAAATGGATTCTGGGGCAGATGAGAAAGCCGCTGAGCGTGTTGGAAGACGGCGCCGACAATCCGGTCGCCAAGGTGTCACCCCACGAGGGGATCCCCTTCCTTGAAGCGATCCCCTTTTACAGCAAACAGGTGAAAATCGCCCTGAGAAACTGCGGATACATCGATCCCGATGCCATCGAAGCGTATATCGCCCGAGGCGGTTACAGCGCCCTGCTCAAGGCGCTAAAAAATATGCGGCCCAAGCAGATCATCGACGAAGTCAAAGCCTCGGGCCTGCGCGGGCGTGGGGGCGGTGGTTTCCCGACCGGTATCAAATGGGCCACCTGCGCCAAACACGACGGGGATCGCAGCATCATCTGCAACGCAGATGAAGGCGATCCCGGGGCCTACATGGACCGCAGCATCCTAGAAGGCGACCCCCACAGCGTCATCGAGGGGATGCTCATCGCCGGTGTGGCCATCGGGTCAAGCAACGGCTATATCTACGTCAGAAACGAATACCCCCTGGCGGTTAAGCGTCTGGTCACCGCCATCAAGCAGGCGGAACAGTTCGGTCTGCTGGGCGACGGCATCGCAGGTACGGATTTTTGCTTTAAAATCAAGATTTCCACCGGCGCAGGTGCCTTTGTGTGCGGCGAGTCAACCGCCCTGATGGCCTCCCTGGAAGGCAAGGTCGGACGCCCCCGGGCCAAGTACGTCCACACCGTTGAAAGGGGGTTCAGAGATGGCCCCACCAACCTGAACAACGTCGAAACCTACGCCAACGTCCCGCCCATTATCATCAAAGGGGGCGCCTGGTATGCCGGAATGGGTACCGAGCACAGCAAGGGCACCAAGGTGTTCAGCCTTTGCGGCAAGATCAATAACACCGGTCTGGTGGAAGTCCCCATGGGCGTCTCCTTGCGGGAGATCGTTTTCGAGCTTGGCGGCGGCGTGCCCAAAAAAAAGAAGTTCAAGGCTGTCCAGACCGGCGGACCATCCGGCGGCTGCATTCCCGAACGTTTCCTGGACCTGCCTGTGGATTTCCAGCGCCTGGCCGAAGTGGGCTCCATCATGGGCTCGGGCGGCATGATCGTCATGGACCAGGATACCTGCATGGTGGACGTGGCGCGCTATTTTCTCGATTTTCTCAAGGAAGAGTCCTGCGGTCAGTGCAACCCCTGCCGGGAAGGCATCAAGCAGATGCTCAACATTCTCACGGACATCTGCGCCGGAAAAGGCAAACAGGGCGACATTGAACTTCTCGAAGAGCTGGGGTCCATGGTGCAGCGTTTTTCCCTGTGTGGTCTGGGAACCGCAGCCCCAAACCCGGTGCTGACTACGATCCTCTATTTCAGGGATGAGTATGAAGCCCACATCAAGGACAAAAAATGCCCGGCCGGCGTCTGTAAGGCCCTGTTCCACTACGACATCGACGCCGATGCCTGCACCGGCTGCGGCCTGTGCGCCAAAAAGTGTCCTCAGGACGCCATCACCGGCAAGAAAAAAGAACCCCACCAGTTGGACCAGGATAAATGCATCAAATGCGGTATCTGCTACGATGCCTGTAAATTTGATGCCATTGCCATCCGATAAGACGAAGGAAAAAACCGATGATCACCTTTAAGTTGAACGGTAAGACAGTCCAGGGAGAAGAGGGGCAGTATATTCTCCAGGTTGCCGAAAAGGTCGGCGTGGAGATCCCCACCCTGTGCCACCACAAGGCGCTTGAACCGGCCGGCATGTGCCGCATCTGCACGGTGGAGCTTTTTGACGGCCGCAGAACCCGATTTGTCACCGCCTGCAACTACCCCATCTGGGAAGGCATGGAAGTCAAGACGGACAGCGAGGCGGTGCACGCCGGACGCAAGCTGATCGTTGAAATGCTTTTTGCACGCTGCCCCGAGGTCCCCCTGCTAAAGCAACTGGCCAAGACCTACGACATCGAGACGCCGCGCTTCAAACTGGAGGACGACACCTGCATCCTCTGCGGCCTGTGCACCCGGATGTGTGAAAAGATGGGCAACAGCGCCATCAGCCTCACCGGCCGCGGCGTCGAAATGAAAGTCGACACGCCTTTTCACCTGCAAACCGACGTCTGCATGGCCTGCGGCGCATGCGCCTCGGTCTGCCCGACCGGCCATATCACCCTGGAGAAAATCCGGGAGGTCATTTCACGGCGGGGCTCCAAACTGATCCCCTCGGAATATGACATGGGCCTCAAAGGCCGGAAACCGGTGTATGTCCCCTACCCCCAGGCGGTGCCCAACACCCCGGTCATCGACCGGGACGTGTGCGTGCACTTTAAAACTGGCGGCTGCCAGGTCTGCACCGCATTCTGCGGCGTGGATGCCATCGACCACACCATGGAGGATGAAATCGTTGAGCTGAACGTGGGCTCCATCATCCTGGCCCCGGGTTTCGAGCCCTTCGATCCGTCCAAATTCGATGCCTACAACTATGCCAACCACCCCAACGTGATCACCGCCATGGAGATGGAACGTATCCTCTCCGCCTCCGGGCCCACGGGCGGCCACCTGGTGCGGCTCTCCGACCACAAGGAGCCTAAAAAGATCGCCTGGTTCCAATGTGTGGGTTCCCGGGACATGAACCGCTGCGACAACGCCTACTGCTCCTCGGTGTGCTGCATGTATGCCATCAAGGAGGCGGTCATCGCCAAGGAGCATGCTCCCTACGATCTGGACTGTGCCATCTTCTTCATGGATATGCGAACCCACGGCAAGGATTTCGAGCGCTTTTACGACAACGCCAAAGCCAAGGGCGTACGCTTCCTCCGCAGCCGCGTGCACACCATCGATCCGGTGCCCGGCTCCGATGATCTGAGCATCCGCTATATTACCGAAGCGGGTGAAACGGTCACCGAAACCTTCGATCAGATCGTTCTGTCCGTCGGCCTGCAGACCGATCCACAGGTGGTGGCCATGGCCAACCGCCTGGGCATCGAACTCACCCCCGGCAACTTCTGCAAGACCGGCACGTTCACGCCCGTGGAAACATCCAAAAAAGGTATCTATGTCTGCGGCGCCTTCCAGGGCCCCAAAGACATCCCCCAGTCGGTGGTGGATGCCAGCGCCGCCGCCTCGGCCGCCGGGGAGATTCTTGCCGAGGCCCGCAACACCCTGACAAAAAAGCCTGAAATCGTCCCCGAAACCAACGTTATCGGCGAACGTCCCCGCATCGGCGTGTTCGTCTGCCGCTGCGGCATCAACATCGCCGGCGTGGTCAACGTGCCCGACGTCCGGGATTACGCCGCCACGCTGCCCTATGTGGAGTATGTCTCAGACAACCTCTACTCCTGTGCCCAGGACACGCAGGAGACCATGACCCAGATCATCCGGCAGAAAAATCTCAACCGGGTGGTGGTGGCGGCCTGCACGCCCAAGACCCACGAACCGCTGTTCCAGGAGACGCTGATCAATGCAGGCTTGAACAAATACCTGTTCGAGATGTGCAACATCCGCAACCACGACTCCTGGGTGCATAAAAACAATCCCGACCTGGCCACCCAGAAAGCCAAGGACCTGGTGCGCATGGCCATTTCCAAGGTGGCATTGATGCAGCCGCTGAAGGAGGCCCAACTCAACGTCAATCAGACCGCCCTGGTTATCGGCGGCGGCATCGCCGGCATGACCGCGGCCAGAAGCCTGGCCAGCCAGGGATACCTCACCCACCTCATTGAAACCGGTGAAAAGCTGGGCGGTAATGCCCGCCGCATCTTCAAGACGGCCGGA
The DNA here is from genome assembly GCF_046496365.1 of Desulfosarcina sp. Lineage (GTDB taxonomy): Bacteria > Desulfobacterota > Desulfobacteria > Desulfobacterales > Desulfosarcinaceae > Desulfosarcina. The sequence continues at coordinate 95,007 of NZ_JAWOHB010000135.1, forward strand.
GGCGACCGGGTCGCGGATAAACTGAACGAGATGGTGCGGGCCCTCGAAGGCGACGACAGGGTCAACATCCATCTGAACACCCGGCTCACCGAGGTGGAAGGATTCGTGGGCAGCTTCAAATCCACCCTGACCACCGGCCAGTCCAAACACGTGCTGGAGCATGGCGTGGCCGTGGTGGCCACCGGGGGAAGCGCGCTGACGCCCGATGAGTACAGCTATGGGCAGGACCCCAGAATTCTTACCAGCCTGGAACTGGATGAGAAATTCATGGCCGACGACCCGGGGCTGAAAAAAATCAATTCCGCCGTCTTCATCCAGTGCGTGGGCTCCCGACAGCCGGACCGCCCCTACTGCAGCCGGGTCTGCTGCACCCATTCCATTGACAACGCCCTGGAACTGAAAAAAATCAACCCCGCCATGAATGTGTATATCCTCTACCGGGATATCCGCACCTACGGCGAAAGGGAATACATTTACAAAAAGGCCCGCGAGGCCGGAGTGATTTTTATCCGCCACAGCCTGGACAACAAGCCGCAGCTGACAATCAAAGACGGCAGCATCCGCATCACCGCAACCGACCATGTGCTGCAGCGTCCCATGGAAATTTCCGCCGACCTGGTTACCCTGGCATCGGCCATCCTGCCCAACAAGGACGAAGCCCTGGCCCAGTTCTTCAAAGTTCCGCTCAACGAGGACCACTTTTTTGTGGAAAAACACGCCAAGCTGGGTCCCAGTGAATTTGCCACCGATGGCGTGTTCCTATGCGGCCTGGCCCATTATCCCAAACCCATCGACGAAGCCATCGCCCAGGGCCGGGCCAGCGCATCGCGAGCCATCACCCTGCTGGCCAAACAGACCATCAACACCAGCGGCACGGTGGCCGAAACCGAACCTGCCATCTGCAGCAGCTGCGGCGTGTGCGTGTCTATCTGCCCCTATTCAGCACCATCATTCATCGCCGCAGATGCACGCATGCATGCCGGCAAGGCCCAGATCAATCCGGTGCTGTGCAAAGGCTGCGGCTTGTGTGTAGCCTCCTGCCGCTCCGGAGCCATTCGTCTGAAAGGGTTTGACAACGACCAGATCTTCGCACAGATCTTTGCCATGAGCCAAGCGGTGTGAACAAACGCTCGGATAAACAACCGGGCGAGTGCCATTGAATTTGAAGCCGAACAAGTGATCAATCAAAGGAGACAAGCGCATGTCTGACTGGGAACCGAAAATTGTCAGTTTTCTCTGCAACTGGTGCAGTTACGGTGCAGCGGATCTGGCCGGCGTCAGCCGGATGGAATATCCGCCAAATATCCGGGTAATCCGCATTCCCTGCACCGGCCGCATGAGCCCGAAGTTTGCCCTGGCGGCGCTGCGGGAGGGAGCCGACGGGGTATGGGTAAGCGGGTGACATCCCGGCGAATGCCATTACCTGGAAGGTAATTACTACGCACGTCGGAAATTCACTCTGTTTAAAAACCTGATGGAGCTTATGGGCATCGAGCCGGACCGCCTGCACTTTTCCTGGATATCTTCGGCGGAATCCACCAAGTTCGTCAAGGTGGTCAAGGAAGTAACGGATAAAGTCAAAGCCATCGGGCCCAACAACCACTTCATCAAAGATACGGCCAAGGTAGCATAACATGGTAGGATACACTGAAAAGATAAGAGCAATTGCCGGTCGACTGCTCAAGGACTGCACCGTGGAGATGGTTATCGGGTTCCGCAAGGGATCCATGCCCATGATGAACGAACCCTGCTTTGCCAAGACGCCGGATGCGGTCGACACCTTGGTGTGGGACAGCAACTGCGGCATCAACCTGGCCAATTACCTGACCAACCGCAAAGAAAAAGTGGCCGTGATCGCCAAAGGGTGCGACTCGCGCAACATCGTCACCCACATCATCGAAAACAAGATCAAGCGTGAGCAGGTTTACATCGTCGGCATCCCCTGCACAGGAATGATCGACAAACGCAGGATCACCGGCATGGTGGCGGGTGAGATTCTGGAAGTCTCCGAGACCGAAAACACCATCAAGGTCAAGACCGCCGATGCGGAAACGCTGTTGGACAAGAAGGATGTGCTGCAGCAGAATTGCGCGCTGTGCATCCACCGCAACCCGGTGATCCACGACGAGATGGTGGCCGACCCGGTCAAGGAGCAGACCGACATCGACCGGTATGCCGACATCCGCAAGATCGAGGCAATGGGCACCGAGGAAAAGTGGCAGTTTTTCGAGGACCTGCTGTCACCTTGCATCCGCTGCTACGCGTGCCGCAACGCCTGCCCGCTGTGCTACTGCCCCACCTGTTTCGTGGATGAGGCCAAACCCCAGTGGGTGGGCAAGGGCCAGGACCCCGTCGATGTGCGTACATTCCATTTTCTGCGGGCCTACCACTGCGCCGGCCGCTGTACCGACTGCGGCGCCTGTGAACGGGCCTGTCCGGTGGGCATCAACATGCGCCTGCTCACGCGCAAGCTCGAGAAAGACTGCCTGGATCAGTTCGGGTGGGAATCGGGGCTTTCCCTGGATCAGCGCCCGCCGCTGGATGTTTACAAAACCAACGATCCCGAGGACTTCATCAAATAGCTGAGGGCCCGGGTCACGGGGGCGCCGTTTCCCCGTCTGCAATTTCCTTTAAGGCTGTAAAGGGTAAAGCCATGACGCTTGTTAGAATCGATAAAAAAAAATGGGCCGAGGGACTGACGGCCGCTGCCGACGCCTACCAGCTGATCGGGCCGGTCAAGGAAAAGGATTACCATCAGTTCAGGACGCTGGAAAAGGGCGAGATGCCGGATCTGGACATGGTCAACACCCGGCTTTCTCCCAAGGCGCTGCTGTTTCCCCAGTCTGAAACGATGCTCGAATACTCATTGGACGAGGCCCGGGACGACCACCATGTCATGAAAGAGGCGGCCAGGGACGACTCGCCCCGCGCCGTCATCGGTATCCGGCCCTGCGACGCCAAGTCAACCCTGCTGGTCAAACTGAATTTCGACACCCCGGATATCAAGGATCCTTACTGGCTCACAGCCTACGAAGCCACGACCTTCGTTGGAATGGCCTGTGACCGGCCCCTGTCCACCTGCTTCTGCACCACCGCCGGCTGCGGTCCATACCACGAAGAGGGGCTGGACATCCTGGTCATGGACCAAGGGGACGCCTACCTGGCCAGGATCCTCACGGACAAGGGCAGCGCCTTTGCCGCAGCCGCCGGCTGGCAGACCTCCTCCGATGATACGGCGGCGTTTGAGGCCGGCAGACAGGCAGCCGAAAGCCGGATCGTTTCCGCGGTCAAAACCGACAATCTGGCTGACAGCGACATTCTCGACCTGCATGGGGCACCTTTCTGGGATGACGTCGCATTTTCCTGCCTGAACTGTGGCGTCTGCACGTTCTCCTGCCCAACCTGCTGGTGCTTCGACATTCAGGACGAGGTTCACGGCAAGTCCGGTGTGCGCATGAAAAACTGGGACAGCTGCATGTTCCCCATCTTCACCGTCCACACCACCGGGCACAATCCCCGGGATACCAAGACCCAGCGTGTCCGCCAACGCTTCATGCACAAACTGAAATACTTCGTGGACAAGTACGAAGCGGGCATCATGTGCGTGGGCTGCGGCCGATGCGTTCGCCAGTGTCCGGTCAATATCGACATCCGCCGGGTATGCGAACTGATGAACAGCTTCAAACCCGCAGACGCATGCGCCGTGCAGGGTTGATGGAGGGAGGAACACGTGCAGAATCCATATTTGCCCTACCCGGTCCGCATTGACGACATCACTGTCGAGGCCGAAGACAAAAGTCTGAAAACATTTAAATTCGTTTTCCTCACGGATGGCGATGAAGACAAGTTCGCTTACCAGGCCGGCCAGTTTGCCGAACTGTCCATTCCCGGCAAAGGAGAAATCCCCATCGGCATCGCCTCGTCCCCCGTTGAAAAAGGGTATGTCAAATTTACTGTCAACCGTGCCGGCGTGGTCACCACCCATCTTCACAACATGAAGGTGGGCGATATTATGGGCCTGCGGGGACCATTGGGCAACTGGTATCCATGGGAACGCCTGAAAGGGAAAAACGTCCTCATCGTCGGCGGCGGGTTTGCTTTTACCACCCTGCGCTCGTCCATCGTCTATATGCTGGATCCGGCCAACCGGCCCAAGTTCGGTAATATCGACGTGGTTTACGGCGCCCGCTCTCCGGGCATGCTGCTCTATAAAGATGAACTGGTGGAATGGGAAAAACGCGATGACATCAATATGCACATCACCGTGGATGCCACCAGCGACCCCGGCTGGAAGTACAACGTGGGCTTCGTTCCTCCCATCACGGAGCAAAAAGCACCCCAGGGAGGCGACGACACCTATGCAATCGTGTGTGGGCCGCCGATCATGATCAAGTTTACCCAGCCGGTACTGGAGAAACTGGGCTACGCCCACGACCACATCATCATGAGCCTGGAAAACCGCATGAAATGCGGGTTCGGCATGTGCGGCCGCTGCGGCATCGGCAAGGAACTAGTATGCAAGGACGGCCCAGTGTTCACCCTGGATCAGATCAACCGGACACCGAGGGAGTATTAGCCCGGTGACGGTGGACCATGCGGTTTAAAGTTGTTTTTGACCCCGGTTATTTTTGGATTTCGTATTGACATGGATGGCTTAATCCGCTATCAAACGAAGATTCCAAACAAGAACATAAACGGCAGTGTGCCGGAAATACTAACAAATTTGTAAAGGAGGATTGAGTAACATGCCGACAGTCGAATTTGGTGGAAAAACCTTCACGGTAGATGAAGACGGTTTCATTGATGACTACACCAACTGGTCAGAAGAATGGGTGCAGTACGTTAAAAAAGAAGAGGGTATTGACGAACTGAACGACGAACACAAGAAGGTCGTCGACGTGCTTCGTGAATACTATGAAAAAAACGGCATCGCCCCCATGGTCCGCGTGCTTTCCAAAGTCACCGGTTTTAAACTGAAACACATCTACGAGCTGTTCCCCTCCGGGCCTGGAAAGGGAGCATGCAAGATGGCGGGTCTTCCGAAACCCACCGGATGTGTCTAATCACACCGAGTCCTGTTATTTAAAAAAGGCTCCGCCAGTAAAAGCGGAGCCTTTTTTTTTGGGGGGGGATCGGCGGGCCGAAGCGCGAAAGCGTCTGGCCCTTGTCGAATTTAAAAAACGCCGCCATCACCGCTAAACCAAACGGCCACCGAGGGCCCCATGCGCCTTTCCGTTAAAACCCACGCACAGACGGAAATGATCGATGTAACTGCCCGGGTTCAGCAACATGTGACCGACAGTGGTATGACACAGGGCCTTTGCGTGGTCTTCGTCCCGCATACCACAGCGGGAGTCACCATCAACGAATGTGCCGACCCGGCCGTCTGCCAGGACATCCTTATGGTGCTCAATAAGATCGTGCCCTGGAAAGAGGCTTACCGCCATTTGGAAGGCAACTCCCCCGCCCACCTTAAAACCGCCATGATTGGTTCGTCGCAGACCCTGTATGTGGAAAAGAGCCGGCTGGTCCTGGGTACCTGGCAGGGAATCTTCTTCTGCGAATTTGACGGGCCCCGGAACCGCAAATTGGACGTCAGGCTGATTCGCGCATGATCAACGATATCCGTGTGGCAGTGGTGGTCTGCCGATGCCCCGTGGGGCAAGTGGCACACAACCTGGAGCGCACACGCTATTGGACGATTCAAGCCACAAAGAAAAGGGCCGCCCTTGTCTGCTTTCCCGAGATGAACCTCACCGGATACAGCCACCGGGAGACGATCGCAGAACACGCAATTACTGCCCCAGGGCCTGAAATTGAAGCCCTGGTCCGTCTGGCCGCAGAACATAACATAGCGCTGTTGGTCGGTTTTGCGGAAAAGAGAGCGGACGGAAGGCTTTGTGCGAGCCATATGGTGATCACCCCGGCAGGCCGGACCGGCGTCTACCGCAAACTGCATCTGGCCCCGCCGGAAGCGGATCTTTTCAGCCCCGGCGAAACGCTGCCGATGTTCCGCCTCTCAGGGGTCCGATTCGGCATCCAGTTGTGCTACGATGCGCATTTCCCCGAACTCTCCACGTGCATGGCAGAGGCCTCGGCCGACATGATCTTCATCCCCCACGCCTCCCCTCGTGGCCAGGCGGCGGACAAACACCAGTCGTGGATGCGCCACCTGCCCGCCCGGGCCTTCGACAACGGTCTTTTCATCGTGGCGTGCAACCAGACCGGAGACAATGGAGACGGTCTGGTTTTCCCGGGAAACGCCGTGGTCTTCTCCCCTTCCGGAACGATTATCAAAACCCGCCTGTCGGGAAACCCGGGGATGCTGGTGGCGGACCTGACGGTCGATCAGATCCGTCATGTCCGCTGTCACCGGATGCGCTATTTCTTTCCCCACCGTCGACCCGAACTCTACCGCCAAAAGCCCATATTCAACGACCTGGACCCATAACAGGACCGGCCTGCCCGTCAGACGGCCGGCATGGTCATCGACATGCCGAAACTGATTTGAGCCTGGGGAGTTGCCTGACAACGCCTACTTAACAAAGAAGACAATGCTCTCCAGTGGGGCACCGTCTTTGGAAAGCACCTCCACCATCCACTCCCCGGTCCATTCCGGCAGCAGGTTCTTTGAACTCCAGGTTCGCCAGTCACTGGTGCGCACCGGCAGCACCACCGACGCCTTCAGGGCTCCCTTGTAATACCAGTTGTGGGTGATCGTCGTCTCTCCCTGGGCGCCGTTGATCCGGGTATAGCAAAAGACCCGTTCAGTCCCCGCAGGCATCACATCGCTGGATCCCACGGGCATGCGGTCCACGACATCCCGGCAAACCACCACCTGGGCAACGGTTACCTCCTGGGCCATGGCCATGGTGACAAAAAACAGCGTCATTGAAAGAAAGATGCAAAAGGTGAAAAAGCGCCGGGTGCTCATCAGTTTCTCCTGTTCAAAAAGGGTGGCCGGTTAACGTTCACGATTCGATCCGTCTGTTTTCCTTTGCGGTGGGCTCCAGCACCAACGCATAGTTCCCCTTTTCTTTAACCAGCTTGAGGTCAAACATCTTGATGGTGTCGGTCAGCGGGCGGCCGAAGATAAAATCCAGCATCCCGGCATCCAACCGGCCCTTTTCCACTGCCAGCCGGCGGACATGGGAATCGAACCTGAGCGTCTCGAGTATGGCGGCTTCCTGTTTTGGCCGCCGCCCATGGCTGCCCTCTCGCACCCATGCATCCAGGCTTGCATAGCTGCACCGCTGTTCATGGTCTTCGACCAGGTCCCACAACCCCTGGATGCTCGACAGCAGGTCCTGCCGCGTCAGCCGGTCGGTTGCGTAGACCCTTTCGATCCACCGGGTGTCACGGCAGTTCAATGCCCGGCATTCGAGCGGCCGGTATTCGTAGATGCTGCACCCGCGGCCTGCCTTTTCGTAAAACCGACAGGTCCAGCCACCGGACCGGCCCTTGATTTTGACGATCTCCCGGGGCAGTGCCGCCAGGATGTCCCGGACATTGTCCCATGCCAGCTCTCCCTGCCGGATAGTAACCAGGCACCGGCCGGGGATCTGGCCGCTTTCCACCAGGGGCAGATCCTCACGGTGCAGGGACGGTCCCCCCTTTTGGCAGCAGGTGCCGCAACGTTTGCAGGAATCGCCGGCTCTCTCAGGCTTGATATCCTCGGCCACGCAACCTTCTCCTAAAGCTTTGCATCGCAGGTTCGGGACAGGCCGACCCACTGCCTCAGATCTTCAACCACCAGGTATAGGCAGGGCACCAGGAGCAGGGAGATCACCGTGGCGAAAAGGATGCCGAAACCCAGCGAGATGGCCATGGGGATGAGGAAACGCGCCTGACGGGATGTTTCGAAAATCATTGGCGCCAGGCCACCGAAAGTGGTCAGCGTGGTGAGCAATATGGGGCGGAAGCGATGGATACCGGCATGGTGGATGGCACCGTGGCAGCCTTCTCCGCTTTGCCGACTCCGGTTGGCAAAATCAATTAGCACCAGCGAATCATTGATTACCACGCCGGAAAGTGCCACCACACCGAACATGCTCATCACGCTCAGGCTGTACCCCATGATCAGATGGCCAATCACCGCCCCGACAATTCCAAAGGGAATCGAGATCATAATGATCAGCGGTTGAATGAAACTGTTGAACGGTATGGCCAGCAAGGCGTAGATCACCAGCAGCGCCATAATCAGGCCCCGCATCAGGCTCTGCATGCTTTCGCGCCGTTCTGCCTGATTGCCCTCAAAACTGTATGTCAGCCCCGGATATTTTTCCTGAAGGGCCGGAAGGCTGTCCCCGACGAGGGACCCGAGCACCTGATCAGCCTGGCTGCGGGGATTGACATCAGCGGTCACGGTGATCACCCGGCGGCCGTTGCGCCGGTCGATGGATGTGTAGGCCCGGCCCCGATTGATATCCACCGCTTCCAGCAACGGGATTTCCTTGCCCGCAGGCGTGCGCAGGATCATCTCCTCCAGGTTGTGTTCGGAAACCCGCTCCGTTTTTGGCAGTCGAACCATGACCGTCACTTCGTTGCGTCCGCGCTGCTGGCGCAGGGCTTCGGTACCATAGTAAGCGTGGCGGAGTTGTCGGGCCACATCCTGTGCACTGAGTCCCATACTTCTGGCTTCCGGCCGGATCTTGAAGTCGATCTGCTGTTTTCCCGGAGAGTAGCCATCGTCGATGTCCGTTACCGTGGGGAAAAACCCCAGCGATTCGGCCACATCGGCGCTGGCCAGGGCCAGGGTCTCCACATTGCGGTGGCTCAGCTCGACGGCAATGGCGGCGCCTCGCCCCGGACCGCCCGCATCGGATTCAAATTTGAGGGACTCCAACCCGGCGATGGGCCCGACCCGCTCGCGCCACAAGGCTGTCAACCGGGCCGTGGATAAGGGTCGGACGTCCGGCGGGGTCAAATAAATGAGCACTTCTGCCCGGTTGCCGTTGATTTCAGCAAAGATCCCCTCGACCAGCTTTTGGCCACCCTGTTCGGCAGTCACCTGCTGGGCGGCTTCCACCAGGATCTTCTGGACGGCCTCGGTTTTCTGAACGGCGGAGCCGTAGGGCAGCACCGCGGTGACCATGGCATAATCGGATTCAATCTTGGGAAACAGCTCGAACCCCATGCGGCCGCTTTGCACATAACTGATCGTGAGCATCAACGCTATTATTCCGATGCTGATGGCGATGTAGCGATGGCCCAGGGCAAGATCGAGCAGGGGACCGTAACGCGTTCGAACCAGATGGGAAAACCGGGTGCTGAAACGCTGCTGCTGGTGCAGCACCCAGCCGAAGAGCCCGGCCTCCGAACGGGGCTTACGATGGCCGATGTGAGCCGGCAGGATAAATAGGCTCTCGATGAGGGAAACGGCGAATACGGCCACCACCACCACTGGAATCTGCCGAAACACCTTGCCCATGATACCGGAGACGAAAAATAGCGGGGCAAAAGCCACAATGTTGGTCAGCACACTGAAGGTCACCGGCATGGCAATCTCGCGGGTGCCGGTCACCGCCGCCTGAAGCCAGGGCAAGCCCGCCTGGCGGTGGTTGTACATGTTCTCCCCAGCGACGATGGCGTCATCCACCACGATGCCCAGAGTGATGATGAAGGCAAACATGGACATGATGTTGATGCTCACCCCGGCCGCCGGCAGAAAAAAAAGGGATCCGAGGATGGAGATGGGAATGCCCAGGCTGACCCAAAAAGCCAGGCGCGGTTCGAGGAAGATGGCCAGTAGAATGAACACCAAGGCAAGCCCGAAATAGCCGTTGCGCAACATCAGATCCATACGCTGGCGGTAAATATCACTGCGGTCGTTGCGGGCCACCAGATCGATGCCCGGCGGCAGGTCCGGCCGAATAAGGGCCACTTTTTCCCGGACGGCTGCCGAAACCTCGAGCGGAGTCTGATCCCCGATGCGATAGACGTTGATGAGAATGGCCCGCTGCCCGTTGTAGGTCGCAAAGCTGTCCGTCTCCTCGAACCCATCTGCCACCTCGGCAATTTCTGCCAGCATGACCTGGGTGCCGTCGTTGGTGGTGATGATGGGAATACGGCCGAACTCAGGCCCGAATTCCCGTCTTTCGGTCATGCGCACCAGCACGTCGCCGCTGTCGGTTTTGATTGATCCCCCGGGAAGCTCCACGGCCGCCCGCCGGATGGTCTGGGCAATCTGTTCCAGGGTCAAACCGTAGGTCCGCAGCTTGGCCTGGGGCACTGAAATACTGATTTCATAGTCCCGAATTCCGGAAAGATCCACCTGGGTAATGCCCGGATCCTGCAGCAGACGATCGCGAACCATCTCCGCTGTCTCACGCAAAATGGGTTCTCCCTGATCGCCGAAAAGTGCCAGAGAGACCACATACCGTTTCCGCTGGGCAACGGTTACCCGGGCGTCCTCGGCCTCGTCGGGAAAAGAGGTGATCCGGTCGATTGCATTTTGAATATCCTGGGCCACCCGCTGTGTATTTTTGCCTTCAACCACCTCGACCGTCACGCTGCCGGCGCCTTCATTGGCCACCGCGGTCACTTGCTTGATGCCGTCAAGGCCCTGAACGGCCTCTTCGATGGCCAGGATAATGCCCCGTTCGACTTCCTCGGGACTGGCACCGGGATAGGCCATGGAGATGGTCACATAATCCAGCTCAAAGTCGGGAAAGACTTCCTTTTTGATTTGACCGGCAAAAATAAGCCCCCCCACCAGAAAAACCACCATCAGCAGGTTGGCAGCCACCGTATGCCCGGCCATCCAGGAGATGGGGCCGAACTGACGCCGATCGCCATCCGGGGCAGGATTCGGGTTTATCTTATCCATCTGCTTTTACGGTATTTTTAATTTTTGATGCGGTTTTATCCGCCGGCCCTTCATCGCTGTCCCTCAGCGGCAGCCCGTCGACCGGTGCGGAGAGGTCCGAAACAATCAGCCGCTGGCCTGGAACGAGGCCGTTTTTCATGAGCACATAGTCGGCATCGCGCCAGACGGTCTCCACCGGCATGATCTTGAGGGTATCATCGTCGGAAAGTATCCAGATTGTGCTGTTGTCACGCAGGGCGCTTCTGGGAATACGATAGACATCCGTCAGGCGCTGTCCCTTAATTTCAACGCGGACGTACTCACCGATCAACAGCGGGGGCACAGGGTCCCCGGTCTTGGATTGCAGTACCAGCGGGTCCCGGACGGACACCAGGATACGGGCCATGCGCCCTTCCGTTTCCAGATCACTCAACAGCCGATACACGGTTCCCGGCCGCTGATTTCCACGATAGGAGACATTGACGTCGGGGCCTTTCTCTGCACGGGTCTTGGGAATCTGGATCCATGCCAGCCGTTCCACAGGAAGCGACACCTGGATCCAGTATTCATCGGTACCCACCAGCTGGGCCAATGCATCCTGGGTTGATACCTGTGAGCCCACGTTCACGTGGGTGCTGCGAACAATGGCATTGAAAGGGGCATAAATATCGGTTCGTGACAGGTCCAGGCGAGCCTGTTCGAGGTCTGCGCGGGCAGCGGCCAGATCCGATCGGGCTTTGGCCAGATGCGGCTTGCGCAGGGCCAACTCCTCCTCCTGGGCATCGGCCCTGCGCTCGGGATAGAGCAACGACCATTCCTGCCGGGCCACATCCTGGTATCCCATCTCGACCTTGAGCTCGTAATCAGCTTCAACCACGGCGCTTTCCCTGCGGGCAATGGCCAGCTGGTAATCCTTGTCATCAATTTTAAGCACCTTTTCACCGGCGCGGATAAACCCGCCCTCGACAAATTCCGGATGGACGAATTGAATCTCTCCGGACACCCGGGTCTTCAAGGTTATCTCTTTGGCCGGAATAACCGACCCCATGGCCGCCACCGAAACCTGGTGCGTATCCGGCAGCAGTGGTTGGGTTTCCACCAGGGCAACCGCACGCTCCGGCGGCCGCTTCTGGGCACGGGGAGCAGTCTTTTTGATGTAACTGGCTCCGGCGACACCCATCACGATTATCATGGTGCAGCCAATCAGTGTCCGCACCCAGGATTTGCCTTTGGCTGGCACAGGTTCGGTTTTTTTGGAATCAAAATCAATGTTTTCGTTCATCTCACCCTATCCTCGGCGCTGGTCACCCATGGATGCCCCCGGAGTATCGGCACGATCGATCCACCCACCACCAAGCGCCCGGTGCAGGCCGATGCGATATCGAACCAGAGCTTCCCGCTGCCGAATCAAATCCCTTTCGAGATCCTGGACGGCGATGAGTTGGGTAAGCACCGGCAGATAGTCGCTCAATCCCCGACGGTAACGCTGGATGGCCTCTTCAAGGCCTCTGCGGGCCGCCGCCATTACCGATTCAAGCCCGTGGATGTGCTCGCGCTGGCGGGTCTCGCTCTCCAGGGCGTCTTCCACCTCCTTGACGGCCGTCAATACAGTCTGTCGGTAGGTCCAGAGGTTTTCATCGGCCTGTGCCCGGGCCCGGTCAACCTCCGCCGCCCGCCGTCCGCCGTCGAAAATGGGTGCCGTCAGATTGGCCGCCAGGTTCAACAGCCAGGTATCGAAAAGGAGATCCATGTCGCTGGTGCCGTATTGGGCACCCGCACTAAAACGGAGCGCCGGCAGACGATTGGCCCGGGCCGCTGCCACCTGCCATTCGGCAGCCTTCAGGCGACTGCCGGCAGCCCTCACATCCGGCCGGTTGGCCAGAAGATCGGCAGGCAGACCTAGCCCCGGGAGTTGATCGACTACCGGTATCTGCGTCTGAATCAGACCCAGATCCGCCCTGGGCGGCCGGCCCAGCAGTACGGCAAGTTCGTGCATCAGCAATTGGCTTTCGGCTTCCACCAGCGGAAGCCTCGCACGCACACTCTCCACCACCTGCTTCTGCTGGTAGACATCCAGAGCCGAAACCATGGCTTTTCGAAAACGCAGTTCGATCAACTCCAGAAACGTTAAATTGTTTTTGAGCTGCTTGTCCAGAAGCTGCATCTGCAAGCGCTGGGAGACAATTTGCACCCAGCGGTCGGCCACCTCGGCCGCAAGGGTCACCCTGGCCGTTGAAAGGTCGTCTTCCCTTGCGTTCACCCCGAACAACGCCGCTTCCCGTTGGCTCCTGAGGCGGCCCCAAAGGTCCAGCTCGTAGCTGCTGACCAGGCCCAAGGCATAGCTGTCCCTGCCTGCGGAACTGCCCGACGTGTTTTCCGAACGAAGTCGGGTATAATCGGCCGATCCGGTTGCTTCCAATTCCGGATATAGGCCGGCACCCGCCTGAATGGCCAGCGACCTGGCCTGCTGCAGCCTGGCCCAGGCCTCTTTCAGCGTAAAGTTGTCCGCAAGCGCGGTGAGAATTAACCGGTTCAGTTCCGGTGCACCGACGGATACCCACCAGGGCGATGAAAGATCGGGTTCCTGGCCATACAGGGAATAGGCATCGGGAAGTTCACCTGCCGCACCCGGCATCAACCTCGGTTCAAAAGGGCTGCATGAAAACAGCACCGAAATACTGAAAAACAAAAGGAGATGCTGTCGAAAAAGGTCTTTCATGGGCTAACCGGGTTCACCTCCAAATCCAATTGCAGACCAAAAAATAATATGGCCCTCGGGACCGGCCTGTTGGTTCGGCTGCCGCTGCGCTGCAGCCCACCGTGGCTGGATCGACAAGACAGCCACAATTTAACACCTGTGCCCTGGCCCGTTTCTGTCCTGCCATATTTGACAAGATAATCCTGGATTGGTTTGTCACAAGGTTCAAGGCACCTGTTTCTACCACCCCGGAGTCGGCGAAACAAGCGCAAAACGCCTGACGCCCAGGGTGGTCGCATCACGATTGGATTGGGGTGTGCGATTATTTTTAACATTGTCATTTGCGGTGACTTTTATATAATTGGCCGGAAGGGAGCATACGATGAAAGAATTGATCATCACTATCGTGCGGTCATTGGTTGACAAGCCTGAACAGGTTGCCGTGGCGGAAGTGGAGGGAAAGCAAACCACCGTTTTGGAACTCACGGTGGCCAGAGAGGATCTGGGCAAGGTCATCGGCAAGCAGGGCAGAACGGCCCAGGCAATGCGGACCATTTTGAGTGCCGTGTCCTCAAAGATAAAAAAACGCACGGTGCTTGAAATCATCGAGTAGGGGCGTCGCCGCAGCCATCTGCCGGGCACGTGCGTGAATCAAAGGAGATCCTCCGACTCCGCTGCAAGCGCTGACATCAAGGCAGCCGCGCCTGCTCCGGTCCGATCATCCCTGAACGTATTACGTGCCTTTTCCCTGGTCTTCAACGCCTTGACGGGTTCATCGCCGGTCCTGAATCATGCGTTCAATCTGCCCGGCGGTGAGCGGCAGCGGATTATTTTTATTGGACGCCGCGTGAACGAGAATATCGACCCTGTCCGGGGTCAGACCAAATTGTCCCAGCCGGGGAATCTGCAGCTGATCCAGCCATCGGTAGAGGCTGTCTACCAGATGACGACAGCAGTCCATGCGATCTTCAAACCTGGCACCGAACAGTTTACCGATGCGGGCAAACTTGGCGAGGGTATGGTCGGCTTGTGCCGTGTGCATGCCAGCCAGATTGCCGACGGTGGCCCCCACGGCAAAGGGCAACAAGTTGGCGCAGGCGACGCCATGGGGAATGGCGATCAGACCCCCCATGGGACCGGCCACCCCGTGGACCACGCCCAAACCGGCATTGGCCAGGGTAACGCCGGAAAGAAACGCCCCGTAGGCTGCGGCACCGCGGCAGCCGATATCGGAAGCACCTTTTCCACAGGCTTCGGGAAGGGCCGGGATCAGCTGACGCATGCCTTCCAGAGCCAGGGCGTCAGAGAGCGGTGACGCCTGGGTGGAGACATAGGCTTCGATCAGCTGGGTCAGGGCATCCATTCCGCAGGCCGCCGTCACCGGAGGTGGGGCGGAGAGACACAAGCTGGGGTCAAGCATCGCCAGCCTGGGGATGTAGTTGTCGTGCCGCAGGGATTTTTTAAACCCGTTGGCCCCCACCTGGGAAATCACCGCATTCTTGGTGGCCTCGCTGCCGGTCCCCGAGGTAGTGGGCACGGCCACCAGCGGGATGGATTGCCCCGTAGGATGGCGTCTGCCGACCCCTTCCAGGTAATCCATGACCGATCCACTCTCTTTAAGCATGGCCGCAATGGCTTTTCCCGCATCTATTACGCTGCCGCCGCCCACGGCCAGAACCACATCGACGGTCTTGCCGCTCAGATCAGTTACCGCCGCATCCACCATGGCTGGCGACGGCTCACCGGCAATTCGGCATTGCGCCACGTGAACACCGGCGGTTTCAAGATTCTCCAGCAGCAGGGCCAGGTACCCGGATCGCTCAAGGGCGCCCATGCCGGTCACCAGAAGTGCGTTTCCGCCGAACGATGCCGCGATGGCGCCCAGCTTACAATGGCTTCCTGCACCGAAGATCAGCCTGGGCATGGGGCTGAATGAGAATAGCTGCTGCACAATGGGCCTCATACCATAAGATGACGTCGGCATGGGTCGAAAACAGAAACCAAGCGCAGGCCCTTGATCACCAGCAGGGCCGGCGCAACGACCGGCCGATTTTTCCAGTCGATTTTACCGGAGACCGGAGCGCTGAGCATGCTCTCCACTTTTCAGGCATGCAGGTCACGAATAAAGCTGCCCAGCGCGGCAATGCCCCGGTCTTCAACCAGCTGCAACGCCTGGGTGCCGATGACGGCAATATCGGCCTTACCCCTGAGAAACGCAATATCGGATTTCTCCTTTACGCCGAACCCAAGCGCCAGCGGCAAATGCGTGGCCGCCCGGCAGCGCGCCAGGTAATCGCCGATCCGCCGGGAGAACGCCGTCCGGTCACCGGTGACCCCCTTGCGGGCCACACAATAGACAAAACCATCGGCCACCCCGGCAATCGCGCCCATGCGCGCATCGGATGTGGTCGGCGAGAATATAAAGATGGGGGACAATGCGTTGCGGCCCATGGCGTTGAGATAGTCACCGGCCTCCTCCGGAGGCAGGTCGGGAATAATCGCCCCCTTGAGGTTGGCTGACTTCATGTGGTCGGCGAACCGGTCGACGCCGTATTTGAAGACAACGTTGTAATAGGTCATATACAGAAAGGGGATCGTAAATGTTCGGGCTGCCTCCCGACCGAAATCCAGGCACTGGTCCACCTTCACGCCATTGGCCAGGGCGGCCTGGCTGGCTTTTAAAATCACCGGACCGTCGGCGATAGGCTCGGAAAAGGGAATCTGCAGCTCCATCAGGTCCACACCGGCCGCGACCATGGTTCGCACGATCTCGAGGGAATCGTTGAGGGACGGGTAGCCGATGACGATATGGGTCATCAGCAGAATCTGTTTCTCTTTGAGCCGCGAACGGATATAGGATTCAAGCATGATAGCGTTTGGCCTTGTCTAGGATGAATTGTTTCCATTTGGGGTCATCGAAGGCATCCGCGATAGTAAAGATGTCTTTGTCCCCCCGGCCGGACTGATTGATCAGGATGATGTCGTCGGCAGACATCTCCGGCGCCTCCTTGAAGGCACGGGCAAAGGCATGGGCCGATTCCAGCGCCGGGATGACGCCCTCCTTTTTCATGGTCAGGGAAAGCGCATCGATCACCTCCACGTCCGTTGCCCCTTCAAAGCGCACCCGTCCGCTGACCTTCAGATGCGACAGGATCGGAGAAACACCGACATAGTCCAGGCCGGCGGCGATCGAATGGGTCTCTCTCATCTGGCCGTCTTCATCCTGCAGGAAATAGGTCTTGTACCCCTGGGCCACACCTACACTGGCGTCAGCGGAGCAGAGTCGCGAGGCATGTTCACCTGAATCCAGGCCCCGGCCGGCGGCTTCCACACCCACCAGCTCGACGTCGTCATCAAAGAATCCGCTGAAAACGCCCAAGGCGTTGGACCCGCCGCCCACGCAGGCGAATACCCGTGAAGGCAGCCGACCTTCCCTTTCCAGAAACTGCCGGCGGGCCTCCCTGCCGATAATGGACTGAAACCAGGCGACCATCTCCGGAAACGGATGGGGTCCGCAGGCGGTGCCCAGCACGTAATGGGTGGAATCCATATGGGTCACCCAGTCACGGAACGCCTCGTTGATGGCGTCTTTCAAAATCCGTGTACCGTCGGTCACCGGCACGACGGTGGCGCCCAGCTGTTCCATCCAGAAGACATTGGGCCGCTGGCGCGCAACGTCCACCTCTCCCATGTAGATGGTGCATTCAAAGCCGAATCGGGCTGCCATGGTGGCCGTGGCCACCCCGTGCTGGCCGGCCCCGGTCTCGGCAATCACCCGGGTCTTGCCCATGCGGTCGACCAACAGGCCCTGCCCCATTACATTGTTGGCCTTGTGGGCGCCGGTGTGGTTAAGGTCCTCACGCTTGATGAAAATCCGGGCACCGCCGAAGTGGCGGGTCAGATTCTGTGCAAAGGTGATCGGGGTGGGCCGGCAAGAGTAGCTGGCCATCAGCCGTTCGTATTCCTGCCAGAAGGCTGGATCATTGCGGGCGTCGGTATACACCCGCTCCAGTTCATCGAAGGTGGCGACCAGGATCTCGGGCAGGAACGCCCCGCCGAAATTGCCGAAATAGCCCCGCTTACGCATGGTTCAGTCCTCCGATCTGCTGGGAAAAGACAAAGGTCTCCGTGTTGCAGGTCAGCACCGAGAAAACGGCGTTGTCCGCCTGCTTGAAATTCAGAAACCGGTTGACTATCAGCAGTGGTGTGTCTGCTTTGACCTCCATGAGTGCCGCTTTTCTGGAATTGAGGCAGCCGATGCAAAACGTCTGCCGTCCACTTGTCGGTCGCATGTAAAAGCGGGTTTCAACCACCTGGGACAAGGACCGTCCGGCAAGCTCAATCGATTCTATGCCCCTAAACATTACCGGATGGAGATAGATCTCCTCCATCAGCACCGGTGCCCCGTCTACCCGGTTCAGTCTGGAGAGCCGAAAGGCCTCGCCGCCAGCAAAGGGATTCTTTGCATCAACCGCGACCTTGATCCGCCGCGGTCGCTGAAGCAGCTGGACATCCACGGCGATCCCCTTCTTGTGAAAGGCCGCGCTGGTTCCGGCAAGGGAGAAAAGGTCGATTTCCTGCTGCGGGGTCCGCACATAAGTCCCCGACCCCCGCTGCCGCGACAGCAGGCGTTGGCGCACCAGCACATCGATGGCCTGCCGGACCGTGGGACGACCGATTCCGTAATCTTTGGCCAGCCGGGGTTCCGACGGAATCCGGGCCCCCGGCGGGTATTCGCCGGAACGGATGCCTTCCCCGAGGATCTCGGCCAGCTGGCGGTACAAGGGAATGGGTGATTGCGTGTTGAGCATGATTCGAAGCATCCCGGCCTAAAATTTCATCGCGTCGTGTCAGATACATCTGCCATCTATTTGTTAAGTTGTCAATACAAATTGACACGGTTTGTCAGGGCACCTTGCCGGAACCTTCGAGAAAACGTCCTGGATCCTTGACGGTTCACCAGGGATTGCCTATGATGATTTCCGGTTGCAGATCCCGTCACTCGCCCCCCATGCATTGAAAACGGCAACGCATCGGTGATTTTTAAAGACCAGGGAAAGCAGACCGCCATGACAACCACCGACCAATGGCCTGTCCTGATCATTGATGATGAAGAAGACATCCGCGACGTCACCGCCCTGACCCTCCAGGACGCCGGTTACCTGGTGGAAACCGCACCCGACGGGGCCGTCGGGCTCGCCCGATGTGAACAGTTCGCCCCGCGCATCGTCATCACCGACATCCGCATGCCCGGCATGGACGGCATCCAGGTGCTGGAAGCGATCAAGCGCCGCTTTCCGGATACCGAGGTCATCGTCGCCACGGCATTCGGCGAGATGGGGGTCGCCATCCGCGCCCTGCAGCTGGACGCCTCGGACTTTATCACCAAGCCTATCCACACCGAGGCCATGATGGTCGCCCTCGAACGCGCCCGCCATCGCTATTCCACCCGACGGCAGCTTAAGGACTATACCCGACAGCTGGAAAAGGGATTGACCCGTACCACCCGACAGCTGGAGGAAACCGCCGCCTTTCAGGAGCGGCTGATCGAAAGTTCAATGGATGGGATCCTGGGATGTGACCACAACGGCAAGGTCGTCACCTTCAACCGCAGCATGGAGCAGATGCTGGGGCTTGATCGCGCCGGGGTGATGCATCGGGCTACATTGGCACATTTTTTCAGCCATGCGGAATACCGCCGATTTCAGGAAGATCTGTCCGCACCCGGCCATGGCGGTGTCAATCGGCTGATGCTTTACGATACCCGCCTGTTGGATCATCAGCAACGACCGGTGCCGGTGCAGCTGTCGGCAGCTGTTTTGATGGAAGCGGCACGCGCCACCGGTCTGGTCTGTTTTTGCCGGGACCTCCGGCGCATCCATCGACTGGAACAGGAGATGGCCGATCAGGCCCGCCTGCTGCACCAGGACAAGATGATGTCCCTGGGACGCCTGGCCGCCAGCGTGGCCCATGAGATCAACAACCCGCTGGCCGGAATTCTCAACTACATCCGGCTGATGCTGCGGACCTTCGAGAAAGGCCCTGTGTCTGCTGACAAGCAGTCGCAATTCGCCCGCTATCTCGCGCTGGTCGAAACTGAGACCGACCGCTGCTCGAAAATCGTGGCCAGCCTGCTCACCTTTTCCCGCCGATCACCGGTATCGGTGGGTCCCGTGTCCGTCAACGGGATACTGGAACGAAGCATCGTTTTGGCCCGGCACAGGCTCGAACTGGGCCACGTCACGCTGGTCACCCGCATCCCGGACCACCTGCCCGACGTCAACGGGGATGCCAACCAGCTCCAGCAATGCCTGCTCAACCTGATATTCAATGCCGTGGATGCGATGCCCGACGGCGGCACCCTCACCCTTGCCGGAGCATCCGAGGAGAATCCCGGGATCGTGGTCATCCGGGTTTCGGATACCGGCATCGGCATCCGAGAGGAAGATATGGCGCACATCTTCGAACCGTTCTATACGACCAAGCAGGAAGGCCACGGCATCGGACTGGGGCTGTCCACCACATACGGGATCATCGGCAGGCACGGCGGCAGCCTGACAGCCGCCAGCCAACCGGGCCGGGGTACCACCTTCGAAATCAGGCTGCCCGTGGAGGCGGCCGTTATAAATTCTCCCGGAGGTGTGGCATGACAACGGCCAAGACACCGCCATTCAACCGTCTGAGCATCCGCTGCAGCCACTGGCTGGAAGTCATGGACGAGCTGAACATCGGTGCATTCGTGGCCGACGGCAGTCGGCGGATCACGGCAATCAATCTCAGTGCCCAGGCCCTGCTGGGGCTACGGGAGCCGGAAGTGGTCGATCGGGACTGCCGTGAAGTGTTCACGGGGGTGCCCTGCACGGTCCAATGCGTGATGCACCATCCGGACACCGCCGGAGACCAGGACCCGGACATGGAGGTCACCGACGAGGAAAACCAGCGCCACCTGATCACGCGAATGGCCACCCCCATCTTCAACCACCGGGGTGAAATCTCCGGATGCATGACCATCCTGCAGGACCACTCCCCCATCACCCAGCTCATCGACCGCCTGCACTATGAGGAGAAAAGCCTCAAAATCATCCTGGACAATCTGGATGTGGGCATCTTCACCGTCAACCGCGGCGGGTTGATCAATTTTTTCAACCGGGCCGCCGAGACCATCACGGGTTACGACCGGCATCAGGTCCTGGGCCAGTCCTGCACCATGATCTTCTCCGGCGATCAGGCTCCGGACGTCTGCCTGCTGCAAGAATCGATTGCATCTGGAGAAACCCGCAGCAGCCGCCAGGGCCGCATGACCGACAAGGACGGCGTCACCATCCCCATTCGCGCCAACTACATTGCCCTGAGAAATGAGAAAGACGTCATCATGGGCGGCCTGGCCACCTTTCACGACATGACCCTGGCCCATCAGCTGAACCGGGCCATCAGCAACCGCTATACCTTCCACGATATGATCGGTAAAGATCCTGCCATGCGTAGAATCTTCGAAATGGTTGCGGTGGTGGCTCCCAGCGATACCACCGTTCTGCTGGAAGGGGCCACGGGCACCGGCAAAGACCTGCTGGCCAAGGTGATCCATTCGGCCAGCCTGCGAGCCGCCCATCCTCTGGTGAAGGTTAACTGCGCCGCCATTCCGGAAAACCTCATCGAGTCGGAAATCTTCGGATATGTCCAAGGGGCGTTTACCGGAGCGAATCGGGATAAGCCGGGACGTTTCTCCGACGCGGAAGGGGGCACCATTTTTCTGGATGAAATCGGCGATCTGCCGCTCTCTCTGCAGGCCAAGCTGCTGCGGGTACTGGAAGACAGGGAATTCTACCCCTTGGGTTCCCGTGGCACCGTCAAGGTCGATGTGCGCATCGTTTCAGCCACCAACCGCCAGCTCAAAAACCTGGTGGACCAGGGACTGTTCCGCCAGGATCTGTTCTACCGGCTCAACGTCATGCGCATCGAGCTGCCCCCGTTGCGGGAGCGCCGGGGCGATCTGCCCCTGCTCATCCGCCATATTGCCCGCAGCCTATGCGCCGCCCGGGCCGCGGTCCCGCCGGCCATTGCCAAAACCGCCATGCAGATCCTGCTCAACTACGACTACCCGGGCAATGTCCGTGAACTGGAGAATATCCTGGAGCATGCCCTGATCCTCTGCCGCGAATCCATGATCCAGCCGGACCACCTGCCCGACTATGTCAGACAGGTTCAGCCGACCTTCTTGCCACCCAAAATTTTAGACCCACGGCAGGAATCCCACAACCGGGAACACCAGCGTATACAGGCGGCATTAATAAAAGCCGGCGGCCATCGCCATAAAACCGCACAGGCCCTTGGGATGGAACGGACCACCCTGTGGCGCAAGATGAAAAAATACGGTATCCACGGATAGTGCACCGATCCAAGTGATATGGGGGCGGCACGGGGAATGGTGTTTCCGAGCCCTTGGCGCGCATCTCTATGGAAATCCAATAAGCCCTTAATTAAACCGGCCTGCCGCTTTCAACGCGACGTATCGATGTCAAGCTCAAAGTGGATGGTCAGCCTGATGGTGATTTCACGTTTAGCCATGGAAGCGGGGATAACCGGAAAGGGCGCCGCCTGGCGCACAGCTTCCAAAGCGGCCTGCCTCAATGCGACAGATGATGTTCCCTCGATAACGTCCGCCGATGCCACCCATCCATCTGCACTTAGGGTAAAACGGACGGTCACTGCACCCTCTTCTTTGCGTTGTCTGGCCGATAGGGGATAGGACTTATGGCTGTTTATCCGGCTTCGGATGATATCGAAATAGGTCCTGGCGGCGCGTTCATCAGAGGAGGAATGGGCAGCGGGCGGCATTGCGGTTTTTTCAAAGGCAATAATTGGGGAGGGTGTCAGACCGGCCAGGTCAGGGATTCTTGAATCCAGCGGTTGCGGCTGAAGGGGGGCGGCAGACGCTTTGGCGACAGACACATCCGGAAAAATAGGTCTGGGCTCCGGTTGCGATCGTCGCTGGGGAGGCGCCTTGAGCGGTTGTTGGCGGGGCGTGGGAATGTGCCGTTTAGCGGCCTGATAGGAAGGGCTCAGACTCAACTCGATCATATGGGTGGACGCCACCGGAGAGGGATTCCCAAACAGGCGGAGTGCCAACAGATGGGCCAGAACGGAAAGCATAACCAGGGCCGTCAGCAGGCGGTTGCCGCGTGGCGGCGCATACCCGTGATCCATCGGTTAAAAGACCCTCTCGGTGGCCAGCATCATCCTGTGCGCACCGGCAGCCGTAACCACATCCATGACCCCGACTACCTGATCGACGATCACCGTCCGATCCGCTTTGACAATGACGACTGGGTCGTCTCTCTCAGCCAGCAGTGTGCGCAGACGGTTGAGCAATATCGGTAAAGATGCTTCAGCCTCCTGCAGATAGACCCGGCCGCCCTTATCGATGTGGATGATGATCTCCGGATCGATCGGGTCAACTGCGGCGTTCGCCTTGGGCAGATTGACCTTGATGCCTTCATCGGCCAGAAAATTGGTGGTCAGTAAAAAATAGATCAACAGCAGGAAAACAACATCGATCAATGATGTCAACGGGATTTGCACACCGTAGGGGGATGTCCGTTTTTTGAATCGCAACATGGCAGAACTCCGGGAAACACTCAGAGCGCCAACTGCCGCTCGGCAAGCGCTTTGATAAATGTGACGCAACCGCTTTGAAGCCGTGCTTCGAAGTCATTCACACGACCGGTCAGGTAGCTGTGGGCCAGCATGGCCGGAAGGGCTACCGCCAGACCCAGGGCCGTGGTCAGCATGGCCTCCCAGATGCCCCCCGCCAGAACGGCCGCATTGACCTTGCCGCCCATTTGCTGGATTACCATGAACGCCTTGATCATGCCGATGACCGTGCCCAGCAGGCCCAGCAGCGGTGCAATGTTGCCTACGGTGGCCAGCACCTGCAAATACCGGGAAAGATAACGCACCTCCCGGTCGGTGGCATGCACCATGACCGTTTCGAGCGTTTCCCTGTCACCACGGTTGACTTCAATGGCTTGCGCCAGAATCCGTCCGATGGGACATCGGCTCTCGATGGCCAGAACGGACGCCCGCTGATCGTCACGCGCGCTGACCAGGGCGGAGATACGATCTTCCAACCCTTTTCCACGTCGACATAAAAAGGAAAAACGGATCAATCGTTCCAGGAATATAGCGACCGCGATGACCGAGCACAGCGCAATCGGAACAACGAGAACACCGCCTTTGGCAAGGAATTCCAACATGGGATCACTCCCTTTCCGCAAAACTGCGAGTTATACGGGCGTGTTTGAAACGCCCCGATGCAGCCATTACCTGTGTTGGCCGCACATGTCACTCCCCGAGATACCCGATGCATGTCCGTGGTTGAAATGACCACCAGCCTTGAGCTTGACCCAACGACCACGACTGGATGCAGGCGCATCCATTAAAGGCGATCATTTTTTTCCGGCCGGGCAACCGGACGCTCTTCAAGATCCGGCTGCCCATCGTGGTCCAGGTCCCGTTTACGCCATACCAGTTGCTGCGCCTCATCGTAACCTTCCCAGAGGTCCGGTCGACCATCCCGGTTGGCATCTTCCTCAACCCGTGACAGTCGGCCACCGTCATAAAAATACCAGGTATCGATGACGCCGTCTTGATCGGCATCCTTCTCGGCACGGTCCGGCAGCCCTTTTTCATCGTAATACCAGATCAGGGTCATGCGGCCGGCAGGGGTGGGCGCCTCCTCGGCCTTGAAGAGCCTGGCCCTTTCATCAAAGTGCTCGACACGGTCGACGATGCCGTCCTGGTCACTATCGATGGTCTGCTTCCGCAGGACCGACTGCTGGTAATAGGCGTGCTGCTCGAAAATGGTGTCTTCGTCACTGTCTTTCTGGATAACGACAGTCCAGGGTGCCTGGTCGAAGCATTCAACGGTTTCGAAATAGCCATTGGCGTTGGTGTCTCTCTCACTGCGATAGGTTTCGTCCCGGCGATAAAAGAGCTTCAAGTCGACCTTCGAATCGCCGTCTTCGTCACACTCCATGCGAATCAGGCGATCGTCACGGTAAAACTGCCAGGTATCCACGCGGCCATTTTCGTTGGTATCGATCAGGACTTTGGCAACCCTGCCATCGGCGTCATAGACCGTGGTTTGATCGACGCGTCCATCGCGGTTACGGTCTTCGTCACGTGAGCGGATCCGACCGTCCCGGTAGCTGAGCCGTGTTTCTCTGAATCCGTCACCATCCAGATCTTCTTCCGCCAGCACAAGGGCGCCGGCTTCAAAAATCTCAACGCGATCGGCCCGCCCGACGTGCCGCCAGTCGGTTTCGATACGGGCGGGTTGGCCATGGTGGTTGAAATAGCGCGTCTGATCCATGCGGCCATCACCATTGGTGTCGGCTTCCTGCCTGACCACCTGGCCGTTGCGATAATAGGTGGTGCATTCAAAACGGCCATCCTGGTCGGCATCGTCGTGCTGGATGATTGGTTGCGATGCGCTGTATTGAATGCTGACCTCCGGATGCCCGTCCAGGTCCGTGTCCCGGGTCATGCGCACGACCTGCCCTTCAACGTAGTCGTAGACGGAATCAAGCCGGCCATCACCGGTTGTGTCCTCGCGGACGTGCAGCACTTGGTCGAGTGCGCCCAGTTCCACCTGACGCACGACCCGGTTTTGCCGGTCGATCTGCTCCATCTGTATCCGACGCCCGTCTTCAAAAACCTCACGCTGTTCAAAATGACCGTCGTGGTTGGCGTCTCTCTCGATGCGGATCATTTTATCTTGGCGGTAAATCTGAATAGCATCCATCCGGCCGTCGCCATTGGTGTCCGCCTCCAGGCAGGCGAGCCCGCCGGAATCATCATAGTAGGCGATGCGGTCGATGCGCCCGTCACCGTTCTCGTCCCGCTTTTCAATGCTGCCGCTGGCAAAACCGGTGGCGAGTCCGATGGTTCCGGCCAGAAGGATTCCGGCAATCAGGTGGCCTGGCGCGTTCATGCACAACGACTCCCTGTCAAAAGCATACCGTTAATGTGGGTGTGCGCTGGGGTGCCGAGGCGAGGATGCCTGATCGGGCACCCTCGCCCGTTTCCCGGCAATAAATTCAGAAATCAAAGCGCAGGCTGGCATACAAGGTCCTGCCGGGGGCCGGCACCTCCCCGCCTTGGACCAGGTCCCCCTGGGTAAAGAAAGCTTCCCGGGTCAGGTGTTCATTGTATTCCTTGTCAAACAGGTTTTCGACGCCCATCTCGATCTTGATGACCCGGTGCAGCGTGATGCCGCCGCGCAGGTGAAAGGTGGCGAACCCGGCGGTTTCATTCTCGGGAAAGGTTTCATCGATCCGGTCCTGGCGATCCACGAAACGTCCACCCGCCTGGGCATACCACGGAAATTCGTCGCCGGCGTCAAATCGCGCGGCAACGGTTCCCTCAAGCGGCGGGATCTCCGGCAGGTTGCGATCGTCGGTCGAATTGCGGCCCCGCACGAAGGAGGCGGTCACCGGAAAGGACCAGTGCTCGCCGGCGCGCAGTCGTAAGCTGAGCTCGGCGCCGTACAGCCTGGCATCAACGTTGCTGAAACCACGCACAACGTCCTCGACACCGTCCCCATTGACATCGAACCGGTCGATCTCTGTTTGCAGGATATAATCCTGGACCCAGTTGTGAAACAGACTGAGACTGGCTTCGACGCGCGGATAATTGAAATCGATACCCCATTCCAACTCGATCTTTTTTTCAGGATCCAGGGTGGGGTTGCCGACCAGAAATCCGCCCGGTGCGGGGGCGAAAGCGTAAAAACGTTCCGTCACCCCGGCGGGGCGTGTGGCAATGCCCCCGCCGATATGGGTAGCCACCCGGGCCATGGGTTGCCAGGACAAAACGATGTTGCCGGATCCCACCACTTCCTCCTGAGTTACGTCGGCGGCATCGGCTCCGTAAAAGTTAACGTACTGCTCACGAACCGTTTTCATCATCAGGCTGGGCGCATCAGCGGCACCGGCGTCGCTGGAAACAAAATCGATGCGACCGCCGACTCTCAGGTCCAGATCATCGGCTAGCTGTGCCTGGACCTCGGCGTATCCGCCCAGATCCCATTGCGTGACATCCGGCCAGATCCGATCGTTGAAGGTCATCCCCGACATGACGATACGGCGCGTGCGCGTCGCATCCCTGTTCAGGTGGTAAAAATCGGCGCCGGCATTCAGATTGATGCCCGATGCCATATTGAATGTGGATTTGGCGCTGCCGGAAAACGTATTTGATTCGGAAGGCGTTTCGGCTTCGAGTATCCCGCGGTTGGGCTTTTCACGGTTGCTCATCAGGTGATCGATGCTCTGGAGACCAAATGAAAAATCCATCTGTTCCAGGCTGCCGCGCTCGGGTTTGATCCGGTAACCGGTTGTATATAAAAGATAATCGGTCGCATCCATATCCATCGGCAAAGCGGGATAATCGATGTCATCTTCGCGCACATAATTGAGGGTGTTGGACCAGCGGTGGTTCTCCTTCGGCCGGATGCCTGCAGACAGGGCGGCGCTGTATTCCTCCTGGTTGGCGGGAACGACAGTGCCGTTCCCGGACGTATAATCTGAATAGCCGAGGGCCTCGACCGTCCCCTTGATGTCCAGCCATCGGTTGCCCCCCTTCACGCCGGCTTCACCGGCAACCCCGTTGCGGTTGGTTTCACCGCCCAGTTTGAACCAGCCCGCCAGTCCGGCCGGATCGTCTGGGTCGCGCGCATAGTCGGTGTCGATGACGATGCGGCCGCCGGTGCCCATCGGGCCGAGGGACACGGACGCGAGTCCCTTGATAACCTGGATCTCTTCGGGTGCATAGGAACGCACATAGGTGATCGGTGGGTCCATGCGTGCCGGGCAGGCCCCGTAGAGGGGAAGCCCATCCACCTGCGTGGTCACCCGCTCCCAGCCGAGTCCCCGGATGACGGGTTCTGTGGCACTTGCCCCGCGCCGGACCACACTGACGCCGGGCACTTGGGTCAGGGCTTCACCCTGATTGGTAAAGCGCCCCGCCTCTACGATTTCCCGGGGGACGACATTCCGGTCGACGGCTTCCCCGCTGGCCTGGACGATGATGTCATCAACAGTGAATTCCTGGGACGCCTGCTCATCGCCCGCATGAGCCACCGGCTTCACAACCACCGTCAAACAAAAGAAAATAACAGCAGCGTATACTCGCATAGTTGCCTCCATATCGATCACCTCAGGGTGTTTGCCAGAATGGGGGGCCATTATCGCTGATGCTTGCAGCCAGATGGCTGCACCGATCCCACACGGCTGGTCCGGCCTGATGAAAAGGGCTCCGTGGCGGACAGTCATCCACCTTGTACCGGCCATGCCTGGCAATGCACGCATATCCGTCAATCCAAGCGATTTTCGAATGGTGGGGGGTTATCCGGGAGGGGAATGGCGCTTATCTGGCTGAGAAACCCAGTGCACGTCCGCAGGCGTGATGATCATATGGCGTTCCGGCATCGACCGGGAGGCGGGAGGTACCGGTAAGGAGAGCAGCTCGAGGGTATAGACATGCGGCTCTTGTTGGAAACAGCAGCTGCAGGTTGAGGAGAGCATCCGGCTTTCAGCTGGATCGCCTAACGGGCAATGTGCCTTTAACGAGATGGCGGAAGAATCGGTGACCGGGCAGGTGGAAAGGAGGGAAGCCGATGTAACGGCGCAAGCTCGGTCGGACGTCGACCGGCGGGGATGATCGCCGCGTTCGGAGAGATGCACCGATCGTTGGTTGACACAGTAGGCGCAGCGGCACTTGCACTGGCTGGCGCAGCCCCCAGCCGGACATTGGCAGCTCCCTGCGATTGATCCGGGGGCGTCGCCGACACTGATCAGCAGACACAAGAGAAGAACCCAGATGATTCTGACGAGCATGTTGCGGTAATTGTGGCGCATGGTGTTGGTATTGATGGAAAGGCGGCGACTTTCCGACTCAAACGATGTTAAAAACGAGCTAAAGCGTCCATCCGGATACCACACAAGCGGTGTGACCGACGATATCACCAAGGTCAAAAAAAGGCAACTGGATCATTATTTTGAAACGCCGTAAATCCGCTCAAACCGGCAAATGACACCTTTTCAGTTCCATCCGTTTCTCTTTTACTCGTTAGCGCACCGAAGATAAGGTCGCCGGACCAGCGTCTACAGCTCAATGCGGGTTCCCAGCACTTCCAGAAACTTGGCCAGCCACTGGGGATGGGCCGGCCAGGCCGGGGCGGTGACCAGGTTGCCATCCACGTGGGCCTGGTCCACGGCGATGTCTACGAAAGTGCCCCCGGCACAGCCAACATCCGGCCCCACGGCCGGGTAGGCCGAACAGCTTTTCCCCTGGAGGACGCCGGCGGCGGCCAGCACCTGGGCACCGTGACAGACCGCGGCAATGGGCTTGTTCGCCTGGGAAAAGTGGCGTACCATCTCCAGAACCCTGGCGTTCAGCCGGATATATTCCGGAGCCCGCCCGCCTGGAATCACCAGCGCGTCGTAATCGTCGGCCTTGATCTCGTCGAAAGTGGCATTGAGGTTGAAATTGTGTCCGGGCTTTTCGCTGTAAGTCTGGTCCCCTTCAAAATCGTGGATGGCGGTGCGTACCGTTTGGCCCGCCTTTTTATCCGGACAGGCCGCATGTACGGTGTGGCCGATCATCGTCAGGGCCTGAAAGGGCACCATTGCTTCGTAGTCTTCAACGAAATCTCCCACCAGCATGAGAATTTTTTTTGCTGCCATGACTGCCTCCTTGGGTTGAATCGGTTGACCGGATTGACCGGGAAAATCCCGTCGACCTGTTCGTTTCGATTGGCGCCTCCCCGCGCAAAGCCGCGGGGTCAACGTTCGCTGTCGCGGTTCACTTCAACGGTTACATGCACCAGCTTAACGTCGGATGGAATCAGCTGTTTGTAATAATCCGGTGATTGGGGCACTTTTGCGACCACCGATACGATGGCCGCATAGATACCGGGCCCAACGGCCCACAAGTGAAGATCGATGACCCGATTATCGTCGTTTTTTCCGATGCCGTCCAGCACTTTTTGTTGGATGTCGGCCGGGGCCTGCCCATCCAGCAGCACATGACTGGTCGTCCGCAGTAGACCGATGGACCAGCGCGAAACCAGAACGGCGCCAGCAATACCCATCAGCGGGTCCATCCAGACCAGCCCGAAATACTTGGCGGCCAGCAGGGCAAAAATGGCTAGAAACGAGGTCAGCGCGTCGGCCAGAACATGCAGATAGGCGGAACGCAGGTTATGATCCAGATGATGATCATCATGGTAGCCATGGCCATGCTCGTGATGGTGTTTGTCCTTGTGATTCAGGACGAACATGGAAAGGCCGTTGACCAGCAGACCGATCACAGCCACGAAGATGGCCTGGTCATAAGCGATTGCCACCGGATTGATCAGCCGAACCCCGCTCTCCAGCGCCATCATCACCGCAAACACCGCCAGCAGCACCGCACCGGAGAATCCGCCCAACGCGTTCACCTTGCCGGTGCCGAAACTGAAGCGCGCGTTATGGGCATGACGGCGGGCGTATATGTAGGCCAAAACGTTGATCGACAATGCCGCTGCATGGGAGGCCATGTGCAGGCCGTCAGCCAGAAGGGCCATGGAACCAAAAAGGATTCCAGCGGCAAGCTCAACCACCATCATGACTGCGGTCACGGCTATGACGATGATGGTGCGGCTTTCCCCCGGCCGTTTTTGATCCTGGCCGAAACTGTGGCTGTGGTTCCAATCCGTTTCTTTATTGTTTTTCATCGATAGCGCGTTCCCCCCCCACCCGGCAACCCGGACATGTCCCGATTCCGGTATGACCTTTTCCTTGACAGTCAAACGGCATGGCCCCGATGGCAGTTGTGTATGGACACGGATGCCTGGGTTGAGCAGCGTCTGATGCACAAAGGGCCGGACCCCGCTGATCGCGGGGCCGGCCCTTCTCCCCGGAATACCGGAGCAAGCCGACGTCGTTGGGAAATGACGCTATTCCAGATGACTGATGATTGATTCGGTAAGTGAATCGTCATCTTTTTTAAAAAAAGGAATCAGTTCGGCCGCCACGTCTTTGAGCGATTTGATATTTTTTTCCTTCATCACGCCCTGAATGGTTTCCACGCCCGCTTCGATCAGCCGCAGACCTTCAGCGATCCTGATGACATCCTGTTTATCCATGATTGACTCCTTCAGTCTATAAGGCTCTTGGCCACTTTTGTATCCGTATCTGGCTAAGCTAAACACTTTGTTTCGGGGTGACAAGCACTTTTTTGAACACACGCTTCGCGCGCCTGTCCGTGGACAGGTTCAGGCACCGGGATTGCCGAGGGGTCTGGATTAAAATCCACCCTTTCTTGGGCACTGAATTTCGGATCAAGGTACGTCCGGCCGTTTGTAATTGGCCACATAAAAATCGCCTATGAGCTGACGTTTTTTCAGGTCTTCACCTGCAGATCTGGCCTCCGCCTTGGTTTTAAAATGAGAAATTCTCACCTGGTACCAGGTTTTACTGCCACCGGATGCGCGGGTCCAGTAAGCATCCAGTCCTTGACCTTTCAATTGGTCCACATAGTGCCGGGCATCGGTTTCTTTCAAATAGGCCGCCACCTGCAGCGTAAAGGGATCGGTGACCGGTTTGACCACCAGTTCCGGCACTTTTTCGACCGTTTTGAAATTGGCCGACAGGTGCCATGCGGTATTTATCACCAGCCATCCCACAGCGATGACAAACAGGCCCATGGTCGTCCACTTCAGCGCTGATTTGGCCCGCCGGGAGGAGATGCCGGCCTGGAATTTCCGCAACCGCATCAAACCGGCGGCGGCATATTGACGTGTCAATCGTCCCGATCCAGCCAGCACCTTCCGGAGAGACGGTCCGATGGCCGGCCATGCGCCGGGCCGTTTCCCGAAGGATCGGTCCGGTCGGGCATCGGCAATTTCGGGTAGAAACGCCGAGGCCATCTTTTCGCGCTGGGATGCGCCGACACCATCCAGGACTGCATCGGCCCGCTCCAGCAGGGGCAGGGTCACCGGGCTGGGGTGAATCATCCGACAGCAGGCAGCGATGCCGGGAAGCAGGCGTGCATCGCGCCCGCCGCGTTGGTAAACATCCAGATATACCTGAAGGGCCAGTCTGTCGGCACGCGGCTGGGCCAGGAAGAGATCGGCAACACCGCAGAGCAGGGCTTCCGCCAGCGGCTCCCCGGCATCCATCAACTGCCGGTAAGTCTGCAGGGCGGCGAAGTCACAACAGCGTTCGGCCAGGTAAAACTGAGCCAGCATACGTTGGATGGCCGTGTCTTGGAGATGGGCTGTTCCGATCCTGGCGGCAATGTCATGGGATTTCTGGGTTACCGCCCTCCCGGACAGAACGCCATCCAACCATTTGACGGCGGCGTCCCGGTCACGGGGGAAATGATTCAGATAGGTCCCGATGATGGCATCGGATGACGGTTCAGGAGGCGATTGGGCCAGCTGGAACCGCGCCATCTGGGCCAGCAGTTTACCAGCGGGTGCCTTTCGGGAGAGCGGCGAAAAGAAAAAACTGTCCACCGTGGCCGCAGCCCGGGTGAGCGCTTGACGGGCTTCCCGGACCATACCGGCGCGGTCCCAGACCGTTGCTTCGCCAAGGAGGCGCGCCAGTCGTCGGCGGCCCATGGCAGCAAAAACCATTCCCGTCAACCAGAAGGCGGCGGCAAGCAGACACAAACCAGGCACGATCATCCAGCCGGGTCCCACGGTGCCGGCGAAAGGCGGCAGCACCACCAGGGCGGTCAGACCGCCGATCACCAGAGCCACCCAAAGACGAACGGCCAGATGTTTAAACAAGTGTCCCATGCTCCCGATCAGGATTTTCCCTTTCTCAGGGCCACGGATACCGGATTGTGCGTCCAGAACCCGGCCCATGATCCGGTTTCAGGGTTCACTTTCTGGAAATAGATGTCCGGCGGAGCCATAAAAGCCTTGGGCGGCTCACCCTGGGTGGCCTGCTTCATAAACTGTGCCCAGATCGGCGCCGCACCGCGTCCCCCCGTGATGCCCGCGCCGTTTTTGTCCCGCATGCCTTGGCCGCGATCAAAGCCCACCCACACCGACGTGCTCAGGTTGGGGGTAAAACCGGTGAACCAGGCGTCATTGTAGTCGTTGGTGGTACCGGTTTTTCCGGCGGCCGGCAAGGAAAATCCCATCCGCCGGACCACGCTGCCGGTCCCCTCGTCAATGACGCCGGTCATCATGTCCACCAGCTGATAGGTAATCGACTCATTGAGCACCCGCTCGCCGGTAATAATGTGCTCCTCCAGCACCCGGCCGCTGACATCCTCCACGCGACGGATCCAGTATGGCGGGTGGCGCACACCACCTGAGGCAAACGTGGCATAGGCGGCGGCCATTTCCAGGGGGCTGACCCCGAAGGTGCCCAGTGCGACAGAATAGACTGATCCCAGCGGACTGGTGACACCACATCGCCGGGCGGTATTAACGACCGCTTCGGGGCCGGATGCTTCAACCAGCTGGGCGGCCACTGTGTTCACCGATTCCGTAAATGCCTTTTTGATCACCATGGGGCCGTTGAAGGTGCGTTCAAAATTACGCGGCTTCCAGGGCGGCTTGCCGGCAACGGGAATGGACACCGGTTTGTCCACCATCACATCGGCCGGTGTTTTGTTCAGGTTTTCCAGCACCCCGTAGTAGAGAAACGGTTTGAAACCGGATCCGGGCTGCCGGTTGTTCTGCAGCGCCCGGTTGTAGGGAGTCTGGAAAAAGTCCCTTCCTCCCACCAGTGCCTTGACTGCTCCGGTGTTGACTTCCACCGCGACCAGGGCACCCTGAAGCCCGGTATCATCTTCCGTCAACGCCTCGGTTGATCGATGGTTCGTGTCCATCTGGGATTCCAGCTGGGCGATTCCCTGCTGGAGGGCGGTTTCGGCCATCTGCTGCATGCCGACATCCAAGGTGGTGTAAACCCGCAATCCGCCATGGTAGACAACCTCAGGGCTGTAACTCTCTTCCAGAGATTTCATGACCGCATCCAGAAAATAGCTGTCCACCCTCAGCGGTCGGCCCTGGGCGCGCAGGTCATTCGCAGCGGTTTCGGCTTCCATGGCTTCTTGTCGGCTGATCATGCCCGTAGCCACCATGCGCTGCAGCACCACCTGCTGCCGGGCCCTGGCACGCTCAGGGTATCGAAACGGGTTGTACCGGGTGGGCGATTTGGGTAGTCCGGCCAAAAGGGACGCTTCAGCCAGGGTCAGCTCCCCGGCGGATTTTCCGAAAAAGGTACGTGCCGCCTCACCGATGCCGTAAGCGCCGACACCGAATGGAATCTGGTTGATGTAGGCTTCCAGGATCTCCTGTTTGGAAAATTGGGCCTCGATCTGAAAAGCCACCAGCAGTTCGCGGAACTTGCGGATATAGGTCCGCTCAAAACTGAAAAACAGGTTTTTGGCGAGCTGCTGGGTAATTGTGGAGGCCCCTTGAACCTTTCCCGGTTCAAACAGGGTGACCCACAACGCCTTGACGGTGCGCAGCTTGTTGATACCCCGGTGTTCCCAAAAGCGATGGTCTTCGGTGGCC
This sequence comes from Desulfosarcina sp., assembly GCF_046496365.1. Classification (GTDB taxonomy): domain Bacteria; phylum Desulfobacterota; class Desulfobacteria; order Desulfobacterales; family Desulfosarcinaceae; genus Desulfosarcina. Next base: position 129,093 of record NZ_JAWOHB010000135.1, read on the forward strand.
AGAATCGCCTGGATAAACGCATAGGAAACATCGTCCAGGGCGACTGTTTCCCGTCCCCCGATGGTTAAAATCCGACGGCCGTCGGCGCTGAAAATCTCGGTGGCCGGCGTGTCGTTGATTCGGCTGATGGGTTCGGGAACCCGGGGCAGATCCTTGACTGCCACCAGAAATAGGCAGAACAGGCCCATGGCCGCCAGAGCCCCGGCACTGGCCAGGACAAAAATCAAGGTGGTGCTCGCCTGGAATAGGCGCAGGAGCGGGATCATCGATCCCCCCCACCGGCAGGCCAACGCTGCCTGCTGGGTTGCGGGTTTGAAAGCCGGGGCTCCAGCAGCATCCGAACCTGCCAGACGGCCCACTCCTGCCCCACGGCCAGCAGGATCTGGCTGCCCTGGGGGGTCTCCATCTCGATACCGATGCGAATCATATCGGCGCTGACCTCATCGCTGAACCCCACGCGCACGGGGATCCCTTCAGCGGCCAACAAGGCACCCGGATGGGCGAGTACACCCCGCTGGATCTCCGGAGTAAGCGTATCCAGGGCCATAAAAAACCGCTCCGCCGCATAAATGCGTCCGGCAAACTCCGGTTGCTGGTCCAGGGAACCCGCCAGCACGGGCGCTTCAGCGCCCGTGGAACTTAACTGGTGGTCGCTCAAGGTTGTGTAGCCGAGAACATTGTTACCGCGATCCAGCAGGTAGATGCCTACCTGGCCGTTTTCGCGCTCCATATATACACGCTCCCAGCTCTTTTCGGCACTGATGCGCAGCATGAAAATAGGCGAAAAAAGACTTCGGGCGACGGTTTCGGGAACCTGGCTGTAGAGGGTTTTGAAATGCGCCGCAGAGATCATGGTTCCCTGGGACGCGGAAAGGCCCTCGACAAGTTGGGTAAGGGACGTGGCCTCCCGGGCCTCCCGCTGGGCGCTGAGCTGTCGATTGATCATCTGTTCCAGGGTCTGGGTGGCGACCTGCTTCAGACGACCTTGTTCCCACACGTTACCCGATTCCGGTCGGTGGGGATTGGAAACTGCCAGATAGCGACCCAGCATACCCTCCACCCAACTGAAGCGCACCTCAGAGATCAGGATGGCCAAAACGGCGAGCAGCAGCGCCGCGCCGCGCATGCTCACCCCATGCAGCATCCATGTTTTCAGATCGTGTGGTTCCGACCAGACCGGCATAGGACTCCTTAACCCCCATTCCAGACCGCCGCCATTCGACGGTCATGGTGCTGTTTGGTAATTTTTTTGTTTTTTACTACATTCGCATCAAATGATAAAGGGCAGGGTTTTCAATCGGGCGGGTTGGGTGGTTCTCCAGACTTCAGGAGGTGGTCTGAATGATCTCTTTGAGAACGCCCTGACCGTAGAGCGATCGGAAAGTATCGATGACACCGGCGTCGAACTGGCTTCCGGAGCCGCTATACATGATATGAAGAATCTTGTCTTCATCCATGCGCTTACGGTAGGCACGATCAGATGCGATGGCGTCGTATACGTCAGCCACGGAGAGAATCCGTCCCAGCATGGGAATCGCTTCTCCGGCGAGGCCGTCGGGATACCCCTTACCGTCGAAACGCTCGTGATGGCAACGAATGATGTTCTTTTCACGATCCCACAATCCTAAACGTTCCACGATCTTGGCGCCGATCACCGGGTGTTCCTTGATGATACAAAACTCCTCCTCGGTCAGGCTGCCGGGTTTGAGCAGAATGTCATCCCGGATGCCGATTTTGCCGATATCGTGGAGCTGGGCGGCGACATTGAGAATATCCTGCTCCTCCTGGCTGCCGCCCATGGCCTGGCAAAGGGCCATGGCTATTCGGGTCACCCGGTTGGAATGCTGTTCGGTATATGGATCTCGCGCCTCAATGGCACCTACAAAGGCGTATAAAGTGGCCAAGAGATTTTCATATATATTTTCGTAAAGGGCGATGTTTTCGATGGCATAGGCCGCCTTGTTGGTCATGAACGACATGTAGTAAAGGTCTTTTTCCGAGAAGCGGACCGTTCCGTTGCGCACCGACACGGCCAGAACGCCAAACACCTTTCTGCGGATGTTCAACGGCACCAGCATCAGCGACCGGATGGCTTCGGGCAGCCCCTGAACGTGGCTGTTTTCATGGATCAGCAACGGCTTATCCTCATCGCAGTTGTCAAGAATCAGCTGGTTGATATCCAAACCGGGGGAACACCGCCCAGCATCTGTCCGGGTCGAGCAGTCAGGCTGTATCTGCACGCCGCCGTTGCCGCCGGCAACAGACCGGGCCACTTCCACCGGCTGCTGGATGGCTTCGTTGATCACGTAAAAACAGGCCTCATCGGCGTGGGTCAGTTCAGTGGACAGGTCAACCACGCGCTTGAACAGGTCGAAGCTGGAGCCGAAGGTGGAAAAGTCGGTCATGATGCGGTTGAGGGTGTTGAGCTCCTCGACCTTGTAAGTCAGTTCCCGGTTGAGATGCTCAATCCGCTGCTTGCCCTCCACTTCCTTGGTCAGAAAGATATTCTTGATGAACAGCTGCCGCTCCCGCAATACCCGTTTGACGCAGATCTCCAGCTGGTTCAGGTTCACCGGCTTGATCAGGAAATCCACCACACCGTTTTTCAGGGTGCGGATGGTGTTGTCCAGGGACGGATAACCGGTCATGATGATCACCGGAATGGTGTTGTCCACCATTCGGATGTGTTCGGCCAGCTCCAACCCGTCCATTTCAGGCATGTTGATGTCCGTGAAGCAGCAGTCGATTTTTTGCCCGGCAATGATGTCGGTGGCAATGCGACCGTTCTTTGCGGTCAGAATATGGTACCCCTTGGCGTTGAAAAACTCCGAGGCCACTTCCAGAATACTTTCCTCGTCATCCACAAACAACAGGGTCTCTTTGGGGTTGTCAGTAAAAGGCATCTTATTTATTTGATTTCATTTGAATACACATTGATTTGGATCCCTGCCGCCACAACACTGCGTTGGGAGAATCATCGGTCATGTACCTGATATCGGCCGGTCAATGACAAACTAAAGCAATTCGGGCGGATCCATCTTAAAAACCAAGCGGCGGATATCAGCATCGTGTCGGATCCGGGTTGTATCGCGCTGACGGCCGTGTTGCGACTGCGGCTGGCAGCACGGATATTGGGAAGGAATCGGGGTCGGCAGGCACTTGCGCGCAAAGGCTCGTAACCGGCAAGGGGGGATCGGAAGGGCATTACGCGGACGATACCGCATAGTCCGTCACCCGGTGCATCCGGCCGGGAAAGGTTTTGCGGAAGAACATCTCCATCTCGCGGGAAATAACCCCCACCCGACGGTAATCCACGCCGCTGCAAATCCCCAGGGTTTCCATGAGGTGGGCGGTGTCTTCGGTGGCGATGTTGCCGGCTGCACCGGGAACGAAAGGACATCCGCCCATGCCGGCCAGGGCGGTATCGAAAATCGAAACACCGTAATTCAATGCCGCCATCAAGTTCACCAGCCCCAGACCTCGGGTGTCGTGAAGGTGCAGCGCCAGGGGCAACCGGCCGGTCAGGGGCAGCACCGCATCCAGGACCCGTTTGATCACCGGCGGTGATCCCATACCGGTGGTGTCGGCAAGGGCCAGCACATGGGCCCCGTGATCGACAAATCGGCGGATTATATCAGCTATGCGGGCTGAGGGTATCTGTCCCTCAAAGACGCAACCGAACGTGCACTGCACGCTGGCCCGGACGTAAAGATCGGCCGATACCGCCTGACCGATCATGCGCAGTCCCTGGTCCAGCGCGTCAGCGTGAGCCATGCCGGCATTCTTGCGGCTGTGGGCATCGCTGGCCGATATCGAGATCTCCACGGCCGGGATGCCCGACGCAAGTGCTCGGGACAACCCCAGGCGATTGAGCACCAATGCGCTGTAGACCACACCGTCATCCCGGGGAAGCCGTCGAATCAGCGGGTCGGCGTCAGCCATCTGGGGAACCTTCGCCGGATGAACGAAGGATGCCACCTGGATCTGTTTCAGCCCTGCCGCAACCAAACGCCCAATGACGGAGAGTTTACGGTCGGTGGGGACCACGGTCTTTTCGAACTGGAAGCCGTCGCGCGGCCCCACCTCCACTAGTGTTACCGCATGGGGCATCAGATTGTCCACGAATCCTCCTTTTGAATAAAAAACTGGATGCGCGGTCCGGGCCTGCTCAACCTTCCCGCTCACGATCAAACTGGCTTTGCGGCCGCCGGCGCTGGCTCCTGACTCCTGGATTCCGGCTTCTTGCCGCTGTCCTGTGTCCCTTACCTTATACCTTCAATAGAAAGCCGACAACACGCAATTCCCGCAATCGGTCGATCCTGAAGCAATGCACGATAATGCTTGACGGTGGACACAGACGGGCGGTATGGGAATCAATTTTGCCCGCACAGGAAGGACTGCCGGTTACACTTTCATGACTAGCCTGCTCGATCGTCCCTTGAACATCTGTCTGCTGAGCTACCGCAGCAACCCCCACTGCGGTGGCCAGGGCGTTTACGTGAAAAACCTGAGCCGGGCCCTCAAAGATCTCGGCCAGCATGTTGAAGTGGTCTCCGGCCCTCCCGATCCCATGCTGGACCCGGATATCCCCATCCACCGACTGGCCTGCCTGGATCTGTATAACCCCGAAAACCTGTTTCGCATTCCCAGCCTCAGGGAGTTGTCGGATCCCGTCAATCTCATGGAGTGGATGGGTGTATCCACCATGGGATTCCCCGAGCCGTTCACCTTCGGTTTTCGTGCCCAGCGGTTTTTGCGAAAGCGGATGCAGCGTTTTGACATCGTTCACGACAACCAGAGCCTGTCCTATGGGATCTGGTCTCTATCCAAAAAAATTCCCACCGTGGCCACCATCCACCACCCCATCACCGTGGACCGGGACATCGCCGTGCGTTCGGTGCGACCGTTTTGGAAAAAGCTCAAACACCTGCGCTGGTTCTCCTTCATCGGCATGCAAAAACGGGTATCGCGCACCCTGGGTCGGATCATCACGGTCTCCGAGTGTGCCCGCGAGGACATCGCCCGGGAATTCAGGATACCCCGGGAACGCTTCAGCGTGGTACCCAACGGCATCAACACCGACCTTTTCTATCCCATTGCCGATATTCAGCGGGAGCCGGGCCGCATCATCGTCACCAACAGTTCTGACGTTCCGCTGAAAGGGCTTTTCTACCTGCTGCATGCCGTGGCGGAAATCATAAATAAAAGAGCCATCCGCCTGGTGGTGGTCGGAGCACCCAAAAAAAACGGGGGCATCACCCGACTGATCCGACGCCTGGGCATCGGCGACCGGATCACCTTTACCGGGCGCATCAGCGATGCGGAATTTGTGCGCCAGTATGCCCGCGCGGCCATGGCCGTGGTCTCGTCGGTTTACGAGGGGTTCGGCCTGCCGGCGGGGGAAGCCATGGCCTGCGGGGTGCCGGTGATCAGCACCACAGGCGGCGCGCTTCCCGAGGTGGTGGGTGATGCCGGCATTCTGGTACCCCCGAAGAATCACCGGGCCCTGGCCCGGGCCATCATCGACCTGCTGGACCACCCCGAGCAGGCCAACGATCTGGGCCGCCGCGGATACCAGCGGGTCCAGCAGCACTTTACCTGGCGGCGTGCGGCCGAAAAGACTGTGGCGGCCTACCGGAAGACCATTCTTGATTACCGTTGATTTCTCCCGTTTACCGATTCGCCCCGAAGATCGCATCCTGGACATCGGCTGCGGATCCGGCCGCCACACCTGCGCCGCCTACCGGCTCAAAGGGGTGCGGGTAACCGGTGCAGATCTGAACCCGAAAGATCTACAGGAAGCGCGCGAGCGACTGCAACTCCACGATCGGCTGGGCGAACACGGCGGCGGCACATGGACCCTTTCCGCCGCCGACGTCACCCGTCTGCCCTTCTCCGACGCATGCTTCGACCTGGTCATCTGCAGTGAAGTGCTGGAGCACATCCCGGATCATGAAAAGGCCATGCGCGAGATCATCCGCGTGCTCAAACCGGGCAAGCCTCTGGTAGTGAGCGTTCCCCGCTTCCTGCCCGAGCGCATCTGCTGGGCTCTGTCCGACACGTACTTCAATGCCAACCAGGGCCACGTGCGCATCTATCGCAAAAGGGATTTAATCGACCGTCTGGAGCGCGCAGGCACCCGATTCTTGTGTCATCACTACGCCCACAGCATTCATTCCCCCTATTGGTGGCTCAAGTGTTTGGTCGGTCCGGCTCGAACGGACTGCGCAGCGGTCAACCTGTATTATCGCCTGTTGGTCTGGGATATCATGAAAAAGCCGTGGGTGACCCGGTTGATCGACCGACTGTGTAACCCGGTGCTGGGAAAAAGCGTGGTGTTGTACCTGCGCAAAGAACAGACTGCTGTTTCACCGGTTCAATAATCGCCCTGGAAACGGAAAATTAAATAAATTCAATGGACTTATACGCCTACTAAAATTGAATCAGTCAATTTTCAAGCCTGCATTTCGTGATTAAAAAGCGCTTGACATTCAAATCATGGTCGACTATTTAAGACGCTTCTTTAGCCGTGACACCACGGCAAGGAAACCTCATATTCCCCAGTAGCTCAGTCGGCAGAGCAAGTGGCTGTTAACCACTGGGTCCGCGGTTCAAGTCCGTGCTGGGGAGCCAGACATAACAAGGGGTTACAGAGTTCAGTCTGTAGCCCCTTTTTCTTGATTCCAACCCTATTTCCAACCTACAGCAGAAAAATAGTCACTTCGGGCCTTGGAAAAAAAATCACCTTTTTCGAGATCCTCAAATACCACTTTGCGTGGAAACCTTAACTTCCAACCGATCCGGACCACCCAGACGGAAACGAATTCTTTGCCCCCTGCAGGCCCCGTTGGCTGGCCGGTTTTTGATATAAGCACCGCAATTTCTGATTGGCTGTCCACCGGACTCCAAATTCGGTTGTTGATAGTGCCTGCTCAAGCATTATCTTTATAGTGCCGATACCAGATTAAGCGCCTTTCCATTGACAATCATTCAATTGAAAAGTTATTAAAGGATAGGCTTTCGGCCTACGAAAGGCATCAATGATTCCATACCAAGATGAAAAAATAAAGAATGCGGCAATTTTCTTTGCCCAGGAACACCGAAAAAGGGTGAGGAAACCGCTGTATCAAACCTACCTATATAAATACCTTGCTTTTCTTGACTTCTGCAGTATTCGGGAAACTGGCAGACCAACCTTAGACCTCACATATCGTGCAATGGAACGCGGTCCAGTGCCATTGGAGGTCTACGATGGCAAAGATAATGTCACTGGATGCAAATTCATTAAGGACCAGTTTGGTGAGCAGGTGGTAACCACCTCAAAACCGAACTTGGATTATTTCAGCGATTATGAAATTGAGTTGATGAATAGGTTGTTGGATTTTTACGCCCAGCAATGGGTGACGGCAAGGATCATGAGCGATGCCACACACCAGGACATTCTTGCCTGGAAACGTACGCCAACAAACAATCTGATAGACAAAGCATTGGAATTCGAAGGTGACTTATCAAATAAACCCAAGGATGAACTGACCTTCCCCGAAGCGGTCTATTTAACCCAAAAAGCGCTTTCGAATTGAGTATCGAGCTGAAAGTTGGCTTAGTCTTTCGTTGGAACAATTTTCCTGACAATCGATATGGTGATGGTGATAAAGCAAGATGGTTTATTTGCGTTGGTTTTACCGGTGCCTTTTCCCAAATCGCATTAGTCCATTCTTACACTACGACCACCCAGCTGCACCACTTTGAATCTGGCGGTTTCCGCCGGGGTCATTCTCATTTTATTTTCAAATGCGCTGAGCATATATGCTTTGAACAAGATTGTGCGATCGACTTTGACGAGAGTCCTTACTCAATCTCAATAGTTAAGATTGCCCAGTTTGGTCCCGACATCGAAGAAAAAGGAACTCTCCGTGAAGAAACCATGCGGATGATTTATAAAAGAACCATTGGTTCAAGGCAAATATCGCTGATGGTAAAAAAAGACATTTACAACAGTTATAATCTTGCCGGAATTACTGGTCTGAAAAAGCCTAAAAGAAGCTGACCAGCTAACAAATAGTGTCTTTTTCATAAATATCTATAAGTTATCACAGATTCAATCCCTCGAGGATAATTATCATGCATTCGCCCGATAAGGGGTATGATATTATAGACGCATTGAAAGGATCGGTTAAAGCATTAATTTCCAGATTACCTGGTTTTGGTGAAGTGATCGCAGGCTGGGACGCTTATAAACGCAGTAATTTTGAAAGAAATATTCAAATTATTATCAGACATTTAATCTCTAAAATTGAGGATATAGAAACATTTTTTAAACAAGAATATTTTGAGACTGAGGAAGGTGGGCAATTCACTCGAAAAGTGATTGATGCGACCTTTGATTCACAACTTGAGGATAAACAGGAACTTTTCATAAATGCACTGATCAACGGATCAACAAATCAAACCCTACCAAGATTGGAAAAGCTGAAATTTATCGATATGTTGCGGCATTTATCACTGGCATCTCTCATGGTTTTAGCAGAAATTCATAAAATGTTTATTGGGCAAGTTCGAGGTCCGGGAAGAAACCCCGACCCGGTTCAGGGTTTCGCGCACGTTGATCCGACAACTATTGCCGAAAAATTGGCAGATAGATACGATCCCTATCTCGTAACATCTGCGATTAGCGAGATGGAAAGTCAGGGGTTGTTCAGCAGGACAGGTAAATGGCGAAAAGATTATCAGGGTAAATATAGCCCTGGTGGTGGATTCGCAACCGAGATGTGCTACACAGATTTTGCTGCAAGATTCGTGGAATTCATTACCTTGAAATCACAACATCATATTGAACCATAAGAAACCATCGCCACTCTCAAACGATTCTCTAATTCTACCCGATGATTCAGAGATGCAGCATGGTGGGTGATGTACCATGTGACCACGTTGTAAAACTGCCACAAGGTCATGGCCGGCAGTTGCCCGGGTTCATTCCCTGGAAATCCTGATTTAATGTGTTTGCCAATCAGTGCCTTGGCCTTTTCCCCGAATGCCATTCCTTTGATGATTCCCGTGAAAGCCTTTCCGGATAGTTGGGTACTTGCCCAACGGCGCCACTGGCCCGCCTGCTTGTCGAACCGCTCCAGGGCCGTTTTAACTTCCTCTTCAATCCCCATTTTTTCCAGTGCGTAAACATGCCGGCGCTTGAAATCCAGAAACTTTTTACCGACCACAAGCCCATTGCCGCATACAAACCGAAATGCTCCTAATAGAAACGTGAACGGCCATGTCACATCGTAACTGTTGAATAGATGAAGTTCCGGATTCACGAAGTCACCCGCGGCGATGGTCGATTTCTGATCAATGAACCGGTAGGTTTGTCGAATCCGGGCCCCCTTGTTGTAAAGGGCTCGATCCACCTCATACTGCCCGAGGCCTTGGCTTTTGTGAATGACATCTTCAAGTCGGGAAACCGCTTCCTCATGCCGGATCAACCGGTAGTCCTTGGATACGATGGAAAAGACTTGGCTGGTATCCGGATTGACCAGGGCCTTGAATCGATTGGCATCGTTGAAGGCGCCATGGTCTTTCCAGGATACAGGGGCCTCGATGACTTTGGGAAAGGGAAGGAGCTTTTGCGTGATCTTGATTGGGGCTCCTTTTGGCTATACCCGGCCCGGTGGCCGGGCTGTTGGTTGCCATGCCGCCGCTTCCAAATTTTCCACCGTTTATCGAGAAAATCCAAAACCCACTGGTCCATGGATTCGATTTCGTTGTGAAGTCCGGCCAGCGCCATAATGTTTTGGCACAATTGGAATCGTTCACACAATCGCTTCTGCTGTCTACCCGCACCTTCATGTTCTTGGCATGCTCAAAAGCACCTGCTTGGTGATCGGTTCTGTCCGAAATCCGGCTGAAAAAATCAGATGCCCGCGACATTTCAAAAACGGTGAGAATTTTCCCCACCAAAGCATGGCATGCGGGGCGATCGACCGTCCTCAGACCTTACGGCAAAATCTAGGCCACTGATTCAGGACATAGTGAAAAATCATGGGTACTTATATTTGCTATGGGCAGTCTGTTCGGCCCCAATCCTGTGTAAAAATCTGATAGTCCAGGATATTGCAGCTGCCATCATTATTCAAGTCACACTCGCAGACCACATTGGGATCATTGCAGGAGGTCGCGCCCCAATCCTGGATGAAAATCTGGTAGTCTAAGATGTTGCATCTGTTGTCACCATTGAGGTTACATTCGCATGCCGGCAGACCTGGCCAACTTGCCTTTGCCATTTCAAAGGGCATTATGCCAGGCACTGCGGTTCCGCTATTGTCCAGTCCGTGATTGTGGTACCACAAATCCCATATGGTGTTGCCCCAGGCCCGCAAGCCGACCATGGTCTCCTGAAAAAAGGCATCGGTCTGAACAATGTAGTTGGCGGGTTGAAGGGTCAGGAAATTAGGTGCGGTTGCGGATCCGTTGATTTCATCCCGCAAAAATTCGACGTACTCGCGGGAGGTTCCCTGATAGTACAGTACGATTTCCACACGAGCGGCGCCGGCGGGGAAAACAGTGCCGGCAAGGTTGACATCATCATAACCACCAGCATACTCTGCCGGGGTGAACAAATCAGTTGGCGACCCATCGTCTTTGACGCCCTCCCATACCGGCCTGCTGAGCCTTGCTGCAGCATCGGCCAGGCTGAAGCCTTTGGGGGGTATCCTGTTGTCTTTGAAGCGGTCCGTGGCTAAGGCAAAATGGAAGGTCTTTTTTGATTCCCTATCAGGATCAGAAAAAATGCCTGCCAGGTCGCTTTTGGGCGTTGACTCGTAGACCAGTTCATCGACGTAGATTTCATTGGGACCCAGGGCCGGGGAGCTGGGAACCTTGGTCGGATCCAGCCCTCTCAGGGTTCCCACGCTATAATCGTAGGGATTGACCTCGAATATCAAATTGTCCGATTCATCGTAAGCCTTGATGTTTACGAACATGCGACGACCTTCAGGGTAGCCGGTAATCAGCTTATGTCCGGAATTGTTCAGGATTCTGAAATCCAAATCGCCGCTAACAGGATCATAAACGATATTCTGAATGGTCCCTGCAAGTTTCAGCTGGAATAAGGCTCGATTTGAAGCAGCCAACAGGGCGGCACCATTATCCCGCGTATCGATTCCTTGAGCAAGGTCCAGCGTCAAAATTTCCTTGCCCTGATTGAGCAAGGCCAGGTTTATGGGATCAAATTCCGGAAAATGATCGTCGGTAGTGGCCAGGATAAAGGTCATCCAAGCATTACCACCCTGGAGAGTATGGAAGGGGGCCCCAGAGTTCGGGTGCTCGATACTCTCATCGGGTCGCAACGGCGCCGCAAGTTCTCCACAACCTTTACCAACCGTATCCCACATATGACAATCCTGGCATTTGGTGGCATATGTGATCCTGTTGGCACCCTGCTCTTGAAATTCGAGATTGGTGGGGGCCCCTCCTCGGCCGTAAGCGGAAAGCATAAACTCCGAAAACGTGCGCTCCACATGAAAATAGGAATATGCCGATTGTGTTTCTGAAGGAAGCTCAGTGGTTCCATCATCTGGGACGGCGTCGATAAAGGCCACATTTTCCAGGGCCGGGTTGGACACATCGTGACAAGTACCGCAAAAAAACTTGGACTTGTGGTAGCGACTGTATAGCACGCTGTGATCAGGCACCGTATCGGCAAAGCTGGCCCGCTTGTCAACAAAGTTATTGGTGGTACTTACAAAAAACTGACCGCCGCCGTTTTCGGTATATGTGTCAAACACCGGCCGATCATCCAGGTAAAAGTCATTGCCGTTGAAAAGATTGATGGCGCTTGCCAGGGCCCTGTCTTCATTGAGGGTAATTTCCGCTTCTATCTGGGATAGGGTGGTGCTGGACGGCGGACCGGTATTGCCAGCCTCATCCCAATAGGATTCCCAGGCGCTGCTTTCTCGTGTCCCCTCGAATGTATCTTCGAAAAATGGATCATACATCCGGTGGCACAGATCGCATGACACCCCGTCAAAATCACTGCCGGTCATGGCCGAAGCGTTGAGGTCAGAAGGATCGATATGCCCGGATCGACCGGCCAGCCATCCTTGCGGAAAATGACAGCGAAGGCATATGTCCACCGCATTGGGCCTTCCCAGCGCCGCGATGGAGTCTTGGGCGGCAACCGTCATGGTTGCCCAGAAAATAGGGTCTCTGGCCGCCTGGGCCATCATAGAACCTGACCAGGAAAAACCGGGGACGACGATGAATTGTCCGGTCGGGTCCGTTGGATTCTCGCCGTGACAATTTATACATCCGGCCTGACCCTGTAATGGATCCTGAAGAACAACACCTTGATCTGGCTGGGTTCCCGGCATTCTTACGAGCGCGTCCAGTCCAACATTTTTGGCTGTAAAAGAGTAAGCGACGAAAACACATGTAAAAACTATACCGAAAACAATAAATAAAAAGATCAGCTTTTTAGATATCATACCGCCCCTCCTCTTCTTTGGTTTCTGTTATAATTTATAACCCTTCAACAACATAAGTTAGAACTCTGAAACAGGTAATTAATTAAGATCGAGGTCGACGGTGATCTCTGAAAACTGAACAGTAAGATTGGTTCTGAATCAGCCAAAATTTGATAGAGCTGATCGTGAGAAAAAACGAAGTAACTATTACTCTCCACAGTTCAAAGTGAAGGTGGCCTTAGCTGCCCTGAAAAACGATAAAGCGCGAGAACAAAAAGAGGTCCATGATGTGCCGTATGATTCGGACGGAAAGTCGAAGACGATTTTTTTCAAAAAGCCCGGTGTTCAAGCAACAACCATCGAAAGCAGACGGGGGACGTCGCGCCGAATCTA
>NZ_JAWOHB010000030.1:0-6329 GCF_046496365.1 Desulfosarcina sp.
GGCACCAGCACCTGGTCCGCCGCCATCAAAGCCCGTCTGTGCATGGCTCGCCAGGCCCCTATGTCGGTCACCTTAAAATCGGAACCCACTTCAACCAGGCACTTGTTGCAGGCGGTTTCAGCCGGCTCGCCGCAATAAAAGCCGTTCGCATCAGCCAGGTTGATGCGCGGACAGATGACTTTGTAGTCATGCAGGTTCGCGGCCCAACGTACATCCAAAGATTCGGTCAAGGCGCACAGGTGGTCAGGCGCTTCAGTCTCGAAATCGACCAGGCTGTGGGTATGAATATCGGTGATGCCGAGTTTTTTGAGTACGTTGGTCATTCCGGTCGTATCCGCCAAAATGCAGGCGGGAAGGTTCGGCAGCGGTTTGGCCGCGGAATGACGAAAAACGACATGGGACGGTTCACCGGCTTTGGGACGCAGAAGAAAGACACCGTGGCCTTCCCGGTTGAACCGCTGGATCTCTTCCTGCACTTTCCTTTCGGCACCGCCGCCCCGATGATGACAAACGATGAGCGTATTTTTGTTTCGGCGAAACCGTGTCAACCGTGCCATGTCTAAACGGCTGCGCATTTCGTTTAGGGGATCACGATCGATGAAAGTGGCCACATCCCGCTGATACGCGGGGTGCATCCGATCAAGGGTTTTAAGGGCGGCCTGGATTCGTTTGGCCTTTTGCCCCTGGAACGAGGCCGAACCCCAATGGTGGATGAAGACATCGGCGGCGATGACGTTGCGCCAGCCTTTGCGGATGGCGCGCTGACAGAAGTCATTTTCCTCTCCGTAGCCCCTGCCGAATGACGCCTCATCGAACTGACCCACATCCGCCAGGGCGGCGCGTTTGAGATACATACAAAAACCGACCCCGGTGGGTGCTTCCACGTCCAGACCGGCATTTACCTTGGCAGTCAACGAATCCAGTTCGGCATAACTCAATTCCAGAGGGAAAGGATTGTCCTGCAAGAAGCGGGGATAGCTGCAGATGGTGGCGTTGTTGGAAAGCGGGGTTACGGTGCCCGTTCTGGGGTGGCGTTGAGCGGCCTGCCGAAGCCGATCGAGCCATCCGTCGAAGACCTCCGTATCGGCGTTCAAAAGCACCACATCGCGTTCCGGATGAAGGGCCATACCCCGGTTGACGCTGTGGATGAATCCGCGGTTTTGCGTATTGCCCAACAAGGTGAACAGTCCCTGGTCAGCCAGTCTGTGTAGATCCTCAGCCATTTTGGCATCCGGGCTGGCATCGTCGACCACCACCAATTCGAAGGCGGTTGTATTTGAAACAGCGAGAACGCTATGCAGGCAGCGCAGCGTCTCGGTTCTTCCCTTATATACCGGAACCACGACATCCACCGCAGCGTCCTTGATCTCTGCACGGGATTTGAGCGCCGCCCACGATGCCTTGCTGGGAATGACGGCTTGGGGGATATCCGCCATGGCAGCATCCGAAAAACCCCCATCCTCTTCCGGCACTGTGCGCCGCTCCTCAAAGCGGCCGATTCGAAGGTAATGAAGCAGTGGATTGATACGAGCATGGGCGACACTCGGGTTGGTGCGCAGATAGTAGGCACCGTCAAACTGCGGGGAGGGTGAACGTCCTTCAACACCGCCCCATTTCAGGTAATGGTGCAGCGGGTCGAAGCCGGCGCGGGCAACATCCTTGTTGACGGCCAGGTAAAAATCGACATCGAACCACGGACTGGGTGAAATTCGCAGGTAGCGTCCGACACGGGCGTAGTGAAGCAGCGTAATCACGTATTTTGCCCGGTTTTTTGCGTGGGCACGATAGTAATCCGGATCGAAAAACGCCATGGGCCAACGTCCTTCCCGGTCGCCGTACGTCACATAGTGGCGCAGCGGCGACATTCCGGCATGCACGGCATCCCCATGGGTTTCGAGATAGAAAGCGCTATCGAAAAGCCCGCTACGCCTGATCAAGTGGATGAGGAGTGACCGATAGGCGCTGCGCAGCAACGTCAATCCTGTAAGGGTTTTAAAGATCCAGAGCGATGCAAGCAGCACTTCGCCGCGCCAGGCGTTTGCCCGGTCTCGCCACAGGATTTTCGATCGCATCGCTACAACTCCTTTCGCCGGCCGTGGCCGCCCAGGCAATACCCACAGCTCAACGGATACCGATTCATCTTCAAGTCGGCTTCTTCGGATCATCTCAGGACATCTGTGGGGTGTTCTGCAGTAATTGGGCCAACAGACAGACAAGGTTGTAATTAAACGCAGCTGCCACGCTCATTTCAATAACTATCTAATATTAATTAATTTCCGAATCTTAATGGGCTTTGGTTAAGCACAACGGCGTCAGGTGTGTAGACAATCCGCCTGCCAAGAACATGACGGACGAATTCGCACATGATCCGGTCGGATTGACTTTCCCTTTCCTGATGGACATCGAGACTGCCGCACAGTTCCCAGGCGTCTCGCTTGATATAGACGCAGACAAAGGAGGCGAAATTCAGATCCACCGGACCGCCGCTGTGAAAAAGAGGGAGGGGTTCAACATTGCTGTGATGATGGGACAGGGCAATATCGCAAGGCACATCGTCGAAAGCGTAAGGGACGTGGGTGTTGATCGACGGATCCCCACCGGGAACGACCTGCTGAGGTGCAGCTATGGCTATGGAGCCGCCCGCATACGCCGCTTTCTGTAACGCAGAAAGCGTGCCGGGCATAAGTGTCGCGTTCAGGTCCAGCAACACGAGATCGCTTTCGGGGTCGGCGACCCGCACAGCCTGGTTGACCGCCTGGAAAAGATCGAATCCGGGGTCTGCGACGATCGTCTTCACTCCGGCATTCTCCTGCTCGGCAAGACAACTCGTGCTAGCCAGATGGGATGGATCGACTACGGCAAAGACCTGTACAAGCGGATCGCGCGAATAAGCTTTCAGCGATTCGATGCATGCGTCGCGGTTTCCTCGGCCACCGTGAGCCGATACAATGACGGCTACTTTTTTCGTCAGCGAGCCCTCACCCTGCGGAAACCCGCCTTGCCTGCCGCAGCCGAATTTTTCCACGATGTAATTGCGAGCTGGATCCAACGCCTCCGTGGAAGTAATCGTATTTTCCGCCTTGTCCAGGAAATAGTGCGACTGGAGAATGGGCACCGAGTAGATCTTGCCCACGCGGGCGATCCGCAGGATCAGCTCCCAGTCGACCCAGCGTTTGATCGCTTCGCAGAATCCCCCGCCGACAATCTTTAAAACAGCGCGTCGATGGACAAAGCAGTTCAAGTCGATGTAATTGCGATTGCGCAGCAGGGACGGATTGTAGCAACCGAAGCGCACGGCAAAGGGCTCGTTGTCACAGCCCCGGTAGAGATACTGGCCGCTGTATGCGGCATCCGCATCGGGCTGTACCTGAAAGAAACCGGTCATGGACTTCAGATAGTCAGGCCGCCAGCTGTTGTCGGAATCCAGATAGGCGATCAGCTCGCCCCGGGCCGCCGCCAGGCCGCGGTTGCGGGCTGCGGAAACGCCACTCGATTGGCCACTTTCGAGCAGACGAATACGCGGATCGGTAAAGCCCCGCACCACCGCAAGGCCGTCATCCCGGCTGCCGTCGTCGACCACGATCAACTCAAGATTTATATAGGACTGCGCCAACACCGAGCCCACGGCATCGCCGACCACCTCGACGCGGTCGCGCATGGGCATGATCACCGACACCAGGGGAGGCTCCTTACACTCCTTTTGCTTGAGGCACAGCCAGCGGGCGACCTGATCCATCAACTTGAAATTGTCCAGGTCCAGCGCAGCAAAAGGGGCCGTGACCAGGGGGTCGAGCATGCAGCCGGTCAGGTACTCAGCGAAATTGCCATAGGGGCGTTTGATGGTGTGCGGATCCAGGCAGGGCGCAGTGAGCCGGCCCTCCCTCTTGCCGTAGCGGATATAATGCAACAGGGGGTTGATGCCCGCCTCGGCCACATCGTGGTAGCGCGCCAGGTAGCCGCTGGTACTGAAGTCCGGTCCCGGATCGCGGCCTTCGGATACGCCGTAGGACAGGTAGTGTTCCAGGGGATCCATGCCAGAATTTGCCACATCCTGGTACTGCTCCAGATACCAGTCGGCCGAGAAATAACCGCTGGCGAGGATTTGATTATGGACAGGGTCGGTGTCAGCCATGATTAGTATTTTGAACAGAAGGATATTTTTTACTACCACGAAGAGCACGAAGGGCACGAAGAGGGCGCGCCAGCGCGCCAATACTTTTTTCTTCGTGTGCGTCGTGGTGAAAATTTTGACTTTGCAGTCGTTTAAGGTTTTTCCAAAACTGGAATCAACAGGCAATCGCAGATATTCTTTACCTCGATCGGTTCAGTTTATTTCCCCCACAATGTAGACAGAGGTGCAGCCCAGAGACGATCGCCGAGCGGCAAGATTTCTATGCCGTCGTAGAGTATCACCCCCAGCCTGAAAGCGCCCCCGGCAACGGTTTTCAGCCGCCTGAGGCCGCGCAGATCGCTTTCCCTTAAGGTAGCAGCCGCCTTGATTTCCACGCCCACCAGTTGCCCGGCTGCGTTTTCGATCACCACGTCCACTTCGATCTGGTCGTGATCTCGGTAGTAGAGCATGCGGAAATCCCCCTCAGCGGTGGTAGTATGCTTGAGGAGTTCAGCAAAGACGAAGTTTTCCAGCACCATCCCAAATCGGGTGCGATCCTGCTGCACAGTGTCGGCAGTTAAATCCATCAGCGTCGAGAGCAATCCTGAGTCGACGAACTGCACCTTGGGCGTCTTCACAATACGATTGAGCCGATTGCGCGCCCAGACCTCAACACGTTGGAGCAGATACATCTGCTCAAAAACCCCGATGTAGCGGGCTGCCGTCTTACCATCCAAGCCCACCTGGCCGCCCAGTTGCGTGTAGTTGCACATCTGACCGGCCATCTGCGCCAACGCCCGCAAAAAACGCGGCAAATGATCGAGCTTTTCAATGCCGGCTACATCCCGCACATCCCGCTCGATGAGGGCATCGGTATATTGGCGCGCCCAGGCAGTACGCCGCCGTGCCGTGGAACGCGCCACTGCTTCAGGATAACCGCCTCGCAAGACGGTTTCCACCAGATCGCCACCCACAAACGGGGTTGCCACCTCAGGCAAAGGCCCGGAAAAAACCCGGTCAAGCCAGTTGACCGATGAACCATGCATCTCACTTTGCGACAACGGCAACAAAGTCAGGGTCTCGATCCGGCCGGCAAGCGAGTCAGCGACTGCTGGCATGACCATGAGGTTGGCCGATCCGGTGAGCAAAAACCGCCCCGGACGTCTGTCCTCATCCACGCTTTTTTTGATTGCCAGCAACAGCTGGGGGGCACGTTGAATTTCGTCGATCACCGCGCGATTCAGACTGCGCACCATCCCCACCGGGTCTTCACGGGCGGCCAAAAGCGTCAGCTCATCGTCCAAGGTAAGATAGCGCATATCCCGATCCGCCAATTGACGAACCAGGGTTGTCTTGCCAGCTTGGCGCGGGCCGGCCAGCAACACCACGGGAGTGTCGGCCATCGCCTCGGTGACGCGATCTTTAATCAGCCTGGGATAAAGTGGAATTTCTGAGGTCATAGGCCTGCATGCTATCGTGCGTTTCGGAATTTATCAACAAAAATTCCGGAATCTCCATCCGTGCGATTCGGAAAATCAGTGCCCGAAAGCCGTAACCCCCTGCTTTGCATTGTTGGGCTACCTATAATTCCGGCACCCGTGGATGAAAAGATCCGGCGCAGCTACGAAAAAAAACATCCGGATCAACGTCACCTTGCCCGAATCGCTCTCGCATGAAGTGGACCAGTTCCGCCTATATCACCAGCGACGTCTGCAGAGAGACGGCTGAGCAAAATGGTCTGAAGTGGGTGAGAATGGAGGCATGGACACAATCGGAAGGATCGCATTTTGAACAGAAGGATATTCTTTACTACCACCAAGAGCACGAAGGGCACGAAAATCGCGCGCCAGCGCGCTAATACTGATTTCACTTATCTATAAGGACCAGGTTGGTCGCTTGACGGAACACCCAACTGTGTCTTCCCGGAAGCAGCGAAGCGGATATCCGGGATCCAGACAATCGGGTGAGCATCGTGGATAGCGCTACTGCTTCACGTTTGCCCCGCCTTCGCGGGAATGCCACCATACACTAAACCAGTTGAAATAATAAACCTTCCGTTTGATAAGTACCGGGTTCAAGAAGTCACTTGAGCTTTATAGAGAACCGGAATACGTTTTTCTTCGTGTGCGTCGTGTCCTTCGTGGTGAAACATTTACCCAGACTGAGCGTTCCAAATTTTTCCAGATAATGTAATATGCTCATTTTATAGATTTTTCCG
>NZ_JAWOHB010000216.1:0-4385 GCF_046496365.1 Desulfosarcina sp.
CCTCGGACTATCACATGCCGCGCTCTTTTTTTCTTCTGAAACTGACCACGCTGACGGCCGGCTGCCGCATCGGGATGCACAAGGTGGACACCTTGCCTGTCGGACCGATGACCAGGCAGGCCCGCATCACCCGATTGAAGCTGATCTACAATGAAATGGTCCAGCTGTGGGGCAGTCTGGCCGAGGGCGGGATGGTTGTGATGGGCGGCCCCGACGCGTGGCTGAGAAACCGATCGCCGGGGGTGGTCCGATGGCTGCGGGAGGTGCTGCTGTTTGATGTTGTTTGTCCGGATTGTAAATAGGCCAGTAGTTTTACGTTTTATGTTTTAAGTTTTAAGTGGAAACTGGGGAAAGATTGATGGCATATGGGTCATTTGAAAACCTGGAAGTTTGGAAAAGAGGCTGCCGGCTATCCGTGCGGATTTATGAAATTCTCAAAGAATCCAAAGATTACGGCCTAAAGGATCAGATGACGCGGGCATCGGTGTCGATTGCGTCAAATATCGCCGAGGGTGCCGAGAGAGACTCAAAGGCTGAATTCATCCGGTTTCTTCACATTGCCAAAGGCTCTGCCGCCGAACTCCGAACCCAAGCCTATATCGCATGCAAAATTGGAATTCTTGCCGAGGAAATACAGAAAGAAATCACCGAAGAACTGAAAGCGATTTCGTCCATGCTGCACGCATTAATCAAATCGCTGAAGAATGACCCGCTTCCAAGAAAATAAATCTTAAAATGTAACAGAACGAAAGTTTTACGTTTTATGTTTTACGTTTTAAGTGGAAACGGGAATGTCGATTAGAAATCTTAAAACTTAAAACGTAAATCTTAAAACTAAAAACAACTATGCCTAACCACCCTCGCCTCTTCCTCTCCCCCCCCCACATGAGCGGCCGCGAACTGGCGTACGTCAAAGCGGCCTTCGAGAGCAATTACATTGCCCCGCTGGGCCCCATGGTGGATGACTTTGAACGCGCTTTTGCCGAGAAAGTCGGCATCGCCCATACCGTGGCCCTGGCCAGCGGAACGGCGGCCATGCATCTGGCCATGCGTATTCTGGATGTCGGGCCGGGGGACGAGGTCTTCGCCTCGACCCTGACCTTCATGGGCAGCGTCTCTCCGGTGATTTTCCAGGGCGCCCGGCCGGTGTTCATCGATGCCGACCCGCAGACCTGGAACCTGGACCCGGATCTGCTGGCCGAAGAACTGCTGCGCTGCAGCCGGGGAGGACGGCTGCCCAAGGCGGTGGTGCCCACCGACCTTTACGGGCAGAGCGTCGATCTGGACCGCATCATGAAAATCTGCGAACCTTACGGCGTTCCCGTGGTTGCCGACAGCGCCGAGTCCCTGGGGGCCACCTGCCGCGGCCGCCATGCCGGTGCCGGGGCCCGCGCGACCGTGTTTTCATTCAACGGCAACAAGATCATCACCACCTCGGGGGGTGGTTTGCTGGCCAGCGATGACGGCGCATTCATTGCGCGCGCGCGATATCTGTCCCAGCAGGCGCGCCAACCGTTTGCGCATTACGAACACACGGAGATCGGTTACAATTACCGTATGAGCAACATCGTGGCCGCCATCGGACTGGGACAGCTCACGTGCCTGGATGAGCGGGTGCGCCGCAAACGAGAAATTTTCGACGACTACCGGGCGGCGCTGGAACGCCTGCCCGGAATAAGTTTTATGCCCGAGGCGTCATATGGCACATCCAACCGGTGGCTGACGGTGATCCTGATCGATCCTTTGGCCTTCGGTGCGGATCGGGAGGCGGTGCGGCTGGCCCTGGAAGCCCAGAACATCGAGTCCCGGCCGGTGTGGAAGCCCATGCATTTGCAGCCGGTCTTTAGGGCGGAAGCGCCACATGCCAAGGTCAAAGCTGGAAGGGAAAAGCTGAAAGGCGAAAGCTCAAAGCTGGGATCAGTGAGCAGTGAGCAGAGAGCGGTGAGCGGGAGCCAGGAATACCCATGTCGGGTGGTGGGTGGCAAGGTCGCTGAAGGGCTATTTGAAAAGGGGTTGTGCCTGCCGTCGGGAACGGCTATGACCAAAGCGGATGTACAGCGCATCGTCGACGTGATCGCCTGCATTCACCATCAAGGTTAAGTTATTTGGAAGTCCCAAAATATGTCATTCCCGTGAAGACGGGAATCTATAAGCATATGATAATACTGGATCCCCGCCTCCACGGGGATGACAAAAAAGAGGACATTTCGACTTTTTACGAGGCCATCAAGGTTGAGTGAGATATGAAAGTGAACCAGGAGATTGTCAAGGTGTGGATCCTTCCGGCAGGGGTTGTTCTGGCGGTGGTGATCGGGACCTTTTGGGACACGCTGACCGGGCTTTACCACCAGTGGACCCACAACGAGGATTTCTCCCACGGCCTGTTGATTCTGCCGGTTTCGCTTTTCCTGATCTGGGAAAAACGCGAAGCGATCCTTGCATTGACTCCACGGATGGACTGGCGGGGGCTGCTGGTTATGGCCGCAGCCGTGGTCCTGTTCACTGTGGGTGAACTGGGTGCCGAACTGTTCACCGCACGGGCTGCCATCATCACCCTCTTCATCGGCGCCGTGTGGTGGATCTACGGCATGGCTCTGGTGCGCGTCATCATTTTCCCCCTGCTGCTGCTCTACCTCATGCTGCCCCTGCCCGGATTTGTTTACCGCAATCTGACTTTCCCGCTGCAGCTCATCGCCTCGTCCGTGTCGGTCGACATCCTCAACGCGCTGGGCTTTCTGGCCTACCGGGAAGGCAACGTCATCGACATGGGCTTCAGCCAGTTCCAGGTGGTGGAGGCCTGCAACGGCCTCAGATTTGTCCTGCCCCTGCTTTGCCTGGGCGTGATTTTTGCTTTCTACCGGCCGATGATCTGGTGGAAACGGCTGGTGCTGGTGGCCGTCACGGTTCCCCTGGCCGTGGGTACCAACGTGGTGCGGATTGCCGGCACCGGCATCCTGGCCCACTACTACGGCGTGGAGGTGGCCCAGGGATTTTTCCACGATTTCTCAGGCTGGGCGGTGTTCATGGCCTGTTTCGCCCTGTTTCTGGGTATTGCCTTTCTGCTGAGCCTGCTCCCCGGCAAACCCGGTCCTCGGGAGCGGCGGCCGGAAAGAGACGACAGACCATCTCCGGTCAACCTGAAAAGACACCTGACGGCCACCGGCATCGCCCTGGCCTTCTGCCTGGTCAGCCCCATGGTGGTGGGCGTGCTGGGCGACGTTTCCCCGATGACCCTGAAGAAGGACCTGGCAAGCTACCCCCTGGAACTGGGGGGACGGACCGGGCGCAAAAGCCAGATGGAAGCCGAAATATGGGCGCAGGTCGGCGGCCAGGAATACACGATCATCGACTACAGCCAGCCCGGCAAGCCGCCGATCAACTTCTACACCGCCTTCTATGAATACCAGAAGAAGGGTGGGGACTTCATCCACTCCCCCCGGTTGTGCCTGCCGGGTGCCGGCTGGCATATCCACACCAACCGCGTGCGGACGCTGCAGACCGATTCCCCCGGGGCCTATGGCGGCCGGCTCCAAATCAACGAGCTGATCATCGAAAAAAACGGCTATTGGCAGCTGAGCTATTTTTGGTACCAGGGGCGCGGCCGCAACTTTACCAACGAATATGCCGCCAAGTTCTACATGGTCTGGGACGGCATCTTCCGGCGCCGGACCGATGGCGCCCTGGTGCGGTTGATCGCTCCCATGGCCTCCAAGGAGCAGGTGGAAGAGGTGCGCGGCGACTTGGACCGGTTTGCCGTGCTGACATCACGAACGCTGGATGAATTTTTACCTTAAAAATGAAGCTCAAAGGTCAAGCTCAATGCTCAAGACTCAAAGGTGAAAGCTCAAGGCTCAAAGGTGGAAGCTGAAAGACAATGCAATTTGCGTTCAAGCAATTGGATGTATGGCAACGGGCGGTAACGTTTGCCTAAACGTGATCGACACGGTCGATGCCGTGTCGACTGATCGCAAGCACTATCGCCTATTGGCGCAGATAGAAGCCGGTTCTACCAGTGTGGCAATGAACATTGCCGAGGGCCAAGGTCGATTTTCCAAAAAGGAGTTCGCGCAATACCTGTACATATCGAGAGGCTCGCTGTATGAAACCATAACCCTTTTGGATATATTTCACCGGAAAGCTGGATAAAGGGCGGCCAGCTCAAGAAATTGGACAGGAA
Source organism: Desulfosarcina sp. (assembly GCF_046496365.1). Lineage (GTDB taxonomy): Bacteria > Desulfobacterota > Desulfobacteria > Desulfobacterales > Desulfosarcinaceae > Desulfosarcina. The sequence continues at coordinate 4,178 of NZ_JAWOHB010000216.1, forward strand.
GGCTTAGAAATGGCCGCAATGATCAAGGGGCGCATCAATGCGATCAACAGCACGAAACAATAATCCCATGAACGCCCCTTTCAGCCCTCAGCTTTGAGCCATGAGCTTTCAGCTTTCAACCAAATAGTACTCAGGAACAACCAACACCATGCTGCTACTGGAAAAACTGGCACGATCACCTGCAGTAAGACGCTTTGCGCGGCTTATC
>NZ_JAWOHB010000026.1:0-4534 GCF_046496365.1 Desulfosarcina sp.
ACAGAGTTGCGAGACCGGGATGCCGGTGTTGCCCAAAAGTCGATATTGCATGGCTTCCTCCAAAATTTTGATCAATTTATGTTTGTGATTCGACAAACCAGTCGATGAGTTGGCGCGCAATGCTGATGCGCGATGGAACCTGGGGAAGCGATTGCGCCGTAAACCAGTCGGCCTCCATAATTTCCTGGTTGTCGACCGCAATTTCACCACCGGCATAGTCGGCCAGAAATCCCACCATCAGAGAATTGGGAAAAGGCCAGGGCTGGCTGCCGAAATAGCGGATATTGTTAACCTCGAGGCCCACCTCTTCACGGATTTCCCGTTGAACACACGCCTCCAGGGTCTCCCCCGGTTCGACAAAACCGGCCAGTACGCTATAAAAAGGACCCCGGAAGCGATTGTTGCGGGCCAGCAGGATACGGTCGCCCTTAATGACCGCCACGATAACCGCCGGGCTCAACCGGGGATAATTGATCAGGCCGCACGCCGGACAGACTTTAGCCCGTTCATCGGGTTTATCCGTCATGGAATGGTTGCAGCGCCCGCAAAACCGGTGGGATTGATCCCAATCCAGGAGATGATTGGCCCTACCGGCAATCCAGAACAGGTCGTCATTGACCCTGTCGAGCAGTGCACGCAGATCCATCCAGGTATAGGGTGCCGGAACCGTTGCGCCCGGATTCAATCCGGCGGCGTAGCAACCATGATCTCCCAGCGTGCCGAGGAAAATTTTACGGCCGGGTCGGATCCCGCTGAGGTGGATGAATCCGTCGTCGGGGATTGAGCAGACCCCCTTCTCGCATTTAACCAGCATCTTGCTCTTTTCGAAAAAAAACCACAGGACAGGTCGCTGCAAGCCGGCCGGTGGATGGATAGCGGGTCTAAAATCCATGGTCTGATCCTGAATCGACATGATCCGCGCCATGGCGTGGAATTTGTTCATCCGCAATCCTCCAGATACGCGTGTGAGCGACACCTGCCGGATAGCGTTGCATCACAATTGGATCGACCTGTCAATGGATGGATGGCCGGGATAGAGGGAATCGGTCGGTGCAACCTCAATTTGCCAAATGTGGGTACCTGACCGCGTTGCTTCGTGGTTCGGACTTCGCGGGTCAGGCGGAATCATCCACCGTCTCCTCCGCGAAAAACCGGTGCTCTTCAAATACGGTCATTTATGAACGATCTTCCTCATTTTTTGTTCAAGCAGCATTTTTTATATTTCCTTTACTTTCAATCATTCCCTGTTCTTTTGCCGCAGGAAGCTATCTTGCCAGTTCGTTTAACATCTTCATCCAAACCTTCCTTTCCGCCATTCAATAGTATTGGGTAAAACCCCATTTTTTCCCCATCGTTATCCAACCTTGTTTCCGCCGGTATGATGGTCATGTTAATCTTAGTTTTAGCCACCTGATCTTCACCCCCTGCCCCTGAATGAATTCAGACGGTTGATAACGGGGGCAAGTCCAATCCAAAAAGACGCGGTTGTATCGTGCGGATCAGTGTCGGATAAGGAGTTTGCCATGCTTTGCTTTGGACAATATTTGTGATTCTATTGGTTCTCTGGGACCTGGGATAGCTGACCGGCTGCACAACGGGCGGCGTCGTTCACGCCTGCTGGTCATTGCCATCATCGTGATGGTGTTAACGGCCCTTCAAGGCCGGAAGCACATTTGATCACCGCAATCGGCCAAGGACGGCATCCTGATCCTGATCGCAAAGCCGTTTTCCATGGATGAGTTGGATGGAACGATTCGAAACCTCCACGGCATAGTGTTTCGGGCTTACCCCTAATGCAGCAAACAGGTGAAGACATGAATCAAACTGGGAAAAGCGCAAGGTCTAGAACGGATTTTATCGCTTCCTCCGGTATCGGAACGGAGCTTGCAGACTTCCTTGACGCGTTCGCCCAAAGTCCGGAGCGATTTATTGCATTGACGGTCGAAGAGCGCTGTAAAATCGAGGACCACATGGATGCCATTCTGTCGTCGTTCGGGTCGTGACAGGCGCCTTGCACGACGCCGGGAGGACGGACCATTATCGGATCCAGCCGGCGGGTGATATCGCCGGGCGCTGTCAATCGCCTTGATGCGACGAAGCCGGAACAGTAAGGTGCCGATCATGGGTTGGTCCGCACCCTAGCAAAGGAGGAGGAATGATGAACCTGCTGCTGATCAACCCCGCTTACCCGAACACCTTCTGGAGCTTCAAATACGCCTTGAAATTCATTGGCAAGAAAGCCGCCTTCCCCCCCTTGGGCCTTCTTACGGTGGCAGCCATGTTGCCCGGGCAGTTCCAGACGCGACTGGTGGACGTCAATGTGGAAGACCTCAAAGAGGCAGATCTCGCGTGGGCGCAGATGGTGTTCATCAGTGCAATGGCCATTCAGCGAGCCTCCGCTAAAAATATCATCGGCCGTTGCCGGTCACATGGATTGAAGGTGGTGGCAGGCGGACCGCTGTTTACATCGGAACCGGAGGCGTTCCCGGAGGTGGATCATCTGGTGCTCGACGAGGCCGAACTCACGCTGCCCTCTTTTCTCGCGGACCTGCAAGACGACCAACCCAAAAAAATCTACCGCGCTGGTGGTTTCTGCCATCTGGGTCAAACCCCCATACCCGATTGGGGCCTGGTGCGCATGAAAAATTATGCATCCATGTGCATCCAGTTTTCCAGGGGATGCCCGTTCAACTGCGATTTCTGCAATGTGACCGCTCTGTTCGGTCATCGGGTGCGGATGAAGACGCCCCTGCAGGTGCTCGCCGAACTGGACCGCCTTTATGCAGCCGGCTGGCGCGGCAACATCTTCTTTGTAGACGACAATTTCATCGGTAACCGTGCCTTTTTGAAGGCGCACTTGCTGCCGGCGCTGATGGCGTGGCGCCAAACCAGGAAGGGGTGCGTGTTTTATACGGAAGCCTCGATCAATCTGGCCGATGATCCCGAGCTTATGGAAATGATGGTCCGGGCGGGGTTCGATCTGGTGTTTATCGGAATCGAGTCACCGGATGAGCAGAGCCTGGCCGAATGCAAAAAAAACCAGAACAAGAATCGGGATCTTCTCCGAAGTGTCCGCACCATCCAGCAGGCCGGCTTGCAGGTGTCGGGTGGATTCATTGTCGGCTTCGATTGCGACACACCGGCCACTTTCCAGCGCCATATCGATTTCATCCAGCAGAGCGGGATCGTCACCGCCATGGTTGGCATGCTCCAGGCGCCGCCGGGGACCCTTTTGTTCGAGCGGCTGCAGAAAGAAAACCGGGTGGTGGGGCAGATATCAGGTGATAATGTCGATGGCACCACAAACATTGTGCCGAAGATGGGACTCTCGACGCTGGTCGAGGGCTATCAAACCATTATGGCCCACATCTATTCTCCCCGGCACTATTACCAACGGGTGAGGACACTGCTGCGCGAGTTCGGAAATCCGCATGCCAAAGCACCCATGGATTTTCAACGCTGTCTTGCCTTCTTCAAAACCTGCCTGCGACTGGGCATTATCGGCAGGGAGCGCCTCCATTATTGGTATCTGCTGCTTTGGACTCTGATCCGCAAGCCCAGGCAGCTGCCGCTTGCCATTACGCTTACGATCTATGGCCACCACTTCAGGAGAATTTGCGAAAGGAATATCTTCGGCATTGGAAGTCAGCGATAAAAAACATATAACAATCGAGCGCGAAACCCATCGGGGCTTTCAATCGGCTTCCGGCCGCATGGCGAAATCTCCGATCAGGGCGAGCATGCAAAGGGTTCAAAAATTCAGCGCCCAAAGGTTGAATAAACCCGCCAACCACTCCGCCGCAGCCGGGCAGCAAAAAGATTCCGGGCCCGTGGGCTCGAACAAGTGGAGGCGTTGGCCGGTGCTATCGCCCATCAGTTCAACAATACCTTTTTGTGATCACCGTTAATCCTGAACGCCTGGCTTCGGCAAATGTGGTTTTGGGGGTACACACCAATGGCCAACAGCTTCTAAATACTCCTAAAACGATATTTGAGTCGCCAAAGCTTGCCGCTGGTCGGAGTGCCCAGTAGAAAAAGGCCTGAATTAACAGGCCTTTTTAGACAGTATCGGAGATGCAGGCTATCTAAATCTATCCATATATACATGTTTTTATTGTATTTTAATTGTTGATAGTTTTGAGGTTACCCCCATTGTTACCCCCAAAAATAATTTCCATCGCGTCGGCAGGGTCAGGGGCAAATTCATACGTTTTCAATCAGGAACCCACCACCAAAAAAAAACAACGTTCCGATACTTTTCCAGGCTTTCCGGTCCTTATGGCCGGTTTTTGATCAAAAAAAGGCCCCCGGTTGCCCAGGAGCCTTTCCCGACTGTTTCTTATACTTGGGTTTGCGGTCTGTAAGTTGACAAATTCGCGCAAACATACGTCAGCCGCGGGATCGCAAAATGAACGAGATTCAGCGTGTGTCTACAAAATTTAGGACTGTTTTTCCAGCTGAATGACCTGCGGCGGAGGCTTGATCTTTAACAAATTGAATGTCTTGCGGGTATCTGATGTCAGCTCGTTGCGCA
>NZ_JAWOHB010000125.1:0-49038 GCF_046496365.1 Desulfosarcina sp.
TGACTTTTTACGGGTTCATCATTGTTGAATGTGTCACAACTGGCCATGTCGCCGCTCTCCCATCCCATTTTGAACCATTTAACGCGTTGTGCCGAACTGCCGTGGGTAAACGAATCCGGGCTTACATAACTCTGCGACTGTTTCTGCAGCGTATCATCACCAATGGCGCTGGCAGCAGTCAGCCCTTCTTCTAAATCACCCACGTCGAGCAGTTGCCGCGTGCGGTTGGCGTGATGGGCCCAGACGCCCGCGAGGCAGTCAGCCTGCAACTCCTGTAGGACAGACAGATTGTTAAAAACTTAAATACCATGGGAAGCAGGCGTAACATACCACTACCGCCCCCCATGCTTCCGGATCCAGAGGCTCGCACACCACGTCTATCTTCCACACGGCTGCTTTTGCTATTTTTACGCCAACGCATAATTTTTCTCCCCTCGGCTGATTTTTCGGTGTTACGCGGCTGCCACGCGACCCGTATCCACATGGGCCGGCCCGCATGCGCATGCCGCTAAAAGATCAACGGCTGAAGGACCTGGGTGTCTTAACCCGACAGCTCTTTGAACGACCCTGCCTGGCCGCGTTGTCGGCGGCAGGGCGATCGGGTCCGCATCCCTTGGCGGGGAGCCGGGAGGGTGAAACGCCTTTGTCCACAATTTAATCCATGACGGCAACCCATGTCAAATCATTGAATAGACAGGCTTCGGGTCAGTGGCCAGAATCTTAATGACCAGACAAGCACGCCATGGCCAGCCCACAACAAAAGCCGATCTCAACGATTCGTGTGCCAGCCTGCCAAAACCCAAAGGGAAGACATTGGTTTCGGCCCCAGGCGTATCCATGCGTCGGGAAGCCAGGCGCGGTCCGCCAGATCGATGAGCCGCTTCATCGGTCCTCCTTTTTAGGTGGCCGTGGCAGGAAGGTGCTGGTGCGGTTAATGTATTCGGCGTAGCCTGGACGCCGGGTCTTGAGGGCTGCTTCGGTAAGCGGCACGCCGGTCATCTTCAGCAGGACTGCGGAGATGATGACCGGGCTGACCACCGTCCACCACCCGCCCGGCGTGGCCAGGGCCACCAGGAAGAAACCCCACCAGATCAGAAATTCTCCGAAATAGTTGGGATGGCGGCTCCAGGCCCACAGGCCCCGGTCCATGACCCGTCCGCGGTTTTTCGGATCGGATTTGAACCGGGCCAATTGCCAGTCCCCGACCGACTCGAAAACAAAACCAATCCCCCACACAACGGTACCGGCAACGTCCAGGGCGGTGAATCGGGAGGGTATCGGCGACAGCTGGGCCTTTTGCAGCACCAGGGAGATGAACCAAAGAAAGAGCGCCTGCAGCCAGAACACCTTGAAGAGGCTGACGAACCAGAAGCGCTGCCCGCTTTTCTCCCGCCACCGGCCGTAGCGATGGTCTTCCGCTTGGCCCCAGTTGCGCCAGGTCAAATACCCGGCCAGGCGCAAGCCCCAGCCGGCGGTCAGCACCAGGATCAGCAGGCTGCGTCCGCCAAACCCATTTCCCGTCCAAAAGGTAACACCAGCCACCAGCACGAAGCCCAAGCCCCACAGGCTGTCCACGATGGTGACATTGCGCCGGATTACGCTGACTACCCATCCGGCGGTCATCATCGCGGTAACTGTGGCCAGGTTGATCAGCGCTAGGGTCATCCAGGACTCCATGGTCATTTCCTATCCAATAGTTTCTGCGGGTTTCAGCGGGTCTGCAACGGCATGGCCCGCCTGCCGCCTGCCGATAGCCGCCCGGATGCGGCTATGCATGTCGCCGCTGATGGGGTAGTACACGGCAATGGCGATGGCCAGTAGGTTGCACACGGATGGTATCAGCGCATAGAGGATACGCAGGGTCAAGCGCACCATGTCGGTCTGGATCGCATTGGGGGTGTAGCCCACGGCACCGAGCACAGCCAGCCCCACGCCAACGCCGATGGCGGCGGCCATTTTTTTGGCGATGGACCACAGACCGATGTACTGGCCTTCCCGGCGGCGGCCGGTTTTCAGTTCGTCGTAATCGATCACATCCGCCTGGATGGCCGACGGCAGGGCCAGGGTGGCGCCGAATCCGATGCCGGAGACCACCACCAGGATCGCGTAGATGGCGGTGTCCCCGGGACCCAGAAAAAATACACCCATGAAGGCGCCGGTATTGACCGCCATGGAGGCAATCCAGGCCTCTTTTCTGCCGAAGCGGCGGGCCAGGCGGACCCAGACCGGCAGAAGGAGGATGCCGGTCACGAAGTAGAGCAGGAGGAACAGGTCCGCCTGGTTTGAACCGAGTACGTATTGCACATAATAGAGGATCAGTGTGGCCGGCAGGTTGCTGCCGATGGCGCTGATGGTATAGGCCGCCAGCAGAATCATAAACGGCCGGTTCGCAAAGACCGTTCGAAGGTCCCGCCAGCCGACGGCTGCGGCAACAGAAGGTACATACTCCCTTTCGCGGACGACCCTGACGCACCACCCGCACATGCCCACAACCAGTGGGGCATAGATCATGGAAATCCAGAAAAATTGGCTGCGTTGGCCGGTGGCGTCGTCACCGGTCTGGAAGATGGCCTGCACCAGGGCCGGAGATGCCGCTGCAGCCAGGGTGCCGGCGATCAGAAAACCATCCCGCCAGGCAAACAGGGCCGTTCTGGCATTGTAGTCATAGGTGATTTCCGGACCCAGGGACTCATAGGGAATCGTAACCAGGGTCCAGAACAGAAACAGCGCATAGATCCAGAAGGCAAACCAGACCGTGCTCCAGGCGACCGATGTCACCGGGGGATTGAATAGAAAAATCAGGGCAACGGCGATGAGGATCGAGCCGGCCAAGATATAGGGCCTGCGGCGGCCGAAGCGCGAACGGGTTCTGTCGGACAGGGTCCCCATGAGCGGATCGGTTACGGCATCGAAAAGGCGAACGCCGAAGAGCAGCGCGCCTACCGTGGCAATGTCGATGCCCACCACATCGGTATAGAATTTGGGGATGTACACGTATACCGGAATGCCGATAATCGCCAGGGCAAAGGCCGGCAGGGCATATGCCAGACGCGTTTTAATGGATTCAGTTTGCATGGGGGTTAACCGTCCAGGCCCAGCAGCTCGTTTTTGAATTGTGCATCAAAGGGGTTTTCCCCCAGCCAGAGGGAGAAGATGGCCGCCGCAAAATCCGCACCCTCGATGACACCCAGGCGCCGACCGTTGAGGGCCAGTTCCGTGCCTATCCCGGGAATATAGGTCAACGCATAGCGATCTCCGGGCTCAACGTTCACATAGAGGCTGTTATGGTGGTCGATGCGCGGCCGCAGCCGTTCGATCTCCGGCGCATCCAGGTTTCTGGCCAGTCCCTTGTAGGTCGCCGGTCCGAAGTCCTTGCCTTTCAGCGCGTAAAAATAGGCTACTTCCAGCCGTTTTGGTGTGTCCGCAAGCACCTTGCCAGGGTCAAGGCCGGGCAGGGTGTACAGTGCTCCCGCGTAGGCCTTAATAAACCGCATGTACCGAAGAATCCCCGTGCCCCTGATCTCCAGCAATTGGCTGCCGACCACCACCTGCTTGTCGAAAAAAACACGCCCCACTTCGGTTCCACCTGCGGTGGGTGCGATAAGCATGGTCAGCGTCAAAATGTAAGCGACGGGCTTCGTCAACCACCTTATAATCGTCATCCGGCCACCTCCTTGTCCAGGCGTTACGGTTCCTTTTTGCCTGGTTAATTCTACATCATTAAAATTGCCAGTGTGCAATAAACATTCAATACGATTAGAATCGGTGGTCATTGACAGGTTGAACCTGCCACATTAAGGACTGTCGGGCCGGCTGCGGGGATCAGACGCTGGAGATTGTACCGATCCGGCGAAAGCAGCTGCGGGTATGGCGGTGAGCAGGTGTATGCAGTCAACGCATTGACATTGAAATAGAATTATGTTCAATTTTCATTATCATTCCTGAAAACGGGTCCCTGGCTTCTCAAATACCCATCAAGGCGATGATCCATCGCCCCCTGAAGGGCCAAACAAAGTCTGGCACTCCGTTGCGCAGCGTTTTACCGGGCATCACCGCGAGCTTGCGTTGGGTGATTAATCTGCGCCGCCTGCAGTCAGCAGCAGTGCCCTGTCCCATCAACCATTCAGCGAAGACCCCCTCCCGGCTGGCCGTGGGGCGGTTTCAAAGGAGCCACCATGAAATTCGAGGCTATCAGGAAAGAGACGGTCATCCTCAATCCGCAAAAAGAGATGACTGAGCGGCGCATTCCCAGTGAGATCCGCATCGACCCTTTGACTGGAAGAACCGCCCGGATCTGCCATTTCATGAAATTGCAGTGGGAAAAGCCTGATTTCGATGCTCTCGTGGCCGGCACCGAAGCCTGGTGTCCGTTTTGTGGTGACAAGGTGCTGGAGATAACACCCTGCTTTCCCAGGGACCTGATCGCCGAGGGGCGCATGCAAAAGGACGACATGGTCATTTTCCCCAACATCGCTCCCTACGACAGTATCGGCGCTGTAGCCACCTTCGGTGCGCGCCATTACATTCCCATGACGGCGTTCACGCCTGCCCACATGGCCGACGCGTTCGGTTTTGTCCTGGAGTTCTTCCGCCGCGTGGCGGCCGCCGGTCATCCGGAATCCGTCTATCATATCGTCAATTGGAACTATATGCCGCCGGCGGGTAGTTCGCTGATCCACCCCCACCTGCAGGTTTTCTCCACATCCACCGCTCCCAATCTCATGCGACAGGAGATCGAGGCTTCCCAAAACTACAGGGACGCCCATGGATCCACCTACTGGGATGACCTGGTGGCTGCGGAAAAGGACTCCGGCCAACGCTACCTGGGGCGGATTGGCCGCACGCACTGGATGACCGCCTTCGCTCCCATGGGCGTTGCCGGGGATGTCCTGGCCGTTGTGGAAGATGCCCGCTGCACGCTGGATCTGACCGTTGAAGACCTGAAGGACATGGCCACCGGCCTTGCCCGATTGATGGACGCATACGATAAGATGGGGCTCTACAGCTTCAATATGAATTTCTTCACGGCTGTCTGGGGGGACGACCACTTCCGGTTTCATCTGATCTTCTCGCCGCGCACTTTTTTCAACCAGAAGCTGGGCACACCGGACATCGGCGCCCTGCGCAACCTGTTCAACGAAACCCTGTGTATGGCCTATCCGGAGGAGATCAATGCACTGCTGAAGAAAGGCTTTTGAACCAAAAATCAAAAGTTTGGCTGCTTAAATCATTGATGCTGCCGGTTGCAATGAATTCCTGAAGCATATCGAATTCGTCCTCGCCGATTCCTCTGCGGCATGATCTGCCTGGGCGGTGTTGAGCCATCACGCCCATCTTTTCCAGAATCCTCAGTAATCCGTTCTCCGCCAAAACCAAACCGACCGCCTGTTGCCGCTGCCGCCGTTTTTGGAAATCAACATTTGTCTTTTTTAGGTTGACAATCCGCGCATATGTTCATTATAATCGCGCATATGCTCATTAAGCACCGGGCTGATTCGAGGTGAAACAGACCGTATATCGGGGTCACACCGGGATCATTTTTTATTTTTCCGCCAATGCTGGAGGGACCATTCAATGAAAAAGGTTGTTTATACGCTCTGTTTTATGTGTTCCGTACGCTGTCCGATCCAGGTTGAGGTAGAAAATGAACAGGTGGTCAGAATTCGGGGCAATCCCCACGTGCCGGCCATGAACGGCGGCATATGCCCCAAGGCTGCTGCGGCAGTGGCCAGCCTGAATGATACCCAGAGGGTGCGATTTCCCCTGATTCGCACCGGTGAGCGCGGTTCAGGCCAGTGGAAACGGGTGAGCTGGGAAGATGCCCTGGATTACACCGCCGATCGGTGCAAGCATATCTTCGACACTTACGGGGCCAAAAGTTCGATTTACTGCGAGCGGGCTAACCTGATATCCGATATCTCCAAGTCGTTTCAAAAGGCCATCGGCTCCCCGAACCATTTCACCCACGATACGGTCTGCAAGGGGTCCATCAACACGGCCTGCCGCTCGATCATCGGTTACACCGACGGCCAGATCAACGCCGACTGGTCCAATGCCAAGCACGTGGTCCTTTATGGCCGCAATGTTTTTGAATCCCTCGAAATCAAGGCCATGAACAGCTTTATTGCGGCCATGGAAAAGGGAACCAGGCTGACCTACATCGATCCGCGGGTAACGATCACGGCGGCCAAGGCCACCGATTACAAGATGATCCGTCCTGGCAGTGACCTGGCGCTCAATTACGCCCTGATGCATGTCATCATCGAGGAAAATCTCTACGATGCCCATTACGTGAGGCGGTGGGTGGAGGGATTTGAAGAGCTGTGCAGCTTTGTCATTCCTTATACGCCGCAATGGGCCGAGACGGAAACGGGGATCCCGGCTGCGGAAATCGTCAAACTGGCCCGGGATGTCAGCAAGGTCAAGCCGGCGGTGGTCTTCCATTACGGCTATCGCGGCTCTCACCACCCGACGGAGACTTACTTTCGCCGTTCGATCATGATCCTGAATGCGCTGATGGGCAGCATTGAAAGCAAGGGAGGCATTTTTATCAAAAAGGGCCTCAAGGACGCGGGCTACCAGGCCGGGCTCAAGACCTTTTCATCCCAGAAGTTCCCCGAGATGGAGGACACCCGCCGCTTCGACGGGTGCGGCCAGGATACCTTCCCCATCGCTGATCCAGCCCATGGCGTAGGCTTCATGTTGCCCCATGCGATCCTGAACGAAGAACCCTATCCGATCAAGGTTTTGTTTGCCTTTCGCTACGACCCGTTGCTGTCCAACCCGGACTATAACACCAATCTCAAGGCACTCAGGAAACTGGACCTGATCGTGGCCAGCGATGTCAACTTCGGGGGCACCACAGCCCTGGCGGATGTGGTTTTACCCGAATCGTTCTTCCTGGAGCGCTCCGACCCGCTGCAAATGGGATCCAGTTTGAAACCGGCCATCAACCGCCGGATCGCCTGCGTTGGACCCCGCTTCGATACCAAGCCGATGTGGTGGATTGTCAAGCAGTTGGCCGATCGTCTGGGCGCCGGTCACTATTTTCCCTTTGAAACGGCCGAAGACATCTGGAATTACCAACTGGCGGACCTGGATATCCAGATCGAAGATTTCGACGCGACCGGTTTCGTCTCCCTCGCCGACAAGGCCATCTGGTGGGACCGCAACGACGGGATCACCTTCAAGACCCCTTCCGCCAAAATCGAGGTCGTCTCCGACCTGATGGAAAGGCACGGAATCCCATCGCTGCCGCCCTATGAGCCACTCGATGTCGAGCCGGGGGCCTTCCGGCTCATGTGCGGCCGCTGCGTGGCCCATACCAACGTGATGACCCAGAACAATCCCTACCTCAACTATCTGGTTCCCGAAAATCGGCTCTGGATCAACGTCAACCGGGCCAAGGAACTGGGGATTGCAGACAACGACCGCATCATTGTCGAATCCAAGACAGGCAAAGCGGAAATGCGCGCCTACGTCACCGACATGATCCACCCCGAAGCGGCTTTCATGCTCCATGGGTTCGGTCACAAGGAGATCGAGAGTAAACGCAGTTATGGAAAAGGCGTCGCCGATGCGCTCTTTCAGGAGCGCCACTACGACAGAATCGGCGGTAGTCCGGCCCTGGACCACAGTTGGATCACGGTTAAAAAGATCTGAAACCCCATCGGTTTACTGGAGGTATTTGAAGATATGGGCGATTACATCATTTCCACCAATCCGCAGCGCTGCATTGCCTGCCATGCCTGTGAGATAGCCTGTAAATCGGAAAAAAGAGTCCCGCTGGAGGCAACCCTGGGCAAAATCGTCGTCTTGGGACCCAAGATGGTCAATGGCAAACCCAAGATGACCTCCGTCTTCGTTGCCTGTTTTCATTGTGAACAGGCATGGTGTATGGAGGCCTGCCCCACGGAGGCAATCCGTCGGCGGGAAAAAGACGGCCTGGTCTATATCCTCGACAGCCTGTGCGTGGGCTGCAAGGCCTGCATCATGGCTTGTCCGTGGCACATCCCCCAGTGGAACGCGGAGGCCGGCAAGGCGATCAAGTGCGACCTGTGCATGGATCGCATCGACGCTGGCGAGGAGCCGGTGTGCGTGTCGGTCTGCCCGACCAACGCGCTGCAGTTCGGCAGACCCGAGGACCTTTCCAACAGTACCCGGGAAGCTTACGGGAACGGATTGCTCGAAAAGAAACTCTGGGCGGCAAAGGTGCGTTGATGACGACCTCACTGGCGACTTTTCCCAAGGGCGGGGTCCACCCCATGGAAAACAAGGACCTCACCAACACATTGCCCATCGAAAGGATGCCCGATCCGTGTAAGGTGTCATTGTTTCTCAAACAGCATGTTGGGGCTCCCTGTGAAATGGCCGTGCCGCACCGGCCTGATCCGTCGATAGCCGACGGACTTCTTTTCGCCACTGAGAACCCCGGGGGAGTGCTTCGGCTTCTGGTGGACAGAAAGGACCGCGTCAAGGAGGGCGACCGGGTCGGTGAAATCGGCACCCGACTCGGCGCAGTGCTTCATGCCAGCGTCGGAGGAACGGTTCAGGGAGTGGAGACCGTGCTTCACTTTCAAGTGGGCAAGGCCCCGGCGATTGTCATCCGGACGGATCCCGAGGCCGTCGCCCCGGCCTATGCCGCGGTGGACTGGCGCCAATTATCCCGGGAGCAGATCCAGGAGCGCATTGCCGCCGCCGGCATCGTCGGTCTGGGGGGCGCCGGTTTTCCCACCGATGTCAAGCTCAACGTCAAGCCGGGTGTAAAGCTCGACACCCTTATTCTGAACGGCGCCGAGTGCGAACCATACATCACCTGCGATCACCGTGTCATGGTGGCGCACGCCCGGGAGATCGTCGAAGGGGCCAGGATCCTGCTGACCGTCCTGGGCGTTGCCTGTTGCGTTATCGGGGTGGAAAACAACAAACCGGACGCCATTGCGGCCTTGAACGAAGCCATCATCCAGGCGGACCCGGGAGATGGGTTCAAGATCGCGGTCAAACCGCTGGCGGTCAAGTATCCCCAGGGCTCAGCCGATCAGATCATGCAGAGCCTCACCGGTCGAATCAGGCCGTCGGGCCGGCGCTCATCGAGCATCGGCATCATCGTTCAAAACGTCTACACCACCAAGACGGTTTACGATGCCGTGGTTCTGGGCAAGCCCCTGACGGACCGGGTGATAACCGTTACCGGACGCGGGATTGCGCGGCCGGCCAACCTGCGGGTCAAGATCGGCACCCATATTGGGGAAATCGTGGATTACCTGGGCGGCACCACGGCGGACCTGTGCAAGGTCGTGGTCGGCGGCCCGATGATGGGCTTTGCCGTTTCCGACCTGGATATCCCGATCACCAAGACGACCCCGGGCGTGTTGTTTCTGACCCATGCCGAAGTCGATGCACACGCACACGGACCCTGCATCCGCTGCGGGTTTTGCCTGGATGCCTGCCCCATGGGGCTGGAGCCGAACAACATCGGTATCTACGTGGAGGCGGGCAGGGGAGCGGAGACTGAACCCTTCGGTTTCATGGACGATTGTTTCGAGTGCGGAAGCTGCGCCTACGTCTGTCCGGCCAAACGTCCCCTGGTGCAGTTCATCCGCCTGGCCCGGTTGGAGGTCAACCAGGCCCGCAAGCTTAAAGAAATCCGGGAACAGAAAAGAAAAACAGGCTAATGGCAGCAAAAATATCCCCAATTGTCAATCAGCCATGTGACCGTGTGGACGGGCACCACCTGCTGGTATCGGTATCACCGCATCTGAAAACCGATATAACCGTGGCACGGATCATGTGGACCGTGGTTGCCTGCCTGATGCCGCCGCTGGTCTTGTCGGTCTTCGTCTTCGGTTTTCAGACCCTGATCATTACCGCCGTGAGCGTGGTCAGCTGTCTGGCCACCGAAGCGGTTTCGCAAAAGCTGCTGGGTCGGCCGATCACCGTTAAAGATGGCAGCGCCGTGATCACGGGGGTTCTGCTGGCCTACGTGATTCCACCCGGGGTCCCGCTGTGGATGCCCATTCTCGGGGCGGTAATGGCGATCTTCGTCACCAAGACGCTCATGGGCGGTTTGGGGTTCAACATCTTCAACCCGGCATTGATCGGCCGCGCATTCCTGGTGGCCACCTACCCGGTGAGCATGACCACGGCCTGGCTGGAGCCGATCCGCAGCGCGGCGATTTTCAGCTACATGGACGCCGGTGTGGATGCCGTCAGTTCGGCCACGCCGCTTTATGTTTTGAAGCATTACGGCATGGCGGCCATGCGCGAGCAGTTCGGGTCCCGGGCATCGATGTACACCGACTTTTTTTTGGGTGTGATGCCCGGCTGCATCGGTGAGACCTCCGCCCTGCTGCTGCTGGTCGGGGGTATGTATCTGATTTTTAAACGCTACATCAACTGGCACATTCCGGTCTCAACCATCGCGACCGTGGCTGTGTTGACCTGGATCTTCGGCGGTGAGCGGATGTTCACCGGTGATCCACTGCTCGCAGTGCTTTCCGGCGGGGTGATGCTGGGGGCATTTTTCATGGCCACCGATTATGTGACCTGTCCGACGCCGCGCAGCGGCCAGGTGGTTTTCGGGGTCGGCGTCGGGGCCCTGACCGTCCTGATCCGCCTCAAGGGCGGCTATCCGGAAGGCGTCTGCTACGCGATACTGCTGATGAACCCCTTAACGCCGGCCCTGGATCAGTGGTTCAAGCCGAAGCGTTTCTCCCGGGGGGCGGACCAATGAGAGAAATCATCAAGATTACCATTGCCCTGACGATCTCCTGCCTGGTGGCGGGGTTGGTGATCGGAACGACCTTCATCTTCACGGCCAGGGCCAAGCAGCAAAACGAACATCTTAACGTGCAGCAGACCATGCTCGGCCTGCTCGGCTACGGCAAAAACAACCCGGCCCCACCTGAACTGAGGCTGCGCCAGGTCCACCGCTACATCGTCAAGGACGGCGCGTCGACCCGCATGGGGTATTTGCTGCCGGTCGAGGCCGGCTCCGACGAGGGCTACGAATTGATGCTGCTTGACTTGAATGGGAATTTCATCGACCGCCGCGCCTTGGCCATGACCGGCGAAACCGCCCTGTCGGCCGACGATCGCAAAAAAGCCTTGGTGCGTGTCATGAAGCCCTCCATGGAGATCGACTTCGCCGACACGATGATCATCGCCTGCATGGGCGATCGGCGCAGCGCCTATTTGCTGCCGGGCGAGTTCCCCGGTTTCAAGACCTTCATCAAGGCCATGGTGGCCCTGGGGGCCGATTTCGAGATGCTCGGTCTGGAAGTCATCGAACACGAGGAAGACCCGGGTTTGGGCGCAGAGATTACGCAGGATTATTTCAAGAACCAGTTCATCGGCAAGTCCTTCGAGAAGCTCAGGCGCCTGACCGTTGTCAAAGAGCCGATTCCTGCCGATTACGAAAAATTCCTGAAAAGCATCGGATTAAAAGACGGCGGACCGTCGGCGCAGGCGATGGCCGAGATGGAAAAACGCTATCAGGACAAGGATATCCATGCTTTGACAGGTGCCACCATCTCCAGTACCGCCGTGACCCTCGGCGTCAGGAACATGGTTAAGAAGTTCGCCTACCGCATCCAGATCATGGACCGGGCGATCGATGCCGGTGGTATTCCGGTGTTATTCTAATCCAAGAAAGGGGATATCTGCTGTGGCAGCGACCACCAAAACCAATTTCCAACTGGTCGTCAATGGACTGCTCAACGAAAACCCCATTTTCCGCCTGGCCCTGAGCATGTGTCCGGCCGTGGGAATCAGCACCACGGTGGTAAACGGGTTGCTTCTCGGGGTGGCAGTTCTCTTCGTACAGGTCTTTTCCAGCTGCACCATCGCGCTGATCAAGGATTACATTCATCCGCGGATCCGGATCCCGACCTACACCCTGACCATCGCCACATGGGTGACGGTGATCGACCTGGTGCTGGCCGCCTATCTACCGGTGGCTTACAAGGCCATGGGCATCTTCGTGCGTCTGATCGTGGCCTTTGCCATCATCACCATGCGGCTGGAGGTCTTTGCCTGCCGCAACACCGTCAGCGCCTCATTCTGGGACGGCATCGGCATGGGCTTCGGGTTCATGCTTGGCATGGTGACGCTCGGGACAGTGCGCGAGATTTTGGGCATGGGCACCTTTATGGGCTGCGACCTGCTCGGGTTCCGGCCACTTCTGTTCTTTGTGCTGCCGGCGGCCGGCTTTTTCCTGGTCGGGTTCATGATGGCCATCTTCAATTACGTGGAAACGGTGCTCCGCCGCAAAGCGCAGCGAGGAGCGTGAGATGAAAAAAGAAGTGACCGCGCTCATGGCTATCGCCGTGGCAATGGCGGTGATGATTATCGGCGGCTGTGAAAACGCGCCGCGATTCGTCAAGAAGGCCGATTTCAAAGCCAACAACGCGATTGTACTGACCTTTGCCGGACCGGTGGACGCAAATTGGGCTGCCGACCACGCCAATTTTACGGTCAATGAGAAGCCCGATCCGGACATTCTGCTGGAAATCGAACGTACATGGTTAAGCTCCGATCACACCCAACTGACAATCGTGCTGACCGACCCTTTGAACACGGACCAGCCCCACCAGGTGGCGGCCAAGGAAATTCTGGCCCAGGGCCGGAATCTGGGCACCCGCACCGTCACGGTGGTTAAATTTTACCTTGGGCATCTTTTGGGGATTTTCCTCGGCGCCTTGGTCATCCAAAACTTCGTTTTTTCCAAGTACCTGGGCCTGTGTGTTTTTTTCGGCACCTCCCAGAAAAAGTCCACCGCTGTGGGCATGGGCATCACCTTCACCATCGTTATCGTGTTCGCCTCCCTGATGAGCTGGTTTCTCTACCAGTTCGTGCTTACGCCTTATCGGCTCGACTACTTGCAGATCATCGTTTTCATCGGACTGGTATCGCTCACCGTCCAGGCCGTGGACACCATCTTGCGCAAGATCAACCCGGCCCTGTTCAAGGCTTTCGGGGTTTACCTGGTGCTGGTAATTGCCAACTGCATCGTCATCGCGGTGCCGTTGATCCTGGCCGACAACGCGTTCAACATGCTCGAAAGCCTCATGCTGGCCCTGGGGGCCGGGCTGGGTTTTTTATTGGCGCTTTTTTTGATGTCGTCCGTGCGCGAACGGCTCGAATTCGCAAATGTCCCCGGGTCTTACCGGGGGCTGCCGATCGCCTTCATTGTGGCCGGGCTTTTTGCGCTGTCCTTCATGGGCTTTTCCGGGATGTCGATTTTTTAGTCGCTGCGAGATTCTTTCTCGCGTGCAATCGAGGAGACAGCGATGGATCCGTCATACATCAAACTGGCGATCGGGGGGCTGGCGCTGCTGGGCAGCATCGGGATTTTCTTCGGCATCGGGCTGGCCTTGGCGGCCCATAAGTTCGCCGTCGAAGTCAATCCCAAGGTGGAGGCGGTCAAAGAGGTACTGGCCGGAGCCCAGTGCGGCGGTTGCGGATTCGCCGGGTGTGAAGCCTATGCCGAGGCTGTGGTCAACGATCCGGATGTCCCGCCCAACTTGTGCTATCCGGGCAGGGCCTCGGTGGCCGAGGCCGTGGCCCGCATCACCGGGAAACAGATGGGGGCGGTTGAGGACTTGGTGGCGGTGGTTCACTGTGCCAGATCCATTCGCCGGGACTATCAGAAATACGATTACATCGGCTACGGGGTCTGCTCGGGGGCCAACCTGGCCTTTGCCGGTCCAACGGACTGCCAGTTCGGGTGCGTCGGTTTCGGCGAATGTGCGGGGGCCTGTCCCTTTGATGCCATCACCATGGAAAACCATTTTCCGGTGATCGACGAAAACCTGTGTGTGGGCTGCGGCACCTGCGTCATGACCTGCCCGAAACACTTGATCACCTTGGTGCCCAAAACGGCTCGCGCCGTGGTGCGCTGCAGCAGCCGGGACAGCGGCAAGATGACTCACCAGATCTGTGCGGCGGGCTGCATGCATTGCATGTCCTGCGTGCGGGCCTGTCCCGCTGAGGCCGTGGCCCTGGTCGACGGGGTTATCCGCATCGATCACCACACGTGCATGCAATACGGTCCGCAATGCGGCGAGGCCTGCATCAAGGCATGTTTCATCGCGCATGCCATCCAACCCTATTGCGTGCGTCCCCTGTTTCAGAAGGAAGCGGGCCATGAGCCCACTCCCCAGGAGGCGCTGGCCCTGTAAGAGCGACCGCAACCGGAAAGGCGGCTGCCCGATCATGAACGGTGTCAACATCCTGCTGGGTACCGGGATCCTCCTGGTCGTCGCCTTGGCGTGGTTTGCCGTCTATTACTGGCTAACCCCCCACGTGGTCAAACCGGACGGCAAAGCGCGCATTGTCGGGACCTGCGGCGACGTGATGGAGATCTGCCTGAAATTCAAGGATCAGTGCATGGCAAAGGGCGCTTCGTGGACCAATGGCTGTGCTCACAGCTTCAACTGTGTCTGCGCGGCAGTGGACCTCTCCAGGGGAAAAACTCCCCAGGAGATCCTGGATATCGATGCGGCCATGATTCGGCAGGCTGTCGGCGGATTGCCCAGGGACCACTGGCACTGCTCGACCCTGGCGGCCGACACGCTGCACGCGGCCATAGACGACTACATGCAGGCTGATCTAAAGAGATCAACGCCGCCCTGAAACATGCACCTGGGCGTTGCCAATCAACAGCAGCGATTACCCGTTTCCAGGCGGCCGTCCGGTTCTGTCGGTTAATTTGCGTTCTATCTTTTCCGCCAGATCCTGTCTGCCCCGCCTGCGCAGCGGTTCGATCAGCTCTTTGTAAAAGGGTTCACGCACCCGGATGGTAATGCTGAACGCGTCCAGCCAAGCCGGATCCACCTTGTCCGCTTCAAAGGCACGGGTTTTGTGCAGCAGGTCCAAGGCTTCCAATTCAAGCATGGTACGTACGCACTTCTCGCAGCGTCCGCAGTTGAGTTTGTCGGGTAGATTGGCCAGGCAGACGCGAAAATTCTGGAAGGCTACATCCCATCCGGCCACGATTTTTAATTTTTCCATTCGGGACAATCCCACATCACGGTGACGGATCTGAAGGTCGGTGCTGCCGTACTCCGGGTCCAGCAGGGGGTGGGAACCGCACGGGTGCAAGTGGGGGATGTCGTAGGAGGAGGCCAGCCAGGCCAGATTGATGCGGGGTGAAAAGGCATGCACGGCGGCGGCCAGCACGGCTCCAAAAAACTGGTTCAGCCACAGGTCGCGGTTGTCGCACAGGTGCCTGATGTTGGTATAAATGGGAATCAGCGTAAGGCCGGTGTCCTCCGCCACGGGCGTCATGGCTGCCCTGGCCCGTTCGAACACAGGATATTTTGCACCCCGCTCGATCACGCCGCCGATGTCGAAGCCGTGAACCAGCAGGGCGTCTTTGGGATACCCGGGGTGCGTCGGGGCATAACTGTCCTTGATCCGTTTAAGGGCGGCCAGGGAATCCATGCCGCCGGACAGAAAGATTGCCGCATGGCGTTTTTTTGAAGTCTGCAGGGCCGTCTGGGTCAGCGGCGCATCGATGGCCAGGGGCTGAAAGGTGCCACCGGTCCAGTGGTGCATGAGGGCCATGACCGTTTCCAGTCCCTCTTTGAGCCGTGGGCAGACAGGCTCGTCAAGGGCCAGTCGCCGCTCACCGAACCACAGGGCTGGGATGATGCAGCCCACGGCAAAGGCGTGGGGGTTGGCAAAGATGCCTTCAGCATATTCGGTTTCAGTTTCGATGAAGATCTCCTGCGCCGGCTGATCGCAATCCTCGAAGCGGACTGCAGCCACGGCCCGGATCAGGCCATGGTTCTTTTTTACATGCAGATTGGAAAGTTTCATTTCAGACGTCCGTGGGGTGTCGTTTTTCGTGATACCGGTCTGTGGCAAACCGGATGATCCGTCCGGCGATGTCACGCCCGGTGGCTGCCTCCAGACCCTTGAAACCCGGTGAGTAGTTCACTTCCACGATGAATGGGCGGCCATCGCTGTCCACGATGATGTCCACACCGGCCACGTCGCATCCTACGACCGCTGCGGCGCTCAGGGCGATTTGTTTGAGATCGGTTGCAAGCACCGTGGATCGTATCTCGCTCCCCAGATGAAAATTGGCCCGAAATTCACCGCTGGCCGGAACAAGAGAGGCTGCACAGATCAATGCCCCGCCGATGACCAGCGCCCGGATGTCCCGGCGTTTTTCCGCCGGGATGTAGCGCTGAACCATCAGTCCCCGTTGCGGATTCAACGCGGGCAGGCCTCGCCGGCGGGCATCGACTCCGTCCATGATCAGCAATACGCCGTCTCCCTGACGCCCGCTGACTGGCTTGACTACCACCGGGTAGCCGCCCAATTGATCAACTGCCTGAAAAAATCCGGATTCGTGGTTGATGAAAACGGTGTCGGGGCAGGGCAGGCCGGCGGCCGTCAGCACCTGCTGGGTGATAAATTTGTTGCGGGCGATGCTGACGGCTTGATGATCGTTGACCATTGGAACGCCCATGAGCTGAAACTGGCCCATCAGGGCCAGGCAGGCATCGCCGACCTGGGCACCCTGCCTCGGCATCACCACGTGAGGCAGACCCGCACCATTTTTAGCGGTCACCCCCAACTGTCCTGCCACCATTTTTGGCCACTGGCGATAGGGGTGGATCAGTACCGCCTCATGACCGGCAATTCCGGCCGCTTCCAGCAGGCGGCGGTTGGGGTGGTAGCCGGGTTCCTGTACCGTGATGATGCCGATGCGCAAGGTCATTTCATGACCTCTTTTCCCCGTCGGTGGCGATCATCCACTCCGGCATCCAGATGCCCACCTGCTTACCGGCTTTTTCACTGAAATAGGCAGCCACCTTGCGGGTGCGGTTGCGCATGGCGATAACCTTGGTGGCGGCATTGTCCTCGGCGATGACCGAAAAAATCTTACGGTCGCCGGCCCGCCGGGTCAGCCCTTCAAGAAGTTTGGTCCCGATACCCAGGCCGCGGTATTCGGGCCGTACGGACGTGTACCCCCGTTCCAGGAAACCGGTGAGGTCCAGTCCCGACAGACGGCGGACGGTGTCGATGTATTCGCGCCTGGGGTTCTTGAGGCTGGAATTGCCGACAATTACGCCTTTTTCCTGCACGTAGCCGATGAGATGGGCCCTTTCCAGATTGAAACGCACGTGGGTGTCCGCCACCGTCCCTCCCGCCGCCACCATGGCGCAGATTTCTTCCAGGCATCCGTCGGGCAACGCGTCAGGTGCCAGAAAGTGGTATTCAAGGGCGTCGCCAACTGTATAGATGCGCTCGCCGTCGTCATCGACACGCATCCTGAGCAGCCGTGCCTTGGTCAAATGGTCTGCCAGCAGAAAGCGGTCGACCGGATCGGATGCCTTGTGCCACAAGGGTTGGCCGGGAAGCGGTCGCACCGGACCGTAGGTCAGACCGGAATTGCAGCACCCATTGCCGGCGTCGACCGCCTCCCACGAATGCACGATGTTCGGATGGCTGGAGACGGTCCTGCAGTTTTCCGCGGTCGCGGCTGTCCCTTCGAGCACCAAATGGTTCCAGGCCCCGGTCCGGGAAAAGGTTTTGAAGAAACCCAAATCCGGGAGGGGGCCCGTAATCCGCCATTGGATCTGGACGATGGCGCCACCTGCATGGATGGTCATGATCGCCGGTTTTACAGACCGGTCAATCCGGCAGCACAGGGATACGCGCAGGTCTGGCTGCCGTTGGTTAAGTGTTGTCATGATGTTTTGCAGGCGAACCGGCTCGATATCATCCGTGAACATGCAATGGACCGTGCCGGTTTGCGCCGACAGGCGGACCAGGAGATCGACAAAGCCTTTGCAGCCCCCGCTGAAAATGTCCGGACCGCCCCCCAGCATGTGGGTTGTCACCACCCGACCGGTAAAGATCCGCCGGGCCTGTGCCACGGTCGCCGGCTGCGGGAGGGGCGCTGCCGGGGGCGGATGAATCAGCAGAATTGAATGCGGCGGTGCAAGGGTCATACGGGTTGATTTCCAATTGCGGGGTATCGGTGCTGCTGCGATAGTTGGCAATCATTTCAGAAGGATCCCACCGGTCCGAAATATATGGAACTTGCCCGCTTGTGTCAATTGCAAAGGCCCCGGGATACCAGCCGTGAGGCCGTCTTGACGCATAGGCTTGCTAATTTGACGATTTTGAAGTAGATGTGTGCATCTGGTTATCGAGGCCCCCCTAAAGGATTGCCGCAGCCATGAAGATCGCAAACCTTTATCATATGCGGGCGTATGAATCCTGCGCCCGGCGCGAGCCCATCAAGGCGAAGCGGATTGCAAAAAAGCTTATCGCCCACCCGCCGCACCGAAAGCAGGTTTGAGCATGCGCTTTGGAAAATGGTGCTGTGGTCTGGCCGCGTTGATGCTGCTGGCGATTGCCTTGTCTGCCTGTCATGAGCGACGGCTTCCCCATGCCCTCCAAATCGGTCTGGCCGAAGAACCCCGAACCCTGAACATCTGGCTGGCCAGTGACGCCAATTCCCGCAAGGTCCTGTCCTTGATTTATCAGCCCCTTTACGTGTATGACCCCGACACCCTGGATCTGGTGCCGTGGCTGGCGGACGCCATGCCGGTCTATGATGCCCAGACCTTGTCCTACACGTTGAGCCTCCGCGAAGCGCGCTGGTCGGATGGCACCCCGTTCACCTCGCGCGACGTCGCCTTTACCGGGAGCCTGATTCAAGCTTTCAAGGTCCCCCGTTTTGCGTCCAACTGGAGCTTTGTCGCGCGCATCGAAACGCCGGACCCCCGTACGGTGACCTTTTATCTGAAGCAGCCCATGGCAGCCTTTCTCAGCGGGACCCTGGCCACCCCCATCGTTCAGGAAAAGGAATGGACGGACATTGTCCGCAAAGCCAAGGCCACTGAAAAGCCGCTGGCCACCCTGATCAACCAGCGGATGAACCATCTTGTGGGTACCGGCCCTTTTACCCTGCAGCAATGGCGGCAGGGGGCCTTTTTGCATCTCAAGAGAAACCCGCATTTTTTCGGTACCGGTCAAACCATTGCCGGGCGCACCCTGGGACCATTTTTCGACGATCTGGTCTACACCGTCTTCGGAACATCGGATGTGGCCATTCTGGCCCTCAAAAAGGGCGATATCGACATGTTCTGGTGGCCCATCCAGCCCGGATACATGGCCGACCTGCGCCGACAGGAACAGATTCAGTTGTTCATCAACGAGAAGAGTGCGCTTTACTTCATGGGATTCAATCTGCGGCGGCCTCCTTTTGATGATGACGACTTGCGCCGGGCCATTGCCTATCTCATCGATAAGGACTTCATCGTTTCGCGAATCCTCCAGGGACAGGGCACCAAGATGTTTTCGGTGGTGCCGGCGGAAAATCGCTTATGGTACTGCACGGACCTGCCGCACTACGGGGACGGCCTGAGCCGGGAAAGTCGAATCAAAAGCGCCTATCGCATTCTGTCCGAAGCGGGCTACACGTGGGATGTGCCGCCGGTTGACAGCGGGGGCAACCTTCAGACCGCCAGTCAGATCCGAATTCCCGGGGGGCAGGCCATGGCGCGGTTCACCATTTTGACCCCGCCGGCGGACTATGACCCGCATCGCGCAACCAGCGGGTTGATGATTCAGGAGTGGCTGCGAGAACTGGGCATGCCTGCCTATGCCCGGCCCATGTCTTTTTCGTCCATGTTGCAGCAGGTTAAGGGCAATCACGATTTTGATGCCTTTATCCTGGGGTACGGACGGTTGCGGCTGGATCCGGACTATGTGCGCAACCTGTTTCATTCGAAAAACGACACGTCCGGGGGGTGGAACATGAGCGGATACAGCGATTCTGACTTCGATGCGGCGGCCGACCGGTCCGTATTCGAGATGGATCCCGTCAAGCGAAAGGCGCTGGTGATGGAGATGCAGAAGCTGATCGCCCGTGATCTGCCTTATATTCCCCTTTACAAGCCTTCCGTAGTGGAGGCCGTGCGCACAGACCGCTTCGTGGGCTGGGTGGATATGCTGGAAGGGATCGGCAATATCTGGTCCATGTGTCTGGTTAAACCGGTGACGGACAATGGGGCTTAAACGGTTTGTTTTCAGACGGCTGGCGGAGATCGGGGTGATCTTTTTCGTGATCATGACGGTGCTTTTTGTTCTGTTCCGCCTGGCGCCGGGAGATCCGGTTTCGCGCATGGTGGATCCGTCCATGACGCCGGAGGACGCCCGCCTGCTCATGGAGAGCATGGGGCTGGATCAGCCGCTTTGGGTTCAGTACCTTTATTACCTGAAAAACGTGG
This sequence comes from Desulfosarcina sp., assembly GCF_046496365.1. Classification (GTDB taxonomy): domain Bacteria; phylum Desulfobacterota; class Desulfobacteria; order Desulfobacterales; family Desulfosarcinaceae; genus Desulfosarcina. The sequence continues at coordinate 20,259 of NZ_JAWOHB010000125.1, forward strand.
CTACCGGCAACATGGGGGTCTCTTTTCACTACGGTGAGCCGGTAACCCATATCCTGATGAACCGCCTGCCCAACACCATTTTGCTGTTTACGACGTCCATCATCCTGTCGGCCCTGTTGGGTGTGTTCTTTGGAAAAATCGCCGCCTGGAGGAGGGGGGAGCGAACCGACACCTGGTTGACCGTCACCGCGCTATTCTGCCATACGCTGTTTCTGCCCTGGCTGGCGCTGATCATGATTTGGTTCTTTGCCTACTGGGTGGGCTGGTTTCCCATCACCGGGATGGTTTCACCTCAGGTGTGGATCGATCCGGGGGCCGGGCCGGTCACCAAGGCCCTTGATGTGCTCCACCACATGGCGCTGCCGCTGATGACCCTGGTCCTGATCCATTTCGGCAGCTACCTGCTGGTCATGCGCAGCAGTATGCTGGATACACTCAAGGATGACTATATCATCACCGCCCGGGCCAAAGGGCTGACGGAAAAGACCATCCGGGACCACCACGCGGCCCCCAATGCAGCCCTTCCCGTGGTGACCAGCGTGGGGCTGAGTCTGGCCTTTTCGATCAACGGTGGGGCCCTTACCGAGACGGTGTTCACCTGGCCGGGTATCGGCCGGGAACTGGTTTTTTCCGTCAGTCACAGCGACTACCCCCTGGCCCAGGCGGCTTTTCTGCTCATCGCCATCGTGGTGCTGCTGTCCAACCTGGTGGTGGACGTGCTTTACGCATACCTGGACCCGAGGATACGCTACTGATATGCCCAAGCCATCTCCCCAATCCCGCAAACCGGGCAACCGATCGGACACATCAACCGCCAGGCACCGATCTCACTGGGTGGAACGTTTTCTGGACGGTTGGTCGGTATACCGGAAAAACACCATTGGTCGCATCGGGTTGGCCCTGCTGGGACTTTTCGCCCTCATGGCAGCGGTCAGTTTTGTCCCGCAATGGATAGACCCCGTTTACCACCCCATGACCGGTGTTGACCCGCTGATTTCCCATAGCACGGGTCCCAGCCTGCGCCACTGGCTGGGCACCGATTTCATCGGCCGGGACATCTTCAGCCAGCTGCTTGCCGGCGCGCGGATCGCCTTCATGGTAGGCATTTCGTCCGCGCTGATCAGCATCCTTTTCGGCACCACCATAGGCATGGTGGCCGGATATGCCGGCGGAAAAACAGATCTGGTGCTCATGCGCCTGGCGGACATGATCATGGTCATGCCCACCTTGCTGGTGGTCCTGATTCTGTCGGCCTTGTTCGGCCAGCTGAACATCTGGATCATCGTGCTAATGATCGCCCTGTTCCGGTGGCCCGGGGTGGCCCGGGTGATCCGCTCCCAGACCCTGTCACTGCGGCACCGGCCTTTCATCGAAGCGGCGTGGGTAGCCGGTGCCAGCCACCTGCGTATTATTTTCAGGCACATTCTGCCCAACGTGATGCCCCTGGCGCTGCTCTACATGACCTTCCGGGTTACATCGGCCATCATCATCGAGGCCGCGCTGGCGTTTTTAGGGTTTGGTGATCCGGGCACCGTCAGTTGGGGGATGATGCTCCAGTGGGTGTGGAAGACGGGCCACATGTTTCAAGCCCCTTACTGGCTGTTGCCCCCGGGGATCTGCATCTCCCTGATCACCATGGCCTTTTACATGACCGGCCGGGCCATGGACGACGTGCTGGATCCGCGGCTGCGTAAAGAGGAGGCCCAAGCGTGACCGCGCCCCTGTTGGATGTGGAAAACCTGAGCATCGGCTACCGGACTGCCAGCGGCATCCAACTGGCGGTGGACGGGGTCTCCTTTGCCGTGGAACGGGGCGGCTCATTCGGACTGGTGGGTGAATCCGGGTGTGGCAAGACCACCATCGGCATGGCCCTCATGGGACTGCTTCAGCCCAATGCGACAGTTGTTTCCGGGCAGGCCCGTTTGGAAGGCGAGGACCTTGTGAGCGCCACCCCTGCCCGTATACGGCAGCTTCGCTGGCGCCGGATCTCCATGATTTTCCAGGCCGCCATGAACGCGCTGAACCCGGTGCATCGCGTTCAGGATCAGATCTCCGAAGCCATCATCACGCATGAGCCGCACCTGTCCAGCCACACAGTGGCCCACCGGACCCGCGCCCTGTTTGAACTGGTTAAGATTCCCGGCAGCCGCCTCCAGGATTATCCGCATCAGTTCTCCGGGGGAATGCGCCAGCGGGTGATCATTGCCATGGCCCTGGCCTGCAACCCTTCTCTGATCATTGCCGACGAACCCACCACCGCTCTGGACGTCATCGTCCAGAATCAGATTCTGGGTGCCATCGCTACATTTCAAAAGGAGATGAACATCGGGATGATCTTCATCTCCCACGACATTGCTGTGGTGGCTGATGTCTGCACGAATATCGGCGTCATGCACGCCGGCCGGTTGGTGGAAGTCGGCAGCCGGCGGGAAGTTCTCGAATGCTCAGGGCACCCTTATACACGGATGCTGGTGGGCAGTCTTTTGACCCTGTCGGATCAGCCGGCCGACCTGTCGGATGGTGCTTGTGCAGTCGGCGACACTGCGCCGGCTAAGGACGGCGGTTGTCCCATCCGTGGCACTCACCCGGATGCCGACGCGGCCTGCACGCCTAAGCAGACAGACTGGGTGAACCTCAGTGCTACGCATCGGGTGCGCTGTCCCCAGGCCGGGGAGGGGCGCTGACATGGACAACGCCGGCACCGCTCCGATCCTTTCGATGACCGACCTGACCAAGATCTATCGTTCGGGGGCGTCTCTGTTCGGGAAAGCCGGCAACCGTGTCGTTGCTGTGGACCACCTTTCCCTCGACATCAACGCCGGGGAAATTTTCGGCCTGGTTGGAGAGAGCGGCAGCGGTAAAACGACGGTCAGCCGGCTGATACTTGGACTGGAATCCCCGGATGACGGACGGATCCGCTTTGACGGGCGGGATGTCATCGGGCTCAAAGGGCGTGCACGGCGACGGTTCACGAGGGATGTCCAAGTGATCTTTCAGGATCCCTACCAGAGCCTCAATGCCCATTTAACCATTTACGACACGGTCTGCGAGCCCTTGGTTATCCACGGCATCGGGGACCGGACGACGCGTTTGGATCGGGTCTGCGCAGCCCTCGAAACCGCCGGACTGACACCACCGGAAAGCTACCTGGGCAGCTATCCCCATCAGCTTTCCGGTGGGCAGCGACAGCGTGTGGCCATCGCCCGGGCCATGGTGCTGAAACCCCGCTTTCTTATCGCCGACGAACCGACCTCCATGCTGGATGCCTCCATCGCCTTTCAAATTTTCCGGTTGCTGCACCGCCTGAGGACCTCCTTCGGTGTCAGTATGCTGTTCATTACCCACAGTCTGGCAGCGGCCCGCAATCTTTGTGACCGGGTCGGGGTGATCTACCAAGGGCGGCTGGTGGAGCAGGGGACGGCCCAGGAAACCATCATGCATCCACGCCATCCATACACCAAAGCACTGCTGGATGCCCATCCCCGTTTTGGATGCCGCAGCCAAAACGGGTACGGCACCCTGCTGGCGGACGAACGACCGCGACCGGACACCGATCACTGTCTGTTCTACCCCCGCTGCAGTCTGGCCGTGGAGGACACCTGCAACCGGCGTGCACCGATGTTGAAAACGCTGGAGGCCGGCCATCGGGTCTCCTGTTTTCTGTTTTGACGCCGGCCGCTATTGCCTGGATCGTCAGTCGGACTTACTTTTCAAAATGTCGCCATGATCGTATATGCCGGACCAAACCCTAAATTCCCTGTGGCCTGTGAAAATGGACCCATCGAATCAGCAGACTGAAAATATCCCTGTCAGGCGCGGCATCCGCGAAATTCTGCTGGCAGGCGTCTTCTGGCGCATTCTGGTCATTGAGATGATACTGCTCGCATGGTCTGTGGGTTACAAGTGGGTGTCGGAGGATGCAGGCAGCCAGGAGCTGCTTTGGTATGCCCTGCGAATCATACTGCTGGTTGTCGTCATCCTTCTGTTTATGATGGTAACCCTGCGCCGCTTTCTGGAAAAGAAGATCATCCGGCCGCTGGAGGCCGTGGCCGAAGCCAATCTCCGTCTGGATGTGAGCCACCCGGAGGGGGACAATGTGCCGCTCGACGACGATGTGGCCGTGGAGATCCGGGAGATCGTTTCCACCCGCGCCAAAATGCTCGCAGCCATCCTGAACGTGTCCAATCAGCGACTTCAGCTGGTCAAATTCATCAAGGAGACCTTCGGCCGCTACCTGAGCCACAAGATTGTCGACGAGATCCTGGAGTCCCCTGACGGCCGGCGCATCGGTGGCCGTCGGCAGACGGTGACCGTGCTCATGTCCGATCTGAGGGGCTTTTCCGATCTGTCCGATTCCCGAGACCCGGAGGCGATGGTGCGGATACTCAACCGCTACCTGGAGGCCATGACGCAGGTGATCGAACGCTATGATGGTGTGATCGATGAATTTATCGGCGATGCCATCCTCACCGTGTTCGGAATCCCCGAAGAAAAAGACGACGACCCGGCCCGGGCCGTGGCCTGTGCGCTGGCCATGCAGCAAACCCTTGCCCATCTGAACCGTGACCTGGTGGCGGACAACCTGCCACCGCTTGAGATGGGGATCGGGATCAATACCGGTCCGGTGGTGGTGGGAAACCTGGGCTCCGAAACCCGGACCAAGTATGGCATCGTCGGCTCTGTGGTCAATGTGGCATCCCGCATTGAATCCAACACGGTTGGGGGGCAGGTGCTGGTGGGCGAGGCCACCTTTGCATTGGTCGGTCAACTGGTGAAGGCCCAGCCACCCATGACCGTCATGATGAAGGGATTGAAGCGGCCTTTGGTCTGCTATGCGGTGACTGCTATCGGTCCACCTTACCGGGTTCACTTTTCGGTGGAAGCGCCTGTTCCGCTGTTGGAAATCCGTTTGCCCTTTCAATTATGGCAACTGGAAGACAAAAAAGTGGTTGCCGGCCCCATCACCGGTGAAACCCGACAATTCAGTGGGGCTGCGTTCGTCGTGACTGCACAGGTTGAGCTGGCAGCGTTGACAAACGTAAAGCTCTTATTTACGTTCTGCCAGGATGCACACTGCTTTTCAGACATCTACGCCAAAGTGGTGGATGTGGAAAACAGCGGGCATCCGCCCGTTTATCGGCTGCATGTGACTTACATGGATCAACAGGACCGGGAGTTGCTGACCCGCTGGATGCATGCAGCCTGACACCAATCAAGTGAACACCCGCTGATTCTTCGCAAGCGCAAAGAAAAGATCGCTTGCCCGATAAGGGGGCGGCCTGATGATGGATGCGCGCAATCTTACCCGCAAACGCTTGAACGCCATTGAATGGCGCTGCAGGGGAAAACTGGTTTTTGACGGGCTCTTGATGGTTCTCGCCTTGTGGTGTGGATTCCATCCTGCTCCGGGCGCCTGTGACCAGGCAAAAAAGGTGGTCAATCCACAGGGCATGGAATTCGTGTTGATCCCTTCGGGCATGTTTGTCATGGGAAGCCCCACTGACGAGTCCAATCGTGATATCTCAGAAGTCCAGCATCCGGTCACCATCAGCCGACCCTTTTATATGCAGACCACCGAAGTTACCGTCGATCAGTGGCGGGCGGTCATGGGTCGACGATGGTTTGCCGGAAAAAAAGGGGCCGGAGATATGCCGGTCGTCAAAGTATCCTGGCATGATTGTTATGAGTTTATCCGCAAGCTCAATCGGATGACCGGGGATCGCTATGCGCTGCCCACTGAAGCGCAGTGGGAATACGCGGCACGGGCCGGCAGCACGACGGCATATTTCTGGGGAGATCAGATCGACTGCACACGTGCCATGTTCGCCAACAACCCCATGAAATATGACGATTGTGTTTCCGTCAACCGATCTTCGGGTCTGTCTGCCGGCCGGCCGGCACCGGTCAAGCATTATCCACCCAATGGATGGGGGTTGTACGGCATGCACGGCAATGTTTGGGAGTGGTGCGGGGATCTTTTCGATCGCTATGATACCGTTTTGATCGTTGATCCATACAACACCGAATCGGGCCAGGATCGTGTCCGCCGCGGGGGGAGCTGGTTCGGCCCCGGATATGCGTGCCGCAGTGCCAACCGTGCCCATGCGCATCCCATGAGCCGGCTTCAGAATACCGGCTTCCGATTGGTCATGACCTTACCCGATCGATAAAAAGACACGTCTCATCCCCAAAAAGGTGGCCGCATCTCCACGACAGCGAATCGATGCACGATACACACTGCCGCAGGCACCGGGCCGGAACCGTTTTGTTGCCTCCTGAAAGGGAAGACTCGCATTGGGATTGCATAAAAAGATAGCCCGCTGGTTCAGCGTCCATGAAGAGGAGTTCGGCCTGTTCATGTGGACGGTTGCCCTGCTTTTTCTGGTGCGCAGTTCCGGGATTTTTCTGAACAATTATGCAGAGACCGCGTTTTTAAAGCGATATGGGGTTGAGTACATGCCCATCGTGAACATGATCAACGCGGTGGTGACATTTTTCGTCATGGGCCTCATGACCGGTTTCATGACCCGGCTGCCCGGCGCCAGGCTGCTGGCCCGGCTTTTCGTGTTCTGCGGGCTGTCAATTGCGGTCATACGGGCGGCCATTCCTTTCGGTTTCGACCTGATATACCCCGTCCTGTTTATGCTCAAATCCCAGTACGAGGTGCTTCTGGCGCTTCTGTTCTGGAACCTGGCCAATGACCTGTTCAACACCCGGCAGTCCAAACGGCTCTTCCCGCTGATCACCGCCGGTGGGGTCATCGGCCAGATCCTGGGCAGTTTTGCCACGCCCCTGGTAGCCCGCTGGCTCTATTTGGACAATTTGCTGATCGTCTATATGGTCACCGCCCTGAGCGGTGCCTGGGTTGTCCAGGCCATGGGAAGGCGATATCCCACGCTGCTGTTCCAACACAAGGAGGCCGACGCGAATGAGCGGCGCACCTCCATGATCGAGGAGTTCAAAACGGTGCTGCCCATGATGAAATCCTCGGTGCTGGTGAAAATACTTGTGGTGCTTACCTTCATGCCCAATGTGGTAATCCCCATCATGAACTACCAGTTCAATTTTGCTGTCAATGAACAGTTCTCAACCGAAGCGGGTCTCATTGAGTTTTTCAGCTATTTCAGGGGGGTACTGAACATCGTCAGTCTGGTTATCCTGCTTTTCGTGGGCAAACTGTATGACCGCTTCGGACTGCCCGTGGCCCTGATGTTTCACCCGTTTAACTACCTGTTGGTTTTTATTACCTTCCTTTTGCGCTTCGATGCCGTGGCGGCCATGTATGCACGCATGTCGGCCAATATCATTCGTACCACCATCAACATCCCGGCCACGGCGGTGGTGACCGGACTCTTTCCGGAATCCTACCGCGCCATGATCCGTCCCTTTCTGCGGGGCACCGTGGTCCGTATCGGACTGTTTCTCGGGTCCGGGCTCATTCTGCTTTCCGATACCCTGTTCCACCCGCGCTACCTCTCCTTGGTGGCCATGCCTTTCGTGCTGGCCTGGGCGGTGACTCCTTTTATCCTCAAGCACCGCTATGCCGGTATTCTCCTGGACCTGCTTGCCAAGGAGAGAATCGATTTCCGCTCCATGGAGACCGGTGAGTTGAGCCATGTCTTCCGGGATAAAACAGTTCAGGAGAACCTCATCCGGCGATTCAACCAGGCATCAGGGGAAAACCGCCTGTGGACCGGCCGGTTGCTTAGATCCATTGCCGTCAAGGATCTGGACGACCATGTGTTGGAAGCATTGCGCCAAGAGCAGGATATCAGCAACCGCATCGGACTCATAGACCTGCTTTCGGACCGGGCTGGACCGGCTGCCGTTGACGCCTTCACCGAACTGATCAATGCAGAAGCGCCGGCACTGGCCGCGGCCATGATCGATGCAGGCCACCGGATGTCGCCGCAAATTTTTGCTCCCTTTAACCGCTATGTCTATTCAGAATCATCTCTGCCCCTTGAAGTCAAGGCCCATGCCGTGGGCTCCCTTCATAGCGTGGATCAAGACCAGTACGGTCCGATTATCGAAGCATGGCTGGCGTCAGAAGATGCCGGAACGGTCAAAGCCGGCCTTATTGCAGTCGGCGTCTGCCGCGATAAGGGTTTCGCAGACCAGCTAAAATCCATTTTAGCGGACCCCGCAAACGATGAGGCCACACTGACACTGGCCCTGGAGAGCCTTGGCACCATTGACGTCACCGGCCTCAACACCCTGGTGGTGGAATTGCTGGAGAACCCGGATGCCCGCATGCGGCGCGCTGTACTCGATGTCTACCAGATCGACGATGAGGAATCGCTGAAAAAAGTGATCCGGTTGCTGGGGGATGAATCCGAGGACATTGCTCGGCGCGCGCGAGAGAAAATCAGAACCGCCGACTACCAGAACAGCTTGCGTCTGATAAAATCCCTTTCACTGCCTCAGAAAAAAGTGAAAGAGGCCCTGTTGGATCTGTTGGCGGACATGGCCATCAAGGATCTGGATGTCTTCCGTTTTGTTCAGTTTCAGGCGCGGACCTGCTATCAACTGACCGTTCAGGCTCAGGGCATCCGGCGGCTTGGCAACGGTGATCTGCAACAGCTGCTGTGCGCCCATCTGGACGAGCGGGTCTGGTTTGCCCTGCAGACGACGCTGCAGGTGTTGGGCACCCAGGACCGCTCGGGTCGAATGCACCGCATTGCCCGCAGCATCTTTTCCAGTGACAAGCGGCAGCGAGCCAACAGTCTTGAAGCCCTGGACGACATCCTGGATAAAAGTCTCGTCCGGCTGCTCATGCCGCTTTTGGAAGAGATGGATGCCGGTGAACGCATCATCGCCGGCCAGCGGCTGTTTCCCGCCGATGTGAAAGAACCGTCGACAGCCGATCTTTTCGAAGATTTATTGGAAAGCCGCAACTGGGTAACCCTTACCCTTGCGCTGGGGCTGATGCGGCAAATGGACCTGGCGCCGAAATCCATCAGCCGCGTTGAGGCGCTCAGAAAACACCTCAACCGCCATGTGTCGCTGGCGGCCGGACAACTGATGGAAGAAAATTCGGACCGCCGGTCCGGACAGGAGGAAAACATGCAAACGGCGTCGATTCCCTTGACCGACAAGATCCTGTATCTCAAAAACATCGAGATCTTCCGTGATTTGTCGATCAACGAGTTGGCCGCGGTGGCATCCGTGACTGAAGAGGCGGTGTTTGACCAGGGGGAACAGGTATTCAGTGAGGGAGAGCGAGGTGATACCCTTTATCTGGTGCTTGATGGTGCTGTGGCCGTGATCAAGGACTGCAACGACGCCAAAGAGATCGAACTGGACAGCATCGGCGCCGGCGAATACTTCGGTGAAATGTCGCTCTTCGGTGATGATCGACGCTCGGCAACCATACGGGTAAAAAAATCCGCTCGGTTTCTGACGCTGAACAAGCAGGAGCTGCAGGAAATTGTACGCGAGTATCCCCAGATCGCGCTGCATGTCTGCCGGGTTCTCAGCATGAGAATCCGCCGCCTGCATGGCAAAATCTCGGACCATAGCTGTTGAAAATGACCGATGAAGCCTAAACCTAAGCCACTGTTCAGGCATCCAAAGATTGTTATCCTCCCGTGTGGATTCGGTCATGGGATCTTTACGGCAGCCTTTATCCCCGCCGATACCACCCTTGAAGAGTGTCCTTATCTTCGAATAAAAGCCGATGAATGCGCCCCTTCGTTGGATGATTATGTGTTTAATCTGGAATCGGCGGAAGAAAACGGTGAATCGGATTATTACTCTCTGGTTCTTGGCTGGGGCAGCCTCTTCAACCATTCATACAATCACAATACCGAGTATTGGCACGATACGGACCGTGGCTTGATCGTTTTCCACACCATCAAAGCAGTCTCCGCCGGCAAACAGCTTTTCGTCAATTACGGTAAGGAGTGGTGGGAATCGAGAGCCGTGATGCCCGAGTAGCAGGCAACCGGTCCGCATCCGATTTTCAAAATAAGCGGCGCCCGTCCGCTACAGGGCATGGAAGTACTGCTCCATAAGCCTGCGCTGGCCCGCATCCGGCATCCGTCCGAATCCCGCGCCCATGTTGTCCAGCATGTGATGCGCTTTCGATGTAGCCGGGATCACGCAGGTAACGGCCGGGTGCGAGGCGACATACTTGAGGAAAAACCGGCCCCAGCTGTCGCAGTCGAAATCCGCGCTCCAAGGCGGCAGGGGCCGGCCTTTAACGCTGCGGAACAATTCTCCGCGCTGGAAGGGCCGGTTGATCAAGGTGGCGATGCCACGGTCGGCGGCCAGCGGCAGCAGTCGCGATTCAGCTTCGCGGTCCGCCAGGTTGTAGGATAACTGGACGAAATCCAGTTGCTCCGTCCGCATGATCTGTTCCAGGGCACTGTGGAAACGACCGTGGGAGGTTGTGATGCCGATATAACGGATCCTGCCGGCTTGTTTCCATTCTCTCAGAACCGGAAGATGGGTATGCCAGTCGCGCAGGTTGTGAATCTGCATCAGGTCCATGACCCTGACACCCATGCGCTGCATGGACCGCTCCATTTGCTGCATGCCAGCTTCGCGGCCGTCGGTCCAGACCTTGGTGGCAGCGAACAGCTTCTCTTCATCAGGATTTCCCTCAAGCAGGTCCCCCATGACAGCTTCAGCCGTTCCGTACATGGGCGACGAGTCGATCAACTTTCCGCCGTTATCGAAAAACACGGACAATACCTTGGCCAGTTCTTCTCTTTGCCCGGCGTCGGCACCCACATCAAACGTCCGCGAGGTGCCCATGCCGATGACCGGCAGGTTCTCTCTGGATGATGGAATGGGGTGCTGGTTTAATTTTCGTTCTTCTCCCCAAAGCAGGCGCGGCGCGATTGCCGAACCGGCTGTCAATGCGCCAATCGCAATGATGAAAGTACGGCGGGATATTTTTTTAGTTGCATTGTTCATCACTACCTCCTATCTGAATCGGAGACGGGGTTGGATTGCTTTCCCGGTTTTGCCATCTGCTCCTGCCGTGTCCCCAACCGGTAGGCGATCAAGGCCCACATGCCGGCAAAGGGCACTGCAGCGAGGGCGATACCGGCGGCGGTAAGCCCGACATGCTGCAATCCGGCAAAAATCCATGCGCTGATGGCATCTCCGCCGCGGTAGACAACGGTGTCGATGAAGTTCTTGGCCTTGTATTTTTCCTCCTTGCCGAGAACGACGTACAGCATTTCACGGGCCGGGCGCATAAGGGCATAATTGCCGGCACGGCGCAGAACCTGTAAAGTGATCAATACCGCCAGGACCGGAGCCAGGCTCAGGACCAGGAACCCCAGGGCCACCATCAGGGGCACCACAGCCAGCGTCCAGGCCAGACCCAGACGCTTTACGATCCGGCTGGTCAAAAAAATCTGCAGAATAATGGTCAGGGCATTGACTGCAAAATCCATGGCGGCGAACAGGGCGGTCCGTTCGGCCGGGTTGTCGAAACCGGCGTGAATAATATGGGCCTGCTGGAAGTACAAGAAAGTGGCCAGTGTCGTAAAGAGCAGCATCATCAGACAAATGCCGATCAGATAGGGCGATCGCAGGATCAATTGGACGCCGGCCAAGATGCCGCCGCCCATGGCGGCGTCGGCCTGGGGTTGCGGTTCTCCCGGAGCCGGCCTGCCGGCAGCATCGCGCCAGGCCATGAGCCGTTGGAGGCACAAAACCGCCCACCCTAAAAAGGCCGCGGAAATCAACAGCAGGTTGGTCGGCCCGAATTTTAAAACCAGGGTCGCCGTCAGGATGGGGCCTGTCAGGGCACCGGCAGTCCCGCCGCCGGCGATCATACCGAACAGGCGTTTGGCCTGGTCATTGTCGAAAATGTCCGCCATCAGGCTCCAGAAAATCGATACGATGAAGAGATTGAACACGCTGGCCCAGATGAAGAAGGCCCGGGCCACGTAAGTGCCGGTGACGTTGGATTTAAATAGGATGAAGAACAGCAGCAGGTTGGCGATAAAAAAGAGATAGACGTAAAGCAGAAACCGGCGCACGGGAAAGCGGCGGGTCACCCAGCCGAACAGAGGCACGGCGGCCAGCATAACCAGGAATGTTCCGCTGAACATCCACTGCAGGTGCTCCACACCCCCCGCGATGCCCATTTCGTCTCGCATGGGGCGAATGATATAATAGCTGCACAGCAGGGCGAAAAAATAAGTGAAAGACCAGAAAAAAGCCGGCAGTTCACCAGGTTTCAGGGTAATCAGCCGCTTGGGATCAAAACGAACCCGGTGGGCATGCTTCCGGTCCGAAGCTGCCGCAGATGAGGGTGTATCATTCATCGGCGCTCCTTGTGCATATTTTGATTGGGCCTTGTCGGGGGGGGCCCGCCTGCACAATAGTCAATCTGTTGTCCGTGAGGCATTTTCCTGCCCGGCCGCATGCGGCGGGTGGCTTTTATAACCCTAAGGCGTTCAGACGATATTTCAAGTCCGCGGGGGTGATCCGGACTGAATCCATAACGAAATGCCCAATTGGCTTTTGCCGAACGGCTGTGATATGTTGCCGTTCAGAACCATAAGCGGACCAGTCGATCATCTCTTGCATGGATGACGGTCGATCTGAGATCGGTGACTTTAGCCTGATGGAGACGCAGAATGAAGGACAGCAGATTTATCTCCGCTGACATCGATTCCACCATGGACACCCGGGTTGAAAACTTGAAGGCGGAAGCCCTTGAGCTTGTTCAGCAGGCATTGGCCGACGGTGACAATCTGCATGAAGATGCAGCCGCAGCCATTTTGAATGACTTCGCTGGTATGGGGGCAAAGGCGTTCTTGCAACAACTGCGCACCTATAGCCTGCTCCTGGATGCCCTGAAAGAAAAGGCGGTTTTTCCGCAGATGCTGACCCTGCTGGCGAACCTTTTGCGGACAGGAATCTGCAAGCTGGACGGCGAAGCATTGGATGCCGTTACCGTTGGACGGGATGCGATACAGGTGGAGATTGATGGAAAAGTAACCATTATCGGGACCGTTAATGCTGAAATCCTGACGATCCTGTCTCTGGGGAAAGAGAGCCGTGAAGCTGAACGGCAGTTGCTCGTCATCGATCAACTGGTCAAGCGCCGTAACAGTGAGACCATTCAGGCAGTCGCCCATGCTTTCAAGATCCCCATACCTGACACCGAGCGGATCACACTTTTAATCCAGAAACTGTTCGACGGCCAGGGAAACTTCATCCGAAAAACTTTCGAACCGATGCTTGATGAGTTCGCCAGGCACGGAAACCACGCCTTCGAATTGCTCTGGTGTTATTTCAAGGCACTGAAAGGCCGTGCCAATCGGGTTTCTTTTCTCAATGCCCTGCAGCACCTGATCAGTCGGATTAAACGGCCCAAACACGCCCTGCGCTTCCTGCTGGCCGATTTCTGCCGGCACCCGGACCGCGTTGAGCCTTCGGACCGCAATGCGATCATGCTGGCTAACATCCTGCTCAGGACATACAACAAGGAGCTGGATGTCGATATCGAAATGACACCGGAGGAGGTCCTTAATGTGCGCAATGGACTGGACAGGAACGTGGTGCACTATGCACAGTTTCGAATCGATTCGGTAGAATATCGTTTCTCCGCCAAAGTCCATACCATTCATGCAAAGATGGTCGCACTTTTAAAATCACCCAAACCCGCTAAACAGTCCCCGTCCGTGCGCCACCTTTTGTTTCTCGAACGAGAGATCTTTATCTTTCTTTCCCTCTTGTCGGGAAAAACCGCACACCATGTCCTGATCTCTGCATTGACCGAATACGGCGATCCCCGGTCGGGGATTTACCGCAATCTGAGGGCGGCCACCTATCTGCCGGTTTTTTTGCAGCACCTGAAGATTATTGTTCGGGGAGTGGGTCGGGTGGGCACCCGTGACGATGTGGGACTGCTCAGGCAAATCAGCGAAAATGGCTTTCAGTTGTCCGAGTTAAGCCCCACACCCGAAAATCAGCGCTCGGTCGTTCGAACCATGGAATGGATCGAAAATGTCATCCGCGGCATCACCGCCACCAACTGGAATTCTGCCTAAAGGCAGGGAGATTCATACGTGAGCGAACAGCTGTCCGAGAAGCGTATCCTCGCTGCGCTCGAAAAAAAAGGTTTGATAACATTTCAGCAGGCCCGGGACCTTTATGGCAATCGGTTTGAGGTGGTCAAACAATTCGAGCGGCGCCGGCCCAAGCAGAGTGATGTCGATTTTAATGCAAACCGCGACAGGCCGTTTGTCTTCATCGATGCCCTCGTGGCCCTGAATCTGAAGCGTAAGGATGACCCCTGCAAAACCCTGGACGAAGATACGGTATTTCAGACCCTCGCGGACGGCTGGGGGATTCCCTTTGTCAAAATCGACCCCCTCAAGCTGGACCTGAATGTTGTCACCGCCACCATCCCCGTCTCCTTTGCCAAAAATCATCTGGTGCTGCCCGTGGAAGTCAGCCAGGGGAAACTCACCGTAGCCACGCCCAACCCGTTCAATCTGGAAGTGTTCGAGGACATCACCCGCGCCTGCCAGATGCGGGTCAACGCGGTGGTGAGTCCCCGATCGGATATCATCAAGCTCATTGGAGAGTTTTTTGGTTTCAAGCGCTCCATTGCGGCCGCCGAGCACCAGTTCTCCGGACCCACGGTAGATCTAGGCAATCTTGAGCGCTATATTCATCTAAAATCAGCTGACGAACTGCCTTCCAACGATCAGCACGTGGTCAATGCCGTCAACCACCTTTTCCTTTATGCCTTCGACCAAAAGGCCAGCGACATCCACATTGAGCCCAAGCGGGAGGTCAGCCTGGTCAGAATGCGGATTGACGGCGTGCTGCACACGGTCTACAAACTGCCCAAAAATGTGCATTCTGCCATTATCAGCCGGATCAAGAATCTGTCGGGACTGGATATGTCCGAGAAGCGCCGGCCCCAGGATGGGCGCATCAAGACCGCCAAGAAGGAGGTGGAGGTTGAGATTCGCGTGTCCACGGTGCCGGTGGCTTTCGGGGAGAAGGTGGTCATGCGGGTCATGGACCCGGACATTTTGTTCCAGGATTTAGAGAGCCTGGGATTTTCATCAACTGACATGCAAAAATACAATCAGATAATCTCCCATCCCCATGGTCTGGTTCTGGTCTGCGGCCCCACAGGCAGTGGAAAATCCACCACCTTATACTCTACTCTCAGAAAAATCAGCAGCCCGAAGATAAATGTAACCACGATCGAGGACCCCATCGAAATGGTGCACGAAGATTTCAACCAGATTGCCGTAAAACCCCAGGTGGGAATTACCTTCGGCTCGATCATGCGCAACATCCTCAGACAGGATCCTGATATTATCATGGTGGGAGAGCTGAGGGATCTTGAAACTGCGGAAAACGCCATCCAGGCAGCACTCACCGGACATCTGGTACTGTCGACCCTGCATACCAACGATGCGCCGTCATCGATTATCCGGATGATGGATCTGGGTGTTCCATCCTTTCTCCTCCAGGCGACGCTCAGGGGGATTCTGTCTCAGCGATTGGTTCGGAAAATCTGCAATGCCTGCAAAACATCCTTTGAAATAGAGTCCTCCCGACTTCAGGCGCTGACGCTGGAAACCGGAAAATCGGGGATGCTGTCGCTATTCCGTGGCAAAGGGTGCCAAAAATGCAGGGGAACCGGCTATCTGGGAAGAACCACGATCCATGAAGTACTTCCTTTTTCCGATGCCATCAAGGCCCTGACGGTTCCGGACGCGGATCTTGCCGCCCTGACAGAAAAAGCGCGGGCTGAAGGCATGGCCTCTTTGCGCGAAAGTGCTTTAGAAAAGCTGATCGGCGGTATTACCACCTATCAGGAAGTACTTCGGGTTACCTCCAGCGACGACCTTTTTTGAAAGGATGGCCGCGAAAGCGCAATAAAAAAAGCCTCTCCCGGTGGGACAGGCTTTTTTTCGAGATTATCGGCTGGCCGATTTCTATTTGACCGGTGTTCTGAATCTTTCCCCGGCGGAAATGGTGTTGACTGCATTGGTGATGACCACCGTGGAGGTGGTCTGTTCCGTGTGCAGGACAACAAGGGCACCATAATCAACCGGGGGCAGGCGCTTCGCGCTGATCTCATTATTTTCGAGGACCAGTTTTTTCTGGTTGTAGATGCTGTATTGCTGGCCGACTTCGATGTTGTCTGCACGGCCCTTGTCGATGAATGCCAGGGTGTAGTCGCCGGTCAGGATTGAATGCTCTTCGGAAGTGATAATCTGTCCTTCGATGCCGGGTGTGCTCGGTTTGAGTTCTATTTTTGAATGCCGCGGACTGAAGGGCATCAACAGATCACCCACCTGAATTGGCCGAAACGACTTCAGGACCTTTGCCAGCACCATATCGATCTCTTTTTGGGTCACTTCCACGATTCCCAGAATATAATGCTGGGTTCCGATGGTTTCAGTTGCATCGCGTTCATCCGTTGGGGCCATATACCGGAACACGGTATGGCGGCTGCCGGGAATGAGGTCCCCCTGGGAGGCGGGTTCGGACGGACGGATGTAAACGATGTCACCTTCGCTGATCAGGGTTTTTCTTCCCTGAACTTCAAAAACGGTCCCCGACGGTGTTACGGGCGGCTTGCGGATGAAACCAACCCTGTCGATGGCGGTATAGACAAAAAACGGTGCCGACTCTTTTTCTTGCGCGCTTGCCGCAGCCGGTTTAACCGGAGCAACGACTACGGGTTGGACGGGCTCGGTTCCGGCTACGACCTGAGCGCCCGATTTTTTATACAAGCGGATGCGTTCCCCGGGAAAGATCCAGTGGGGATTGGTGATCTGGTCGTTGTCTTCCCACAATTCCGGCCACAGCCAGGGAGAATCGTTAAAGTGTTTCGACAGATCCCACAGGGTATCGCCTTTCTGGATCGTGTAATAAAATCCCGTTTCGCTTTCGACTACATCGATCTTTTCCCCTGCAAGTGCAGACAATGGGAAAAACAGGGACAGCAGCACAATGACTGAAAAAAGAACGGTTGAATTAATTCTGCGATTCATCAGATACCTCATCTTTTGGGTGTCATAGATGTATCTTTTGCAACTTTTCAATTGATTTCAGTAACCTGATTAATGGCGTGTTGTCAAGCGTTACCATACCAACCCAAGAAAAACAGACGCCCCCGCATGAACCCATGCGGGGGCGTTGCTGGCAATATCCGATTTCAACGGGGCGAACCCCTCGATTACATCATGCCGCCCATGCCGCCCATGCCACCCATGCCGCCCATACCGCCGGCACCGGCGCCGGCCATCGGGTCGGCGGCCTTGTCATCGGGCTTGTCTGCAATCATGGCCTCAGTGGTGAGCATCAGTGACGCCACGCTGCCTGCGTTCTGAAGGGCGAAGCGAACCACCTTGGTCGGGTCGATGACACCGGCCTCAATCAAATCTTCATACTCATTGGTAGCCGCATTGAATCCCATGGCGCCTTCGGCGTTTTTGACCTTGTCGATCACCACGCTGCCTTCGTAGCCGGCGTTGGATGCGATTCGGCGCAGGGGCTCCTCGATGGCGCGCATGACCACCTTGACGCCCAGTTTCTGGTCGGCTTTGATTTTAATCTTGTCCAGCATGGGAAGGGTGCGAACCAGAGCGACGCCGCCGCCGGGAACGATGCCCTCTTCGACTGCTGCGCGGGTCGCGTTAAGGGCGTCCTCTACGCGGGCTTTCTTCTCTTTCATTTCGGTTTCGGTTGCCGCGCCAACGTTTATCACGGCCACGCCGCCGATCAGTTTGGCCAGACGCTCCTGCAGCTTTTCACGATCGTAGTCCGAAGTAGTTTCATCGATCTGGGCCCTGATCTGTTTGACGCGGCCCTCCAATGCGGAACGCGCACCGGCACCATCAACGATGGTGGTGTTGTCCTTATCGATGCTGATGCGTTTGGCCTTGCCCAGGTCGGTAAGGGTCAGATTTTCGAGTTTGATGCCCAGATCTTCGGAAACAACCTGACCACCGGTGAGGATGGCGATATCCTCCAGCATGGCCTTACGGCGATCGCCGAATCCGGGGGCTTTGACGGCTGCCACCTGAAGGGTGCCGCGCAACTTGTTGACCACCAGGGTGGCCAGCGCTTCGCCGTCAACGTCTTCGGCGATGATGACCAGCGGTTTGCCCATCTTGGCCACCTGCTCGAGCACCGGCAGCAGGTCCTTCATGTTGCTGACTTTTTTCTCATTGATGAGGATGAAGGGGTCTTCAAGGGAAGCGACCATCTTTTCTGGGTCGGTCACAAAGTAGGGGGACAGGTAGCCGCGGTCGAACTGCATACCTTCAACCACGTCAAGGGTGGTTTCCATGCCCTTGGCTTCTTCTACGGTGATCACGCCCTCCTTGCCGACCTTGTTCATGGCCTCGGCAATGATATTGCCGATGGTTTCGTCATTGTTGGCGGAAATGGTGCCCACCTGAGCAATTTCACGCTGATCCTTGGTCGGCTTGCTCATCTTGTGAAGCTCTTTGACGGCTACCTCTATGGCCTTTTCGATGCCGCGTTTGATGGCCATGGGGTTGTTGCCGGCGGCAACGAGCTTCTGGCCTTCCTCGTAGATGGCGCGGGCGAGAACCGTTGCCGTCGTGGTTCCGTCACCGGCCATATCACTGGTTTTGCTGGCCACTTCCTTAACCATCTGAGCGCCCATGTTTTCGAACTTGTCTTCCAGCTCGATCTCCTTGGCAACGGTGACCCCGTCTTTGGTAACGGTGGGGGATCCCCATGACTTATCAATAACGACGTTTCTACCCTTGGGGCCTAAGGTGACAACCACTGCATCGGCAAGCGCCTTGACGCCGTTGAGCATTGCTTCGCGGGCTTTCATGTCATATTTAATCACTTTACCAGCCATTTTTCGTAACCTCCATATCTAAGCGTTAATAGAATTTTTATTACTCAATGACGCCGAGCACGTCGTCTTCGCGCATGATCAGATACTCCTCACCGTCGATCTTTACTTCGGTGCCTGAGTATTTACCGAACAGAATCCGGTTGCCGACCTTGATCTCCAGTGCGATACGCTTGCCGTCATCACCGACTTTTCCATTTCCCACGGCCTTGACTTTGCCTTCGGCCGGTTTTTCCTTGGCAGTGTCCGGGATGATAATACCACCTTTGGTTGTGGTCTCTTCTTCGACGCGCTGCACCAGAATACGATCCTGCAATGGTCTGAGTTTCATGTTTCCGTTTCTCCTTTTTCGTTAAGACGCTTGTTGATCACCAAAAAACCAAACCTACACGATTACTTTTTGTGGCTCCGCCGGCAGAGCCTTTTTTAATAATGAACAATACCGCATGCGCTGAATATTTTTCAGGATAATAAAGATCCAGTAAACTAATCACATGTCATGATTTGTAAAGCGAGAAAGTATATTTAATGCGTGGTTTCCAATGGCTTCCTTTTTTCCGGGCTATCGGGATTTTGGCCGGCTCGCAAAACGCCGGCAATGCAGGCTCCGCCCGGCGATCGTTAAGCATCGGTCTTGGGCGCTTTGGATTCGGGCGCTTTAGCAGGACTCTTTTTATTGTCAGACGGCGGTGCTTCTGAATTCTTGCTCTCCACTGCGGATGCCGCTTTTTTGGAATAGTCCGTCACATACCAACCGGTGCCCTTCAGGTGAAAGCTGCTCTGGGAAATCAGTCGGTTCAATTTTCCCGAGCAATACCTGCATGTGCTCAGCGGGGCGTCTGAAAATTTCTGGATGGCCTCTTGAATTTCTCCGCACTTCGTACATTGGTATTCGTACAGCGGCATGATCCGAATCTCCTGTAAATTAACGCAAAAAATTAAATATAATAGGATGTTCCGTCGATTGGACTGCACTAATATATGTCATGTTTCATGCTTGTCAAGAATCTGCAGATGAAAATCAGGGGATGGTTTTCAATCCATCCACGGGGGTGCGCCATGTGGCGTAAAAATCTAGTACGATGTCCAATCCATGGGCTTTTACAGGGTCGAGGATATCGTGGGTGATGCGGTGTACGCGGCGTTCTTCAACGAGTTTTTCAGTCTCGTTGGCCTTAAAGTTCTGCAGGAAGCGGCTGAAACGCACGATGTGGACCAGTTCATGGGTGACCACGTACAAGGCGAAGGGGGCGAGCGCCATTTGTGGATGAGCCTTCAATATTTCCAGGATGGCATGGTCCTGAATACAGATTTTGTAGAAGTCGTATGCGCTTGATCCTAAAACGCCGCCTTTGAGTTTGCCCTCATAGCGGATGATTTGGGCAAAGGGACCGCTGACGATTTCATCTTCGGTCAGGTCTGCCAGGGTTTTGACATCGTATTTCGGGTGCAGCCATTGACTGGCCGACATTTTATAGTGATTGCTGACCAGCTCTTCCGCCATGGCTACGGCAGTGTTGACCAGATTCAGTTCATCGTGCTTAAATGGGGTCAGGCCAGCCTTTTTTTGCATGAAATTCCTGTAGCATACACCTTTTCAAGGATCAATGGCTTTAGGGCCCCGGAAAAAAATATGGACAAGGCAAGGGTGATGGTATAAAAGAACAGGTTTAACCGAATACCATATTGTGAATGGGGGTGATCAGTTGGGCAGCGTAATCAAGAAACGCAGAAAAAAAATGCGCAAGCATAAGCACCGTAAGCTGTTGGCCCGCACGCGGCATCAGAGAAGAAAGGGTAAATAATGCTACCTGCACCCTTCTGTGATGGATACCGATAAAAAAGCACCGACACAACCCGCGTCGGTGCTTTTGCCGGCTTGGTTTAAAAACAAGGTCAGGGTCTGCTTGGCGTCCGACCTTCATAGCCTTTCATGTACTTGAAGATTTCCGAGTCCGTCGACAAGATGATTGAGCTGTTTTCGGAGAGCGCCTCGTTGTATACCTCCAGTGTTTTCACGAAGGAATAAAATTCCGGATCCAGCCCGTAGGCCTGTGCATAGAGTTTGGTTGATTCCGCATCCGCCTTGCCCTTGATTTCCTGGGCCGTCCGGTAGGCCTCCGATTCGATGCGCTTTAAGTCGCGCTCCTTGTCTCCAAGGATCTTCTGGGCTTCACCTTTTCCCTCGGACCTGAATTTCTGGGCGATCTGTTTTCTCTCGGCGATCATCCGGTCGTAGACCGATTTTCTGACTTCCTCGACGTAATTGACCCGTTTGATCTTGACGTCCATCAGTTCGATGCCGAAATTGATCAGCTTGGGCCTGGCCTGAGTCAGTATGCCGTTGTCAATTGCATCCCGGCCGATCATCACCTGGGAATACCTCACCGGCATTTGGTCCGCCGCTTCGGTTTCCTGATTTTCGCCCACAACTGCTTCAGTGATGGTTCCCAAATCCTCGAAAGTGTCCAGTTCGCGGTTGCTGTTGCGCACCGCCTCGATGAGACGGTTGGCGGTGATGAAGTTTCTGACCGTGGGGTCAATGATCTCGTCCAGCCGCTGCTGGGCCTGGTGAAGATATCCCACCGTCTTGAAAAAGACCTCCGGGTCGACGATCCGCCAGCGGGCAAATGCGTTCACCCAGATATAGGTCTTCTCACGGGTGGGAATCTGTCCGGGATCCCCGTCCCACTCCTGCAGATTTTTGGGATAAATGATGGCTTTTTCGATGACCGGAAGTTTGAATTTCAGACCGGGTGTGGTCGAGGAGCGATGGATTCGATCGAAACGGGTGATCACGACCTGCTGGGTTTCGTCCACCGTGAAGGCAGTGATGTACAGCGTCAATACAATTGCACCGGCGATGACCAGCAATATTTTAATTTTCATTTGGATTCACCCCCACTGTTTCCGAGGTTCAGGAGCGGCAGAACATTCTTCTGGTCGGCATCGACGATGAACTTGCGATCGATCTTGGGCAGCAGTTCCTTCAACGATTCCAGATAAAGCCGCCGTTTGGTCACATCCTGGGCTTTGACATATTCCCGGTAAAGGTCCTGGAAGCGGGCCGCATCACCCTGGGCGCGGTTGACACGATCCAGGGCATAGCCCTCGGCGGCCTTGATGGTCCGCTCCGCTTCACCCCTGGCGGCCGGAATGGCCTTGTTATAGTCTTCCCTGGCCTGGTAGATCATTTTCTCCTTTTCCTGGGTGGACTGGTTGACTTCATTGAAGGAGGGCTGAACGGTTAAGGGGACATTGGTCTTTTTCATCTCTATCGTGACCACGTTGATGCCGGTCTCCGCCTGGTCCAGTTCCTCCTGGAGCACCTGGTGCGCCTCCACGGCAATTTCGTCCCGCTTGCTGATCACCTCGTTGATGCTGCGGTCTCCCACCACCAGACGCATGCTCGATTCAGACAGGTCGCGCAGCAGACCGTTGGGGTCCTTGACTTTGAACAGGTAGTCGTAGGGATCCTTGATTCGGTATTGAACGATCCAGGGCACCACCGCCACGTTGAGATCACCGGTGAGCATCAAGGAGATGTCGCTCTCCTCCGCCGCCGATGTGAATTCGCGGCTGGATTGACCATTATCCGACTGAAAACCGAACTCTTCCCGGTAAACGCGGTCAAGGCGCACTTTGGTGACCTTTTCAATGCCGAAGGGCATTTTGAAGTTGGCCCCGGGTTCCGCAATCCGGATAAACCTGCCGAAACGCTGAATCACGCCTACCGAACCCGACTCGATGGTGAAAAAGACCGAGTAGCCGAACATCAATACCGCGATGGCAATGATGATCAGCAGCGATCCACCCGGCAGCTTGAATTTTTTCAACTGTTTGATAATATCATCCATTTGCGGGGGAACCCCGCCGGGTTGCTGATGTTGCCGGTTTAGCTTTTCCCAATCCCAAGCCATTTTTTATCCTTGTGTGGTTGTGTTGCCTGCATGGTTATTACCGTCGCCCGCATGGTGGTTGGCATGCCCTACGAATCGCGGGCAGTGGTGACAACAACGATGTTTCGGCTGGATTTTTTATTGCGACGGTAGAAAGCGTATTACTGGCCCTAGACAATTTGTGAACGTACGATAATTTAAGATTGGCGTCCGGCTAAGTCAAGGGAAATCGGTTGGCACAGCGCTTCCGATCATTTGGTTGCCGCCTTGATTTCCATTTTGAGGGCGCCTGGTCCCGGTTTGTCTTGACTTCCGCAAAGGCAGTTTCTATATCGACTCCATCGCGCAAGCCACCCTGGGAGTTTCATACTGCATGGAGAAAAAGCGTCTTTCCAACAAAACCTTTACACCCATTGGCCGGGTGCTGGAATCGATTCTGGATCAATGCCGGTCCGACAGCGCCGGCGGTATCCTGCACCTGAGACATGTGTGGGAAAACGCAGTGGGGCCACCGATTTCAGACAATGCCAAGCCCTTTGCCGTAAAAGGATCGCTGTTGCTGGTGCATGTATCCAGTTCTGCATGGCTGCACCAACTGCAGTTTCTGAAAACCGAATTGCTGGACAAACTCAACCTCCGACTCAAAAACCAACGGGTCGAGGATATAAAATTCAAAATCGGCCCGTTGTAGTGCCGGCCTGAACCAGAATCCACCTTTTCCGGATGGGCGCCCATTGGTATGCAACCGCTGACGCATGACCGTTTCTTCAACGGCAACATCATCTTGAATCAACCAAAGAGCGGTTACCGGTTCTCCATTGATGCGGTTATTCTCGCTCACCTGGCCGGTCCGGCACCCGGTGAGACTGTTCTGGATCTGGGCACGGGCTGCGGCGTGATTGCCATCATGCTGGCCTTTCGGCATGCCGATATCCAGGTGATCGGAATTGAGATTCAGCCCGAGCTGGCCAGCCTCGCCCGACAGAATGTGGCCGACAACCGGATGACCGACCGGATCCGTATCATGGGAAAGGATATGATCGATCTGTCGCCAACGGATATTGGGGGGCCGGTTGATCTGGTGGTGACCAACCCGCCGTACCGCAAACGCGAAAGCGGCCGGATCAATCCCGACAACCAGAGGGCCCTTGCCAGGCATGAACTGGCGATCGATCTTGAGTCGCTGCTGCTGACCGCACGGCGGTTATTGCGCAAGTCCGGGCGGATTACCATCATTTACCCGTCGGCCCGGGCGGTGGATCTCATGGCGGCCATGCGCGCAACCGGGCTGGAGCCCAAAACCATGACGTTGATCCACGCCAGTGCGGCCTCATCGGCCCGACTGGTGGCGATTACGGGGATTAAAGGGGGTCGACCGGGGCTCGAGACTGGCCCGCCGCTTACCCTGTATCGTATGGATGGCGCCTACACCCGGGCTGTCGAAGCGATGTTTTCCGCCTGATCTGCATCCGGATCGAATACGGCTGTCGGCGCAGCCGGGTTGGTTTTCAAACCCGGCCCGCGTCACTCCATCAGCGTATTGATGACCAGGCCGGATTGCACCTTCGGGTAGAAGTAGGTGGACTTGCGGGGCATGATCAACCCTTTGTGGGCGACCTCTTGGACCTGTTCGATGCGGGTGGGGTTGAGAATAAATGCCGCATCGTAGGCACCGCTGTCGATTGAAGACAGCGCCTTGTCTGCCGAGCTGGTGTAACCGATGAGCTGTTCGTTGTCCAGTCGTGCCTGGTCAAATCCAAGCACCTTCATCAACACCAGGTGGGTCAGAACCGATACATCCAGCAACCGCAAGGATTCATCCAGTTCGTTTTTGAACAACTGATCCATAATGCCGGCTTTGAGTGTCAAGAGGTGGAAAGCCGTCGATTTGTGGGCATACATGCCGATCGACTGTCGGTCTTTGCCAGCCGCCAGATCGGCCAAAAAGGTGCCTTGGATCTGTCGGCGGTCAACTGGGGAAAAGGGGTATTCGGCGACCGTGAAGTAGGTGGGGATAATTTCCATCGCCCGTCGCAGATTCTCGACACCGACCGCTTTAAGGAGGCGATGGGCCGCTAAAATAATCATTCCCGGATCGCGCATACTGCAAAGGTACATCATGACATAGTTGGCCGGATGCTGGTCGCTAAAGGACGGATCGGTGTCCTGCAGGTATTTTCTGAAATTCAAGGCGGTTTCGTAGCGGTGGTGGCCGTCGGCGATTAACAGCCGCTTGTCCTGCATGGCTTCAGCCACGCGCCGGTGGATTGCCGGATCGAGGATTCGCCACAACCGGTGCCGGTGGCCCTGGTCATCCATGAAATTCACGATGGGTGCGGATTTGTCCACAGATTGCTCGAGTGTGCCCAGAATTCCGTCATCATCCGGATACAGTGAAAAGATCGGGCAATAGTTGCAGTGGGTGGCCTTGATCAGTTCGAGTCTTTCGGACCTGACTTTAGAAAAGGTTTTCTCATGGGGCAGAATCACGCCTTTTTCGAACGGCTCCAAACCGACCCGTGCAATTAAGCCAAAGCGGGTGATGGTGCGTGCCTCATGGACGTAGGTGATGGCTTTGAGGTACACGGCCGCTTGATCGTCCTGTTTGAGAATGCCTGCTGACATCCATTGCCGGAAATAGGCCGCTGATCGCGTGTGGGGGTTGTTTCGGGCGGTGTCGCCCGCTTCGCTGCGGCCCAGGATCAGGCGGATAATATTGTAGGGGTGCCTTTCGTAAAAGGTCACCTGCTCTTCAGGCGTGATCACATCGTAGGGCGGTGCGGTGACGGCCGCGCTGTCGGCAACTATTTCCGGATTGTAAAGGACGCCCCTAAAGGGTTCAACGGTGGCCATGGATCGTCATTTCCTTTCTTTTTCCCAAAGTCGGATCACAAATCGGGTCTAATACTATAGGAGATGCAATTCATTCAAGAACAATCCTTTTATGCGTTGGCCGCCGTGGTCCGCTGAACCGGACGGAAGGGCGAATTTGAGGGTTGACAAACCGATCGCAAAAAGGATATCGAAGCGTTTTTTAGCCTGGTGCCTGTGAGGGGGAAGGAGAGGTGGCCGAGAGGCTGAAGGCCCCGCTCTCGAAAAGCGGTATCCTGCCAAAAGCGGGATCGTGGGTTCGAATCCCACCCTCTCCGCCAATACCGGTTGTCTTCACGGTCCTGGGAGGGCGCACCCGCTGCCTGCCCCCTGCTTCTTGAGGATTCGCACCAGCAGCGTTCAGTTTTGTCTGCCTCACGCGGAGAGATGTCCGAGTTGGCTGAAGGAGCACGACTGGAAATCGTGTGTGTCGTTTATAGCGGCACCGAGGGTTCGAATCCCTCTCTCTCCGCCACTGTTTTTTACATCCGTCCCACCTTGCACCCCGCGGATCCGTTTTTTCAGACCGATTCCCATGGCCCCTGACGGACGGAATCCAGGATATCGCGGTTCGCCGTCCAACGGCAGCCGGGATACATGCAGGCGGCAAATTGGCGTTCAAGGGACCGATCAAATGGCTTATCTGGTTTTAGCACGCAAATACCGGCCGCAGACATTTGAAGACGTGGTCGGCCAGGAGCATGTCACCCGGACGCTGAAAAATGCCATCCGCGGCAACCGGGTGGCGCATGCCATTTTGTTCTCCGGACCGCGTGGAACCGGCAAGACCACCGTTGCCCGGATTCTGGCCAAGGCCATGAACTGCGAATCCGGACCGACGCCGACACCGTGCAACACCTGCCGGTCCTGTGAGGATATTACCGCTGGGCGCGGCGTGGATGTGTTCGAAATTGACGGCGCCTCCAATAACAGTGTAGACCAGGTCAGGGAGCTCCGCGACAACAGTCGGTACATGCCGGCCCACAGCCGCTACAAGATCTACATCATCGATGAAGTTCATATGCTGAGCATTGCCGCCTTCAATGCCCTGCTCAAAACATTGGAAGAACCACCGGCCCACGTCATGTTTTGCTTCGCCACCACCGAGGTGCATAAAATACCGATCACGATTCTCTCCCGCTGTCAGCGCCACGATCTGCGGCGGATCGATCTTGCAGCCATTTCGCAGCAGATGGAGACCATCTGCCGGCAGGAGGCGGTTTCCGTCTCTGAAGGCAATCTACGCACCATCGCCCGTGAGGCCGGCGGCAGCATGCGGGATGCCCTGAGCCTGCTGGACCAGATCCTGGCCTGCAGCAACGGCAACGTGGATGACGAATATGTGACCAATCTGATGGGGGGCATGGACCGCCAACTGCTTTTCGATCTTTCCGCGGCTGTTTTCGCCAGGGACATCTCGCGCATATTGGCCCTGATCGACGCCATCTTTAACAGCGGTCAGGATTTAAAGCGGTTCTACACCGATCTGTTGATGCATTTTCGCCATCTGATGCTGGTCAAAATGAATGCCCGCCCCGAACTGCTGGTGGATCTTTGCGCCACCGAAATTGAAACCCTGACCCGGCAAGCGGAGGGGGTTTCCATTGCCCATATCGATCAGGTATTCTCCTTGCTGTTCAACGCCGAGGCCAGTGTTCGGCATGCCTCCCAGCCCAGACTGGCTATCGAGCTGGCCTTTTTCAAGATCCATCAGGTCATCCCGGCGCTACCCATCGATTTATTGATCGAACGGTTGGACAGCCTTTTAAAAGGCCCCAATCTGAAGCCGCCGGCGGGGATCGTGGAGGCTCAGTCAACCTACGGCGACCTCAAGGCGCCAGCGCCTGTGTCGGATCCAGACGGCCATACGCGGGCGGGTGATCAGGAGACGACTGTCAACCCCGTGGAGGATGAACCGTCGGCTGATCCAGATGCGCTTCGGCCGGCCGGCGATGCCGACTGGGGCCGGATGGTTGCCATAATCGCACAAACGAAGCCGTCGATTGCCGCCGCGCTTTCGCGGTCGCAATTGGTGTCTGTTTCGGAACAGGCCTTCCAGGTGGCGGTGCATGACAGCGACTACACCATGAACCTGGTAAAAAAGAATCTGGCCATGATCGACGCGGTTTGCCGCGACCATGCCGGCAGGGGGATTCAGGTCACCTTTTCCAGCGATGACGCGGGTGTCAAGCATGCTGCAGCGGGGAAACAGCAGGTCAACGACATCAAACAGCAACTGCTCAATCACCCCTTGGTTGCGGATGCGGTTGATATTTTCAAGGGAAAAATCGAAGAGATAAAAATAAATTAGGAGGGGACGTCGATGAAGGGCATGGGAAACATGATGAAGCAGGCCCAGAAACTGCAGTCCAAGATGCTGCGCATGCAGGAGGAACTGGCCGCTAAAACCGTTGAAACGACAGCCGGCGGCGGGATGATCACCGTGGTGGCTAACGGCGCCCAGCAAATCGTCTCCATCAGGATCGAAAAAGAGGTCGTCGACCCAGATGATGTGGAGATGCTTCAGGACTTGATCCTGGCCGCGGTGAATGACGCCCTGGCGAAATCCCAGGAGATGGTTTCCGGAGAGATGGGCAAGCTCACCGGGGGCATGAAGATCCCCGGATTGATGTGATGGACCATTACCCGGGCTCGATCAAAACCTTGATCAGAAGCTTGGCCCGACTACCGGGCATCGGTCAGAAAACCGCCGAGCGTCTGGCGATGCACATCCTCCAGCAACCGGATGAAGATGCGCACCAGCTGGCCAGAAGCATTGTGGAACTGAAAAAGAAGCTGCGCCTGTGTGTGCGCTGTTTTTCGCTCAGTGATGATGTGCTTTGCCGGATATGCAGTGACGCTTCCCGTGAAAGTAGCCTGATCTGTGTGGTGGAGCAGCCTGCCGATATGGCGTCCATCGAAAAGTCAGGCGCCTTCAGGGGACGATACCATGTTCTGGGGGGTGTCCTTTCCCCCATGGATGGCATCGGTCCCAAGGATATAAAAATTGCGGAACTGGTGGCCC
Source organism: Desulfosarcina sp. (assembly GCF_046496365.1). Taxonomy (GTDB): domain Bacteria; phylum Desulfobacterota; class Desulfobacteria; order Desulfobacterales; family Desulfosarcinaceae; genus Desulfosarcina. Next base: position 48,901 of record NZ_JAWOHB010000125.1, read on the forward strand.
GGGTGGAAAAAGAAGGTCTGCGCGAAATCATTCTGGCCACCGGCACCAATGTGGAGGGTGAAGCCACGGCCGCCCCGCGGCCGCGGCACCGCCACCCGCACCCCGCCGCCGACCGCTGCACCCCGCCGCCGACCGCTG
>NZ_JAWOHB010000159.1:0-3273 GCF_046496365.1 Desulfosarcina sp.
GCCGATGACAAACAGCGACAGGGTCAGCGCGGCCATGACCGGCACGTCCCGATTGAAGACCTCGGGCCCCACGGCCATCGGATGGATCGCACCGGCGATACCGACTACGGCCAGGGTGTTGAAGAGGTTGGAACCGAGCACGTTGCCCAAGGCCAAGTCATGCTCCCCCTTACGAGTAGCGATGATCGACGAGGCCAGTTCTGGCAGCGAGGTGCCCACCGCGACGATGGTCAGGCCGATGATCAGGTCGCTGACACCAAATTCATGGGCAATTTCCACTGCGCCCCAAACCAGGATGCGGGAGCTGACAATCAACAGCACCAGCCCCACCACCAGCCAGAAGATCGCCCGGCGGATCGGCATGGCATGGACATCCAGCTTCTGCTCCATCTCGCCGCCCAAGGCATCGGCCTTTTCCCGAACTCCTTGCCGGATGGTCCAGGCCATCAAGGCGCCGAAAACACAAAGCAGCACCACCGCATCGAAACGGCTAATCCCGCCGTCCCGGAGCTGCCAGGCGGCCAGGGCGGTCACGGCAGTGAGGATAGGCAGTTCCTTGCGCAAAACCTGTGAATGCACAGCGATGGGGCTGATAAGCGCCGTGATGCCCAGGATCAGGGCGATGTTGGTGATGTTGGACCCGTAAGCGTTTCCGAGCGCCAGCCCGGGGTTTCCTTGGGAAGCGGCAAGCGCAGAAACCACCATCTCCGGCGCGGATGTACCGAAACCGACAATCACCATGCCGATCAACAGCGCTGGCATGCCGAAATGGCGGGCCGTGGAAGCCGAACCCGCCACAAAGCGGTCGGCGCTCCAAACCAGCAACCCCAAGCCCAAAACGACAGCGATAAAGGCCAGTGTCATACAGCGCCTGTTTTCCTTTCGAGCTCTCCCATCCCATCACACCGAGAATCCACCCGTAGACACGGGCGGCATGTGGCATTCGCCGGAAAGCTTTCTGGTGCATTTCACCCAACGGAAACTTACTTGGCCAATTCCTGCCCGATGGGATATTATAAGCGAAACGCTCGTAAAACTCCAAAACTGTCATCCGAAGGGCCAACGTCTTGAGGCGTGCGTGAGTGACTAAAACCGTTTCAATGGAGGTGGATCACCATGTTCCGAAATATCCTGGTCCCGTCCGATTTTACGGAGAAAAGCCTGCATGCGGCCAAGATTGCGCTGCAATTGGCCAGGCTGCAGAAGGCGGCCAAGGTCACCCTGCTGCACATTGTTGAGACGATCGAAGGAGCGGAAGACGACGAATTCGCCGATTTCTACGAAAAGTTGCGCAAGCGCGCGGTCGGGAACATGCAAAAGCTCGTCAAATCCCTGGGGGGCGAGGCGTCCACTGTACAAACCGCCATCGTGTTCGGCAAACGGGTGCCCGGGATCATCCACTTCGTCAATGAACATCAGGTGGATCTGATCGTTCTTGGCTCACACAAGATCGATCTGGAAAAGGTCCCCGAGGGCCTGGGCACCATCAGCTACAAGGTAGGCATTTTTTCTCCCTGCCCCGTGCTGATGGTGAAATGAGCGCCTTTGCCGGTGGAATGACACCGCCGGGCCGGCCGGGGCATTCCCCATCGGCCTCTTGTGATCTCAAGTTGGGGCGGCGTACGCTACATGCCCATGGCCTTCGCCGGCCTCATTTTTCGATCAGCGTCGGATCGGCGAGCCACCGATGGGCCGCGCGGACTTCCGTTCCGTCCGGGTAGGTTTTCTCACGCGAGAGCTTCCCGACGAGCTGAAGTTTTTTCACTCCCGGGAAGTATTTCTCGAAGATCGCGAGGTTCCGGGCGGGCTTGTCATCGGCCCACTTGACTTCCGCCATCAGAAAAGGGGTTCCTTCAATGGTGACCAGGAAGTCGACTTCTTTGCTGTCCTTTGTCATCAGGTAGTGGAGGCGTGCGGGTTCGCCGCGGCAGTCTTCCATGTAGTGGATTTCTTTCAGCAGGGCACAGGCGGCAAGATTTTCGAGTTTCACTCCCTGATCTCCGATCACCTGACCGGTGTCGAAAAAATAGAACTTCGGGGCTTTCAGAATGGCGCGGGCGACATTGCGATGATAGGGCGTGACCCTGAATACGACGTACATGTTCTCGAGGATTTCCAACCAGCGCTTGACGGTCTTGTCGGAGCACTGGAGATCCCGCGCCAGGGCATTGTAGGAAATCGGGCTGCCGACCCGTCGGCGCAACAACTGGATCAGCGTCTCGATCGAGGTGATCTGCTGCACGTTCTCCAGGTCGATGAGGTCCTGCTTCAGGATGATGTCCAAGTGGGACCGCTTCCAGCGATTGTAAAAGCGCACGTCGCCCTCCAGGAAGGGCTCGGGAAACCCCCCGGTCTCCATGAGTTGCAGCATGGCCGCCTCCAGATCGGCCGGGGCGAGGAATGTCCGGATCTCCTTCAGGTCCAGCGGGTGGAGCCGAAACTGGAAGAAACGACCGGCAAGCGAGTCGCCGACTTTCCGATACGTGTCGAGCTTGGCGCTTCCGGCCACGATGATCCACGGGGGGATCTTCTCGGTATCGTAGATTCCCTTCAGCCATGATTTCCAGTTTTTCAGCTTGTGCAACTCGTCGAAGATGACCAGTTGCCGGGAGCGATCCCATGAGCGGTCCATCAGGCCCAGGCGGTGCTCCGGGTTGTCGAAGTTCAGGTAATCGAAATCGTCGCTGAGCATCTTGGCCAGTGTGGTCTTGCCGGACTGCCGAGGGCCGGTCAGCAGGACGATTTTTCTGGGAAGATCGGTCAGGATGGGAGTTTGCAGATAGCGTTCCATGCCGACTATTTAGGCCACCACTCCGAAATGGTCAAGACTTTTTCGGAGTGGTGGCAGAAAAAGTCATGCCATGCCCGGGTACACAATCGAAGCCCGACGTTGCATGCGAACCACTTTTATCCTCACGAGTTCATGCAAAGGCAGTCCTCACTCGGGCTCGTGGACCCTTCCGCCCTGCCGGTTGAAGAAGTCCGCTCGGATCAGAAGAATTGCTGCGTGTCCATCAAGGTGGTACTTTGCTGGCTGGGCGGGTCCCGGTACCAGAAAGCCCGTGCACAGGGATCGCAGCGTCGATCCGGTCCGGGCTTTTTTTCTTGACAGGAACCATTTTGACAGGCTTCGGATGGCGGGCAGGGCTTGCAATTTGAAGGAGTATTCAGTAGGTTGCCATAGCCGTTGACCCCGAGCATTTGAGGGATAGGCACCATGACAGAAATCTGGCCGGCACCCGGCTGACCGAAGCCCGCCCTGCAAGAGCAGAC
>NZ_JAWOHB010000167.1:0-4290 GCF_046496365.1 Desulfosarcina sp.
GTAACATATTGCTTTGGTATTATATTATAAGCCCAAACGGGCAATAACACGGAAACAGGAGCAGAGGAGGTTTTGCTATGTGGGAATATACGGAAAAAACAAAGGATCATTTTTTGAATCCCCGAAATGTCGGTGTGATCAATGATCCGGATGGTATCGGGGAGGTCGGTTCGCTGGCCTGCGGCGACGCGCTCAAGCTGACATTCAAACTGGATGAGCAGCGCAAACAGATTGCGGATGCCAAATTTCAGACATTCGGATGCGCCAGTGCCATAGCGTCCTCATCCGCACTGACGGAAATGCTCAAGGGGCTTACCCTGGAAGAGGCGGCAAAAATCACCAATGAGGATATTGCGGATTATCTCGGCGGCCTGCCCAAAGAAAAAATGCACTGCTCGGTCATGGGAAGGGATGCCCTGGAAAAAGCCATCACCTATTACCGGGGCGGGTCGGAAAAAAAGATTGAAGGGGAAATCGTCTGTGAATGCTTTGGCGTAACCGATCTGGAAATCAAACGGGCGGTCACGGAAAACGGGCTGAAAACCGTTGAAGAAGTGACTGATTATGTCAAGGCCGGCGGCGGATGCGGGAAATGCCATGAAAACATTCAAGCCATTATCGACCAGCAGATTGGCGGCATTCAGATCCTGCCCAGAATGAAAAAAAAGGAGTTAACCAATATCCAGAAAATCAAACTGATCGAAGAAACCCTTACCCGGGAAATTCAGCCGGCCCTTGCAAAAGACGGCGGAGATATCGAGCTGATCGATGTGGACGGTGACAAGGTGACCGTAAAACTGAGGGGAACATGCGCAACATGCAGCAAATCTCAGATCACCCTGAAAAATTATGTAGAGACCAAACTGCGCGAACTGGTTTCCGACTCTCTGGAAGTGCAGGAGGTAAACTGATGGCTGTTATCTATGCGGACAACAATGCAACAACGCAGATCGCCCCGGGTGTTCTGGATGAAATGATGCCGTATCTTACGCAATATTATGGCAATCCATCGAGCATGCATACATTCGGCGGCCAGGTCGGAAAAAAAATACGCGAAGCCCGAACCCGGGTCGCTACTCTCCTGAATGCGACACCGGAGGAAATCCTGTTTACCAGCTGCGGAACGGAAAGCGACAGTACCGCCATACGGGCGGCCATCATGTCCAACCCATCCAGAAAACATATTGTCACCACGCGGGTCGAGCATCCGGCTGTGAAAAACCTGTGCGAAAAGCTGGCCAAGGACGGATACCGCATCACCTATGTTCCTGTTGACCAGAATGGCGCTCTTGACCTTGATTATCTGTATCAAAACCTCACCGACGATACAGCCATTGTGAGCATCATGTGGGCCAATAACGAAACCGGCGTCATTTTCCCGGTGGAGGAAATTGCTTCCGTTGTAAAGGAAAAAGGGATTGTTTTTCACACCGATGCGGTTCAGGCGGTCGGTAAAATCCCCATTGACCTGAACAATTCCGGCATCGGCATGCTGTCCCTGTCCGGGCATAAGCTCCACGCACCCAAAGGAATCGGCGCATTATACGTCCGGAAAGGGACCAAGTTTTCACCATTTCTGATCGGCGGTCACCAGGAAAAAGGAAGACGCGGCGGAACCGAAAACGTTGCCTCCATCATTGGCCTGGGTGCGGCTGCAAAGCTTTCTCAGGAGCTGATGGAAAAAGAAAATACCGATGTCAAAAACCTTCGGGACACCCTTGAAAAAGGACTTCTCGCAAAAATCGAACACTCGTTTGTCAATGGCGCAACGGAAAAGAGACTCCCCAATACCACCAGTATTGCCTTTGAATATGTGGAAGGAGAGGCGATTCTCCTGATGCTGGACGAGTTTGGGATCTGTGCTTCATCCGGATCAGCCTGCACCTCCGGTTCACTGGAACCGTCTCATGTTCTGCGGGCAATGGGTGTTCCGTTTACGGCAGCCCATGGTACCATTCGTTTCAGCCTGAGCACATACAATACCATGGATGAAATCAATCTGATCATTGAAAAGCTTCCGAACATCATTAAAACGCTTCGCAACATGTCGCCATTCTGGAAAGGAAATCAATAATTCCTTGTCACCGGAAAGTTCGATCCAACCTGAACAAAATGATCCGGGCTTGCCCGCAGACAGCGGCCGCCCGGATTGCCGTTTGCACCATCCACCAGGCCCTGTACGGAAAAAATTGAAAAACATCTTGAAATCAAAGCCGGTTTGGATATAGTGTACCATCATAAATCAGTCATATGAGTTCCAGACGATTCCCGGAATGATCGTTGTGTCCAAAGACAACATGATACGGATTCTCTGACAACAGCACAGGCCATGGATATGTTCAAAGTTATGATCCGGGACAATATGTCCCCCGTTGCAAAAGATCGACTGGAAGCATTCGATTCCATTGAGGTGGTTGTCGACAACAACAAGGAAACCAACTCTCCGGAAGCCCTTGCCGGCATTATCAAAGACTTTCATGCCATTGCCATTCGAAGCGGCACCCGAATCACGGATCATGTCCTCGCCAATGCGCCCAATCTCAAGGTTATCGGACGTGCCGGCGCAGGTGTCGACAATATCGATGTGGAGGCTGCCACAAAACGCGGCATTGTGGTCATGAATGCGCCGGGCGGCAATACTGTTACGACGGCGGAACATGCCATCTCCCTGATGCTTTCTCTTGCCCGGAATATCCCGCAGGGAACCGCTTCCCTGCGGGTCATCTCCCGTTCCATGGCTTCGGGAAACGCCGCCATGGCTTCGGCCAGGTTGTTGGCCATCAGTCGGGCTTGCAACGGCAGCGGCCCCTGCGGGGTGAGGATTTGGGTGTGGCCGAAAAAGAGGGGCGACCGGCTAGGGTCATCTTCGCCAGCCGCAGTGACCGGCACCATCCGTCGAATGGATGCCACTTTAAGGTCGGTGATCGCGTCCTCGCGGTAAAGGTTGGCGGTATCGACCGCAAAATCGAGTTGTTCCTGCTGTGCCATCAACGCTCTCCGTCTGTTTGGGTGCCGAACGATCGGTTTGCAAAACGGGCCCAGCCTAACCGATTTTCATCTCGCTGTCACGGAGTTTGTATCTTCGCCGCCGGGAAGCAGCCGGCCTGGATTGGCCCTGCAATGGGCCGGCGGGATGGGCCTGCAACGTTGCGACGCGTTTGCGCAGCCAAGCGACACCGCCGTCCCTGGTTGGTTCTGTGGTTCCAGCAGTTGAAGTTTGGGGCCACGCGACATATAGTATCCGGCACGCAAGCGCTGATGACCACCCAAGCGCTCGGGTTTTTGGGCCTATGACCGGGAACCCCGGTGATACGGCATTTTCCTGCAACCTTTCAGCAGCAGCTCCGGCCATGCAGACTGAAAGCCGCCCGCTTTTTGACGAACCCGCGCAGTTCAGACGCCGCATGACGGCCATCGGCATCTCTATTTGCGTGTCGACGGGCCTGATGGCCGCCAAATTTTATGCCTACCACTTAACCGGCTCAACGGCCCTGCTGTCCGATGCGCTCGAGTCCATCATCAATGTGGTGGCGGCCGTATTCGCCGCGGTCAGCATCTGGCTGGCAGCCCAGCCGCCCGATGCGGACCATCCGTACGGCCATGGAAAGATCGAATTTTTTTCGGCCGGTTTTGAAGGGGCATTGATTGTTCTTGCCGCCATCGGAATATTCAATAGCGGCATCTCGCATTTGATCAGGCCGCAACCCCTGGCGAACCTGCAGTGGGGCCTGGCGATTCTGGTCGGGGCGTCGATGGTCAACCTGATCCTCGGCATCGGGCTGGTCCGGTTCGGCAAGCGGGCCTGCTCTTTGGCCCTGATCGCCGACGGCAGGCATGTACTGACCGATGTGGCCACGTCCGTGGGGGTGGTGGTCGGTCTGCTGCTGGTTCAACTCACCGGTTGGCTCAGGCTCGATGGCGCCGTTGCCTGTATGGTGGGCGTCCACATCCTGATAACCGGCAGCCGGCTGGTCCGCCAAAGCTTTTCGGCCCTGATGGACAAATCCGACCCCCGGCTGCTGGATGAGATATCGCAGCTACTTGAACGCCACCGCCCAGCGGTGTGGATTGACATCCATCAGCTACGGGCATGGCGGTCAGGAAATTTCGTGCATATCGATCTGCACCTGGTTTTGCCCCGAGACCTGCTGCTTGAAGCGGCCCACACCCAGGCCAAGCTGGTCGAGCAGCTGCTCATCCACCATTTTGAGGGGCGTGCCGGCGTTTTGGTTCACATGGACCCGTGCGAAGCCCCAGAATGCCCGGCCTGCCGCCAGTATCGGTGCAGCC
>NZ_JAWOHB010000206.1:0-10928 GCF_046496365.1 Desulfosarcina sp.
TGAAAGAACAAATCGAGGTATGAAAACCGTTTGAAAAGGTTGCCGGAGACATTTGAAGACAGCTCCGGCAACCAAACTTCTCGCGGTCTCCCTTATGCATTTTTAAACCGCCAGTTTAAAGACATTTTCAGGTCGCCGCTAACAGATAAAGATGAAAGGATCGTTTAAAGGACCGGGCTCCCTGGTCCCATGGCGAGGCCAGCAGAGTACCCGTCCTATGGTCGGACAGTAGCAACCCAACCTTACAGGGAAATGACGCCCAGATTTGCGGCACTAAGAGGAACTGCATGTAAATTCTATTCTATATAAATCCCTGTATTAAAATGGATATTGACACACAAGTATCGACTTGGCATACTTGGGACCGCAAAAAGCAAGTTCTCATCTTTAAAAAACTGAAATGGCCAACGCCTTGGCCAATGCAGACTGGAGCCGCGGTGTTTATCGCATTTTTCGCCTTTTCAAAAAAGCGAATCGGCGGCATTTTCCGTTCGCTTTCCGGGTGGGCCGCAAAGCAGCCACCACCACAACCATTTGCTCGATACGCGGAATGATTCTGAGCGGTGAATTTTTACTGGCTTGCCAAGATTGACTTAGATTTAATGATTTGGTAGGCGCTGTTTATAATCCAGTAAACAAGAATAGAAGGCGGCCTTGGATGCTGCGCCTTGCGACCCCACCCGTTTTAGATGAGAAAGGGAATGAAATAGGAAAAAGTTCAATGGTTAGAGACGCTCTTGATTCCTGAGTAACATTGGAGAAGAAATGGATCTCAGAAATAGCCTATCAAGTTTTGGCCTTTCCCAATATGCCTTGAAAGCTTACCTATCCCTGGTTGACAGCGACAAACCGGTCAACGGATCCCAGTTGAGCGTCATGGCAAAAATCCCCCGGGCACGGATCTACGATGTCCTACAAGGCTTAAAAACCAAGGGAATTGTGGCGGAATTGGAGCCTGGCCTCTACGCGCCCTTGCCTCCCAAAGAACTCGTCAAGCGGCTGCGCCACCGTTTCGACAAGGACATACAGGTCTTTGAAGAATTGATTCAGGCACAGAGAGCAAAGCCGCGTTATGATTACGTCTGGACGATCAGCGCTTACGATGAAATCATTTCAAAGGCTAAAGAGATGATTTCCCGCGCTGCAGTCGAGATCTATATCCGTGTCACGCCGGAAGAGGGCCTTAAACTATATGACGATTTGGTGCAGGCCGAAGCGCGCGGGGTGTCTATCAAGTTCATCGTTCTGGGGGAGATGCCGCAGCACTTCGAATTCCAAGTGGCCCATCACAACGCAGTCCTTGTCAGCAAAAAATTCGGAGGTCGAACGATCGACATTGTGGTGGACAAGGAGGAAATTCTAGCAGGCGTTCTGGGGCAAGGCCGTAGCCAAGCGTTCCCAATCAACTGGACCAAGAATCGGTCCTTCGTCATCTCAGGGCGCGAGAACCTTAGACACGACTACTTCCATATATTTCTGCACAAGATTCATGATCTCGGGAAACCCCTAAGTACGAGGGAACAACGGGTCTATGAAATCATAAAGAACGACTACTGACCACCATGAGCCATGAGCCAACAGACCTCATCATTCAAGGCGGAACGGTAATTGACGGAACCGGCGGAAAACCGATTGCGGCGGATGTTCGCGTGAGTAAAGGCCGAGTGCAGGTTGTTGAACGCCGAGGGTTGCCGACGACGTCGGACACTCTAATTTTCAAGGCCCACGGTCGGATCGTCTGTCCCGGGTTTATCGATGTGCATGCTCATGACGACCTTTACCTGCTGGCCCATCCCGATGGAGAGTTCAAGGTCAAGCAGGGTGTCACCACGGTCATCGGCGGCAACTGCGGGGTCAGCCCCGCGCCCATGTCCCACGCGTATCGCAACGACCAGCTCGAACAACTCAGGCTGCTCGGAACGGACGGACTGCCCTCAGCCCAAAACGAATTTACGGATTTCGGGACCTATCTGGCAGCGCTCGACGCGGCGGGCTTGGGCATCCACTACGCCGGTCAAGTGGGCCATGGCATGCTTCGCCTGGCAGTGATGGGACCAAGTTCGCACGCCCCTTCAAAAGCGCAGACGGCCCGGATGCGTCTCCTTCTGGAAAGCTGCCTCGATCAGGGGGCCATCGGCCTGTCTTTGGGCCTCATCTATGCTCCAGGTGCCTACGCGGACCTATCTGAACTGGTCGATCTGGCCCGAGTGGTGCAATCTCGCCAAGGTATTGTCAGTGCCCACATCCGCAGCGAAGGCGGTCGGGTGGTCGAGGCAGTGGCGGAGATGATCGAACTGGCCCGACAATCCGAGGCTGCCGTTCACATAAGTCACCACAAGACCGCCGATCCGGCTAACCGGGGCAAGTCACGCCAGACCCTGGCACTGATAGACCGTGCCCGCCAGGCTGGCCTGCGGGTAACGCTGGACGCCTATCCTTACCGGGCGGGGTCGACCTATCTGGCCGCAGTTTTGCCGGTCGAGTCTCTGGCGGACGGCGTGGCAACTTTGAGAGTTCGCCTCAAGGATCCATCTTTCCGGGCACAATTGCGCCGCAAGATCGAAAGCGACCCATTGGACCGCTGGCAAAGCCTGCTCACCGGTAGGGATACCTACCGGCTTACCATCGCGACCTGCAGCACCCGTCCCGACTACATTGGACGCTGTGTGCGAGAAATCGCCGACGCCGAAGGAATCTCACCCCACGACCTGGTTTTCGATCTGATCGCCGCCGAAGGTTTAGGGGTTGGCATGATCAGCCACGCCATGGACGAAGAAGATGTCCAGCGAATTCTCAGCCATCCGGCCACGATGATCGGCTCTGACGGCATACCCCCCTCGCGAGACAGTGCCCCCCACCCTCGCCTGACTGGTACCTTTCCCAGGATCCTGGGCCGTTATGTCCGGGAGTTGGGCTTAATCGACCTGAGTGAAGCCGTTCGGCGCATGACGTCCCTGCCGGCGGCGACCTTTGGCCTGACCGGCAAAGGCCGCTTGGCCCCGGGCATGGACGCTGATCTGGTCGTCTTCGATCCACTCACCGTAATCGACCGGTCAACCTATGAACAGCCCTACCAGCCCCCCGAGGGCATCGAACTGGTTCTTATCGGCGGCTGCCCAGCCCTGATCCGCGACCGGCTCACCTATGCCGCACAGGGATGCGTGTTGGCTCAGACCCGCTGATAGCCTCAGGCATGTCTTTTTTTCACTATCTTTTCATTGATCACCATCAAAGTCATGGAGATGACCACGATCACAGCCGACAGGGCATGCACCTTGGGATTGATCTCGAAGCGGACCATCGAATAGATCTGGATGGGTACGGTCATCATACCGGTTCCAGCTAGCAGGTAAGTCATCATGAAGTTGTCGAATGAAATGGTGAAGGACAGCAGCGCCCCACCAATGATGCCGGGCATGATCAGCGGCATGGTCACACGGCGAAAAGTCATCACTTCGTCGGCTCCCAGGTCCATGGCCGCTTCCTCCAGCGATGAATCGAATCCGTGAAGCCTGGCCGAAACGACCGTCATCACAAAGGGTAGCCCAATGAGAATGTGACCAACGACGATCAGACCGTAACCGCCCTTGATATTTAAAAGGGTGGCCATTGACAGCAGGGCAATGCCTGTGATGATTTCCGGAATGATCATAGGCGACAGGAACAGTACGCTGAGGATTTCCCGCAGCCGGAAGCGGTTGCGAACAAAACCCACGGCGGCCAGCGTGCCGATGGTGGTGGCACCGGCGGAAGCGCATACGGCGATCATAAGGCTGTTGCGGATAGCCAACAGTACATTGGGATCGCGGGTGGCCTCTAAATACCACTTCAGGGTGAACCCCGGAGGGGGAAAGATGGAGTACTTTGAGCCATTGAACGACATGAAGATTACGGCTACAATGGGCAGAAACAGGAAGCAATAGACTGCCGCTGTCCACACCTTGAGCAGTATCCAGCGCAGCCCCATGCTTAGCCTCCGATCCGTTCTAGCCGGAAGAGCCGGTTGTAGACGACCACCAGGAAAAGGACCACCAGCAGCAGCAACACTGCAAGAGCGAAACCGAATGGCCAGTTGAAGGATTCATAATACTCTCGCTGGATGATGTTGGCTATCATGATTTCCTTGGGACCACCAAGTAGTTCCGGTGTGAGGTATGATCCCACCGTCAAAATGAACACCAACAGGCATCCGGTGTTGATGCCGGGCAGCGAAAGCGGGACATTGACCCGCAGAAAGGTCTTCAACCTGCCGGCTCCCAGGTCCATGGCCGCTTCCTCCAGAGCCCGGTCGATTTTCTCGATCGAGGCATACAGGGGAAGAATCATAAAAGGCAAAAAGACATGGATGAGTCCAAAAAACACAGCCGTCTGGGTATAGAGCAACTTGAGGGGCGTATCCACAAGACCCGCCCAGAGAAGGATGCCGTTGACAATGCCTTTCGAACCCAACAGGATTTTCCACGCATAGATCCTGACAACTATGGTGGTCCAGAAAGGCACGATCAGGCCGGCGAACAGGATATCCTTGCGTCTGAAGCGGCTCCGGGCCAGGAAATGGGCGCAAGGGTAGCCGATAACCAGAGTAATTAGGGTGACCACTATGCCGTACCACAGGCTTTTAAGGAAAACCCGGTAGTAAATGGACTGGGACAGGGCCCGGGCGTAGTTTTCCAGAGTCAGTACCCGCAGAACTCGGCCGTCGGTGAACTGGTAAAAGCTGTAAATCAGGATCAGTATAAGGGGCAGGAAAAAAAACATCCCAATCCAGAGTGTCCCCGGACCGATTTGGACCAGCAGTCGGATCCTGGAACGTCGTTGGGCAGCCGTACCCGGGAACAGTCGCTCAATCATGGTCCGGCTCCCCAATGACGACCCCGGCGTTCACCGGCCAGCCCACGTTCACTTCCTGACCGCGTTCAAGGACCTTACCAGCGTCGGTATTTTGGCGGGTTACAGTTAGGTGCATACGATCAGAAATCAAGAGGGCGTAGGTAGAGGAATCCCCTTGGTAGACCGCGTCGAGCACACGACCGCAGAAACAGTTGGCGCAAGCTTCCGAGTCGGGCGCCAACCGGATCTTCTCGGGCCGGATGCTGACCCGGACGCGGGTTCCCGGCGGCCGGGGATCTCTTGGGACTCGGATCTCGAGGCCACTGTCGCTCTGGACGATACTGCATGCCGCTCCGGCGGCCAGAGTGCCGCCGATCAGATTGGTTTCACCGATGAAGCCAGCGACAAAAACCGTCTCCGGGTGCTCGTAGATATCGGCGCTAGGACCGATCTGCTCCAACCGGCCCTGGTTCATGACTGCGATGTGGTCAGACATGGTAATGGCTTCGCCCTGGTCGTGAGTCACGTAGACGAAGGTCGTGCCGACCTCGCGCTGGATGCGCTTGAGTTCAAGCTGCATCTGGTTTCTGAGTTTGAGGTCTAGAGCCCCCAGTGGTTCGTCGAGCAGCACCACGGTCGGCTTGTTAACCAAAGCCCGGGCAATGGCCACTCGCTGCCTCTGGCCGCCTGAAAGCTGGCTGATGCGCCGCTCACCGAAGCCGGGCAGTTCGATTAAGTCTAGCATCTCTCCCACGGCCCGGGTAATGGCCGCTTTCGGCTGCTTTTTCATCTCCAGGCCGAATCCGATGTTGGCTGCCACGTTCAGGTGGGGAAAGAGGGACAGATGCTGAAATACAAGATTCGTGGGACGCTTAAAAGGGGGCATCCCAGTCATGTCCCGACCGCCGATGAGGATCAGCCCGGCCGAAGGGTCCTCGAAGCCGGAGATCATCCTCAGGACCGTGGTTTTGCCACATCCGGAAGGTCCCAGCAGGGAGAAGAAGGTGCCCTTGGGGATGGAAAACGAGACGTCGTCGACCGCCATGACGTCACCGAAGCGTTTGCTAACCCGGTTTAACTGAATATCGATCTCAGGCATATTTTCCTCGGTGGCGGGCCCTGTCGTGCGGGCGTTCCCGAGCCAACAGACAGATGTCGGCCCGGGAATCGCGGTTCAATGCAGCCGCTTAATTGGCGGCCATGACCTCATTGAGCAGTTCATTCCAAGTGTCACGCATTTTCCCGATGTAAGCCGGATCGAGTAGTATGGCTCGTTGGATGATCTCATCGGTTGCCCCCAGTTCTATTTTCTCCTGGGCCGTCAGTTGGACGGCGGCAGAAGCCGGGGCGTAGTTGACGCCCTTGGTCACGAAGTTTTTGAGTACCGGCGCGCTGATAGCATAATTGACAAAGGCCTCGGCGGCTTGGCGGTTTTTGGCATCTTTGGGAATGACGATGCAGTCGATCCAGACAAAGGTGCCTTCCTTGGGCTGGGTGTACTCGATGGGATGCCCTTCCTCTTTGAGTTTGTTAACTCGGCCCCGCCAGAAGTCGGCCGCCCAGACTTCTTCAGTGGCCAGCAGTTGAGTCAGTTCAGCGCCTCCCTTCCAAAATTTAAGGAGATTGGGACGGAGTTCCATCAGTTTGGCCTTGATCGCGCCCAGGTCGGTGATGTTGTTGGGGTCTTGGCCAAGAAACATCGCGGTCACTGGAATGGCGGAGGTCCCGGATCCAAAAATGGATGTTCGGCCCTTATACTTCGGATCCCAGAGTACACTCCAGGATGTGGGGGGCGGGTCAATTTTCTCTGTATTCCAGGCAATAGCCTGGTCGCCCCAGATGAAACTGACGCTATAGGTCTGCGGACCAGGATCGTAGACCGGCTGATGGAAGATTGGAAGCATATCTTTGTAGTTGGGCACGTTTTCCATTCTCAGTGGCAACAGCAAGTCGTCCTGTCTGGCCATGTAAACGTAAGTGTTGCCCAAAAAAGAGACATCCATATCCGTCTTGCCGGCCTTGAGTTTAGCTAATTGCTCAGAGTTGGACCCGAAATGATTGATCAGCACCTTGACGCCAAATTCTTTTTCGAAGGGTTCGGCGATGTACGTCTTGACCGCCTCGGCATAATTGCCGCCAAAGCTGTCCACTACCAATTGGCCGCCAATTTTTTCTCCGGCGGCTCCGGAAATACCGGCCGCACCCCAGCTAACCATCAAAACCATGGCCAGCAACGCGAAAACTCTACCACACCTCGATTGCATCATCTTCCGTTCCTCCTTCTTGCCCACGGTTAGATCCTGCATCCTTCCATCCAACTGCCCCGGCGGCAGCTGAATTGAGGGCTTGACTAATTGTTACTACTGATGTAGTAACTTCTTGTAACAGCCTTTGCTTGCGGTGTCAAGGGCTATAGTTACGGCTGATCGGCGCTGGATTCCGCCACTGCAGACTTAGAGACCATCGATTTCAAACCAGCCCACGGGTGACTGATTTGTCTGGGATTGCCAATTCTACAACCTTTACGGAGAAAGCCATCAGCGACCTTCGAACATGGGTGGAGATAGACCTGTCCGCCGTGCAGCACAACATCGGGACTCTCAGGAAAAAAGCCGGCCCCGGCCGCCTGGTCATGGCGTGCGTCAAGTCCAACGCATACGGGCACGGGCTGGTGGAGGTCGCCAGGGCGGCGGAAGCCGCCGGAGTCGACCGGTTGGCCGTGGCACAAGTCGACGAGGGTTTGGTCCTGCGCCAGGCCGGGTTGGCCGTTCCCATCCAAGTGCTGATGGAACCGTCCGCCCAGGCAGTAGAAGAAATGCGCCGACACCGCCTCATCGCCAGCCTGTCGACTCCGGAGGTGGTCCACCGCATGGCGACTGGGTATTACGGTCCGCTGACGGTTCACATCGAAGTCGATACTGGTATGGGCCGGGTTCCGTTACAAGCCGACCGCGCTGAGGATTTTCTGGCTCTTTTGAAGCGCGAGAGGGGCTTCAATATCGAAGGAATCTTCAGCCATTTTGCTTGCGCAGGGAAACCGGGAAACCCCTTTTGCGATACGTTTACCTACCACCAACTGAACACCTTCACAGGACTGTGCGACCGGCTTGCCGAAAAAGGCTTCCGAATCCGCCTGAAACATATAGCTGGCTCCGACGCGGTGGCCTTCTACCCGCGAAGCTATTTAGACATGATTCGTCCGGGAGCCTGGGTTTACGGCTACAAAAGCCAGAGCATTGGTCTCGACCTCAAGCCCGTTCTCTCCTGGAAAACCAAAATCTTCAGGATTACAGCAGCGCCGGCCGGCCGGCCGGTGGGATACGAAATGGCCTTCAGGCCCTCGCAAGACACTCGCATTGCCCACCTCCCGGTCGGCTATGGCGACGGATACCCGCGCGCCCTGTCCAACTGCAGTGAGGTCCTGATCAAAGGGCAGCGGGCACCAGTGGTGGGGCTGATCGGTATGGAATCGATGATAGTGGATGTCGGTCATATCCCAGGCGACCTCGAAGGCCAAGAGGCGGTGCTGATCGGTTGTCAGGGGGCTGAAAAAATCACCGCGGCCGGCTTGGCGAAACGCATTGACTTGTTCGCGGCGATGATCACTTGTGGCATCAAAGAATCAGTGCCACGGATATACAAACCGGCGATGGAGATGAGATGGAATACCTGATTGAAGGGGCCCCGGTTTTCGTGATGGACGATCAAGGCACTGTGGCCGAGGCGATGGTCGTCTCTGATACCAGGGTCGTGGCCAACGGCGATCTGAAAACGCTTCGGCAACGTTACCCCTTGGCTCGCCGCCTTGCCATTGGCGGCGCTGCCGTCGTACCGGCCTTCAACGACTGCCACGCCCACTTGCTAAGACTCGGGCAGGACATGACAAGGGCAGATTTGAGGTATTGCCGCTCGGCAGATGATATCCAGGAGGCCTTGTGGGCCAACGACCTGCCGAGAACGGATGGGTGGCTTATCGGCGTCAACTACGACCAAAACATCCTGGCAGGCCAGCGCCACATCGGGCGCGATACCCTGGACGGCATCGGCCGAGGCAGGCCTGTATACCTGTTCCACCTGTCTCGCCACGAAGGGTTGGCCAACTCCAAGGCACTGGAACTGGCAGGCATCCATGCCGGAACCCCCGATCCCCCTGAAGGCCGGATCGACCGCGATGCCACGGGGCGCCTCACCGGAAGGCTTCTGGAAATGGCCGTCAGCCTGGTGGAAAAAGTTCTGCCCGCCCCCACCGATAGACAACTCGACAACGCAATCCGCTGTAGCCTGGAACACCAGGCCCGACGTGGTATTCTGGCGGCCACCGACGCCACGTCGGGAAAATGGTTCGGCATTCAGCGGGAATGGGCGGCCTACAGTCGTGTTCTGGCCCAGTCCCCCAAGGTCAAGGTGACCCTCATGCCGGAAGTAGACGTCTGTCGGGAGATGGGTTGGCTCGATCGTGACCAGGTGCAACTCCCCGACGCCCCGTCCTGCCTGCGGCTGGGACCGATGAAAATTATCGCTGATGGCGCCCTGACCAACCGGACAGCGGCCCTGAGCAAGCCTTATACCGACGGCGGCACTGGGTCGTTGGTCTACCCGGCCGAAGAGCTGAAAGCCTTGATTCTGCGCGCACATCGCGGTGGCTGGCGCTGCGCAGTGCATGCCATTGGGGACATTACCATCGACATCTGCCTGCAGGCTTTTGCCACAGCGCAAGCAACCCTACCCCATCGGCGGCCCAGACACCGTTTGGAGCACTGCATGGTCGTGGACGACCGGATCAACCGATTGATGGCGCAACTGGGAGTCATCCCCTGTTCTCAGCCGGAATTCATCTTCCAGCTGGGGCATGCCTATCGCAGCTGTTTGGACGGACGGGCCGACCGTTTGATGCCCTACCGGGCTTGGATCGAGGCCGGCCTGACCCTGGCCTTCAGCTCGGATCAGCCCATCAGCACCGGGGACCCCATCCTGGGCTGGCGCGCAGCGGTAACCCGCCAAACCCGGGATGGCGACATCATAGGGGCCGAGGAAACCTTGACACCCCTGGAAGCACTCCGGGCCTATACCGTGGGGTCGTCGATAGCTTCCGGCGACCCGGAAATAGGCAGTCTGACGCCGGGCAAGGAGGCCCGGTTCGTCGTGCTGAGCCACCTCCCGAATGCAATTGCCGACCACGCCATGCATGTTGTGACGACCTCGGCCGAACTAATGCCGCCATCAAGCATCGAACACAAAAGCCACCGCGTTTAACCGACAAACTTTTGGTGATGGTGAAAAGAACTCGCTTTTCGCGAACCGTCCACATCGCCACCTCCCTAATGATGCCCTGCCTGGTTGTAAGCCCAACCTGAGGTGGCGGCCGGAATCTACCAGGAAGACAACGAAACCTTAACGGCCGGTGTCAATGTTCTTGATCACATCCCGGAAGGTTCCCTCAAGGACGGCATATGCCCCAATGATATAGGCCGTGAGGCGGGGATACTGGCGTCGATTCGGCTCGGGGATCACCGCCCGTTCGCCTTTTCCCGTAATTTTCCTGAACACTTGAACGTCACCACACACCGATGCTTCAACCTTAGGTCTTCATCTGGTCTCGTTTGCAGATCACATGTCAAATTGCCACTTGCCATTAACTTCCTTCAACTTTAAGCATGTGATCTAACACCCGAGGCATTTCCCCTGTGTGAAACCGAAGTGGGTAGCGATACAGGTCCGACTGTCTGCCTAACCTGCACGGCTGGGTTGAGGTCGATGACAGGGGTGAGTGTTTTAGTTGACAGAGACGAACAACGGATGCCCATGTTCGGCCAGGTATGCACAGAGTGCGGTCTGGTTCAGCAGGAAAAACGGAAGACCTACAGCTACTGCGGGATGACTTTGAACAGGACGCTGCAATGACAATTTAGCTAATGTTATCCCTGAAGTTGCATAAGATCAGGTAGATCTTATCCTATATTTGGTACCCAGCTGGATTTTCATAATCAGTCTGGGGCCATGGGTAGAATGATCCCCTCATTCTCCCTCCTCCCTGGGCAGGCCTGACCCCGGGCCTGCCCATCTTACTTTAGAAACCGCACCCGATAGATCCCAATAAC
>NZ_JAWOHB010000207.1:0-39130 GCF_046496365.1 Desulfosarcina sp.
TCGGTGGGGCTGTTCCTCGCGGGCCTGGCGGTGCTATGGCTGGTGACGCACCATCTGCTCGCCGCTCTCGACAGCGCCGTGCCGGCAAGCGGTACGGGTGGTGGCTTCGGCCTGCATGACTACAAAGTCATCTGTCCACGCATCAACCTGGCTGATGCGAACGGCTTCTATTGCGGCGAGCCGGCTGAAACCGCCTGCAACAAGTGCCTGGTTGAAGTGGGTTCCGATTTTAAGGTGACCGACATAGGGGCCTGGCGAGCCATGCACAGACGGGCTTTGATGGCGGCGGACCAGGTGCTGGTGCCTGACCAGGATGCTGCTGAGCGGCTCGAGCGGTATTTCCCTGAGGTATGTTTCGAAGTTTCGCCCCATGAGGAGATCGATCCGAAGCAGATCTTAATCCGGACGCCTGAGCTGGCTGCGGATGAGAAGTTGCGGATCATGGTCATCGGCGCCATTGGAAAAATCAAGGGTTTTGAGGTGCTGCTGGCCTGTGCCCGGGATGCCCGGCAGCGGCGACTGCCCATCGAATTCATTGTAATGGGGTACACTATGAACGACCGGTTGTTACAGGAAGAAGGGGTCAGGGTCACCGGCCGGTATCTTGAGGAAAATGCTCAGCGTGCCTTGGAAGCATTGTCCCCACACGTGGGATGGTTGCCTTCCGTGTGGCCGGAGACCTACAGCTACACCCTTTCGATCGCTCTGCAGGCGGGTTTGCCGGTTGTGGCCTTCAATATCGGGGCGATCGCCAGGCGCATCCGGGAGTACGATCCAGCTGCCGGACATTGTCTGTTTCCACTGGATTGGGCCAACCAGCCCGATCAACTCAATGATCGTTTTGCTGATTTTCGTTCTTTTTACCTTGAATCCGGGATGCTGCTGCAGCAAGCCGGCTGAAAGCAGAAGATATGTTATTGAATACAAAAGGTGAGCATGTTGGGAAATAGCCCTTTTTTCATCATTGGATGTGTCCGTTCCGGTACTACGTTACTGAGAGACGTGCTGCGCAACCATCCGCGTCTGGCCGCTCCGGAGGAAACCCATTTTTTCAGGTGGGCGGAGCCTTTCGGCGGCACTCCCTACCGAAAAATGGTTTCCGATAATCGCGTGTTGAAGCGCCATCGGGAAATGGATGGTATTGATGAATCCGAATTCCAAATGGTTCTCGACCAGAGTATTTCGCGTGCAGATCTTTACTGCCGTTATATGCAGCTTTACATAAAGAAAAACAAGCCAGGTGCACAAAGGTGGTTCGACAAGACACCGCAGAATGTCTACGGTGCGGCCATGATCGCCGGTGAAATGCCCGCTGCGAAATTAATTCATATTATCCGGCATCCGATGGATGTGGTTTCAAGTCTTCGGATCGGAAAGGTGGTCAAGGTCCAAAGCGTGGTGGGTGCCTGCAACTACTGGACTGAGGCGGCGGAAATTGTCCAGGTAATTAAAATGGCGTACCCTCATCGTGTTTATGAATTGAAATATGAAAATTTTACTCGTGAGCCTTTGATAGAGATCGAAAAAATGTTGGCTTTTCTTGGGGAAGATTTCAAACCTGCAATTTATCAGCATATTGAGACCAAACCAATATCACACAATCATGAAAATTTATTTTCAGAGCAAGAATCACATCAGATCGAACGGCTCTGCCGGCGATGGGGTATCCATTATGGATATCTTGAAGCTTCCAGCGAGATTGAATAGAACTGGATCACTTAATAAAAAAGACCTATGCGCGTCCGATCGCACATGAGGAAACCTTGTGAGCGGAGGCATTTTACGTGTTCCGTAACGTTTTAGCCAGCTTACTTGAAATTTATCAAGGTGGCAGGGGCTTGTTTCAATCCAAGGAAAAATTTAACCAGCACGCGCCGAAAATGGCTGTGGTGCTCACACCGGGAGAGGTCCCGACCACTGACTTGTACCTCAGGAGATGTTTGAAGGAAAGCGTTGGGGAAGCCGTAAATTATTTAAATACACTACGATCACCGCCCAACGATGTAACCTTTGGAAATGACGCCTTGATAATAGTCGTCCGCCATGCACCAAGAAACTGGCTTCGATCGCTTAAGCGACAACAGGACAAACTTGCTGGGATCGTTTTTTTAATGGATGACGACATCCCATCTGCACTACGGGCGCCGGAATTACCCTTTCGTTATGCTTTAAAAACCGCGTGGCGCTATGCACTGTCTCGGCGATTGCTCAGTCAGGTTTGCAGCGAGGTGTGGCTTTCCACCCCTGAATTAATGCACCGTTATGCCGCTTCATCCCCCCGGCTGGTGGAGCCGGAATACGTGGCTTCGAACTCATCGAACGAAAAACCGGTTGTCTATTTCTACCATGGCTCGTGGGCGCATCGACGAGAGATGAAATGGCTGGTGCCGGTTATAAGGCAGGTTCAACAGCATGCCCCCAACGCTTGGTTTGAAATCATGGGCACCGATCGGGTCAGGCGCCTGTTTCTGGGCATCCCCCGGGTGCGCGTGGTCCATCCCATGCCCTGGAAGGACTATCTTGCCTATGCAGGAACCGTCCGTCACCAGATCGGGCTGGCACCTTGTTTCGATACGGACTTCAACCGGGCGCGGTCTCACAGCAAGGTGTTCGATACCACCCGCCTGGGCGCCGCGGGGATTTATTCCAATGTTACGCCCTATGCAGAGAAAGTCGCTCATGGCGAGACTGGATTGTTATGTGAAAATGTACCGGACAAGTGGGTTGCAGCAATTATGCTGCTGATAAACGACCAGGACTTGAGAAAATCCCTTTACGTGAAGGCCAGGGAGTGGTGTGGCAATGAAGGGAGAAAGGGGCATCAGTCATAGCTCTTGGCTGTTGGCTGTTGGCTCTTCCTAACAGCTAACAGCCAACAGCTAAGAGCCGCCCTTTTGCTCCTGGCTCTTCCTAACAGCTAAGAGCCGCCCTTTTGCTCCTGGCTCCTGAACGCTAAGGTAAAAAACCCATGCTCGGCACTTTTTCCAAAGGCATTTTAAAGCGACGGCTGCTTCCCCTTGCATTGGAAGCGGACCTGGTTGCCTGCAGGCAAAGCAGCCGTGCGGACAAGCTATCCGGGATCATCGGCTGGGGACTGAAGGACAACACGGAAAAGGCCGATGCCTTTGCCCGTCGACACCAACTGCCCTATCTCTCCCTGGAAGACGGATTTGTCCGCTCGGTGGGACTGGGTGTCAGGGGGGCCGAACCCTTCGGCTTCATCGTCGACCGGCAAGGCATTTACTACAATGCGCGTCAGCCCTCGGATGTCGAAGCGCTGATCAAAGCCGCCGACACGACCGATGCGTCACGGGCCAGACGACTCATCCAACGCCTTGTCAACCTTCAGGCCACCAAATACAACCATGTCTGGCACAGTCCTGCACTGCCATCGGATGATCGCCCCAACATTTTGCTCATCGACCAGACCGTCGGCGATATGTCGGTAAGGTATGGATTGGCCGATGAAAACAGCTTTCAGGAGATGGTACATGCCGCTTTGCAGCGCTATCCCCGGGGGCGGTTTCTGGTCAAAACCCATCCGGATGTCATTGCCGGCAGGAAAAAGGGCTACCTCACGGATAAACTGCCGCATGCGGTAGGCTTGATCGCCGAGGACTGCAATCCGATCGCCCTGCTGCAGCAGGTGGACCATGTGTTCACGGTCACCTCCCAAATGGGTTTCGAAGCGTTGCTGGTGGGTCGGAAAGTCACCTGCTTCGGCATGCCGTTTTATGCCGGCTGGGGGCTGACCGAGGACCGGGTCGCCTGCACCCGCCGCAATGTCAAGCGGACCCTGGCGCAGCTGTTCCACGCGGCCTACCTTGACTATGTTCGCTATGTCGATCCCATAAGCGAACAACGCTGCGAACTGGAGCGCATTCTCGATCTGATCGAAAACCACAAGCGCATCGTCACGCAAAACCGGGGGCAGGTCTACTGCTTTGGCTTTCGGTGGTGGAAGCGCGGCATCATCAAACGGTTTCTCGGCTCGGCGGAGATGGATCCTGTTTTCCTGAAAAACAAATCCGCACCACGCGTTACCAGCAAAACCGCCGCCAGCCGGATCGCTGTATGGGGAGCCGGGGATGATCGCCACCTCAGGGATCTGGCCCGACGCCAGCGCATCCCGATTGAACGGGTGGAGGACGGCTTCATCCGCAGCGTGGGCCTGGGTTCGGATTTAAACAAGCCCGCATCGCTGATTGTGGATCGGCGCGGCATTTATTTTGATCCGCGACAGCCCTCCGACCTGGAACATCTGCTCAATACCGTTCAACTGGATGATGCTGCGCTTGCCCGCGCCAAACGGATCCGCCAACGGATCGTCAACAGCGGTATCAGTAAATACAATACCGGCCATCGTGGTCGGCGTCCGGCCGGCAATAAGGTGAAAACCGTCATACTGGTTCCTGGTCAGGTGGAAGATGACGCCTCGATCCGAACCGGAAGCATCGATATAAAAACCAATCTCAGTCTACTGAAGGCCGTTCGTCAGGCGAATCCCGATGCGCATATTATCTTCAAACCCCATCCGGATGTGTTGTCCGGCAATCGGACCGGCGCGGTTCCGGTCGGCGTTGCCAAAACGATGTGCGATGCTATCGCTACCGATTGTGACATCAACGACTGCCTCGATCAGGCCGATCAGATTCATACCATGACCTCCCTGACCGGCTTCGAAGCGCTCCTGCGCGGCAAAACCGTGCATACCTATGGATTGCCGTTTTACGCCGGTTGGGGCCTGACCATCGACCGCCACCCGGTCGACCGCCGGCGCCGGCGACGGACCGTCGACGAATTGCTCTATTGTGCGCTGGTTCTCTATCCCCGCTACTACGATTGGGGGGCCCGCATGTTCGTTTCCGTCGAGGACGCCATCGAGGGGCTGTTGCGACAGAAAACCTCCCAGGGTGAAGCGATCAACATGGCGTTTTGGCGGCGACTGATCCGCAAAGCATTCAATTTGCTTGATAATATCGGTTTATTGTTCAAGCGGTAGGCTACCCCTTAGTAGACCCCAATGTCGCATAAACCATATGGAAAAAAAAGATGGTCAGCTTTAAGGTTGATGGTTCCGTAAAAAGTCGAAATTTCAGGTTTATTGTCATCCTCGCGAAGGCGGGGATCCATAAGATTCAGATAGTTATATAGACTCCCGCCTCCGCGGGAGTGACACTGTTTGTGACTTTTTACGGGTTCATCAAGGTTAAGTATTTTTAAGTTGCACCGATATGGTAGTCGTCACTGCTCAAGCGTATTCACCGACCCTGGCAATTTTTTGGGCTCGCGCCGACGTTAAGCAAAACAATTTAAATTTTTTTAGGCATATCACCTTTTTTGGGCCGAAATCGGCGACAAAAAAACCTGCAACCGGATAAAGGACACACACGCAACATGAAAAATAAAATCACATCAACAAAGGCGACCAGCTGTCGTGAACATGGATGTCAAGGCAAGGACATGTGCAGCAATCCGGCAGAGACAGGGGACAAGCAGGACGACGGCAGGGTGTATTTGATCAACACGAAACCGTTGCGAGTCAGCAGCACGAAGAATTGGGCGAAATCCCTCGATCAACTCAGGCAGCAAATCAAAAGAGGCTGCGGCATTGATGGCGTCGGGATCAAGGACCACTTCTGTTAGCCCTGACCGAATTAAGGCACTTCATACGTGGGATTCGTACGACCGACCGTTAATAGGTAAAGCCAAACTGAAGGCCCAATTTTTCCAAACCATTGTTTGGATAAGCCATATGACCATTGGAGACATGGTCGAAAAGAACGGAGACATTCCCTCTCTTGTTGAATTTAAATCCGGCAGCAAGGGCGGCACGAAACAATGCACGTGATCCTAGCCGCTGACGCTCCGGGTCGGAGCTTTGCAGTTCACCGTCGTGGAATGCGCCACCTAATCCAACGCTAAGGAAAAGAAGCTCGAAAGCCCTTAGGTCCCAATTCAAACCCGCATACATCATATTGGTATTGCTGTTATTGTTGACAGAAAAACCAATGGAAGGCCGCGGTGATCCCAGGACCTCTAAAAATCTTATGCCGGGCGAACGAAAGAAAAATTCACTGGTAAAATCGTTGCCGTCCTCATGCTTTGTTGACCGAGTGGCGACATCATGCTCCATAATTCCAATGCGGATTTCGTTGATGATGGAGTCGGGGCGACGCGATTCGCTCAGTGCCGCGATGGGCCAAATGAGATAGATCAATATACAGAGGGTCAAGTTGACTATTTTCAATCTGCACCTACTTTTTATGTAAAATAGCCTTGAACAAAAAATTCGATCCTAGCCCTTCTTTCTCAAGTAACATGCCAATAAAATGAAAATCCCTGCTGGCATATTTTTGTTTTAAATAAGATGGTTACGATATTTAATTATTTCCTGCCGTGAGCGCTTTTTTTTTGATCTACCATTTAGGAAGGAAAAGAACCGGGGTGTGAGAAAATAATTACACAGCCAGTTCCACCATTTACGAAGCATGGAAATGAACATTACCCGCTTAGCGCTGTTGACCCATAAACGCGTGCTGTTGTTACAAGGCCCGATGGGACCCTTTTTTAAAAAACTTAACCACTGTTTGCGATCAAGGAATGCGCGGGTTTTCAGGATTGTTTTCAATGGGGGCGACCGCATTTTCGCCAACAAGGACAATCGGTTTGACTACAGCGAGAAAACGGCTGGTTGGAAAGCCTTCATCACCGATTTTTATGCGGATAAAAAAATCGACGCGATCGTCTTGTATGGCGACTGCCGTTTTTATCATCGTGTGGCAGCGGATGTCGCGGCCCGATCAGGCATTCGGGTTTTTGTTTTCGAAGAAGGGTATGTCCGGCCCAATTTCATCACCTTAGAGGAAAACGGCGTCAATGCGCATAGCACCTTGCCCCGCGAGGCCGATTTTTACCGGCAACTGAAACCGAAGCCCCAGGCAGCACGGTCGAACCAGCCGGTTAAATACAACTTTCACCGCTGGGCGTGCTACGCCGGCATCTACTTTATTTTCATGTTTCTCCAGCGCCGGCGCTACCCCCATAACAAACACCATCGCAATACCGACATCGGCCTTGAAACTGGGTATGGCATCCGCAACGCCATCCGCAAAATTTGGTTCGCGCTGACCGAAAAGCCGTTTGCCAGAGCGATTGCGAATGACCTTGCGAAGAGATACTATTTTGTGCCGCTACAGGTGCAATACGATTTTCAGATGACCAAGCATTCGCC
Organism: Desulfosarcina sp.; assembly: GCF_046496365.1. GTDB lineage: Bacteria > Desulfobacterota > Desulfobacteria > Desulfobacterales > Desulfosarcinaceae > Desulfosarcina. Next base: position 7,235 of record NZ_JAWOHB010000207.1, read on the forward strand.
CTTCAAAAATATGCAGGCGTTCATACGCACGGTGATGCGCTCTTTTGCCGCGCATGCACCGAATCACACCGCGATCGTCTTCAAGCACCATCCCATGGATCGTGGCCGCCCCCTGTTCTATGGATATATCCGCCAACTGGCCGCACGACTGGGTGCGGCCAACCGCGTGCATGTCGTGCACGATGTCCATCTGCCCACCTGTCTGAAAAATGCCATCGGTACGGTCACGGTCAACAGCACGGTCGGTATCACCTCGCTCTTTCATGGCACCCCGACCCTCGTCCTCGGCGAGGCGCTGTACGATATCGAGGGGCTCACCTGCACGGGTTTGCCCTTGGACCGCTTCTGGTCGGAATATAAAGCGCCTGACCGCAAGCTTTTTCAAAAATTTCGCAGCTATCTCATTGATCGGACCCAGCTGGAGGGCTCCTTTTACGGTGGTTTTCGGGAATTATTGAACGCGTGATTCCAGGTAGGCATTGACCGCCGCCCAATAGGCCGGCGATGTTTGAATGGAATTGTGGTCGGTGCCCTGCACGGTGACGGTGGTGGCCAGGCCGCCCCACACGCGTTCCAGGTTCCGGGTCAAGCGGGCCGGCACCACCTGGTCATGGGAGGCGCTCAGGAAAAGGGCCGGCGTGGCAATGTCCGGCGCCAGGGCGGCGGATTCGAAGCGGTGTTTGAGCATCCAGCCCACCGGAAAGATCGGATAGTGCACCCTGGCCACATTCACCAGGGAATCGAATGGCGTGACGAGAATGATGCCGCCCACCGTGCGCGTGGCCGCCACATGCACGGCCACCCCCGCACCCAGACTGCGGCCCATGAGCACCACATGGGCAGGGTCGATCCCTTCCGTGGCCATGACGTGGTCGAATACGAACACGGCATCGTCAAGCAGTGCACGTTCGGAAGGGCGGCCGGTGCTGTGACCGTATCCGCGGTAGTTCATGAACAAAAAGGATCGGGTGGCGAACCGCTCCAGGTCAGTGAAGTTCAAAGACACATCCTCGGCATTGCCGCCGTAATAGACAATCAAAGGGTGCCGCGGGTCGATCTCGTTGTTGAAGAACCAGCCGCTGAGGGTGACGTCGCCGTGGCGCACGCTGATGGCATGCGCGGCATAACGGGCCTGGTTGCCCAGCGCGGTCGGCTGGGGAAAAAAGATCATTCCAGCCTGGAAAAAATAGAGCAAAAGGGTGGCGCCGAAGAAAAAGAGACCAAGGATGGTAATGGTTTCCAGGATCATTTTCACGATGGTTCCTGCCAAAAAAGGGTTCTATGACCCAGGGGGTCGAGGGAGATGCACCCGCGCAACACGTTTACCTGAGTTGGACGATTAAAACAGATAGTTTATCAACACAAAGCTGCCCACCAGCAATACGGTAAAAGTGACCGCCAGCAGGTTGAAATAGCGGTCAATAAAGCGCTGGATGCGCGGGCCGAACCGGTAGATCAGCCCGCCCACCAGGAAAAACCGGGCCGCCCGGGACACCATGGAGGCCAGGACAAACACCGTGAAGTTGATCTTGAACATGCCGGCGGCGATGGTGAATACCTTATACGGAATGGGAGTGAACCCGGCGATGGCCACAGCCCAGGCGTCGTAGGTGTTGTAGAGGGTTTCGATAAAGGCCACCTTGTCCGCCAGACCATAAAATTCAACGATGCGGATGCCCACCGAGGCCATGAACTGCCAGCCGATCAGGTAGCCCAGGCATCCCCCGAAAAGGGATCCGAGGGTACATACCAGGGCGTAATTAAACGACTTGCCCGGCCGGGCCACACACATGGCGATCAACAGAACGTCCGGTGGGATGGGAAAGAAGGAGGATTCGGCAAAGGCCAGTAGAAACAAGGCCCAGGTGCCGTAAGGGGTGACGGCCCAGTGAAGCACCCAGTCGTACAGGCGCCTGAGCATTTACGGCTCTCTCCAGCCGTGTTCGCCGATGAGCCTGACGAAGCGGCAGCCGCCCAGGTTGGACTGCTGGATGCCCGTTTCGGTGCGCACCAGCTTGATCAGATCCTGGGTGTGGCGATCCCCCACCGGGATTACCATCCGGCCGTCCATGGCCAGCTGGTTGACCAGCACCATGGGGATCTCGGGTGCACCGGCAGTGACGATGATCGCATCAAAAGGGCTCTCTTCTTTCCAGCCGGTGGTGCCGTCCGAATAGCGGGTGACGATGTTGTGGTAGCGCAGCTGGTCGAACAGCTTCCGCGTTCGGGTAAAAAGTGAGTAGATCCGCTCAACCGTATAAACCCGGAAGGCGATTTGCGCCAGAATGGCCGCCTGGTAGCCGGAACCCGTCCCGACCTCCAACACGCGGTCCTCCGGTTTCAACTGGAGTGACTCGGTCATTTCAGCAACGATGTAAGGTTGCGAAATGGTCTGTTGTTCACCGATGGGCAGGGGAAAATCGCCATAGGCCTGATCCATCATGGCTTCACTGACAAACAGGTGGCGGGGAACGGTCCGCATGGCCGACAGCACCCGGGGATCGCTGATCCCGCGGGAGATGAGCTGTTTGGTGACCATTTCATTTCTCAGGCGCTGGTATTTCATCCACGTTTTTCCCCCAGCACGTGTCTATCAATTAAGGCGTGTCAGGTCAAGATGTTAGAAGGTATCCATCCATATTCGGCATCTTGAAGACCCGCTCCGGGTTCAACCGTCCTGGATAGTCAGCAACACAGCGCTGACGGGCCTTTGGCTTCCGAAGCGCTGCGGCCTGGGCCCCAACCGCCGGCTGCCGTTTCCGCGGGCACCCAAAACGACAAAAGCGCCCCGCAGTGGGACGCCTTGCACCCGCCACACAATCGGCCGCTGGGTTAAATTTTATAGATTACCCGTTTTTCGGTGATGATGATATCCACATGTTTGTCGTGGGATTCCATGGGCACCTGGGGGACCAGCTGGCCCTCGAAGACCAGGCCGACCTTGCGCGTGGTCAGGGGCAAATCGGGGATAAGCCGGTCGTAGTAGCCGTCGCCAGAGCCGATCCGCCCGCCTTTTTCATCCATGGCGACTCCGGGAATGACGGCGATATCGATGCAATCCAGCGGAACCGGTTTGCATTTGGCGGGATCGGGTTCGAGAATTCCCCGCGGCCCGACGACAACATCCCTGGTCGGGTTGTCCACCTTCATCAGTTTCATTTTGGATTTGGTCGTGTCAAATGCGGGAAGCACAACGATCTTGTTGAATTCGTAGGCCCGCTTGATGATGGCATGGGTGGACACCTCATTTTCGGCATTCACATAGAGCAGAACGATCTTGGATTCGAGAAAGTTGGCGAACTCGAAGAGCCGGTTTTCGATGGTGCGCGTGTTTGCTTCCAGCACATCCTTTGAAAGCGCGTTGAAGAATACCGCTGTCTGTTTTCTGATTTCCTGCTTTTTTTCCCGGACTTCATCCATTGCCATCTCCGCCTTTTGGTTTTCTGCCTCTGGTCGCCGAACCGCGCACTGCATCCTAAACCCGTCCACGCTGAAAGTCACGGGGCCCCACGCCAAGCGAACAATCGATTCAGGATCGGTTGAATCTCCGGCGGCAGGCAACGCGGACTGCACCTGCATCAGGCTACAACCGGCAATCATCATTGACTAATTAGCGCGCTTGGGATAAGGTTCTGGCTGGTTTTGCCTTCGGTGTTCGCCTTTCATCGGTAGAGCCGTTCACCACCCCGTTACGGAATTACACCGCCGCCTGCAATTCGATGTATGGCCCCGTTAAAACACGACTTTGGAATATAAGGACAATTATGCTGGAAATCAAGTTGGTGAGAGAAAAATTGGAACTGGTCAAAACAGCCATGCAAAACCGAGGCGCCGACTTCGATTGGGAGGCGTTTCAGGCTCACGATTCCCGGCGAAAAACCATCCTCTCCGATTTAGAAGCCTACCGTCACCAGCGCAACCGTGTCTCCGACCAGGTGGCCCGGATGAAGCGCAGTGGTGAGAACGCCGATGCCATCATCGCGAAAATGCGCGCCGTCTCGGCAACCATCAAGGATCTGGAAAGAGGGCTGAGTGACTGTGAAACCGCCATAGATGCAATGATCATGTCCATGCCCAACATTCCCCATGCAAGCGTACCCGTGGGTAAAAACGAGGCGGACAACCCCGTCGTCAAAACAGTGGGCGAGCCCACCGCCTTCGCCTATGCGCCCCTGCCCCATTGGACTATCGGTGAGCGTCTGGGCATCCTGGATTTCGCCCGCGCCTCGAAAATCGCCGGCGCACGTTTTCCTCTCTACCTGGGGGTGGCAGCCCGCCTGGAACGGGCATTGATCAACTTCATGCTGGACCTGCACACCGGCGAGCACGGCTACAAAGAGGTGCTGCCGCCATTTATCGTCAACCGCAAAACCATGACCGGCACCGGCCAGCTGCCCAAGTTCGAGGCGGACCTGTTCAAGCTCGAAGGCCTGGATTATTTTCTCATCCCCACGGCAGAAGTACCGGTTACCAACATTTACCAGGAAGAGATTCTGGACGAAACCCAGCTGCCGGTCTACTTCACGGCCTACACCCCCTGTTTCCGCTCCGAGGCCGGCTCCTACGGCAAGGACACGCGCGGGTTGATCCGCCAGCACCAGTTCAACAAGGTGGAGTTGGTCAAATTCACCCGGCCGGAGACATCCTACGATGAACTGGCATCCCTGCTGGACAACGCGGAGAGCGTGCTTCGCCGCCTTGGGCTGCCTTACCGGGTGATCACCCTGTGTACGGGCGACATCGGCTTTTCCGCCGCCAAAACCTACGACATCGAAGTCTGGATGCCCTCCCAGGGTGTCTATCGGGAGATCTCCTCGTGCAGTAATTTCGAGGATTTTCAAGCCCGACGGGCCAACATCCGTTTTAAGGAGAAGGGCAAAAAGGGTACCCGGCTGGTGCATACATTGAACGGCAGCGGGCTGGCCGTAGGCCGAACGCTGGCCGCCCTGCTGGAGAACTGTCAACAGGAAGACGGCACGGTCGTCATCCCGCAAGCGCTCAGGGCACACATGGGCGGAATGGAAAAGATTATCCCGTGAAACTCGACCAATTCCCGGAAGCGATCCGGCCGCACCTGATCCCGGAACCCGGCGGCGAAATGATCTACCGCTGCCTGGGCTGCAATGCCCAACACGGCATTGAATCACTGCTTTACACCTGCCCGGACTGCGGCAGCGTCCTGCTTCTCCATGACCGCGGCTTCGATCGACTCAAAGAGGTCGGCGGCGAAGCCTGGCAGCGTATTTTCGACTACCGGCGCATGCTCAAGATCCCGGCCCTTAAGGGCATCTATCGCTACCATGAGTTCATCGGCCCGGTGATCCCGCTGGATTCGGTGGTCTACCTGGGAGAAGGCCACACCCCCGTGGTGGAGGCCAACGACATCCTCCAGGCCAAGGCGGGCATCCGCTTTTACTTTAAAAATGACGGGCAGAACCCCAGCGCCTCCTTCAAAGACCGGGGCATGGCCAGCGCCTTGAGCTACATCAATTTTCTTATCCGGCAGGGTCTGGTCGACCAGGTGCTGTCCATCTGCGCGTCCACCGGGGATACCAGTGCCGCCGCCGCCCTCTATGCAGCCTATCTCAAGCCGCATATCAAATCGGCGGTCCTGCTGCCCCACAAGAAAGTAACCCCCCAGCAGCTCTCCCAGCCACTGGGCAGCGGGGCGGACGTCTTCGAGATTCCCGGGGTGTTCGATGACTGCATGAAGGTTGTCGAAGCCCTTTCCGAACAGTACAACGTGGCCCTGCTCAACTCCAAGAACGCCTGGCGCATCCTGGGACAGGAATCCTACGCGTATGAGATCGCACAGGATTTCGAATATGCCCTGGCCGACAAGGTGGTGGTGCTGCCCATCGGCAATGCCGGAAACATCACCGCTGTGATGAACGGATTCCTTAAGTTTTTCGAAACCGGCGTCATCGATGCCCTGCCCAAAATCGTGGGTGTCCAATCCGTGCACGCCAACCCGGTCTACCAGTACTACAGCCAGCCCAAGGCGCGCCGGGGGCGGTTTGTACCCATGGACGTCAGACCCAGCGTGGCTCAGGCCGCCATGATCGGCAACCCGGTTTCGATGCCCCGGGTAATTCACCTGGTGGATCGCTACGACCGGATTGCCGGCCGACAGCGGGTCTTTTTTGCAGAGGTGGCCGAGCAGGATATCATGGACTGGCAGCTCACGGCCAACCGCAACGGCCACATCGCCTGCACCCATGGCGGAGAATCACTGGCCGGCCTGACGGTGGCCCTCGCGGCTGGTTATGTGGCCTCCGGCGAGACGGCCATCGTTGATTCCACGGCCCACGCCCTCAAGTTTTCCGGTTTCCAGGACATGTACTTCCAGAACAGTTTTCCGGACGGATTTGCCGTCCACCCGGACCCGGCATTGATCAATCAGCCGCGCTATATCTGTCCGCAGCACCTGGCCCAGGTGCCGGAACCAGGCAGGCCGCTGGGCAAAGAGGCGCTTGCCGCCTTTGTCAATGCCGTCTCCCGGCAAATCGCCGAGGAACTGGGGTTGAAGAAAAGGCGCTGATCGGAAACCGCCGGTGGACAACCGCAAAGGGGATCGACCATCCACCTGAAACGCAACCTCAAGAACAGGCAAACGACCATGGCAATGACATATCTGAAGACTCTCCTGAACCCGCCCTCCCGCCGGTTCATTTTGCCTGCGCTGGCGTTTATCGGGCTGCTCCTGGCGGTCAACAGCCATGGCGCCATGCTCTATAAAGACTATGTGGTGCGCTATGACCGCGGCTGGGATATTCTCTGCGACCCCTACCAGGTGCAGCAGGGAGACTGGGTACTTAAAATCTTCCGTCAGAAAGGAGAACTCGCCCATGACGACTTCAGGGAGTTCCTGGGCATTTTTCAGCGCCTCAATCCGCATGTGAAAGACCTGGATCGCCTCCGTCCCGGCCAGGTGGTGGACATTCCGCTCAAAAAACTGGTTCAGGGGACCCTGCCGGGTCAATCCTCAGGGGTGGTCACCATCCCCTTCGTCATGATTTCCAATCCCGAGGAGATGATCAAAAAGCATACCCGCGAGTACGCCGTCCAGCCGGGCGACACCGTCTCCAGACTGATTGCCAACCGGTTCGGGGGGCGCTACGGGAACCTGACTTTCAGCCAGGGCGTGAAACTGTTCAAGGCCGCCAACCCGCAAATCAAGGACATCAACCAAATTTACGCCGGACAGAAGGTCTACATGCCCGACCCTTCCATCCGGGAACAGAGCTGGTACGGGGCCCTGTTCGACGAAGCCGGAAATCTGGTCGAAATGAGAGCCGATGCCGCGGATGCCACATCCGATGCCCCCGCGCCCCAACTCGCCGGTGCAGCCGCGCCGGAGATGGCCGTCAGTCAACCGCAGTCGGAGCACAGCGGCCCGGCAGCCGAAGCCGCCTCGGCCATCGGTGGCCGCCTGCTGGACAAGGGCACCTATTTTTTCCCGATGAAACAGGGCAAAGATTTCGAACTGGACCTTTCGCGCTATCCCGTGATCGACCTTCAGAACGGGTCCAGGGTGATTCTGACCACCGCAGACCGGGTGATGAATGTGGACCTGCCGCTGGTTCAGTCTTACTGGGATAATGTCGAGGTGGTGAAGATACCCGAAAACGCCTCCTCCCGGGAAATTCTTGAAGCCGTCTTCGCGGCCTTCTCCGGCGAGGCAGCCCCCAACCAGCTTTCCTTCGACGACCGGGGGGTTAAAATCACCGTCAGCGCCAAGTGGATCCGCACCGAAACGTCCGCCGACGGGTCGGCGCCACGCCACACCTGCATCACACCCATCACCTCCGCCTCCCAGCGGACCCATGGCGCCATCATCCGTTATCTGGATCAGAACGACATCGTCATCAAAGAGATCCTGACCAGCGCCCCCGAGCAGACATCGACACCGTTTCCCATCGATGCAGCGCCGGATGCCGTCAGCATCGACGGCAGCAGTCAGAAGGCGCTGCTCGAATCATTGGCCAGAATTATGGGCTTTCGGTACTCAGCCAACACCGCCATCAGCTTCCCTTACGCCGGGATCCAGGTCCAGGCCCTGTCCAACCTGCTCTCCTTCGGCAACGGCAGGGAGATTCTGGTCGATTTCGGCGATCTGTATGGCGATGCGGTGGCTGCCATCCGAGACACGGGGCTGGAAATCCTGCAGATCGATGTCGATGCCGGACCGGTGGCGATCATCCAGCAACTGATGGAGACCGCGGGCATGGCCTATACACTGACCCCCGTGTTTTACGGCGCCGACCGACCCGCTGAATTCAACACGGCCATTGCCATTTATGGTATTCTCGTTCCGACCGGCAGTGGAGAAAACCGGCTCTTCACCGAAATGCAGCTGCCCGAACTGATCGACCTCTTTATCCGGAACGATGGTATCAGGCTGATCCGAATCGACACCGACGTCGGACAATAGACAGGTTGACCGTCTGACCCCGAAGGTGGGAACACAAAAATCACGCCATACAAGGAGAACCACCGATGATGCATCGGCAACCGAATACAATCCTGTGCTTGCTCTTGGCCATGCTGCTGTTTGCAGCCTGTGGGACAACGGGGATCAGCCCCCAGGAAAAAAAGAAAGCCAGTGCGTCCCGAAACCTGGGCGAGGCCTATCTCAGCGAGGGAAATTACACCGCCGCCCTGGGAGAACTGCTCAAGGCCGAAAAAATAAACCCGGAGGATCCCATTTTGCATAACGATCTGGGCCTGGTATACATGGCCAAGGACAAGATCGACCTGGCCGTCGTGCATTTTGAAAAAGCGGTGCACCTGAAGCCGGACTACTCTCTGGCCAAGAACAATCTGGGCAGCGCCTATCTGGTGCGCAAACAATGGGACAAGGCCATCGTGATGCTGGAAGAGGTGACCGGAGATATGCTTTACGCCACCCCTCACTTTCCACTGGCCAACCTGGGCTGGGCATACTACAATCAGAAAAACTATGACAAGGCATTGACATATTTAAAAGAAGCGCTTCAACTCAAGCCGGAATTCTATATCGCCCAGCTCAATCTGGGCAGGACCTACCTCGCCACCGGTCGATTGCACGCCGCACTCTCGCAGTTCGAAATGATGATAAAAGACAATCCCAGAAACCCGGACGTCCTTTTGGAGCTGGGCAGGACCTACCGTCTTCTGGGAGATTACAGCAACGCCAGACTGGCCTTGAAAGGGGCCATTGAATATACCGATGATTCCAATCTGGCCGTCGAGGCATCCGAAGAGCTGAAAAAAATCTACTAATCAAAGCGGCAACCCCGGACCAACCGGTGAGACCGCTTCGTTTTTACCGCTTCAGGCATGCGGGTCATCTGTTTGCCGGGGGAGACGCCATGACCAGAGATGATCGTCAGCCTGACCCTGATCCGTCCGAACGGCTGCGGTATCGGATCGAGGAGCTGACCCACCGCAACAGCGAGCTGGAGAAGTTCAACCAGGCCCTTTCCAGCGAACGGGAGCTGCTTAAAAAAAGCATCGCGGAGTGCGCGCTGTGGGTGAAAACATCGACCACCGGTATGATTTCGCTGGACAAGTCCGGTCTGATCCAGTCCGTAAACACCCGCGCGGTCGACATGCTCGGCGCAGCCAAGTCCTACCTGCTCAAAAAACCGATCAGTTTATTCATCGCCCCGGAAGACCAGGCCGTTTTCTTTATCAACCGCAGTCGGATTTTTGCCGGCACCCAAAAGCAGGCTTTTGAAATAAAATTTAAGAAAAAGGACGGGGCCATATGGTCCGCCAGGGTCTATGCCCAACCGGTTGAGATGCGCGACCAGCACCTTCCCGGCATGCTTCTGGCCGTGGAGGACATCACCCGCCTCCGCCAGACCCTGGAAGCCCTGCAGCTCAAAGAATACTTTGTCAATCTGCTGTTTTCGATCCTCGACGACCTTTCGGTCTGGTCCACCGCCGACATCGATGAAGTCATTGTCTACACCCTCGAAAAAGTGGGCCTGGTATCCGGTGCGGATCGTGTTTACGTATGCCTGTTTCACGATCGCAGGCGACGGCTTTCCATCACCCACGAATGGGTCGGTGAAGGCATCCAGTCACCGGCGCCGGCCCTGCAGGGCGCATCCGTGGAGGCCTTTTCCAGGGTGCTCGGCCAGGTCAAAAAACGCAGCACCGTCAGTGTTGCCGATATCGCCGCCCTCGCACCGATGGACCAGGCGGCCCATGCGGGCTTCCACGCTCCCGGGGTAAAATCGTTCCTGTTCACGCCCCTGTTTTTTGGCCGCTACCTGCTGGGCATCATTGGCTGCGACGCCGTGAGGGCTCCGCTGGCCTGGTCGGGCGAAACCCAGAGCCTGGCCAAATGCGTCGGCGGCAGCATCGTTGCTGCGCTGCTTCGACGCCAGACCGAGAAGGCACCGGCCGGACTTCGCGACATCCTCTTCCAGTTCGTCGATTCCGGATCCGAAACCGGCGGCGATCTCCTGGAATACGAGGGACCGGTTGAGGTCATCGATAGCGGCAGCCGTGCCGCTGCCGAAGACAGGGCCCGCTGGCATTTCGAAGCCGGAGCCCCCGATGACCCGGAATTGCTGAGCACGGCATTGCTCAAGGACGGCAAAACGGCCAATATCGCCTGCAGGCACTGCAACCGTCAAAAATTGCTTGATATTTCAGAAATTAAGACCATCGGCACCCGGTTGAAAGCGACCTGTGCCTGCGGAAACGAGATGTACATTAAAGTCGAACTGCGCCGCGAACACCGCAAAACGGTCCGTTTGGAAGGCGTGTTCATCCGCGGCCGGGGCGAGCGCCTTGCCCTGAAGTCGGATGACTGGGGAAGAATCCTGATCGAAAACATCTCCCGCCATGGGATCGGCTTCAGGCTGTTCGGCAACCAGGACGTGCGGATCAACGACCGGTTCCGGGTTAAATTCACCCTGGACAACACGGCCGGTTCAGTGGTTCAAAAAGAGGTGGTGGTGCGCGCTGTGGTCGACAAGACCATCGGCTGCCAATTTGTGGATAAAGCCCCATGCGATGTGACCATCGGCTTTTATATGATGACCTGACCCGTGCCGTCCCATCCCGGCAGCGGTTTGGATCGTCCACTTCTCTTGAGAGGCACGGATGCCCGAGGAATCTGAGAACACGCTAGCGATCATGACTGAGCTCAACGCCTTGCGCCGGGAGGCTGCCAGATTGGAGGACGCGGAGCGGCGCTGCCAGAAGGCCGAGGCCGCCCTCAGCGCCCTTGAAGAAAGAAACCGGCTGTTGGGCGACAGCGCCCCGCTGGGGATCTTCACCATCGATATCCACGGTGGTGTGACCGGTATCAACCGCAAAATGCTGGAAATGTTTTCCTGGCCGTCCGTCGACGACCCGACATCCATGAACCTTTTCCATTACCAGGCCATGGCGGCATCGGGAATTGTTGCCGATATCCGGCGCTGCATCGCCCAACAGCAGCCGGTTATATCCGAGCAGCCCTATACCGACCCCCAGGGAACCCGCATCCATTTCCGCTACTACCTAAGCCCCATACCGGGAAGGGATGGCGCCGTTAACGGTGTCATGGCCATGGTTGAAGACTGCACCGATCTGAAAAAGACCGAAGAGGCCCTCAGGGAAAGCGAGAAACGCTATCGCCAGCTGTTTCAATCCGCGCCCATCGCCCTGATCGAATGGGATGTCTCGCACCTGAAGGTCTATCTGGAAAAGCTGCGCGCATCCGGGGTCTCTGATTTCAGAGAATACCTGGAGCAAAATCCCCTGCAAGTGCACCATTGCTGGTCGTTGATCAAGACCGCGGATTATAATCAAGCCTTCCTGGAACTGATGGGGGTTGCCGGCAGGACTGGACCCCGCGGTGCTTTTATTCCAACCGACGCAACGGGTTTTTTAAAGATGGCCCGGGAGATCATCATCGTAGCAGCCGCGGGAAACACCACGGTCGAACGTGAAGAGACCCTCGTGACGACAACCGGCGAACCCAAAATCGTTCTGGGGAAATCATTGGTCGTCTCCGGCCACGAGGATACCCTGTCACGGGTGGCGATTGCCCTGGTGGACATCTCTCAACGCAAGCGGGCGGAAGCGGCGCTGCGCGAGAGCGAGCAGCGCTTCCGGGCTCAAGCCTTTCGGGATGGATTGACCGGTCTCTACAACCAGCGCTATCTATACCAGTCCCTCGCCGAGTGGATTGAACGCGCCCAATCCACAGACATCCCGATCTCACTGATATTCCTGGACCTGGACCATTTCAAACGCGTCGTTGACACGCATGGCCACCTCAATGGCAGTCGGGCCATCCAGCAGGTCGCCGGCACCATCCGCAGCTGCCTGCAGGAACCGGCTTTCGCTGTGGCCTATGCCGGAGACGAGTTTGTGGTTGTCCTGCCGGGGCTGGACCGTTCCCAGGCACTGCAGAAAGCCTCCGAAATTCATTCCAGGCTGAAAAATACGGTCTATGTGCTGAATCAGGGTATCGAGGTCCGGCTGCAGGCCAGTTTTGGGATAGCGACCTTTCCGCAGCATGCCACGGACTTAAACGGCTTGATTGCCGCAGCCGACCACGCCCTTTTCGCCGTCAAGGAGGCCGGCAAAGACGCCGTCGGCCAGTTTCAAAGCCGGTGACGAATTCCTCCTTGGGGTCAAACGCGATGGAATCACATGCGATGAATCGGGGTGGGATGCTTTCGAACCGGGCGCTAAAGACCGGTCACCCTGTTCCGGCCCGTTTTTTTGGACTGGTATAGGGCCTCATCCGCCCGATTGACAAAATCTTCAGCGGCTTCACCGATGTTGTAGGTGGTGACGCCAAAGGAGAGGGTGATTTTCCCGAGGCTTTCCCCGGTGCTTTTCTTCTTCAAGTCAAGTCGCTCAAACGTGAGGCGCAAATCCTCGGCCAGTTTAATTGCTCCGTCAAAGGGCGTGTCGGGCAACAGGATGGCAAACTCTTCGCCACCCAAGCGGGCTGCCAAGTCCCTTCCCTTGATGGAATCCTTGAGGGTGGCAGCGACCATTCGCAGCACGTTGTCTCCAACCAGGTGGCCGTGGGCGTCGTTGATTTTCTTGAAGTGATCGATGTCGACCATGATCAGGCAAAGGGGATTTTTGGAAGCATCGGCCCTGCCGATGGCATCCTTCAGTTTTTGCTCAAATCCCCGGCGGTTGTCGATCCGGGTCAAGGGGTCCTTGAGGGCTTCATTTTGGTAGCGGGCCAACTTGATTTTCAACTGATCGATTTCACGGGTCGCCTGCTGGAGTTGCTCTTTAAATGCGCCGCTGCTGGATTCCAGACGCTTGATCTCCTGTTTGATCTGATTGACGATCATTTCCACATCGGCCTCGGTCAGCGTGGGTACCAGGGATTCGTTGATATTCTCCAGATTGTTTTCGGACTGGGAGAACTGCTGGTTTGTGATTCTGATGGCGCCCATGATTTCAGCGAAGACCTTTTTCAGTTCTTCACGAACCAGCGTGGTGACGGCTTCCCTGCCATTGGCAATGTACTGATTGAAAAGCTGCCGGGAGGTTTCTTCGGAAAAGACAGCCTTATCCTGCAGATATTTGTCTATGGCTGTGTTCAGCTGCGCATTTTTTCCAGAGGCATATTCATACCAGATGCAGTAGTTCAGAGGGTCCGTGGGAAGCCCATGTTTACCGATCAGTTCCAGGGCGAGGCGCAGATACTGCCGTGAACGTTCAATGCTGTCATCATATTGCATTTGACGATCTTCTTTCTGCAGGGGGGAAAACAATTGGACAGGCACCCTTTCCATGCGTTGACCGGTTCGACACAAGCCGACCCGGCCGGACAGACCTCTTAAATTTCAAGATATTGTTTTATTTAAATTAAAAGGCCTCCCGTGTCAATTAAAAACCGGTGCCGCACCGGATGGCTCAGGATATTTATTTACTTGACGGACAGATCCATTCGGCCTAAAAATCCATTCGGTGAGCAAACAAATGCCAAGGGCCCTCAACAGCAGGATCTGCCCGTGCCGGGTATGCCACCCTGCGCAGTTGACCTGACGCCGGGAAGTGCCCTGTTTCCTGCCCAACTCCGTGGATGTGCTTATTTTAATAACAAGCTAAAGTCACAATGGGTTATGCCGATATCTACATCGCACAAAGAACCCATGCAATGGGGAACAGCTTGTCCGATATCCTTTCTGATTGGGAAGGTGGCGGTGAATGCAAAACGCTTTTTTTGATCAGATCGCTACGCTGAAAAACCTTCCCACCCTTCCGCATATTCTGCTGAACCTGTTTGAGGCCTGCAACCGGGACAGCGTCGATCTCGAGGAAATCGCAGCCATTGTAAGCAAGGACCCCGCATTGAGTGCCAAGATCCTCAAGCTGGTCAATTCTGCCTATTTTGGCCTGTCCCAAAAAATCCAGGAAATCAACCATGCCGTGGTGCTTGTCGGTACCAGCGGCATCAGGAACATGGCCATCTGCGCCTGTGTCTATGAAGCCTTTCCCAAACCGAAAAAGAACACCAATTTCAACCTGAAAGCCTTCTGGTGGCACTCCCTCCGGTGCGCCTTTCTGGCAAAAACCATCGCCGCAAAGATCCAGGCCGAACAGCCGGATGAGGCCTTTGTCTGCGGCCTTTTACATGACATCGGCAAGGTCGTGCTGTGGGTAAACTTTCCGGCGGCCTATGATGGCCTGCTTGCCGATTGCCGCAGCGACGGGCAGCGGTTGACAGCCGTTGAAGCCCGCCTGGGAGCAACCCATTGCGAGGTCGCGGCATGGCTTCTGCACCGCTGGAAATTTCAGACCGTGATTGCCGATTCGGCGCGCTACCATCATGAACCTCCAGACCGCATCGCTCAGGCCCTTTTGATGACGCAGATCGTCTGGGTGGCCAATTGTTTAAGTCAGGACGACAGCGCCAGAATCGATGCAGGCGTTGTGGCCGCCCAAAATATTTTGGGGCTGCCCGCAGACCAATGCCACGCACTGATCGAAAAATCCGGTCAGGAGGCCACCGATGTGGCCGCAGCGTTGGGCATCGATATGCGTACCGGTCAACCGGACCCGGAAACGATCGATCCAAAGGACCGGCAGGTTCAGGATGAGCTGGTTTGGAACGTCCGCAACCTGGCGCTGCTCATGGGCTCGCTGGAGGGCTTTCTATCGGCAAGCGAAACAAGCGACATGTTGTCGGTCATCTCAAACGGCCTGAAAATTCTGTTGGATGTGGATCGTTGCCTGTGCTTTCTCTATGATGCTGAAAAGGGAATCCTGCGCGGCTATACGCAAGACCAGACGGGGCGTTACCGGAAGAACCACGGCCTTGCCGTCTCCATGGGCATGGACCAGAGTCTGCTGGTAAGGACGCTTGTCGAGAAGCAACCGATGGACTCTTTGCATGCACAGGAACGACACCCGTTAACGATCCTCGACAATCAACTCCTGCGCCTGCTCGACGGTCAGGGCCTCTTTTACCTTCCCCTGGTCGCCCGTGGGGATGCGGTGGGGGTTCTGGTGCTGGCAATCCAGAAGAATGATTTGCCGCACCTTTTAAAAAAAGTGCCCCTGTTGAATCTTTTGGGCCATCAAGGGGCCATGGCGCTGCAGCTCCATCAGCTGAAGCGGCAACAGTTGCAGGCCATTCAGGCAACGCGTGCGGAAGCCGCCGGCGATCTGGCCAAAAGGGTGGTTCACGAAGTCAACAATCCCTTGAGCATTATCAAAAATTACCTGAAGATCCTCGAAATCAAGTTTTCCGGCAAAGAAATCCCTCTGGATGAGATCAGAATTATCAACGAGGAGATCAGCCGGGCAGCCCATCTTCTGAAAAGTTTAACCCAATTTTCCACCCCAAAAAAACCCACACGGGAGACGACCGATATCAATTCGCTGCTGATGGACATCGTCACGCTCACCAAGGAATCCCTGCTCAGACATGCGAATGTAAACCTGCACACAAACCTGGATCCGGGCCTGCCGGCCGTGCTCGCAGAAAAGGCGGGACTCAAACAGGTCTTTATCAACCTGATCAAAAATGCAGCTGAAGCCATGCAATCGGGTGGAAATCTTTTTATCGAGACCCGGCATGTTCCACCCCCGATCGGCGGCAAATTGGGCCATGGGAAAAAGGGGTCCAGCGGATACGCCGAGATACAATTCAAAGATGATGGACCGGGCATTTCAGAAGCCATGCAGGCAAAGTTGTTTGACCCGTATGTGAGTTCGAAGCAGGGCATGCATGCCGGTTTGGGCCTTTCCATCGCCTACAACATTATTCGGTCATTGCATGGCCGTATAACCTGTGAGAGTATCATGGATAAAGGGACCGTTTTTAAAATTGAATTGCCGCTTCAAGCCGGCGGATAACCGCTAAAGACAGGGCATCATCAATGCAGCGATCACCGAAAATCCTGGTCGTTGATGACGAACTCCGGATGTGCGAAAGTCTGGTGTTTCTTCTAAACACCCGGGATTTTGAAGTCACGACGGCGAACTGCGGCCAGGACGCATTGGCCCTGACCGCTGAACATGCATTCGACCTGGCTGTCCTGGATGTCCACTTGCCGGATATGACCGGCACCGACCTCATGAAGATCATCAAGTCCCGCAGTCCGGACACCTCCGTCATTGTCATCACCGGCGACGCAGATCTCGATTCAGCACTGGCCGCACTGAAATCGGGGGCCTACGACTACCTCAGAAAACCGTTTGAATTAGAAGAATTCCTCAGAACCGTTGAAAATGCAATCAATCAGAAAACCCTCAAGCGGGATAAGGAAAAAATCAACTCCAAGCTTTACCGGTCCGAGGAGAAATACCGATACCTGGTTCAGAACAGCCCGGACATTATCTATACCTTGGATGCCAATGGGAATTTCACCTTTTTAAGCGAAGCGCTGGAGCACCTGTTGGGGTTCACCATTGAGGATTTGATCGGGAAACACTATTCCACGATTGTCTGCGATGAGGATCGCGACAAAGCCCAATGGTTTTTCGACGAGAGACGCTCGCGAGATCGTGCCGCGCCAGGGATTGAGCTGCGCTTGAAGGCGCTCGGCGATGGACAGCCGCACGACAACTTTCGAAAATACCTGAACGTCGAACTCAAATCCATGGGGATCTACGAGGAATCTGCAGGCGGCACCCGCAAGCACCACGTCGGCACCCATGGGGTAATCCGGGACATCAGCGAAAGACAGCGGCTGCATGCCCAGCTTCAAAATGCCGAGCGGATGGAGTCGCTGGGCACACTCGCCGGCGGCATCGCCCACGACTTCAACAATCTGCTGATGGGCATCCAGGGCCGTTGTTCACTGATCTCAATGGATCTTGGAGAGGCTCACCCCGCGGGTGAACATCTGCAGGCCATCGATGAATACATTCGCAGCGCGACGCACCTCACCAAACAGCTGCTGGGTTTCGCACGCGGCGGCAAGTACGAAGTCAAACCCACGGATATAAACACGCTGATCCGAAAAAGTGCCGAGATGTTTGGGCGCACCAAAAAGGAAATCACGATTCAAACCCGTTTCCATGATGCGGATATCGTGGTGGAGGCCGACAGCAGGCAGATCGAGCAGGTTCTGCTGAACCTGTATGTCAATGCCTGGCAGGCAATGCCGGACGGGGGAACACTTAGCCTGGAAACCCGGACGGTCGTCTTGGGCGCCAAAGACTGCGTGCCCCATCAGGCGGTGCCCGGAGCCTATGCCCACATAGCGGTCACCGACAGCGGCATCGGCATGGAGCAGAAGACCCTCGCCCACATCTACGATCCATTTTTCACGACCAAGGAGAAAAGCCGGGGAACGGGACTGGGCTTGGCATCGGCCTATGGCATTATTAAAAATCACGCCGGCATCATCCATGCGCACAGTGAAGTCGCCAGGGGCACCACGTTTGACATCTACCTGCCGATTTCTGAAAAACGGGTGGTAAAGGAGTGTTCACTGCCAGGCAGCATCTGCCATGGGACCGAGACGGTTTTGCTGGTCGATGATGAGGACATGATCATCGACGTCGGCCAGGCCTTGTTGAAAAGGCTGGGCTACCGGGTCATAACCGCCAAAAGCGGCGAAGAGGCCGTGGAGGTGGTGCACCGCATGACCACCGGCATTGACGTGGTGGTTCTGGACATGATTATGCCGGGTATGGATGGCGGGAAGACCTTCGATCATATCCGCAAAATCTGTCTGCAGATGCCGGTAATCCTGGCCAGCGGGTATGCGATCAACGATCAGGCGGAGAAAATAATGCGCAGAGGATGCAATGGGTTCATCCAAAAACCCTTTTCCATCTCCGAGCTTTCCCAAAAATTAAGAGCGATCCTGGACCAGGCAAATACGGCCAGCCAAGGCTGACGGCGCCGTAAAAGTCCCCGGTGTCTCATTCCCGCGACGGCGAGGCACGCAGTGAGGCTTCAGCGCTGTCTATACCTATTTGAACCTTTCGGGTCCCCGCCTTCTCGGGGATGACAATAAACCTGAAATATCGACCTATTGCCAGTTCATCACGGTTGACTAGCGCGCAAGATCATTCGGGCTGGTTCGGCAGACGCCGCAGATACTGCATCTGGCCGGATCGGCGGGACAGGGGGCGGAGGTTCGGCCGGCCAGGGCGCGATGGTATTCGCTTAACAGGTAAGCTTTATCAATGCCATGGTCGATAAAATCCCAGGGAAAAAGCTCGTCGGGACTGCGCTCGCGGTGAACATAAAAATGGGGGTTGAACGGCGACGCCTTGAAGGTCTGGGGCCAGTTGCCCCGGTTGCTGTGGGCCAGCATCAGAATGTCAGCCACCCGCCGGTCCCCACGGGCGATCATCCCCTGCAGGAAGGCCCAGCGGGGCACATCGACATGCACACGCACATTGGCTGTGCTTTTCAAACCCGCCGCGACCCGCTTAATTTTGGTCTTCAGGGTCGGCACCTCGTCCATGGACACCCACTGAAAGGGGGTAAACGGCTTGGGCACGAAGGAGCTCAGGCTCACGGTGATCTCTCCGATGCGCCCCTTACCCCGGCTGGTTTTTAGAAAACGGTGTTTGATCTTTTTGACCAGATCTACGATGGCGGCCACATCGGCCTCGGTTTCCGTGGGCAGGCCGATCATGAAATAGACTTTCAGGTTGGGAATGCCGGCCGCCACCAGGATGTCGGCGGCAGCGACCACATGGTCTTCGGTAATCCCTTTGTTGATCACCCGGCGCATGCGCGCCGAGCCGGCATCCGGTGCAATGGTAGCCGTCTTCACCCGGCTTTTTTTGAGCGCTTCGATCAGGGGGCCATCCAGGGCATCGGCCCGCAGACTGCTGAATGAGAACCGGATCTCCCGGCCGCGATCCTTGCTGCAAAGGTCGCGAATACCCGGCAGATCGGAAACAGCCGCACCCACCAGGCCGATGCGGTCGGTCAGCGCACACCCGTCGTCCACCTGGCGGTCCAGCAGACCAATGGGGCGGAAACGCGGCGGCCGGTAGACATATCCGGCGCTGCAGAAGCGGCATCCATGGGGGCACCCCCGGGAAACCTCGATCAGGTAAGTGTCGTCAAATGTGGTCTCCGGGGTAAGAATCGTGCTCGCCGTGGGCAGGCTGGACAAGTCCGGCACCATCATCCGCCTGACGGAAACAGGCACATCGGCCAGCGGTTCGACCGCAGCCAGGGTGCCGTCAGCATGGTAGGCGGGACGGTATAAGGCCGGCACATAGACGCCGGAAACGTGGCGGGAGAGGGCAAGCAAATTGGACTGCTTGGGGGCCGACGGGTCAAAGATCCGGAAGAATTGGGTGATCAGGGCCTCGGCCTCGCCCAGCATGAAAACATCGATGAACGGGGCCAGCGGTTCAGGGTTGAGAAAACAGAAGACTCCCCCTGCCAGCACTAGGGGGAGAGTCGCGCCACGCTGGGCGGCCGGCAAGGGGAGTCTTGCTGTTTCCAGGATGGTAAGCACACCGGGTGCATCGTTCTCGTAAGAGATCGAAAAGGCAATGATGTCGAAGTCTTCGATGGGCGTCTGGGACTCGACCGTCAGCACCCGACGATTTTTACCGCCATCCTGTTCCGGTAAAAAAGCACGTTCACATACCACATGATCGACAGCGTTGATCAGCCGATAAACGGTCTGGAACCCGAGGTTGGACATCCCCACTTGGTAGCTGTTGGGGTAGACCAGGGCCACGCGAATGCGGCCGGCCGACGTTTTTCGAATCACGCCGCGTTCGGCCGACGCAAGCCCGCTGGGGGTCTGTTGTGTTCTTGTGGCCATGTTTCCCGCAGACCTTCATCCGCATCGCCGGTCAACCCTGACGCCTTGCATCCGCTTTCTGCGCGTTCACCACGCTTTGGCGTCGGCGGATCGCATCGGCACGGCGGCGTCGGGTTCATCGGCCGACACCATGATCGCGCTGATCCGGTTTTGCTGGCGGCGATCGATGCCGCTGCGGCGGTCCTTTCCGCTGCGGCGCTCAGGGATGCAACAGGCATAGGCATAGCCCCGCCGTTCATCACCCATCCTGCGGCCACCGATCTGGTGGTCAATGCACTGTAGATGCTGCATCATCCATCCTCTGTATGGGGTTGTCGCAACCGATCCGCATGGTGCCGAAACCTTCCGACAGAAAATTAATCCGCTTTTCTTCTCAAGAATGTGGGAACGTCCAGGTCGTCGTTGTCGATGACGATGCCCTTATACTCCCGATAGAGTTCACTGGCCGGTCGGTCATTGACCGCCTGCCGGCGGCGGATAAAGGTAGGCTCGTCCAGCTCCGGGGATCGGGCCAGATCCGCCGGGGTGATATCGCGCACCTTGCCGCCGTAGGTGGGGTCGGCTGCTTTCGGGGCCGCCTCCTTGTGCTTGTCTTTCTCGCCGATTCCGGTGGCAATGACGGTTACGCTCATCTCATCACCCACGCTGTCGTCGATGACCGCACCCCAGATGATCTCCGCGTCTTCGCCCACCTCATTGTAGATGCGTTCGGAGGCTTCCGTCATCTCTTCCATGGTGAGGTTGCTGTTGGAGGTGATGTTCATCAGAACGCCCTTGGCGCCCGAAATATTGATGTCTTCGAGCAGCGGGTGTGAAATGGCCCGTTCGGCCGCTTCCAGCGCCCGGTTCTCGCCGCTGGAGATGCCAATGCCCATGATGGCCATACCGGCCCGGGACATGGTGGTCTTTACATCGGCAAAATCCAGGTTGACCAGCCCCGGCATCATGATCAGGTCGGTGATCCCCTTGACCGAATGGAGCAGGATCTCGTCGGCCTTTTTGAACATATCGACCATCTTGGCATTCTTGGAAGCCAGTCCACGCAGCCGGTCATTGGGAATGATGATCACCGTATCGGCTGCTTTTTTGAGTTCGAGAATGCCTTCATCGGCCTGTTTGGCCCGCTTTCTGCCTTCAAAAGAGAACGGTCGGGATACCACGGCCACGGTAAGGATGCCCATTTCCTTGCACAGCCGTGCAATCACCGGTGCCGCACCGGTTCCCGTACCACCGCCGAAACCGGCAGTGATAAAGACCATGTGGGAATCGGCCAATGCGTCCTTGATCATCTCCGCATTCTCCAGAGCGGCATCCCGCCCCACCTGGGGGTTGGCACCCGCACCCAGGCCTTCGGTGATCTGGGTTCCCAGCTGAATGCGGATTTCCGCATGCGAAACCTCCAGGGCCTGGGAGTCGGTGTTGGCGGAGATGAACTTGACGCCATTCAGGTTGCCCGCGATCATGTTGTTGATCGCATTGCCTCCCGCTCCGCCAACGCCGATTACTTTGATTTTTGCCGAATTTTCCCTCTCCACGTACGTAAACATGCCAGTCATAATCTCCCCCTTTACTTGCGTTGCCCATAGCGGCGTTTGCCTGTACGCCTTGGTTTAAAGTTTTTCACGATTGCCATTGCCTGCCGGACGGCCTCTCTTCCCCCTTGGAATCAGATGACGTCCTTGAACCATTTTTTCATCCGGGCGATGAGACTGTTGAAAATGTTCCTGTCCCGGATACGAAATTTTTTCTCGGGCTCCTTTTTGGCCCCGAAGATGACCAGCCCCACACCGGTGGCGTACATGGGATTGTTGACCACATCGGTGAGGCCGCCGATGCCCCGCGGCCTGCCCAGCCGTGTGGGAACACCGAAGATGGCTTCGGCGATATCGACGGCGCCCTCCAACAGGGCCGTACCCCCGCACAGAACGATTCCCGAGGTGATCATGTTTTCCATGCCGGAGCGGTAGATCTCCCGCTGGAGCAGGGTAAAAATTTCCTCCATGCGCGGTTCCAGGATCTCCCCTAGAATCTGGCGTGGAAGCTTGCGGGATTGGCGGCCGCCCATCCCCGGCACCTCGATGGTTTCATCCGGGTTGATGGCCGCCCCGTTGCAGGTGCCGAACTTGCGTTTGATCCGCTCAGCCTCGTTCAGGGGAGCCCTCACACCGATGGCGATGTCATTGGTCAGGTTGTCTCCCCCCAGGGCCAGCACGAAGGTGTGCTTGATGTTCTTGCCCGAAAAAATGGCCAGATCGCTGGTTCCTCCGCCCAGATCAATCAACCCCGTGCCCAGCTGCTTCTCCTCTTCGGTGAGCACCGCTTCACCCGAAGCCAGACTCTCCAGAACGATGTCGCAGACATCCAGTCCGGCCCGGTTGGCGCACTTGACAATATTGTGGGCCGAGGTGACCGCACCGGTGACGATGTGGATTTTGGCCTCGAGGCGGACACCGGCCATGCCCACCGGGTTCTGGATGCCGATCTGGTCGTCAACGATGTACTCCTGGGGCAGCACGTGGATGACTTCCCTGTCCATGGGAATGGCCACTGCCCGGGCCGCATCGATAACCCGGTCCACGTCCTGCTGGGTGATTTCCTGCCCCTTGATGGCCACGATGCCGCGACTGTTGAAACCGGTGATATGGCCGCCGGCAATCCCGGCATATACCGACGAGATTTCACAACCGGCCATGAGCTCTGCCTCTTCCACCGCCTTTTTGATGGACTCGACCGTGGATTCGATGTTGACCACCACGCCCTTGCGCAAGCCTATGGACGGATGGGTGCCGATGCCGATGATGTTGATTTCACGGCCGGTCACTTCGCCCACCACCGCGCAGATTTTGGTGGTGCCGATATCCAGGCCGACGACGATATTGCCTTGTCTGGCTCCCCGCAACTTATCCCTCCTTATGCTCCGCGACCAACGGATCTTCCGATGCCGGCGATATCACGATCCGATTAACGTCAAAAAGATCGATGACCCGGCACCGGGTCAGCCGGCTCTCCCCGCTCAACCGGGCCATCAGGCGTCCCAGCGCTTCACACTTCTCCCGATAACGGCCGAATCCCAGCTTCAGCGCACGATTGTCTGCCCCGGTGTACACGGTGGCACCGATTTCACGGTCCATGTGGATCCGGCGGATGCTGCTGCGTGGCAGCGGGCTGTGCTGCTCCCCGGCAAGATTCAAAAGGGTCATCACGGCCCTGAAGGCTTCACTGGAAGGCCTGCCGGAAACGGGCAGATCAGCATGATCCAGCCCCTGCACCCTGGGCGTAACGTCGCTGTCCGAGCCCGTTTCCCGCTTGAACACCTCACCGGCGGCGTTGATCAAAAAACCATCGCCGGCGCCCATGTCCAAATAGGCCAGGGGCACCTCTTCCCGGATGTGAACGTGCAGACCGGAAGGAATTTCCCGGCTGACCACAGCTTCGGCAATCCACGGATCGGCCAAGAGCCGCTTGCGGGTCGTGGTCAGGTTCACGGCGAGGATATTCGTCTGCGGTCCGAACCCGGCAATCGCCAGAACCTGCTGGCGGGTCAGGCGCTGAACACCGGTCACCTCGATCCGGCGCACCTGGAATTGCCGGGTCTGGGTAAAATAATCATAGGCGAAGATAAAGGCGGCACTGGCCAGCACCAACACCAGGCCCCCCGCAAGCGCTTTGGCGGCAAACCGGACCCGGCTCCGGTTCAGGGTCTGCTGGGCCTGCCGGTTCTGCCTGAATCGATTTTTGCGGGTCGGCTTGGTTTTCAAGGCCTAATCCCTATCCTCCGGCGTCTGGATTCCGGAGCCGGTCGTCCTCAGCTGAGCGGCCCACCGATCGAGAATAATTTCCCCGACGCGATGGACATCGCCGGCACCCAGGGTCAGCAGCAGATCACCGGGCAGCAACGTTTTTTCAAGGTGGTCAACGCAGTCTTCAAGGCCGCCCAGACAGGTGACATTTCGATGGCCGTGGGCCCGGATGCAGGCTCCCAGCGCCTCACCGCTCACCCCTTCAATGGGCGCTTCGCTGGCGGCGTAGATGGGCAGCACCACCAATACATCGCTGTTGTTGAATGACCGGGTAAACTCCTCCAGCAGGGCCCGGGTGCGCGTGTAGCGGTGGGGCTGGAAAACCACCACCTTGCGGCGGTCCGGCCAGTTTTCTTTGACAGCCTCGAGGGTTACCTGGATCTCGGTGGGGTGGTGCCCGTAATCGTCCACCACGGTGAGGTCCTTGACCTGACCCTTGATTTCCAGTCGACGCTGCACGCCTTCGGCAGTCTCCAGGGCGTGTTTGATGGCGTCCAGCGGGATGTTCAGTTCCCGGCCGACGGCAATGGCTGCCAGGGCATTGTAAACATTGTGCATGCCGGGCATGGCCAACCCAAACTCGCCTAAATTTTCGCCGCGATGTACGACGGTGAACCGACTTTTCATCGCACCGAAACTGATGTCCCGCGCCTGATAATCGGCCTGGGTGCTGCGCCCGTATGTGGTCACGCGCTTCTTGATTCGGGGCAGGAGGCTCTGAAGCGGTTCGTTGTCCAGGCAGAGCACCGCCAGGCCGTAAAAAGGGATCCGGTCGATGAAACTGAGAAAAACCGATTTAATGGCATCCAGATCCGCGTAAAAGTCCATGTGCTCCCGGTCGATGTTGGTGACCACGGCAATCGCCGGGGAGAACTTGAGAAACGAGCCGTCGCTTTCGTCGGCTTCGGCCACGATGAAGTCCCCTTGTCCCAGCACTGCGTTGCGGCCGATGCTTTTCAATTTGCCGCCGATGACCACGGTGGGGTCCAGCCCCCCGCCGGCCAGGACGTTGGCGACCAGGGAGGTTGTGGAGGTCTTGCCATGGGCACCGGCAACCGCCACGCTGTATTTGAGCCGCATGAGTTCGGCCAGCATTTCGGCTCGGGGAATGACCGGAACCCCCGCCTGCCTGGCGGCGGCCACCTCCGGGTTTTGCGTGTCGATCGCCGAAGAGACCACCACCACATCGGCGCCGCTGATCTGCCCGGCCCGGTGCCCGATGTGAATGCTGCCGCCCTGTCGCGCCAGATGAGCCGTAATGTCGGTGGCCTTCAGGTCGGATCCGGAGACCCGGTAGCCCAGATTCAAGAGCAGTTCGGCGATGCCGCTCATACCAATCCCGCCAATGCCGACAAAATGGATATGGTATTTTTTCAGGTACATGAATCGTTTCCTACCAGTCGATAGCAATCGTCAACGATGGTTTGGGCCGCATCGGGTTTACCCAGCCTTTTTGATCGGGCCGCCATGGCCGCCAGCCGGTCGGGGTCTTTGGCCAGTGCATCCAGACGCCGGGCCAGGTCCACTCCGTTCAGGTCGCGTTCGAGCACCATCTGCGCCGCGCCCTGGTCGACCAGGGCCCGGGCGTTCAACTCCTGATGGTTGTCCGCGGCAAACGGATAGGGAATCAACACGGCCGCCTTGCCCAATGCGGTCAGCTCGGCCACGGTTGTGGCGCCGGCCCGGCAGAGCACCATATCCGACCGGCCGTAGCACGATGCCATGTCATGGTAAAAGGCCTTGACCTCGGCCCTGACCCCCGCCTTCACATAGGCTTCGGCCACCCGATCCCGATCGTCGGGACCCGTTTGGTGGACGATGGTGATCGCAGCCTTGTTGCGCAGGTGCGGCAGTGCGTCCATCATGGCCAGATTGATGGCATGGGCCCCCTGACTGCCGCCCGCGACCAGGATCGTGAAGGTTTTTTCCCCCCGGCATGCCGCCGTCGGCGCGTCCAGAATCTGCTGGCGCACCGGGTTGCCGGTAAAACGCACCTTGGACGGAGCGATTTTCCCCCGCGTATGTTCAAAACTGACATAGATCCGTCTGGCCAGTGGGAAAAGCATCCGGTTGGTAATGCCGGGCACGGTGTTCTGCTCACACACAACCAGCGGGATCTTTTTGAACCAGGCGGCCAGGGCCACCGGTCCGGCAGCGTAGCCGCCCACACCGACGACCAGATCCGCCTGGACATCGGCCAGAATGGCGGCCGAGCGGAGCAGGGCAGCGGGAATTTTCATGGATGCCCGGGTCCTGGCCCACAACCCTTTGCCCTTGATCCCCTCGATGGGGATGGTGCGCTGCGGATACCCGGCACGGTCCAGCACCTCCCGTTCGAAGGGCCGGCCGGCACCCACGAAGAGAATCCGGCTGCGCGGATTTCTCGCGGAAAACGCGCCGGCCACGGCGATGCCGGGAAACAGGTGTCCGCCGGTGCCGCCGCCGGCAACGACAACTGTGAGCGGCCGCCAGGCCTGTTTGGGTTCAGCAGCGCGCATCCCGTGCTCCGATATTCATCATGATTCCCACCGCCGCCATGTTGATCAGCAGGCTCGTTCCGCCGTAGCTGAGAAACGGCAGGGTCAGTCCCTTGGTTGGCAGCAGCCCCAGCGCCACCCCCATGTTGATGCACACCTGAAGGCCCAGGGTCACCGTGATGCCCATGGCCAGCAGGGAACCGAATCGGTCCTGGGCATTGCGGGCGATGCGGATGCCGCGAACCAGCATGATGGCGTAAAGCAGGATCACGACCATGACGCCGATGAGCCCCAGTTCCTCGCCCACCACGGAGAAAATAAAATCCGTGTGGGGTTCGGGAAGATAAAACAATTTTTGATAGCCCTTGCCGATTCCCGCCCCGGTAATTCCCCCAGTGCCGAATGCCATCAATGAATGCACGATCTGGTAACCCTCGTCCGCCGGATATTGCCAGGGATCCAGGAAGCTCATCAGCCGTTTGACCCGGTATTCGGCCTGGGTCATGAAAAGCCAGACCATCGGCGCGAGCACCAGAAAAACCGACAGGAGGTGGGTGATGCGGCACCCGCCCACAAAGAGCATGATCCAGGTCATTGCGGCGAAAATAACCACCGATCCGAAGTCGGGCTGAACCAGCAGCAGCGCTGTAAACAGGCCCAGGACCAGCAGATGGGGCAAAAAACCGACATAAAAATCCCGCAGCAGGTCATCCTTCTTGCTCATGGAATAGGCCATATAAACGACCAATGCCAGCCGGGCCAGTTCAGATGGTTGAAAGCGCAGCGGACCGATCTGCAGCCAGCGGGAGGATCCGCCGGCAGTCACGCCCAGTCCGGTGAAGGCCACCGCCACCAGCATCACGGTGGCCAGGATCAGGGACGGATAGACCAGCACCCGGTAGAGGCGGAACGGAATATAGCTGAAGGTCACCAGCACCACGATGCCGATCAGGGAAAACATGGCCTGCTTCTTTAAAAAGAAGTAGTCGCTGCCGAACTTCTTGAGCGCCAGGGCCGAGCTGGCGCTGTAAACCATGACGATGCCCATGCCCACAAGCAGCAAAACCGGAAACAGCAGTCCCAGATCATAAACCACGGGTTTTCCGCCGGTTCGCCTTGCCGCTGTGTTCATCTCAGCCTTTCCACGCTTTCCCGGAAGCAATTGCCCCGCTGGGCATAGTTGTCGAACAGATCGAAACTGGCACAGGCCGGAGAGAGCAGCACGGTATCCCCCTCCACGGCCGCACCAAAGGCCTTTTCCACCGCCTCTTGCATGGAGGAGGCCTCGAGGATGCCCTTTTGCGGATCCCCGGCCAGGGCCGTTATGATCTCGTCTTTGGCTTCACCCATGACCACCAGCGTCTTTACATGCCGGCCCACCAGGGTTTTGAGCTGGGAGAAATCGCCCTTTTTGTTCTGACCGCCCATGATCAACACCACCGGCCGGTCGAAGCACGCCAGGGCGCGTTTTACCGCGTCTACATTGGTCGCTTTTGAATCGTTGACAAAATCGATCCCCCGCAGGCGCCCCACCGTTTCAAGACGATGGGGCAGCCCTTTGTAATCGTCGAGGGCCTGCTGGATGCCGGCTTCGGTAGCGCCGTGCTCCCTGGCGGCCAGGCATGCGGCAGCCATGTTCTCCCGGTTGTGGCCGCCAATCAATGCGGTCTTGTCCAGAGAGAATCCGCCCGTCTGCCGACCTGCATCGAACAGCACAATCTTATCCTTCAATATCTGCGCACCCGTGGCGATGGCCTGGTCCGAAAAAAGCTGCCGCCTGGCCGCCGGGGGGCGTTTTTTGATCATGGTGGCGACGGTGGCATCCATGGCGTTGAGGATCGCCGCGTCGCCCGGACGCTGATTTTCGAATATGCGCCATTTGGAATCCGCATAAGCCGAAAAGTTCGCATAGCGGTCCAGGTGGTCATCGGTGATGTTGAGCATCACGGCAGTATCCGGCCGGAAATCGATGGCCGTATCCAGTTGGAAGCTGCTGACCTCGGCCACGACCACGTCGGCCCGTGCATGGGCACCATCCGCATATGCGATGAGCGGGGTGCCGATATTGCCGCCTACAAACACGCGTTTGCCGCTTTTTTCAAGCATTTTGCCAACCAGTTCCGTTGTCGTTGTTTTTCCGTTGGTACCGGTCACCGCCAGAATCGGCTGGTCGATGAAGCCGCTGGCGAGTTCCATTTCACCCATAACCGGAATTCCCCTGGCCCAGGCCGCTTCCAGTATCGGCAGGGTGTGTGGAACGCCGGGACTCAATATCACCAGATCGGCGCTTTCAAAATCCGCCCCGTCATGCCCGCCCAATTTGAGCTGAACATTCAATCCGTTCAGGGCCCTGACGGCAGCCCTGAGGGCGTCGGCCGGGGCACGATCCGTCACCGTCACCCGAGCGCCCCGTTTGACAAGAAATCGGGCCGTCTCCACGCCGGATCGTCCCAAGCCCACCACCACGGTTCGTTTGTTTCGAAGATCCAAAGGGTGCCCCAACTTTTTTCAAACTCAGCCAAAGATTTAATGATAACGAGAATACAGGCGATGATTAAACCTATACGGCCCTACCTCAGTTTCAGCGTACTCATGGAAATTAATGCCAGCGCGATGGCGATGATCCAGAAACGTACGATCACCTTTGGCTCCGGCCAGCCTTTCAATTCAAAATGGTGGTGCAGGGGCGCCATTCGGAAAATGCGGCGGCCCTTGGTCATTTTGAAAAAACCCACCTGAAAAATTACGGAAAGGGCTTCGATGACGAACAGGCCGCCCACCAGCACCAGCAGGAATTCCTGCTTGGTGATGACGGCCACGGTGCCCAGTGACGCACCCATGGACAGTGAGCCCACATCGCCCATGAATACCTGGGCCGGGTAGGCGTTGAACCATAAAAACCCCAGCCCGGCGCCGGCCAGGGCGCCGCAGTATACCGAAATTTCTCCGCCCCCCGCCACCGATGCGACCTGCAGGTAGTCGGCGATACGCGCATGGCCGGCCACATAAGCAAAGATCATATAGGTCGACGCGGCGATGATCACCGGGCCGATGGCCAGTCCGTCCAGTCCGTCGGTGAGATTCACGGCATTGGAGGCGCCCACGATGACCACCGCGGCAAAAAAGATATATCCCCAGCCCGGATCCGGAGTCAGCTGCTTGAAGAAGGGCACACTGAGCTTGGACGAAAAGCCGGGCACCAGGTAAACCAGCAGCCCCACCAGGGCCGCCAGCAGCACCTGCAGGGATATCTTCTGGCGGGCGGTCAGACCCAGGCTCCTTTTTTTAACCTGCATCAGGTAGTCGTCGGTAAAACCGATGGCACCAAACCCCACGGTGGCCAACAGGGTCAGCCACACGTAGCGGTTGGTCAGGTCGGCCCACAACAAGGTGGCGCCGACCACGGCAAAAATGATCAGCACGCCGCCCATCGTGGGTGTACCGGCCTTTTTGTAGTGCTCCTTGGGTCCATCTTCCCGGATGTACTGTCCCACCTGCAGCATGGCGAGGCGCCGGATCACCCAGGGACCCAGCAGAAAACAGATCAGGAAGGCGGTCAGACTGGCGTAAATGGTCCGGAAGGTGATGTACCGGAACACGTTAAAGGCTGCAAAGGTCGTATGCAGCGGATATAGCAGGTGATAAATCATCTGTCGGTAGCGCGCCTTTGTTCTGCCGTCAGCCTGTTTACACGGTTGTTCATCGATCCTCCGCCCATCGACCCATTGCTGCGACCACCTCTTCCATGGCCATTCCCCGGGACCCTTTCACCAGAATCAGGTCACCGGGCCGAAGCAGGCGCTTCAACCGCTCGACGAGGGCCGGCTTGGTTCCGGTAAAAATCCGCTCTGCCGCCATTTTCCGCTCCATGGCCCCCTCGGCCACAGCCGATGCGAAGCGGCCGGTAACCAGCAGCTGATCGATTCGGGCATCGGCCACGGCCCGGCCGATTTCCCGGTGCAGCGCCGCCGATTGCGGCCCCAGTTCAAGCATGTCCCCGAGCACGGCCAGGGTGCGGCGGTTGGCCTGCATGCGCGCCAGCGTCTCGATAGCCGCCGCCATGGAGCTGGGATTGGCGTTGTAGGTATCGTCCAGCACGCAAAGGTCGCGGCCCGGCAGCCGGATGCCCATGCGCCCGGCCTGGGGGCAAAAAGATGCCAACCCCGCCTGGATGAGGGCCAGGGGCACCCCCAAAACTTCGCCCGCGGCCGCCGCAGCCAGCGCGTTGGACACCATCACCCGCGCCGGGGTGGCCAGGGTCACGGCAATGGCGCCCGACGGGGTGACCAGCCTGAAAGCGGTGCCCGCATCGGTCAGACGGATGTCATCCGCCCGGATCTGCGCCCGGCGGTCGCAGCCGAAATAGACCACCGGATGACCCGTGCTGCCGGCCAGGGCCGCAACCCGCGGATCATCGGCATTGAGAATGGCCGTGCCGCCTGGGCGAATGGCCTGCAGCAACTCCCCCTTGGCCCGGGCCACGTTGTCGAGGCTGCCCAGTCCCTCCAGATGGGCCGGCCCGACGTTGGTGATCACCCCCACGTCCGGTTCACAGATGCAGCCCAGTCGGCCGATTTCGCCGGCATGGTTCATCCCCAGTTCCAAAAGGGCCACCTGGTGCGCCGGTGCCAGTCGGAAAAGCGTCAGCGGCACACCGATGTGGTTGTTCAGATTGCCGGCGGTGCTCAAGGTGGAATAGGTTTTTTGGATCACCAGGTCCATGAACATGCGCGTGGAGGTCTTGCCGTTGGATCCGGTGACGGCCAGCACCTTGAGACTGCCCCGGTTGCGGTTGAAACGGGCCAGGGCACCCAGGGCCCGGGTGGTGTCATCCACGGCCACGCAGGCAACACCGCCTGCGGCAATCCGGTCCATGGGCATATCGGCCACCCGGCTGCCGGCCACGACCAGCCCCTGGACCCCGCGATCGAGCACATCGCCCACAAAGCGATGACCGTCATGGGATGCGCCGGCAATGGCCACAAACAGGTGCGTCGGTCCGATGGTGCGTGAGTCGATGCCGATGCCGGCAAAAACCATCTCCGCCGTTCCTGAAATCAGGGATCCGCCGGTGGCCGTCAACACTTGCGCTGTGGTCCAGGCATAGGGTGTCACACGCTTACACTCCCGTTGCGTTCATGGCGGCCAGCACCTGGCGGGCCACTTCCCGGTCGTCGAAATGAATGCGTCCATCGGCCAGGATCTGGTAGGTTTCGTGGCCCTTTCCGGCGATCAGCACGGCGTCATTGGCCCGGGCTGCGCCGATGGCCGCCGCAATGGCCCTTTGCCGGTCCGATTCCACCAGATATCCCTTTCCCTGCCATCCGGCAGCGAGGCTGTCGGCCGCCAACCGCCGGGTACAGACACTGCGCACCCCGGCCTCCACCTGGGCGA
>NZ_JAWOHB010000089.1:0-5272 GCF_046496365.1 Desulfosarcina sp.
GCAGGTGATCGGGAAGCGATCCACCACCGGTTCCGAATGCAGCACCAGTCAACCTGAACTATGAATGTGTTACAAAAACTCAGAGGGAGCAAGCAGCATGAGTCTGACAAAAGCGCAAATTGTAGAAAACATTCAGGATCAAACCGGACTCACCAAAATCAAAGCGACCGAGACAGTTGAAACCCTTCTTGAGATCATCAAAGCGTCCCTGTCGACCGGGGAGAATGTTCTGGTCAGTGGTTTCGGAAAGTTTTGCGTCAAGGAAAAAAAACAGCGCAAAGGCAGGAACCCGGCCACGGGCAATGAGATGATGCTGGATGAGCGCCGGGTGGTCACATTTAAATGTTCAGGGAAATTGCGCGACAAGATCAACTGATACCCATTGCCGCGGGTCTGCCAATCCCCTGCTGTGTGAAAGAAAGGGTATGAACGCAAAAGGGGCGACCGCTGGGAGCAATCCCAACTTTGAACCGGCCCGAGGTTGCATCAATTTCCCCTTACTCCCCTGTTTTCTGACCCCTTGATACCAGCTTTCCGAGGCAATCGCGTTCTGGCGGTTCAGGCCTCTGCTAAATGAGCAGGGGGTCCATGGTCTGGTTGGGTGGCATGGCTGTCAGCCGGGGTAGGGTTTGCCGCACGCCTTGCAGCGTCCATCTGGTCCCACGACCCCGATGCAGTTTCCATCGACGCAAAGGGTCCGTTCCTCCCAGACAGCATCATTTTCCGGGGCATCCGCAGCGGCCTGGCCCTCAACCCCCGATTCAGCATTCACACCGCTGCTTTCCGCTGTGATCGGCTGATCATCGGGTGAATCGTCTGCGCCTTGATCGGCCGTTGCGGGGTCGGCCACAGGCAAAGGCCGCTCTCCATCATAGGGCAGACCGCACACCTTACAGCGGCCGTCGGCACCAATAATTCCGATGCAGTTGCCGTCACTGCACAAGATGCGCTGATCCCAGTCATTGTCCGAATTAACCACCATCCCATCCGCCTCCTGTCACGATCTGAATTGGTTGACGGCGAAAAACGCGCCCCAGGAAAAATTCGCGGCAACTGACCGCTTTCGCGGTTCATACCACAAGCGCCACCGTTCTCAAACAGTCAAACCG
This sequence comes from Desulfosarcina sp., assembly GCF_046496365.1. Taxonomy (GTDB): domain Bacteria; phylum Desulfobacterota; class Desulfobacteria; order Desulfobacterales; family Desulfosarcinaceae; genus Desulfosarcina. Next base: position 1,110 of record NZ_JAWOHB010000089.1, read on the forward strand.
CAGGCGCCATGAAAAAAAAGCTAAAGGAAATAGGGCCGCTGCCGATAAGATACTTGCGTGCAAAACCAAACATGCACGCGACGCCTCTCCTCTTCCTCGAAAAAGGGCGGCCCAACAGGCCGCCTTTTTTTTATTGACACGCAACCCGCGCACCCTGATTATTAAGCCTGTGGGAAGGCACACCACCGTGCCGGCATCCAAAACACAGGAAACCGATTGTGAAAAACAGAAGCGATCCCGGGAAAATCAGCCGAAACGCCCTCTGCCCCTGCGGCAGTGGGGAGAAATACAAGCGTTGCTGCCTCAACAAACCCGATTCAGCCCAGGCAACGGATCTGCAATACGCCGGAAAACATCACATCCGGATTAAAACCCCCGAGCAGATCGAAGGCATAAGGCGCACCGGCCAGCTGGTCATAGAGACACTCGATCTGGTGACCCCACACATCCGGCCGGGCACGACCACCGATGCAATCAACACCATCGTTCACGATTTCACCGTCGCGCGCGGCGCGATCCCCGCACCGTTGAATTACCGGGGATTCCCCAAAAGCGTGTGTGTGAGCATCAACGAAGTGATCTGCCACGGAATCCCAGGCGATCGCGCGTTGAAGGACGGCGATATCGTCAACGTGGATGTCACTTCCATCCTGAACGGCTATTATGCCGATGCCAGCAAAACGTTTTGTGTGGGCACGCCCAGTGCCGACTGCCGAAAAATCGTGGATGTGTCCCGGCGATGCCTGGCCGAAGGCATGGCGGCGGTGAGGCCGGGCAGCACCGTCGGCGATATCGGCTATGCGATACAGGCTTACGCCGAGGGGCAGGGCTGTTCGGTGGTGCGCGAGTTTGTGGGCCATGGCGTTGGCGTGGAATTTCACGAAGCGCCGCAGATCCCCCATTACGGCAGACCGGGTACAGGGGTGCGGCTGTTGCCGGGCATGGTGTTCACGATCGAACCGATGGTGAACCTGGGCAGGAAAGAACTGGTTGTCCTCGACGACGGATGGACGGCGGTCACCAAGGACGGCTCCCTCTCGGCCCAGTTCGAACAGACCCTGCTGGTCACCGCAACCGGTTTTGAAAGCCTCACGCCTTACCCGCTGTAGCCTGGTATTCGCCAAGCCCCGTGGATGCTTCACCGCGCCGACTACCCCGTCATCCCCCGGATCCAGGCTGACAGGAGTACGCTTGCGGCGATGGCGCCGCACAACACCTGTGCTTTCCTTGCGGGCGGATGCTTCATCCACAGCCGATAGGCACCGCCGGTCAGCACGCCCCAGAGGAATCCGAACAGGTGGGCGCCCAGGTCGCTCCGGGGGCTGGTTCCCAGAAAGGCCAGCAGCGCCATACCCGCACCCAGTACCAGGACCATTCGCTTCCAACCCTTGCCGGTCCTGGCGGCATCGACCGCCTGAAACGCACACAGGCTGCCAATGGCACCAAAAACGGCTGTAGAAGCACCAACCGACAGGTGTCCGGTTGCATAGGCCCATGCATTCATCAGGTTGCCGAGGATGCCGCAGGCCAGGATCATCAACCATCCGACACCGGTGCCGGTGACGACGCATACGGCGCCGCCGAAAATCGCCATGCCCGCCATGTTTCCGGCGAGATGGGCGGCATCGGCATGCAGCAAGAGGGCCGTGGCGCAGCGGTATGCCTCGCCATTCAGAATGCGGCGCGCATTGGCCCCGAATACAGCCAAATAGTCCTCCGGCGCAGTGCTGGCGAAAACGGCCAGGTGAATGGACAGCAGCAGAAGGGCTGCGGCAATGCCGGAAAGGTTTTTGGAAAGGGGGGGATTGCTGCGGGGGGCCGGTACATCCTCCCGGGTGTCCGGATTCTCGGCCTGATAGCGATGAATGACCTCCCGGGCCCTTTCGATGTGGATCGGAGGCACTTCGATGCGCAATCCATCCTGGTCAACGATCACCCGATTTCCAATACCGGACGCGTTCAGGACCAGGCTGAAGGTATTGGCCTGCTCCTGGTCGAGGTGTGAAAAAATCGTTATCATCGCAACCCTGAGTGGATGCCGGCGCCTGGGGTGGTTTGCGGCGGCGTCCGCAGGCAGCACCGGTGCGCTTCAGGCGAATGCCACAACGGCAGGAACAGGGACAATACCGATAAGATCGAGGGCGAAAACAAAACGGCCCCATGCCGCATGCAATCCCGCGGATCAAAAATCCTTCATATCATCATCTGCCTCGTCTTCATCGAAGTCATCACCGCTTTTCGCGGTTTCTTCATCGGTTTCAGCCAGACGCGCCTCGGCGGCACGAACCAGCGCATCCTCCCGGGCCTTTTTCCTTCTTTGGGCCACTTCCAGTTCATAGGTTTGTTTGGCGGCTTCGACCGCCTGGCGGGCCAGTTTCTCGCCCCCCAGCTGCAGATAGTCCACAACCGTCTTAATCAGCGCCTCATCCTTTTTCAGATCTACGGGAATCCGCCTCAGGACGCGTTTGAATGAACCCATCTGTTCACTGGGAACTTCGATGTCGTCGATCATGAATCGCTCCTTGTATCTATTGGGGTGGCCGCATTATAAGACCCTTGTTAAAAAAGTAAAGCGATTCGCCAACAGGCTTGGTTTTCCGCTTGGCGGTTCAGCCTGTCCCATCGGCACGCCAGCATTTCGCTGTGGGTAGGCCTGCAAAAAAAACCGTTGACAGGCCCTGACCGCTTGCTGGATTATCCATCGACCGATGGAAGCATAAATTGGAATCATCCAGACGGTTTTTAAGCCGCCCCCGGGTAAAACCGCCCCATGCCTCCAGCCTTTGAAAAAACAAGCCAGCATCCGAACGCCAACACGGCCAGGATATTGGCAGCCGCCCGGCGGCTGTTCGGCGAATTTGGGTTCAATGCAGCCTGAACCAAGGGAATGGCGGCCCCTGCGGCCGTGGCTGGCCAACTCACCCAAGCAGACAAGGAGGGACCATCATGGCCCTTGACATGGATGCCATCGGTAAACCCATCGGCCCCATGCAGCGGGACTACACCTGGAAGGACGCAGTCCTGTATGCGCTGGGAGTCGGTGCGGGGTTTTCCGAACTGGACTACTGCTACGAAAAAAACCTGAAGGTCATCCCCAGCTTTTCCATCGCCATGATCTTCGATTTCCTCTCACAGGCGGCCATCGCCTCCGGGGTGAACCTGGCGGGCATTCTCCACGGGGAGCAGGAATTGATCTTCCACAACCCCATCCCCCCTGAAGGCTCCCTGGTCACCACCGGAAAAATTGTAGACTACTACGACAAGGGTGCCGACAAAGGCGCCCTCATCGTCGCCGAGAGCGAAACCGTCGACACCCGCGGGAAAAAGTTGTTCACCAACATCGTCACCATCTTCGGGCGCCTGGACGGCGGCTTCGGCGGGAGAGACCGCCAGAAGGTCCCCGTGGAATTTCCCGACCGGGAACCCGATTTCGTTGTGGATGCAACCCCTTGCGCGGATCAGCCCCTGCTCTACCGGCTTTCCGGAGACATCTTTTACCTTCACGTGGATCCGGAATTCGCCAGGATGTCCGGATTCGACAAGCCCATCATGCACGGGCTGTGCACCCACGGGTTCGCCTGCCGGGCCCTGATCGCCGCCCTGGTGCCGGGCCGCCCCGAACGGGTGCGCCGGCTGACCTGCCGTTTTTCAAAACCGCTCTATCCGGGCGTTCCCATCAAGACGCTGATCTGGAAGACCGTCGACGGCAAGGCGGTCTGGCGCACCATCAATGCCGAGAACGGCCAGGTTGTCATGGACAACGGTCAATTCGAATATGGCGACATTCCCAGGGATGAAATCCGCTTCGACGGCCGGGTGGCCGTGGTCACCGGTGCCGGCGGCGGGCTGGGACGGGTCTATGCCCTGGATCTGGCCAGCCGGGGGGCGAAGGTGGTGGTCAACGACCTCGGCGGTGCCCGCAACGGCGCCGGCGGCGGTGACCGTTCGCCGGCGGACCGGGTGGTGGAAGCGATCAAAGCAATGGGCGGCCAGGCCGTGGCCAACTATGACAGCGTTGCCACCGTCGAAGGGGGCGCCAACATCATCCAGACCGCCCTGGACGCCTTCGGCACCGTGGACATCCTGATCAACAACGCCGGCATCCTGCGGGACAGGAGCTTCGCCAAGATGGAACCGGACGTCTGGGACGCCGTCATGGCCGT
>NZ_JAWOHB010000080.1:0-3387 GCF_046496365.1 Desulfosarcina sp.
GCGGGTCGTAGTCCATGAAGATGCCCTGGCCGCTCGAGCAGGCGCGCTTGACCTTGAGTTTATCATCAGTGTTGTTCTGTTGGGTTGGGCACTGTTCGGCCCGATGAAGAGTTCGATCTTGAGTATCTCGGAAGCCGTGCCCGGCTACTGGGAACGGCTGCAGAAGCCCCTGATCAAAATGGAGCAACAAGCGGTACTGTCTGAGGAAAAGCTGCAGGCGGAGGTGAGGACGGAGATATCGTCCCGGCCTGGGCCGGGGCGACACTGCTCGCTATGGTGACCATCGGGCTCCTGGTTTTCCTGCTCATGTGGCCGATCTTCGGTTTCATGGATGCTGGGACTGGTCAAGACCAAAACGAGGAAGTAAAAAATGAAACAGGACGATACCACAGGTCAGCCCAGCGGAAAATTGACCGATATCCGCCTCGATCTTATCGAATATGCCGCCATGCACACTCTGGACGAGCTGCTCACCCGGGCAATGGATAAGATCGGCGAAATGGCGGACAGCGCCATCGGATTTTTTCATTTTGTCGAGGCTGACCAGAAAACCCTTGCCCTCCAGCAATGGTCCACCCGTACCGTAAACGAGTTCTGCCGGGCTGAAGGGAAAGGGCAGCATTACCCTCTTGATCAAGCCGGCGTCTGGGCGGACGGTGCACGACGAAAAGTACCGGTGATTCACAATGACTACAACGCATTGGCACAAAAACAGGGACTGCCTGAAGGCCACGCCGAAGTCGTCCGAGAATTGGTGATCCCAATCATCCGAGCCGGCAAGGTGGTCGCCATTTTGGGCGTTGGCAACAAGCCGGAAGATTACACCGAAAAGGATGTCGAAATTGTCTCCTATCTTGCCGACGTGACCTGGGAAATAGTCCAGCGCAAAAGAGCGGAAGAGGCGTTAATCGACTCCGAAAAACGCTACAGAAGGCTTTTTGAATCAGCCAAAGACGGCATTTTGATTCTGGATGCCGATACGGGCAAGATAGTCGATGCCAACCCGTTTCTGTTGCAGTTGCTCGGTTATGAGCATGATCAGGTATTGGGCCATTATCTTTGGGACATCGGCCCGTTCGCCACTATTGCCGCATCAGAAGATGCCTTCGAGACTTTGCAGCACAACGAATATATCCGTTATGACCATTTACCTCTGGAAACCGTTGACGGACGGATCGTCGAGGTGGAATTCATCAGCAATGTGTATCTCGTCGACCATGCCAAGGTGATCCAGTGCAACATTCGTGACGTCACGGGACGCAGACAGGTCGAAGCCGAACGCGAACGATTGCTTTCAGCTGTTGAACAGGCCGACGAAATGATTGTCATTACCAATCGTGATGGGGCCATCCATTATGTCAATCCCGCTTTTGAAAGAGTGACCGGCTATACCCGCGACGAAGTGTTCGGACAAAACCAGCGCATCCTCAAGAGCGGCAAACAGGGGCCAGATTTTTATCAAAATCTATGGGCGACCATCTCCAGCGGCAACACCTTTAAGGGGCAAATGGTCAACAAGCGCAAGGATGGGACTTTTTTCACCGAGGCGGCGACCATTTCCCCTGTGCGCGACCCTGCGGGGCGAATTGTCAACTATGTTGCTGTCAAGCGCGATATTACCGAGCACCTGCGGCTTTCGGCCCAGTTCCAGCAGGCACAGAAAATGGAGTCTGTCGGCCGTTTGGCCGGTGGGGTGGCGCACGATTTCAACAACATGCTCAGTGTCATTATCGGGTATACGGAACTGGCGCTGGACAAGGTAGAGCCGTCTGGTCCACTGCATGCCGATCTCCAGGAAATATTTCAAGCCGCCAGGCGATCTGCCGATATTACCCGGCAATTGCTGGCCTTTGCTCGCAAGCAGACGATCAGTCCCAAGGTCATAGACCTGAATGAGACGGTAGAAGGGATGCTCAAGATGCTTCGGCGGCTCCTTGGTGAGGACATCGATTTGGCCTGGCTGCCCAAAGGGGGCCTGTGGCCGATTAAGATTGATCCGGCTCAGATCGATCAGATCATGGCCAATTTATGTGTCAACGCCAGGGATGCTATTGGCGGTGTGGGCAGAATCACCATCGATACGCATCCCGTCACCTTCGACGCCGGGTATTGCGCTGATCACCCGGGCTTTGTCCCGGGTGATTTTGTCCTGCTGAGCGTCAGCGACGACGGTTGTGGCATGGATAAAGAAACCCTCAGCAGTATCTTTGAACCGTTTTTCACCACCAAAGGCGAAGGGCTGGGCACCGGCCTGGGTCTGCCGACAGTTTTCGGCATTGTCAAACAGAACAACGGCTTCATTAACGTCTATAGTGAACCGGAAACAGGCACGATATTCAGGGTTTACCTTCCGCGTCATGTGGGCAAAGCAGAGAAAAGCGGCGTTGAAAAGGTTGCTGAAATCCCCTCAGGCCAAGGGGAAACGGTGCTCTTGGTGGAAGACGAGCCGGCGATTATTCACATGTGTCAAATGATGTTGGAACGATTGGGTTATCAGGTGTTGACTTCAGGAAAGCCCAGCGAGGCTTTACGCCTGGCGGAAAATCATCCTGGTGGCCTTCACCTGCTCATCACCGACGTGGTTATGCCTGAAATGAATGGTCGCGAGTTGGCGGATAAGCTGTACGGCCTGTTCCCGGGTATTAAAATCCTCTTTATGTCCGGCTACACCGCCGACGTGATAGCGCACCAGGGTGTACTGGAAGAAGGGGTGAATTTTATTCAAAAGCCCTTTTCCTTCAAGGATTTGAGTGTCAAAGTGAGAGCAACCCTGGATAAGCAGGAGCTCGATTCTTCTTCTGGCAACCGTCGATGAAGACCTGTGCCGGGCCAACGAGCCTGATCACCGGCAGAAGTGCAGCAGCCCATGGGAAATAACCAGAAGCAGAGGCAGAAAAGCAGATCAATCCTCCAGGGCCACCTGAAAAGAGGCGGTTATCAAAGGTGATGAGTGGGGGTGAATCAGGCGAGCTCACGATGCATCGGGGTATTTTCCGCCTTCATCCCGGTGTTGCCTTCGCTATGCTGTTGTCTGACAGTCGCCTGGCGCGTCGGCTGGGACATTTCTTCCTCATAAACCGGCACAAAGACCCTGAAGATACTCCCTTTTCCTACTTTGCTGGTCACGGTAATGAACCCGCCGTGGGCCCGGACAATGCCCAAAACTATGGGCAGACCCAGGCCTCGACCGAGAAAGCTGCTGGTGTAAAAGGGGTCGAAAATCTGCTCAATAGCCGGCGCGGCAATACCGCACCCGGTATCCCGTACCGCAAGACAGGCATAAAGCCGGTGCTCGAATTGACTGTCCAGGGGAAAGCGGCGTGCTGCCGGGATATCCACAGGCGTGATGGTTTGCATGCTCAGGTGGATAGTGCCCCGGTTTTGACT
>NZ_JAWOHB010000185.1:0-5454 GCF_046496365.1 Desulfosarcina sp.
GCTAAAGATTTTTCAATCCAGCGTTTTCCCGACCCGTTTGACGGCCAGGGCCATCAGCAGCAGGCCCGCCACCAGCAGCGCGGCCATTTCCGGCCAGAGAACGTTCAACCCGACACCTTTCAAAAAAATGCCTCGAATGATCACCAGGAAGTATCGCAGCGGGTTGAGATAGGTTATCCACTGGATCACAACCGGCATGTTTTGAATCGGAAAAATAAACCCCGAGAGAAGAATTGCCGGGAAAAGAAAGAAAAACGTCGTGATCAGCGCCTGCTGCTGGGTGCGGCTGATGGTTGAAATCAACAGTCCCAGCGACAGGCAGGAAAGCAGATAAAGCAGCAGCGCGAAAAAGAGAAGCCCCAGGCTGCCTTGCATCGGAACGTGAAACCAGAAGATGCCGATGGTCGTTACCAGGGCGACCTGAAAAATGCCGATTAAGGCAAAGGGGATGGTTTTTCCCAGGATAAATTCCAGCGGACGAATGGGGGTGACCATGATCTGTTCCATGGTGCCGACTTCCTTTTCCCGCACAACCGCCATGGCCGTAAGATTCAAAGTGCTGACCAGGATCACCAGGGCGATGATGCCCGGCACGTAGAAGTTAACCGAACGCAGAGTCTCATTGAACCACACGCGAATCTGCGGCTGGACGATTCCAGCGGATCCTTGCGGGATAATGTTCTTGAGTTTTGGATTGCGCTGCAGCATGATATCGAGCCTGGACCGGTTGAAACGTTCAACAATTTGCTGTGAATAGCTTTGAACCAGGGAAGCCGTGTTTGAATTGGTCCCTGAAACCAGCACCTGCAAAAGGGCGGTTCGGCCGCTGCCGACCCTGGCTGAAAAATCAGGCCCGAAATGCAGGATCGCATCAACCGTTCCCCGGTCGATCACCTCGCTCATGGATTTCGCATCATTCAGCTGCGATACGAAGTAAAAATAGCCGGACGAGGAAAAGGAAAAAGCCAGCTCTCTCGAAAAAGAGGAATTGTCTTCATCGTACAGGGCGGTGGGAATATGCTTCAAGTCGAGATTGGCGGCATAGCCGAATGCCAGCAGCTGGAACAGGGGCGGCAGAATGATCAGGAACCGCAGACGGGGATCCCGAACCGCCTGAAGCAGCTCCTTGATCAGCATTACCCGGATTCTTAAGAGGATCAATCGCATCAAAACAGCCTTTTGGTAAATTTTTTGCGGGCCAAATGAAGCACCAGTACCGCATAAGCCGCCAGTGCCAGAATTTCGGGCCACAGATAGTCAAAGCCGACGCCCTTCAGGAACATTCCCTTGAGAATCGTTACAAAATAGCGGGCCGGTATGAGATAGGTTACGGCCTGAAGGGCAGGGGGCATGTTTTCAATGGGGTAGATGAAGCCCGACAGAAGAAAAGACGGCAGAAAGACGGTTACCATCGCCAGCTGGCTGGCCTGCAGCTGATTTTTGGAAACCACGGAGAGAAACAGGCCCCATGACAGCGTTCCGACCAGGAAGATGATCGCCACGACAAACAGTTCCAGAATGTTTCCGCGAAAGGGAACACCGAAGATAAAAACACCGAAACCCACCACAAGGACCATATCCACAATGCCTACAGCCATATAGGGAAGCAGTTTGCCGAGCATGAGTTCACCGCTGGTTATGGGGGTGGAGATCAGCTGTTCCAGTGTTTTGGTCTCCCGCTCCCTTGAAATGGTCAGGGTGGTCAACAGGGAGCAGATCACCATCATGATGACAGCCGTCAGGCCCGGTATGATGAAGTGGCGGCTTTTCAATTCCGGATTGAACCAGACGCGCATGCGGAGTTCAACCGGCATGGTCGCCGTTTCCAGGCCTGCACGCCGCATGCGTTCCTGCTGGACATTCAGATCGAATCGCGTTGCAACCGCCTTGAGGTAGCCGACGGCAATGGTGGTGGTATTGGCGTCCGATCCATCGAACACAGCCTGCACGGGTGCTTTTCTGCCTTGCTTCACCTGCCGGGCGAAGCCTGCGGGAATGACCAACGCCATCAGCGCTTCATCCCGGTTCAGCGCGCTGTCGATTTCCTTTTCCCTGTCGATGTATCGAATGATCTGGAAATAGCGCGAGTCGCCCAGCTGATGGATCAGATCACGGGAAAGGGCGCTTCGATCCTGATCGAAAATCAGGGTGGGAATGCGGTCCACGTCCAGGCTGAGGGCATAGCCGAAAAGAAAAATCATCAGAAGCGGAATGAATACGGCGCCCATGAGGCTTCGAATATCCCGCAGCATCTGGAGAAATTCCTTTTTTGTAAGAGCGCTGACACGACGGAGATTCATGGCTTTTTTTCCGGTTTTTGGGAAACCAGCGCGACGAAAACATCTTCCAGCGTCGGTTGGATGGTTCGAATACGCGTTGCCCCTAGTCCGGAATCCGCCAGGCATTTGCGAAGGGTGTTTTCCGCAGCGTAAATGTTGTTGAGGCGGACATGCATGCTGCGGCCGAAAACGGCCGCATCCAGTACGCCGTGGATACCGGCTACGGTTTCGACGGCGGCAAGGACGTCGTCGGTTTCCACTTCGTATATCTCGCCCTCCAGATGGTGTTGCTTCAATTGCTGCGGCGTCCCGGCGGCGATGAGCCTGCCGTGGTTGATCAGGCCGATTCGGTTGCAGTACTCGGCCTCTTCCATGTAATGGGTTGTGACGAACACGGTGACGTTCCTCTCGGCCAGATCATAAATCAGATCCCAGAAATTACGGCGGGTGGCCGGGTCGACGCCCGACGTCGGCTCGTCCAGAAAAATGATGGACGGTCTGTGAAGGAGAGCGCAGCCGAGAGCCAGCCGCTGCTTGATGCCGCCCGGCAGATCCCGGGTCATGTGCTGCCGCCGGTCGCTCAGGCCGGTCACATCCAGAACCTCTTGGATTCGCCGGCGGCACTCGCTGTCTCCCAGTCCATAGATCCCGCCGAAAAAGCGCATGTTTTCCTCAGCTCGAAGGTCTTCATACAGGGAAAAACGCTGCGACATGTATCCCAGTTTTGCCTTTATTTTTTCAGCCTGGCTGAGGATGTCCAGCCCGAGCACCCGTGCCGTGCCGGATGTGGGCGTCAGCAGGCCGCAGAGCATTCGAATGGTCGTGGATTTGCCGGCGCCGTTCGGTCCCAGGAACCCGAAAATTTCGCCTCGCGCGACTGACAGAGAGATATCGTCGACGGCAGTGAAGTCACCGAATTTTTTTACCACGTTTTCCAGATACACGGCGTCCATGGTTTCAGGCTTTGCCTTTGTGGGGAGCCACCAGCGACAGGTAAACATCTTCCAGGGTCGGCTCGATGGCGTCTGTTTCAACATCGGTAATACCGAGATCCGACAGGTTCGCCCGAACGGCTGCCAGGTCTTCCGGTGTTGACAGCAGGACATGAATCCCTGCTCCAAATACGCTGCTTTGCAGTACCTGCGGCATTTGACGCAGAGCCTTGACGGTTTTGATCCTGTCGGCAACGCGCAGGTTGAACAGAAAACCCTTCATCAGGCTGCGCATGGCCATCGGGCGCATGATCAGGCTTGCCTTGCCGTTTTCAAACATCGCTACGCGATGACAGCGGTCCGCTTCATCCAGATAGGTGGAAGCGACGACAATCGTCACCTGCTCCCGCTTCAGCTCATATAAAATTTTCCAGAAATCTCTGCGCGATACCGGATCGACGCCGTTGGTGGGTTCATCCAGGAAAAGGACGCGCGGCGTATGAATCAGTGCACAGGTCAGGCCGGCCTTTTGTTTCATCCCCCCTGAGAGATTTCGAAAAAAGCGGTTCGAAAAAGGAGCCAGACCGGAGAAATGCAGCAGGCGTTCCATGCGCGCTTGGTAATGTGACGGCGGGATGTCGTACAGCGCTGCGTAAAACCGAATATTTTCCGCCACGGTCAGATCGTCGTAGAGACCTGCCGGCTGGGCCATGTATCCGATTTCATGCCGAATGGATTCCGGATGACGGGATACGTCCGCTCCCAGAACGGAAACATGTCCGCTGGAAGCCTGGATGAGACCGCACAACACGCGCAGGCAGGTTGTTTTCCCTGAACCGTCTGGCCCCACCAGCCCGAAAATTTCCCCCTGCTCGACGGAAAAGCTCAGTTCGTCCAGGGCGCGGTTTCCCGCAAAATCGCGGGACAGCTTTTCAACCTCGATGACCGGCATGCCCGCTACCTCAAGAGGACGTCTACCGGCATGCCGGCTTTGAGTTCTTGATTCGGATTATCCAGCATGACCTTGATTCGATAGACGAGCTTGGTTCGTTCTTCATGGGTTTGAACGTTCTTGGGTGTGAATTCGGCCTCCTGGGATATATAGCTTACGTGACCGACATAGACTTTAGCGGGAAATGTGTCCGAGATAACCTGGGCTTCCCCGCCGATTCGAATTTTGCCCAGATAGGTTTCCGGTATGTAGGTTTTAACCCACAGGCGATCCAGCCGCGCCAGGGTGAAAACAGGTGCGCCGGCCTGAACGTACTCCCCTTCTTCAACATTCTTTACTGAAACAAATCCGTTAAAGGGCGCCCGAAGCCGCGATTCATTGAGATCATCCTGAGCGATGGCCAGTGCTGCGGCCGCCTGGTCGATCTGGGCCTGCAGCGCCCCAAGGTCCAGTCTCATTTTCTGTGCTTCGCGGCGGCCTATTTTAGCGGTTTCCAGTGCGGCATCCGTGCCGAAAACATTGGCCTGCCCTTCTTTGACCATTTCCTGACGGGGGCCGTCACTGACGAGTTTATATTTTTCTTCGGCGGCCTTATACACTGCCAGAGCTGCATCATGCGCGGTCCGGGAGTCCTCCATCTGGCTGGCGGAGATGATGCGGCGCTCAAAAAGTGTCTGCATGCGCTGGTAGTCCTGCCTGCGGTTGTCCAGCTCGGCCCTCGCCTTTTCCAGGGCGGCGGCGGCTTCCCGAATCTCTCCTGTTCTGGATCCGGTTTTAAGGCTCTCATAGCGTGCTTCGGCTGCCGAAACCATGGCCTGGGCCTGACGAATCTGTGCTTCCACCGAGTCTTCCTTTATTTTTATTGCCAGTTCAAGGGATTCCCGGCGGGCGTTCAATTCGGCCAGCTGGGCCTTTGCCTGGTCGCACCGGGCCACAAAAACCGTCTGCTTCAGTTCGGCCAGCACCTGCCCCTGCTCCACCCTGTCCCCCTCCTGAATCAGAAGGCGGGAAAGGTGTCCGGGGACGCGGAAGCTCATGTCCACCTCGGTGACTTCGACATGGCCGGAAGAGCGGGTCATCGCGGTGGGTACGCGCGATACTTCACGGTTGATAAAGGCCTACCAGATGCTGGATATGCTGCTGCCCGGCGCGGACCTGAAGCTGATCGAGCAGGCCGAGGCGCAGGTCTTTGAGCGCTTCTGGGGCATGTCCATGAAAGAACTGCGCAATATCGACCCAAAGGAAATCCGCCAGTTTGCGCACCAGTACCGCGACCTGATGTTGAGCATGC
>NZ_JAWOHB010000100.1:0-18572 GCF_046496365.1 Desulfosarcina sp.
TTTGGCCCCCTGCTGGATGGCCATGCGCCCGGCCACTTCGCTCATGGGGGTCAACAGCGGCAGGCTGCCGTCGGCCTTCTGGATCGTCTCGTAGGCAATGCTCACCGACCGCCTCTTGATCAAGGCCCCAGTCTGTGTCTCGTCGGCGGCCAGGTGCAGGTAGGTGAACACGATCTGGCCTTCGCGGATCAAGTCGTATTCCGGTGCCAAAGGCTCTTTGACATGCATGACCATGTCGGCACGGTCGTAGATCTCCTTGGGCGTTACCACCCGTTCAGCGCCTGCTGAAAGATAGGCTTCATCGTTAAAGCCGCTGCCGGAACCGGCGTTTTTCTCCACCAGCACCGTGTGCCCGTTGTGGATCATCACCTCCACACCCGCCGGGGTCATGCACACCCGGTTCTCTTCCGTCTTGATCTCTTTTAAGATGCCGACAATCATGGTTCCTCCCGATCCGTTCAGGTTAAGGAAAAGGTGGGTTTCAACGGTCTTTCACCAAGAGTGACCCACTGATTTTCAACCCAGTCCAAAGTAAAATTACGCGTAATGGTGGTTAACGCTTCAGTCGCCGGTGATGTATCGCCACACATCGTCGAACATTTGCTGTGACGCGCGGTAGGCGGCCTCAGGATCTTTGCGGGAAATACCATCGACAATGGCCACATGAAACGGCAATGATTCCTTTTGAATATCGATATCATTGATATCATGTTCTCGGGCCTGGTGAACCGCCTCACGCATGGTGCTGCTGATTTGGGACAGCAGGTCGTTGTGACACGCCTTTAAAATTGAATTGTGAAAAGCAATATCAATATCCAGGTATTTCTCATAGACATAATTGGTGTCATCGCTTAAAATGTTGATCATCTGTTCCATCAAAAGCTTCATGTTCGACACCTCCGCCTGACCGGCACGGGATGCAGCCAATCGTGCCGCTTCCGATTCGATGATCCGACGCACCTCGGTTACGGTCTTCAAAAAGGTGAATTTGTCTTCCACCTGCAGCCGCCAAAGGAGCACATCCGCGTCAAACAGATTCCAGCGGTCGCGTGGCAGCACCTGGGTGCCCACCCGGGGGCGGGTCTGGATGAGACCTTTTTGGGTCAACACTTTCGTCGCCTCGCGCAGCACCCCTCGGCTGACACTTAACTCTGCGCACAACTGGTCTTCTGTGGGCAGCACGTCCGGGGCCTGGTAGCGGCCCTGGACGATTCGCTGGCCCAGTTCTTCGACAATATACTGATAGAGTTTACGATGGTAGGGTTTGCTTTTCACGAAAACCTTTCATGGATGGCGTGGGAACAAATATCAAATTATAAAATGATATTATGTGTAAGCACCCGATCAAGTCAACCCGAAGGTGCAGGACTGGTCTGGATACCAGAAAGAAAAATCACGTTGACAAATAATAATCCAATAAATATATCATCATATGATTGTATGATAAGGAGGTCACTGACAATGAACAACCGAATCGAAAATGTCATCATTATGGGCGCCGCCGGCCGTGATTTTCACAACTTCAATGTCTACTTCAGGAACAACAGGCGCTATCAGGTGGTGGCATTCACCGCCACCCAGATACCCGACATCGATGGTCGTCGTTATCCGCCTGAGTTGGCCGGCAGCCTTTATCCAGACGGGATTCCCATCCATTCCGACAAAAAATTGCGCGAACTGATCGAAGCCCATCGGGTGGATCTGGTGGCTTTTTCCTACAGCGATGTGACCCATGCGGAGGTCATGCACAAAGCCGCCATTGCCACGGCCGCTGGTGCGGATTTTATCATTGTCGGCGCCCCCTATACCATGATCGCGTCCACCAAACCGGTCGTGTCTGTCTGCGCAGTCCGCACCGGCTGCGGTAAATCCCAGACCAGCCGGAAGGTGATCGAAATTCTACAGAAGATGGGCAAAACCGTGGTGGCGGTCCGTCACCCCATGCCCTATGGCGACCTGACCCAACAGGTGGTCCAGCGGTTCTCATCATATGAAGACCTGGACACCCATCATTGCACCATCGAAGAGCGCGAAGAGTATGAGCCCCACATCCGTATGGGCGTGGTGGCCTATGCCGGGGTCGACTATGAAAAAATTCTGCGCCAGGCCGAAACAGAAGCCGATGTCATCGTTTGGGATGGCGGGAACAACGACACGCCCTTTTACAAACCGGATCTTCACATTGTCCTCCTCGACCCGCACCGGCCGGGTCATGAAACGGCCTACCATCCGGGGGAAACCAATCTGCTCATGGCCGATGTAGCCATCATCAACAAGGTGGACAGCGCCACACCGGAAAATGTCGCGGCTGTGCGTATGGCCATCGAAACCCATAATCCGTCAGCCCGCATCGTTCTGGCCGACTCCGAACTGATTCCCGATGATGCCGACATAATCCAGGGCAAACGGGTGCTCGTGGTCGAAGACGGCCCGACCCTCACCCATGGCAACATGACCTATGGCGCCGGCGTGATCGCCGCCAAGCGTTTTGGTGCATCAGAACTGGTGGATCCACGGCCGTTTCTCAAAGGTCGGCTGAAGGAGACATTCGCGGCCTATCCTGAAATTGGTCCGCTGCTGCCAGCCATGGGGTACGGCGAACAGCAGATGAAGGACCTGGAGGCCACGATCAACGCCACCGAATGCGATCTGGTGATCGTGGCAACCCCCGTGGACCTCTCCCGGCTGCTGAAAATTAGCCGCCCGCATACCCGTATCCGCTATGAGTACAACGATCATGGGGAGCCAACGTTAGCGTCCATCATCGCCGCGCACTTTGCATGAACGAATCCATGGTTGGGTCTCGGGTGCAGGTTTCTTGCACCTGCTTGCATGTGAACGGTTTTAAATGAAAGGAGTCTCCTATGGTCGATTTCCAGAACATTCTCTTTCCCGTTGCCCTGACCGACATTTCTGCGGTCATTCCACCTTATGTGGCCACCGTGGCCAGCCGGTTCGGCGCAAAACTGCACCTGCTGCATGTGCTCAGACGTTTCGACTGGTTTTTACTAAAATTTCTGAATCAGTTCCTGGCTCAAATCAAGGCAGACGGTCGGTTCGAAACAATTTACAATCGATGGTTCAGGGAAACCGACTGGTACCGGTTTGCCCGATAGCAACCGGATCGCGATTATTTTCACGGCAAACAAAAAGCCCAGCGTCTCTAGGGTAGAGACACTGGGCGTTTATGTTTTTTTATTGTCTTGGGTTATGCCGTTGCCAACTCGTAACCGGCCTCCAGTGAAACCATCAGTTCCTTGACGGAAACGATCTTGTCCACGCGGAAGGCATTGGCGCCGGCAAAGGCAAACCCGTTGTTTAAATTCCCCCGCCTGGCTGAGGCCAGCGCCAAGCCGATGCAATAGGGACTTTTTTCGGGATCACAGGTCTTGATGCAGTGATAGGGGCAGCGAAAGGGACGTCGAACCCCATCGGCAACATCCATTAGAAACTGATTTTTCAGCGCCCTGCCGGGAAGGCCCACCGGACTCTTGATCACCATCAGGTCTTCCTTTCTGGCGTCCACATAGGACTGTTTGAAGGCCGGGTCCGCATCACACTCATAGGTGGCCACAAAGCGGGTGCCCATCTGGACCCCACTGGCGCCCATTTCCATGAATCGCCTTATATCGTCACCGTCGTAAACACCACCGGCGGCAATAACGGGTATGCGCACGCCGTGTTCCGCCTCCACCTTTTTCATCTGTTCGACCACCTCGCCAACCAGATTTTCCAGGCTGAAACTAGGATCGTCCAACTGGTCGGCTTTGAATCCCAGGTGCCCGCCTGCTTTGGGACCTTCCACCACGAATGCATCCGGCAGATAACCGTAGCGCTGGAACCATCGTTTGCAGAGCAGGGCTGCAGCCCGACCCGAGGAAATAATGGGAACCAAGCGCGTCAGATCGCCTTTTCTCAGAAAACCGGGCAGATCCAAGGGAAGTCCGGCACCTGCAAAAATGATGTCGATTTTCTCGGCAATGGCGGTTTTCACCATTTCGGCAAAATGGGTCAGGGCCACCATTATGTTGACACCGATGATTCCACGGGTCTTCTCCCTGGCTTGGCGGATCTCCCGTGTGAGTGCCCGGCAGTTGGCCTCAAGGCCGTTGGTGGCGGCATCCTTTTCGGTAATGCCGGCCATGGCGCCGGCAATGACGCCGATGCCGCCGGCATTGGCTACCGCAGAGGCCAGGCCGGACATGGAAATTCCCACGCCCATGCCCCCCTGGATAATGGGAAGCCGACTGACCAGATGACCGATTTTCAATTCAGGCATTTTCATGGATAACACCGTCGCACGCCTTTTAAAGTGGGTCTGATAAAACATCGCACAACAACGCTGTATCCATATCCGGGACCTGGACTGGCCACAAGCAGGAAAGCGGGGTATTACAATTTTTTTACATGTATTTATCCCGCAGGGCGGCCAGACGGGTGAGGTAACGTTCCCGGTAGGCCAGTCCCTTCTGGTTGGAAATATCATAGAATAGATAGTCGATATAGGGCCGGAGGTCGATGCCGTATTGGTTGAACTTCTCATCATTGGCCCGGTCGACGACTAAAATTGAATAGTAACTCACCAGCATGCGCATCTTGGATTCCCGACGCAGCAGATAGCTTCGTCCCCCCAGGGTATTGAGAAAGAAGCCGGCATAATCATACAGCCGCTCGATAGAAATCGCCTGGGCGTCACCCGGCAAGGGTTGGCCGCACTCAACGATCCGGGCGTAGAAAACAGCCATGGCAGGCTCCAGAACCTGTTCTTCGGATGCCAGAATATCCTTGGCCAGCGTCAGGCGGTCTTTGCCCAGCACCCGGTAAAAATGGGTCACATTCTTCACCAGGCGGAACAAATCCTTCATCTCGGCAATGTTTGCCGGCGGATTAGCCACGAGCAGCGCTGCACTTTTCCGGAAGAAATCTAAAGCTGCACCATCGATGAGACGGTTGGACAGGTAAGGCCGGCTGTCCAGATAAATGAAAAAGGCATTCACCTGCTCCGCCACCTTTTCGCAGTCGGCCGGCAGCGCATCGGCTTCACGGCCGGGAGCCGGCGTACCGAAAACCGTGGGGAAGAATTCGTCACCGGGACGCATCTGCCGTTCGGCCTCCAGTTGCGCGCGCATCTCGTCCAGGTCGGCCTCCATTTTTTGGATCACCTCCAGGCATTCATTCTGGGCCTGCTGGCGGCCGAGGACCATCTGTTTTTGGTGCCACTTGTTAACCATAAAATAGGTCGCCAGGCCGACGACGATCAGGGCGAAGACAACAGCAACGGTCGCAAGCGTCTTGTTCATTGAATCCACATCAATCTCCTTATCTCCTGGCCATGCAAAATGTGACCGGCAGCAGACGAGCGGGTAAACGGAACAAAAAGGAGGTGTTCACGATCGACGTTTCCTGCAGCAGGAACGCCGTCTGTCAGAAATTCTTTTTGTAATTCACATCCGCCCGATTTTCAACACTTAAGCAAATCGTATCGATCAAACCCGCAAGAACGCACCGTATGCGATTGCCCAGAACAGCAGCAGGGCAAAGGCCGTCTGCAGCAGCCGCATCCCCCGCCGTCGAAGCCGCCAGGGAGGCAGATAAAAGGCGACAATGAACCCATTGGCCGCATACAGCGGGCTCAGGTCGGACAGACTGTCGGGATCCCAGGCAACCACCAGCGCCGCCAGGTAAAGGTATCCCATCCAGGCCACGCCCACTGCCTTGAGCCGCCGTGGGCCGTGCAGCAGGGCGTAGGTCATCGCCGACAGGACCAGCAACGGGGCCAAGGGGCCGAAACCCATTCGCCCACTGCCTGAAAAGACAGGCAAAAACGCACCGTGCACACCGGCGAGGCCGAAAACCGGCGCCACCACAGCGCTATAGACTCCCAAAAGCAGACGTTTCAAGTCCAGTCCCACCAGCCACACCAGCATTTGCTGGACCGGTTGGGTGGGATCGACGCTGATGAAAAGATAACGAATCAGGTTGGCGGCGGCGCCGAGGATACCATCGTTATCAAAAGCAATGGCGGCCCCGAAAAGGGGGTGGCCGTGGGCCAGATTCAGCGTGAAAACGGGAATCTGCGAAAAAATAAGGGCCGGCAGAAGGATGAGCGCCGTTAAAAACGGTTTTTCAGCAATCAGTTCGCGCCACAGCAGCCATCCGTGTCGGCGAATCATAACGACCAGCAGCAAAATTGCCATCACCGGCGCCAGGGCAATACTCATGGGATGTGCATGAATGCAAAACAGGATGCAAAGGATGAAAAAACGCAGGTCTGCGGTCCGATGCTGCTCTAAAAGCCGGTAGACCAGCACCAGGGAATAGACAATCGCAAGCGTGGATACCAGTTCCCCCGATGGCTGCATCGCAAGGTGGACCAGCCTGGGCATACTCAGCACCATCAAGGATACGGTCAGAGCCATGGGTGGCCAGGAATAACGGCGGGCCAGGGCATAGGTGGAAAGGCCGACTGCCATATTTGCCAGCAGGCCGAAACCGCAGGCATTGGGTTCCAGGCCGAAGCGGGCCGTGTGATAAAACAGGGCCGTAGCATTGAGCGGAAGGATCGGATCGGAGCCCACCAGTTGTAAAATGCCGCCGTTGGCCCAGGTGCCCACCAATGCGTTCCATGGGTGGGCAGCCGGGAATCGATCCGCAGACAGCCACCCCAATCCCACCAGGGATGCCATCACCGTCCATGCGGTCGCGATGGTCAATCCCGCCAGCCTCTCCCGGCGCATCACGCCAGCCGCGGATTCCAACGTACGGAACAGGCGGGGCAAACGGCGGAGACCCAACAGAAAAATCGCCGCAAGGGCCGTGGTTTCCAGGATGAAAGCGGGCAGCGGGGAACCGGTGAAAAGTGACAACTGATGGACCAGTGAAATGGCCATGAAAACCGTCACGACAGCCCCGGCACCGGCTTCGGCGAGGGTATACCCCATGGACATGAACCAGACGACGCCCGCCAGGGTAAACACCGCTGTCTCGACGGTCAGGCCCAGGGCCACCCAACCCATCACCGGATACCGTCCATAACGCGTGCCGGCAATTGAAGAACCTCGCCGCAAGCGGCGAGGAATCTTCGACCGTAAGGAATACGGTCTATTTTAGATTCGCTCGCTAACCCCGCCGCAAGCGACGGGGAATGCGCTCGCTGTTGCGGTTCAAGCCCCTTGATCATCGCGGGTGTTCCTTGCTTTGTTCCGCTGCCTGCTCCGCCTTGAGGTGGTCGACAATCTCGGCCATGAAGTCGCGCATGTTGCTTGCCAGGCGCACACATTCCGGGCAGTAAACCTTACGAAACATTTTTCCGTGAACATCGTTCTGGTGCCAATACCATTCGATATATGGCGATCCTTTGCAGAACTTTTTCCCCGTATACCGTGCAATGGGACAGCCCACACACACAAGCACGTAGAATATGCGACATGGGGGGCAGTCTAGAACGCCGCCGTCGGAACCCTTGCCGGCGATAATTCTCTCCCATTTACGGACGGACGCTTCCATGATGCTGATTTTGTTCATTGGTCCTCCTCCCCGGCAGGTTGCGACGGTCAATACTGCCCGCACAGCTTCCCATCAAGCGCTTTCCAGAACCGGCGGTGGGTGTGAATGCAGCGCCTTAAAATGGCGTCGATCCGGCCCGCATCGGCATTCGCCGCCAGGGCAGCCACATCGGTCGACGTCTGACCAGTCATTTCAGCGATCATAGCCAGGGCTGAATCGGCCAGGGAATCGGCATGATAACCGCCCTCCAGGCAAAAAACCACCCGGCCGGCGCACACCTGCCGGGCCAGATCGAGGATCAGGCGGGTCAGGCCGGCAAATCCTGTCGGGGTCACCTTCATTCCCCCCAGCGGGTCGGCGGCGTGAATGTCGAACCCGACGGATACCAGGATCAATTCCGGTTTAAATTCCAGAACCACGGGGGCAAGCAGCCGCTGGTAAATGGCGGCGTATTCACCGTCACCACAACCCCGGCCCAAGGGAACGTTCATGGTCGTCCCCTCCCCCGGCCCCAGCCCGGTTTCGGTGAAGTGGCCGGTTCCAGGGTAGTGGGGAAACTGGTGGGAAGAGAAGAAAAATACGGAGGGATCCCGCTCGAACATGTGCTGGGTGCCATTTCCATGGTGAAGATCCCAATCCACCACCATCACCCGCGCCAGCCCCAGGGTTTTCCTGGCTACCAGGCTCCCGATGGCCACATTATTGAATATGCAGTAGCCCATGGCCCGGGTACGCTCGGCATGGTGGCCTGGCGGACGAGCCAACACGAATGCATGCGCCAGGATTCCATCCACCACCTGCCGAATGGCCTCGATGGTACCACCGGCAGCCATGGCCGCAACCCGATAGGAGCGCTCACAGGTCAGTGTATCGGCGCTGAGGGCCCAGTTGGCAACGGTCGCGGTGGCCTTGACCTGCTTCAGGTAGGAAGGGCTGTGTGCCAGAAGAATCTCGGCGTCTGTGGCCATCGGCGGGGCGATGGTGGTCAACCGGCTGCTCACCGCCGGGTCCTCCAGGCGTTGATAGAGGGGTTTGAGCCGACGGGGATGATCCGGGTGACCTTCATCGGTCAAATGTTCCAGGTAGACCGGATCCCATACCACCCCGGTGGCGGTCATCGTCGGACCCCATCGGCTTGCTTTGATCCCACGTACTCCGGCACCGTCAATACACAGCAGGGTGCCAGACGCAGCAGCGCTTCGGTAGTGGAGCCGGAAATCCAGCGCCCGACCCTGCCGGAACGACGTACGCCCACCACGATCAGATCGGTGGTTTCTTCCCGGGCGATCCGCAGCACCATCTCCTGTGGAACCCCGGGAGCGACCGTCACAACAATCTCATCGACATGTGTAAACAGCTGGCGCGCTTTCAGGTGCATCCCCCGACGCAGCTGTTCCTGAACCCCCTCCTGAACCTGGCCGTAGGATACCGCATCGACATCCACCCCCGTTTTGTCCATGGGCCCTTCCACGGCATGAACCAGTTGAACGCGTGAACCCAGGGCGGGTTGAACCAGGGCCAGCAGCGACCCCAACTGCTGCCAGTGCCTGTGGCTGTCGCAGCTGATCACCGCCGATAAAAAACCATCCACGCGGGCGTCGCCGGAATGATCCGATGGCTTGACCACCAACATGGGACGGTTCAATGCACGCGTCAGTCGTTCCACCACAGTGCCGATGAAAAGCCGCCGAAAGCCGGATACCCCGTGGCTGGCCGAAATCACCAGGCTCGACGGCAGGTTGTTGACGAAGGCGGCGGTCTGCTCCACCGGGTCCCCGAAGCGCACCACCGCCTCCCAGTCCACCGCGGTATCGGTCATCATAGCCTGAATTCGCTGCCGGGCATCCTCGGTAAGATGGGCTAGATCTCCTCCCCGCTCGAAGACTGCTGTCGCGTGCACCCCGTCCTGGGGGTCGTGAATCGCATGGATCAGGTAGAGGCGCACACCGGCCCGCCGTGCCAGGGCCACGCCATGACGGACCACCAGAGGACTGAACGGAGAGAAGTCGACCGCACAGACGATGGCGTGAATGCTCAGCGGCATGATGGGATTCCTTTTTTACAGTCGCGGCGATATACCGGCATATTGGAATGGCGCCGCTGGCCGGTTCGCGTTTTTTACCTGGAAGTGTAAGAAAAAGGCGGTGTTCCTGTCAATCTGAATATCGAACGTCGAATCCAGCCCGTCGGTTGAGCCGTGTCAATCCATACCGGGTGCAGACGAAGTCGTGCCGATGTTCGTTCAGGCCCTGGCCAGGTTCTTCAGCCGCGTGAGCGCGTCCCAGGTGAAGGCCTCATTCCGACAGGGGAAGATGGCGTTATTGCAATAGATCGGGTCCGAGGCAAGGTCGTAACGGGATGCCGCCACCGCTTCCGCCCACATGGCCGTGCGGGGAATGGGCGTATAATGGGCGATCACCGGGGTGATGCCGGCCTGTTTGACGACGGTGATGGATGCCTCGACTCCGGCGAGCTCCTGGCCCGGAAGGCCGGCCAGCAGGTAGGCGCCAACCTGGCCGGCCCTGAACCCGGCCTCCTTGAGATACCCCACCGTCCGGATGAATTCTGCTTCGGTCACCTTTCGATCCATCGTCTGCCGTCCATCAAATGCCGTGGTTTCCAGGCCGAGTCGAATGGTGTGAAAGCCGGCTTGAAACATCAGCCGGGCCACGGGGCGGTCGATCTCCCGGACGTGCAGGGCGTTGGGGGTGTGGAAGCGGACGTTGATGCCCGCAGCGACAACGCCCTCCAGCAGGGGAGCGATGTGGCGGTCCGAATCGACCAGCAGGGCGTCATCGTAAAAGGCGAAATCGCAGACACCGTGATGCCTATGCCAGTGGACTATTTCGTCCACGACTGAGGCGGGACTGCGGCGCATCATCCGGGGCTGAAGGCGGTGGGAGGCGCAATAGGCGCACTGGAACGGGCACCCACGAGAGGTCAGCAGCGGCACATGCACCAGGCGGTGCTCAAGGTCCAGGACCGGGCGCGGCAGGCTGTCCAGGTCCAGTGGGTCGAAGCACGGCGGGGGCGACCAGCCGGTGTACTGCGCCACGAGGGACAAAACGGCACCCTCCCCCGGGCCGGCCACCACCCGGTCCGCACCACAGGTGCTGCCCGCATGCTCCGGGCATAACGTGGCGTAAATACCGCCCAGCACCAGCGGTGCCTTCGGAAAAACAGATCGGACAACCTCAATCGTTTCACGCACCCCCGGATACCAATAGGTCATCAGGGAGGTGACCAGCACCAGATCCGGCGGGTCAAGCGCCTGCAGATCGCTTCGGAACCAATCGGGGGGAATGCCATAGCGGCAGAAATTGCGCGGGATGTCAGCCATCCCCGGGGGCTTGGCGATAACTGTCTTCAAGTATGGCCCCCGACCACAGCGGACTGGCGGTGAAGCAGCCGGACCACAGGACGGGTGAAAACGGTCCAGGCAGTCAAGATAGGTAACCCGGGCCCCTTGCGTTCGTAAAATGCCTCCAAGGGTCAGAAGCCCCAGCGGCTTGGCCCAGAAATCATAGGCGGCGAAATCGTGAATCCATGGATTGACCAGCAGAATGTGGGGTGCGTCGCGCGGCTTCATGGGAACACCGGTTGATTTGATGGGAGCCGCAAGATGCTGTTTCTGGTGGGGGGCTTAAATCGCATCCGTAAAATACGTCATCGATATCTTTTTCAGTTCCCGGCGGCTAAAGAGCAGCTGGTAGGTTCCCACTCCGGATTTTTCGGACATCTTGCGGGCCGTGTTGCGGCATTCGGCCTCATTTTTTCCGTGGATCATGGTATACAGGTTGTAGGGCCAGCCATCGGCTGGATCGCGGCGGTAACAGTGCGATACAGCCCGAAAGGAGGCCATGATCTGTCCAACCGCTTCGATGCGTTCCTCGGCCACCAGCCAGGCGGTCATGGCATTGGCCTGAAATCCGGATTTCTGGTGGCGTAAGGTGGCTCCGAAACGGCGGATGACACCCCGCTCCGTAAGGGTCTGAAGGGTCTGGATAAAGGTCGCTTCGGGGATCTCGATGGCTTCGGCCAGCGCCTGATATGGCCGGGATACGATGGGGATATCCCCCTGGATGGCGGCAATGATTCTTTTTTCGAGGTCAGTCAGCATGGGCGATTTTATGTCTGGTTGTCGGCTGGTTGTCAAGCATAAGGTCAAGACTGGGGGATGCGGGCCTTTAGCCGGGCAATCGCCATCCCACCGCTTGATCAGTACTCGGGGAACAAGGCATGAATCGCGGCTTGGCTGGCACCGCAGACCCCCCTTTCGGTGATGAAGCCGGTTACCAGGCGGGCCGGGGTGACGTCAAAGGCGAAATCCGCTGCCGGGCTTGATTCAGGGGGCACCAGCACCCGAGCAGGCCCACCGTCGGCCAGGCCCTGGACATAGCGAACTTCGTCGGGGCTGCGCGTTTCGATAGGAATCTCTTTTACCCCGTCCTGCATGGTCCAATCAAAGGTTGAGGATGGCAGGGCCACGTAAAAGGGAATGCCGTTGTCCCTGGCAGCCAGCGCCTTGAGGTAGGTGCCGATCTTGTTGGCCACGTCTCCGGTGTGCGTGGAGCGGTCGGTTCCCACGATCACCATGTCCACACGGCCATGCTGCATCAGGTGGCCGCCGGCGTTGTCTGTAATCACCGTATGGGGCACCCCGTGCTTGCCCAGTTCCCATGCAGTCAACCGTGAGCCCTGGTTCAACGGCCGGGTTTCATCCACCCACACATGAAGATCCACCCCGCGGTTGAAAGCCTCGTAAATCGGGGCGGTGGCCGTACCGTGCTCGATGCAGGCCAGCCAGCCGGCATTGCAGTGGGTCAGGAGATTGACCGTTCCCCCGTTTTTTTCCCGGCTGATGGCTTGGATGAGGCCGGCGCCGTGGACGCCGATCCGGCGGCAGTTCTCCGCCTCCTCCTCAGCGATGGCGGCGGCCTCCCTGCGGGCCGCGTCGATGCATGCGTCCGCTGTGTAAGCGGTCAACACCTTTTTCAGCACCCGATCCACGCCCCAGACCAGGTTCACCGCCGTGGGACGCGCGGCCTTGATCCGCTCACACGCCTGCCTGATGAACCCCGGACGGTCCGAAGCCCTTTTCGCGTTGATGGCTGCCGTCATCACCCCGTATGCACCGGTAACCCCGATGAGCGGGGCGCCACGCACATACATCTCCCGAATGGCGTGGATCACCTGGTCCACGGTGGTCAGATCAGCCACCACAAAACGGTGGGGCAGCTGGCGCTGGTCGATCACCTTCACGGTGATCCGGTCTTCGTCCAGCCAAATAGGCCGGACCTGTTGACCATCGACAATCATAAAATCCCCTTAGAAAGAAGCCTTTTTTTATCAAAAAACCGTGGCATACCCGGGTCACCTGATTACCATAAATCCGTGCCAATGAAAAGAAAGCGGATCATCACCCAACCCGGAAAGACGGTTCGAACCGTTGATCGAAAGCTGTCCGCACCCGGCCGTATATCTTGACATCAAGACATATGGCCTTACTTTAGACCCACTAAAAGCGCATGAAATTGATTGACCCGTCAAAAAATGGAGCTGGTTACCATGACACACAATAGCCAAGCCACAGCCGTCAGCGGCATTCACCATATCACCGCCGTAACCTCCTCGGCAGCGGAAAATTTTCGTTTCTACACCCGCGTCCTGGGCTTGCGGCTGGTTAAAAAGACCGTCAACTTCGACGATCCTTTCACCTATCACCTTTACTACGGAGACGAAAGCGGGCACCCCGGCACCATTTTGACTTTCTTTCCATGGGAACACCTTTCCCAGGGCAGGCCCGGGGCAGGCATGGTCTCCGCCATCGCCTTTGCGGTACCCGAACGGTCCATGGATCACTGGCGCCACCGTCTGGCTGACAACGGCGTCACCGTCAATTCCGTCGAACGATTCGGCGATCCGGTCATCTGCTTCAGCGATCCCCACGGGCTGCCCCTGGAACTGATCGCGAGCCCACCGCGGGCGGTCACCGGCCCAGATGCACGTGAATCCCCGACGGCCATCACCGGATTCCATTCGGCCACGCTGCTCCTGAATCGCATGGATGCCACGCAAACGATCATTGCTGAAGGTCTGGGCATGAGACTTGACCGTCGGGAGGACCGGCGCTTCCGCTTCACCACGCAGGATCGCAGCGCGCCCGGCAACTTACTCGACATCCTCGAGGACCGGTCGGCCCCCAGGGGTTTGCCCGGCAGCGGCACGGTCCACCACATCGCCTTTCGAACCCGGGATGAACGCGAACAGCTGGCCTGGCGGCAGCGGCTGCAGAAAGCAGGCATGGCCGTCACCGACGTGCGCGACCGCAAATACTTCCGGTCCATCTACTTCAATGAACCCGGAGGGGTGCTTTTTGAAATCGCCACCGACCCGCCTGGATTTGCCGTGGATGAAGATCCCCGCGATCTGGGCACGGCACTGCAATTGCCGCGCCAGCACGAGCCTCTGCGCAGCCAGATCGAGGCCCGCCTGCCGCCACTGCAGCCACCCGAGTTCCAACACCTTGATGCACCACCTGCATCGACTGCCGACAGCGCCGAAACCATTGCGGCCCTGCACGGTTCCGGGGGCAGGTCACATATGCAAAGGTGATACAATGGCAAGAATTCTAATGGTTCTGGTTTTCCTGTTCACCCATTCCAGTTGCGCTTACGCGCTAATCACCAAGGTTTTGGATGTATATGATGGCGATACGCTGAGTGTCGGCATGCAGGGTGAAAGGGTCGCCATCCGGCTCTATGGCATAGACGCCCCTGAAGCAGGGCAGAATGGCAATGTGGCTTCGACTCGATTCTTGCGGCGGTTGATTCATGAAAAACCCGTGGTGATAAAGGTTATGGGAACTGACGGTTTTGGCTGGACCCTTGCCATTATCTCTTTTGAAGGAAAAGCAATTAGCGTCAATGCCGTTATCGTGGCCAATGGCTACGCATGGGTGAATCCGCGTGAGTGCAGAGTCGACGTTTGCACTGATTTGAAGAAATTTGAAACCCAAGCCAGAATGCTTAAACTCGGTATCTGGTCGGGTTATGACCTGGTGCCGCCATGGGAATTCAAGGATCAGCTTTCAAATCAATAACGGCAGCCAGGGCAGGCAGAAAAGAGGGAAGGCGGGGCCAGGGCTGCGGATTGCAGATATGCTGCCGGCCTCCATTGACCACAGACCGGGGATTTTGAATGCAATTGCCTGGTCGATTGGGTAAATCATATTCAAATCATTGACCTCATCTGACAAAATGGGGTGTTAATCTCCACGAAAACCTAAACGTGGAGGGATACACCATGCAGTCAGTCGTCCAGTTTCTGCAGAATTGCCGCTTGGGGAAAAAGCAGGTCGGCCATAATTTAACCGTGTTCCCGGTGATGGTTGCCGGTGTCACCGATCCGTATTACCTGACGCTCGAACAGGCCATCGACAGTGGGGTGCTGGTGGTCACGGAAGTGGATGCGTCGGGCAACGTCAACCGGTTGAAGCTAAGGAATAATGCCAAACAACCGATACTGCTGATTGAGGGTGAGGAACTGAAAGGGGCCAAACAGAACCGCATCGTCAACGCATCCTTCCTGGTTGCCGGGAAAACGGCCACGACCATCCCGGTAAGCTGCGTCGAAGCGCAGCGCTGGCACTACGATTCCCAGAAATTTTCATCCGGCAAAAAGGTCATGCATGCATCGCTTCGCAGGGAGGTTCAGTATTGTCTGCGCGAAAGCCTTTCGCGCGGTGCCGGCCATCGCACCGATCAAGGTCAGATCTGGAACAACATCGCCGAAAAATCCAAACGCATGAATGTCAGTTCACCCACCATGGCCATGTCCGATGTGTTCGAGCGATTTGAAGAAAAACTGTCCGACTACAGCGGCAACTTTCATATCATCGAGCAGCAGGTGGGGGCTCTGTTTGCCATCGACGGAATGGTGACCGGTCTTGAGTGCTTTGCCTGCAGCGACACGTTCGAGCGCTTCTTCGGCAAACTGATCAACAGCTACGCCATGGACGCCATCGAAAGCGCAGACAAGACCAAGGCTGTGCCATCGGTCCAACCCGGCAAGGCCGAGGCGTTTGTCGAAACAATAAAAAAAGCCCAGGGAGAACGCCACCCGGTGGTCAGCGTCGGCGCCACCATCTCCTTTGAATCAAGGATTGCAGCCGGCACAGCCCTTGCCGATGGTGAAACCGTTCTGCACTTGTCAGCGTTTCGGAAAGAAGAGGCGTCAGGCAAGAACCACGTTGGGTTTCAGCGTTATTCGGCCAGGCGGTCCGGACAGTCACGGATGTTTAATTCTTAGCGGCTTGGCGTCTTCGCGTGAGACCAAAAAGCGGCGCGGCGTCTTGGTGTGAGGAGCAAAAATGAGGGGCGATCAGCTTTCCAGGCAGTGGCGGATATTGAGGCAGTTGGAGGTCAGCAAGTATGGCCTGACGGCCAACGAGATTGCGGAAGCGGGCGATGTGTCTCTGCGGACCGCCTACCGGGACTTGGGCGATCTTCAGCTGGCCGGTTTTCCGATCTTTACGGAGAGAGCGGACAAGGTCACCCGCTGGCGTTTTATCGACGATTATAGGTTCAAGATTCCCGAGCCCTTCACATTGACCGAACTGCTCTGCCTGCACCTGGGGGGTGACCTGTTCAATGTCTTCAAAGGCACCGTTTTTCAGGAGTCCCAGAAAAGCCTTTTGGATAAGATCCGCGGCATGCTCCCTTCTGAAACGCTGGCCTACCTGGATCGCGTCCGCTCCGCCTATCAGATGGGCGGCGGCCCCTGCAAAGACTACAGCTGCTTCAACGAGGTCATCGGACAGATCAACCGCGCGGCTGCCGACCGCAAAACCGTGGAGTTCGGCTACTGGTCATTGCGCAGCGACAAGCGCACCACCCGCAGGGTCGACCCCTACAAGATCTGGTTCTGCGACGGCACGATCTATCTGATCGGCAACTGCCACCTGCGCAAAGAAGTCCGGACCTTTGTGGTGGATCGGGTCAGCATGCTCCGGGTTTCTGAAGACAGTTTTAAAATCTGCGAGGATTTTTCCTTCGACGATTATGTCCGGCACAGTTTCAAGGTGATGCAGGCTGAGCTTTACGGGGTGACCGTCCGGATCAGCCCCACGTGGGCTCGATATATTGGTGAAAAGATCTGGCACGAGAGCCAGCGCATCCAGAAGCTTATTGATGGGGGCATCGAGATCAGTTTCAAGGTGGCCGGGCTGGATGAGATCCGCCAGTGGGTGCTGGGTATGGGGCCGGAGGCGGTGGTAGTGGAGCCGGCTGAACTCAAGGTTTCAGTGTGGAGATGCTTGAACCAGACCCTGGACCATTACAAAGGCGTGCAAGCGGATGTGTCAGAGATGGTGCGTTTCGATCAGGTCCCGGACATCGCCTCATGATGAATGACTCACGACAGTAAACTGAAAATATTGAATAAACTCGCTGTCGCCCCATATCCGTTCGTCCCCTCTGATCCCCAATGCCGCTCACGGCTTGCCTCCCAATATCGGATCGGCGGCCAGTCCGTTAAAAAGGATATTACCATCGCCACCGATGAACCGCTTGAACTGGGGGGTACAAATACACATGCCAATCCGCAGGAAACGCTCATGGCTGCGCTCAATGCATGCATGACCGTCGGTTACGCCGTCGGATGCGCCATGGAGGGAATCGAATTGGAGGAACTCCGCATCGAAACACAAGGCGACATAGACCTGCGTGGATTCTTGGGCCTCGACCCGAACGTGAAGCCCGGTTATGATGAAATCCACTATACCGCGCATATCATGACTTGACGTCCGGCTGCCATGGACAATTTTTCCCTGCCTCGTTACGCTTTCTCGGGGATTTTTGCACCCGCTATTAACCACTTTGCAGCCAAACGTGCTCTGTCAACCGGTACCTCTGGGTACATAGATTCGCTAAAAAGATTGTCGGAATGCCTATACGCTCGGCTTCAGTTACGAGCAAAGCGAGTCGGACTGAAAGCCGTTGTTGCCAGGGCTGTCCCTCTCAGAAAATGAAGAACGGCTTCTGCAAGTTCATCGGGCGCCTCTTCTTGTGCAAAATGGCCCACAGAACTTAACCGGATAGTTTGTCCCTCCGGAAAAATGCGCTCCCAACGCTTCAATTCCTTTTCTCTGAATGCGATATCCTTCATTCTTCCTCCTGCAATGACACAAGAATTGGATTGATTCCCCGAGAATCGATTCGTATTGTCGATAATCCTCTGACCGGCTCAAGTGGAACAACGATTCAATTTCGGAACTAAAAGTGAATGAAGCTTAAATCAGGTGTGGTATTTGAGACTAATCCTTTATTTAGACAGTTGTCAAGCCATACCAACCCCTTGACAAGAATAGGAATCTTTGCGAACGTGTGGATGTCCCGCCGATCGTTTCCACCATCCATTTACCAAAGGAGCCTGCGATTATGAAAGTGATTGCCTACCTGCTTGGTTTCGGCCATATCGTCTTTGGTACCTATCTGATCCTTTACACCAAGGAATCCGTGAGTGTCCTGAAAGGCCTTTTCAATACCTACCAACTCAAGTACCTGGCAGCCATCCCAGCGGTCTACGCACTCCTCTTTCTGGTATCTGCATCCGCAACTACCCATCCTTGGGTTTTAAGGATAGTCGGCATATTAGCTGTTGTTGAGGCAGTCGTTGCGTTCACCAATCCAAAGAAAATCTATGGTCAGGTGCTGGATTGGTATTTTGACAGCTTGTCAGATCAGGCAAACCGGTTGTTTGGAATTATTGGCGTCGTATTCGGGACCGCAATCCTGACTTGGATTCAGTAAGGGACTATCACATCTATAACCCTTTTTGATGGTTTAACCGATTAAGCAGAAGCGGCCAAGGAAGAGGTGGAAAAGAAAACGCAGTGAGCGATGGTGCTGAAAAATCCAAAAGGAGCAATTACCATGGTCGACTGGAATACACTTTTTGCCCGCAACATGCGTGATTACGAGGGGTATTCCATTGGCAAACTCCTCTCGCTGATCAACGATCCGAAGATCATCTCTATGGCCGGGGGGATGCCGTCACCTGAGATG
>NZ_JAWOHB010000050.1:0-11233 GCF_046496365.1 Desulfosarcina sp.
TTTATGGTAAGAAACTGAATTTAATATAAATTTGTTTTTCTGCACCCTGGGCCCTAAAATTTTTTAAGAGTGCCGGTCTGCCATGATGCGGTTGAGCATCCAAGGGCGAACCGGACGGCCGATATCGATCTGTTTTTTCTAAGAATAAATGTTGGCTATTAATTATGGTATGAAATTTGTATGGGATAAGGACAAGCCAACAATGGAGAAATAATGAACAGACAATCCGGATTTACCATTATTGAACTGGCCGTCGTGGTTGCCATTATGGGTATTCTTGCGGGCATCACCATCCCCAATCTGATCGCCTGGGCGGCAAACGGTCGGGTCAACAGCGCAGCCCGGGATATCGTATCCATGCTTCAGCGGGCCAGGATCGAAGCCGCCAGGGAGTGTGAATTCGTCGTCGTCAATATCAATGCGAGCGGCGATTACCTTGCGTTTGTGGATGATGGAGAGGGAACCGGCGGCGTAGCAGAAAATTCAATCCAGGACGGCACCGAGCGGACGGTCGTCAGCGGCAGGCTGCCGGCCGGGGTAACGCTGGACAATGTTCCATTCGGTGCCGGCGCTGGACAGACCCGGTTTAACTCCCGGGCCATGCCGAGTTTTGCCGGTCCCACGGTCTTGACCAACAGCAGAGGACACACCGTCACGGTAAGATTGGCCTCCGGTGGAAACGTGCAGGTCGAATAAATCAACCGCAAAGTGAGACTTTCATGCAGAAACCGAACACAGAGCAAGGCTTTTCCCTGATCGAGCTGATGATCGCCATGGCCATCTCCGGCGTTGTGCTGACCGGGGTTTATGCCTCCTACCAAGACCAGCTCAGAACCAGCCTGACCCAGGAGCGCATCGTGGACATGAACCAGAACCTGCGGTCGGCCATGGTGTCCATAGAGCGGGACCTGCGCATGGCCGGTGCCAATCCCACTGGCGATGCGGACGCCGGCATTGCTACCGCCACAGCCAGCGTCCTGGAGTTTAGCATGGATGATGACGGCAGCGATGTGAACTGGGCTGACGGGGATACGACGGATGAGGGAGAGGTGATCCGGTTTGACCTGGACAGCGGCAACCTCCGACGGCGTTTTAATGCGGCTGGAGATACAGATCCCACCCTTGTACCGGCCAACACCGACCACCTCTCCCGGAACATCGACGCCCTGAACTTCGTCTATCTCGATGGCGCCGACCCGCCCAACGTGCTGGCATCGCCGGTTACGGGCAGCGCTCTCGAAGATATCAGCTCCGTCCAGGTCACCATCGTCGCCCGCGACGGCAGTACGCTGGCCCCCATGGCCCGCACCCATACCGACAACAACATCTACACCAATCAGCAGGGCGACGTGTTGCTGGACCTCTCCGGCGCACCGGATCGCTTCCGGCGCCGAATGGTGACGACGACCATCAAATGCAGAAACCTGGGACTATAGTCCAGTTTAAGGGGTGTTCAGATGATATTGGCAGATAAAAAAACAGAAGCGACCCACCGCGGCTTTACCCTGATCGAGGTGCTCATCGCCATGGCGATACTCTCCATCGGGATCTTAGGGGTGGCCACCCTGCAGGTCACCTCGACCAAGGGCAACCTGTCCGCCGGCGTGATCACCCAGAATGCAACGGTTGCCCAAAGCCAGGCCGAAGACCTGATGTCCCTGACCTACGACAACACCAACCTTGCCGTCGGTACCCACACGCCGCCTCAAAATGCGGACGGCGTGGACAACAACAGCAACGGCTTCGTCGATGAGCCCAGCGAGACCGGGGCCATTACCATGAGTTACACCGTTGCCGACGATACCCCGGTGGTGAATACTAAAACCATTACCATCACCGTTAACCGGCCCGGCTTTTCGGGTCAGAAAACCTCAACCATCATCCACGTGATCCCGGAGATCATCTAACGCCATGAAACCGCATGCACACACACGGCGATCGATTCTCAGCAACGAGGATGGATCCGTCATCGTCGCCGCCCTTCTCATCCTGGTGGTCGTGACCCTGCTCGGCATCACCGCCACCAACACATCAACGGTTGAGGTTCACATTGCCGCCAATGATCAGTTCACCAAAATGGCATTTTTCAATGCCGACGGTGCTGTTTACGGAACCGCCAAGCTGATTTCCCACGCCATCAACCTGAATGGAAAGGTGGATCAGGGCACCGGCAGCGATGCCCCGGGGATCGACTATCTGTCGACCGAAACTGACCCGGCCGATGACTTCTACCGGCAGATATTGGAGTACGATGAATATGTCGATGATCCGGACATTGATTTCAATGCAGGCGGCATTGATGCCCAGACGGAAGTCCGGCGCGACCGCACGGCCCATGTGGCGGGCGGTGGCGCCGAGTTCGCCACCGGTGCGGAAGGTGTGGGCCCCAGCGCCATCGCTGTCTTTTATGATATCGAGTCCAACGGGTTCAGCAACCGCCAGACCGCCAGAGATCTGCTTGCCAGCTACCGGAAAATGATTGGCATTCCCGGAGGATTGTAACCATCGGACAGGCCGGATGTGTTGCCGGGAGCGCTTCAAGCAACCGGATTACTTGAAAACGCAAAGGTGTCAGCATGAGAAAAAAGATCGTCATATCTATCGCCCTGGTTGGTTTTGTCACCGGTCTGCTGCTCAGCGGCACCGTTGCAGTGGGCCACGCCGTTCCGCCTGTGGCGGGCAATTACGAAGCCTACCCGCCTTTTCTGGCGGCTTCGGTGCCTCCCCTGGTGATGCTGGTCATGGGCCGGGATCACAAGCTTTATTACGAGGCTTACAACGATGCCTCGGACCTGGATGGCGACGGGACCCTGGACATTCACTACAAACCGGATGCCATCGATTATTACGGCTATTTCGATTCCTTTAAGTATTATGAATATGACACCATCGACAATCGGTTCGAGCCGGTGGGTACAACGGGCAACAAAAAGGTGCCGACCGGTGTGAACAACTACTGGAGTGGGGATTTTCTTAACTACCTGACCATGTCCCGCATGGATGCGGTGAGAAAAGTGCTTTACGGCGGCATGCGTTCCACTGACACCGACACCGAAACGGTTTTGGAACGGGCCTATATACCCCAAGACGCCCACTCCTGGGGCAAGGAATACGCGAGCATTGCCAATGACGGATACGATATCAGGGAGTATGCTCCGCTAAGTTTGCCTCCGGTGGGGACCCGTCACCTGTTTGCCTCCACTTCGCTCTATGATGCCGCCCATGCCAACTACGAACCGCTTCTGAGGGTCCTGCCCAACAACACCCACCGCATATGGGAGTGGGTGGCCAAGGAGCGGCCGGTCGCCGACGATTCTTTGGAAACCGCCGCCGGTGCTTCCTGGCAGATCGTACCGGCCAGTACCACCGCGGGTATCAGTGGCATGACCCAAACCACCTTCCCCAAGGATGCTTCCCATCCTGCAGATCACACCGCATACAATGCACTGGTGGCGACGGCTTTAGCTGCGGCTTTGGCCGATCCGGTTAACAATGTATACGGAACAGGCGCTGCAAGCACCATTAACGGCTCTGGAAATCCGTACGGCCCGGATGACAATTACCTGACGATTTTCGAGGGCACCCTCAACGTTCCTGTGGATGGGACCTATAATTTCTCTGTGGATGGCGACGATGCGCTGGAACTGATCTTCGATGGCGGGGACGGTGTTTTTGACGGCGTCGACGATACCGTCGTGGCCAGTTGGTATGGCGGCCACGGCAGTTGCAGCTGCAACACCCACAGCGGTTCGATTACTCTAACCGCCGGTGCGCACGCATTCCAGTTCCGACACGAAGAGGCTTCCGGGGGAGACAATTATTACCTGCGCTGGGAACTGGGCGGCGGTGCCAGCACCATCACCGACTACACGGTTCGTGTCCAAGTGGCAAACACGGCTGTCGGCCTGGAAGCCAACTGCAAGCAGTATCCCAACAGCAACTACAAGCCCATCGGGCTTCTCCAGCGGCATGGTGAAAGCAACAACATGTATTTCGGTCTGATGTCCGGATCCTACACCAAAAACACATCCGGGGGAGTTCTGAGAAAAAATATCGGCACCATTACCGATGAAATCAACGCCAATACCGGCCAGTTCAGTGCGGCCAACGGCATCGTCCGAACCATTGATCAATTGAGAATTGTTGATTTTAACTATGGAGATCATACTTACAACAGCAACTGCGGCTGGATCACCACCCGGCCTATCAATGAAGGCGAATGCCGCATGTGGGGCAACCCCGTCGGTGAGATGATGTACGAGACGCTGCGCTATTTTTCGGGAGAGGGCGCCCCCACCAGCGCCTTTTCCTACAGTGATGCCAACGACAATGCCGCCGGTCTGGATCTGACCCTGCCCAAAGCTGTCTGGGCCGACCCATACGACACCACTACCGGAGGTTTCGACCACTGTGCCAAACCTTTCATGCTGGTGCTCAGCGACATCAACCCTACCTTCGATTCGGATCAGTTGCCTGGGACCTATTTCGGTACTATGGCCGCTGAAACCATCGGTGGGGCCGGAACGGCACTCGATGTGGAGAGCCTTTCCGATACGATCTTTTCCGCGGAAGAGACCGCCGGCAACCGTTTTATTGGTCAGCAGGGTGCAACCTATGACGGTGCCTGCACCGAAAAATCGGTTGACGGTTTCGGCGACATCCGGGGCCTTTGCCCTGAGGAGCCCACCAAACAAGGGAGCTACTACTCGGCCGCCGTCGCCCATTACGGCTGGACGGAGGACATGCACAGCAACGCCCAGGGGGACCAGCGGATTCGAACATATGCAGTCGGCCTGGCCTCGCCGCTGCCCCGGATCGATATCCAGGTAACTGGAAAAACTGTAACGCTGGTGCCTTTTGCCAAATCGGTCGGGGGGTGTCTGAGTGTCATTGGCACGCAAGGGTTGTTTCAACCCACCAACACCATCGTAGATTTCTTCGTCGAGGAACTGCACTCCCACTACGGTCGCTTCCGGATCAACTACGAGGACGTGGAGCAGGGGGCCGACCACGACATGGATGCCATTGTGCTCTATGAGTATCAACTGGTGGATTCCGCCGGTCTGCCCGTCGGTGCTTCCAATGTGGCCAGTGCCGTGGCCGTGGATATCACGCTGACCTCTGAATATGCCGCCGGATGTATCGACCAGCACATGGGCTACATCATCTCAGGAACCACTGCTGACGGCAGCTATCTCGAGGTCAAGGACGTTGGAGGTAACCATGTGGACTATTTCCTCGACACTCCAAATACGACAGCCGATCTACCGCTTCAGGCCACCCGACGGTTCACGGTCGACCCATCCGGTGGTTCTCTCACCGCCGGGTTGTTGCCCAACCCGTTGTGGTACGCAGCCAAGTGGGGCGCCTTCGACGATCAAAACGGCGATGGCACACCCGATCAGACTGATGAGTGGGACAAAGATGGTGACGGCGTGCCGGACACCTATTTTTACGTGGTCAACCCGCTGAAGCTGGAAGAGCAGCTCAATAAGTCTTTTGCCGACATCCTTGAAAAGGCAGCTTCGGGAACCGCGGCATCTGTGCTGGCCACCAACAGCGAGGGTGAAGGCCACCTGCTCCAGGCTTATTTTAAACCGCGCGTGACCACCCTTTCCGGCAACGAACTGACCTGGCAGGGATACCTGCAGAGCCTGTGGGTTGATCCTTGGGGCAACCTCAGGGAAGACACCAACGGCAACGGGAGGCTGGACCTGACCAATACCACGGAAGTCAATGCAGCCATCGATGTGGATACAATTATCGAATATACTATCGACAGCAACGGTGACACCAAGATTCGGCGATATATTAGCCACCACCAGTACAATCCCAGAAATGGCAACAGCTCAACCTGCATCCTCGACAGTCTGACGCCGGCGCAAACCTGCCCAGACCTGACCAACGCCAGCAATTATGAAACAGTTGAGATCAATCAGATCGCACCCATTTTCGAGGCCGGCGAAAAATTGCGCCAGCGCAACCCTGATACACGCAAGATTTTTACCTTTATCGACGGCAACGGCGAAGATGATGATGCTGACGGGATTATTGACCAATCCGGGGAGGAGGAAGTTACCGGTTCAAAATGGGTGGGCCGTGTGCTGGCACCCACCAGTGACGACCCCTTTGACGACACCGGTGAGGTCCGTCGTTTTCACCAAGACAACTGGCAGACCATCAGGCCCTTCCTCGGGCTCAGCGATGGGACGGCATGGTCTTATGTGGACCACACCTCATCACCGAGTCATGAAAACCGGGTAAAAAACCTGATCAATTACATCCGCGGCAAGGATTCCGGTAGTCTCCTTGGCAGCCCAGACACCCGTTCCCGTTCCCTCGACGACGGCACGGTCTGGAAGCTGGGAGATATCGTCAATTCGACCCCGGTGAGCATTTCCAGGCCGCCGGACTATTATCACATCATTTACGGCGACGAATCCTTTCAAAACTACCTGAACGCATACAAGAACCGGGAAACGGTTGTCTATGTGGGCGCCAACGACGGCATGCTGCATGCCTTTACCCACTGGAAATACAATAATGGCGAATACACCCAGCCGGCGTCTACGACTGAGGGGATTGGTGACGAACTGTGGGCCTATATTCCGCAAACCCTGCTCCCTCACCTTAAGTTTTTGGCGGACCCTGAATATGCCCATTCCTATTATGTGGATTTGAAGCCCAAAGTGTTCGATGCCCAGATTTTTACGCCCAGCACCACCCATCCAGGCGGCTGGGGAACCGTTCTGATAGTCGGCCTCAACATGGGTGGTAGGCACATCTGGGCCGAAGACGATTTCGATGGTACTGCGGCCACCATTGAAACCCGGCATTTTTACCCCACCTACATCTGCATGGATGTCACCGAACCCAGAAACCCGAAATTGTTGTGGGAGCGGTCCTATGAGAATCTGGCCATGACAACTTCATTTCCTGCCGCTGTTGTCGTCAATAAATCAAGAAGCTTGGCAAGCGGCACCTATTCCTGGAGCGCCGGAGACGCAGATTGGATGGTTTCCTTCGGGTCGGGTCCCACAGCCTATGACGGCACCAGCGGTCAGAACGGTTATGTTTTCGTTGTGGACCTGAAAACCGGCCAGCCTTACAAGTCGGGTGCCCATGAATGGCTGTTTGACACCGGAACGGCTAATACGCTGATGAATTCGCCCGTCTCTTTTGATAAAAGCCTGACCTACAATGTTGACGGCATCTATTTCGGCAGTGTCGCCAGTGCGGCTTCAGGCGGCCTGGAAGGCAAGGTGTTCAAGGTCAATACGCATTCCGGTGGCGCACCTTCCGTTGACCCTGCTGATTGGACCATGTCCAGCATGTTCAATTCACCCGGTCCCATCTCGGCTTCCATTTCGTTGAGCACCGACAGGAAGGATAACGTGTGGGCCTTTTTCGGCACGGGACGCTACCAGTCAAACGCGGATAAAATGGATCAGACCCAGCAGTACTTTTTCGGCGTCAAGGATCCCTATTTCAACACGGACCACGACGATGCCTCGCCCGACGATCACTATCTGAATGCGGCCAATCCTTTAGAAGTGGCATGGTCTACGGACCTGTTCGATGCCACCTCCTATTCGGTGTACACCAATCAGACGGTCGAGGGGGATGATACGAGTATTACCGACTGGAGCTCCCTGACTACCACGGCCAGGGCCGCCGACGGATGGTTCCATGAAATGGAAGCCCTGTCCGGCAATCCCTCGGAACGCGTCATCTCCAAGTCCACGGTTCTGGGCGGTATCGTCTTCTTTCCCGGGTACACGCCCAACGATGATATCTGCGGGTTCGGCGGCGATACGAATTTTTATGGGCTCTACTATGAGACCGGCACTGCCTATTACAAACAGATCCTGCCGGGTGCGACCATCACCGATGCTGTCGGTGAGCAGGTCAATGCCAAGTACTACGTGGGGCATGGCGCGCCCCCGCCGGCAGCCGGTTTCCACTTGGGCCGCGAAAGCGGGGCGACGGCCTTTCTGCAGATGAGCACCGGTGAGGTGGTGGAGATCAACGTGGAGACCGCTTTCCCCCTCAAGAGCGGCATCGCGGCGTGGCGGGATCAGAACCGATAACCGACAGAAAATGAGTCCCTGAAACAGCGCGCGCCACCCAACCATCACCGGGGCGCGCTGTTTTTTTTATTTCACCACGCGATCCGCCGCCGGCTGCCCAACCCGAAGCGATTGTCGATGTAATAGACTTCAATTGGGGTGAAGGCATACAGACGTGCTTTGAATCGTGAGAAAAACGCCTTCAGGTCCGGCTGCGGATCGTCCGGGAAAAATTCCCGGGTAAAGGCAAAACGATGCAGATAGACGGCAATCGGCTTCAGCGAAGCGGATACGGAGCCGATCCGCGCTACGCTTCCCGTCATCTGGATGCCACGAATGGACTTCCAGGCGTCC
This sequence comes from Desulfosarcina sp., assembly GCF_046496365.1. Classification (GTDB taxonomy): domain Bacteria; phylum Desulfobacterota; class Desulfobacteria; order Desulfobacterales; family Desulfosarcinaceae; genus Desulfosarcina. The sequence goes on from NZ_JAWOHB010000050.1 coordinate 8,424, forward strand.
GTCTGATGAAACAGCGAAGCGGCCGTCTCTTTGGAGGCAATGGCCTGGCGGATATGGCGGCTTTGCGGTGAAGAGAAGAAGAAAAAGCGCTCGTCGAGAAGAATAAAGTAAACCGGCGCAGACCATGGTCCTGTGCTGTCGGCGGTGGCAAGGGTCAGGGTCGATTCGCCATGGATCAAGTCCAGGGCTGCCCGCCGCCACGCTTCGGACACGGATTTTTCACCTGTGGCCAAACCACCTCCTGATCCTCACACCGGATGCCGTTCACAGAAAGACGGGTTGACCACGGGGGGTTGGCCCGACGTGTCCATCCCCATCCGATCTATTTTTTAACCAGTCCCACGGTCCGAACCGCCCGCTCCATCTGCTCCATGCGCTTTTCCAGGCTGCCTGTGTAACCGATGGACAGGCGGACCAATCCTGGTGAAAGCCCCATTTTCTGTTGGTCGGCAGGGCTGATCTCTGAAGATGTGCTGGCACCGGAGCAGGACATCAGGGTGTCGAAGTATCCTAAAGAGACGGCGATGTAGCCGAAATCCTCTTTGTTCTGCAGTTCGCTGAGCAGATCGTCGGCCCGTGCGCGGGAACTGCAGTCGATGGTGAACATGCCGCCGTAGCCATAGCCCTCGTTGATCAGTTCGCTGGCCAGGTCGTGTTGGGGAAACGACGGCAGCCCCGGATAGACCACCGGTACGCCCAGTTCCTCCAGCCGGAGGCAGATGGCCATGGCCCGGCGGGAGTGTTCACGCATGCGGATGGCCAGGTGGGGCAGGCGCTGGATGATGTCGAAAGCCATGCGCGTATCCATGGTGGGGCCCAGCAGCATGACCCGCCCCGTATGGAGATCCATCAGCTGATGGACCATCGCTTTGCTGGTGCAGATGGCGCCGGCCACCAGGTCACTGGCACCGTTGATATACTTGGTCATGGAGTAGACCACCACATCCGCTCCCAGGCGTGCCGGGGAGATCATCATGGGGGTGAAGGTGTTGTCGACTACCAGGGACAGATGCCTGGATTTAGCCAGTTGCGCCAGCGCGGGGATGTCGGCCACTTTCAGGGTCGGGTTGCCTATGGTTTCCGTATAGAGTACCCGCGTGTTGGGGGTGATCGCTTTTTCAAAAGCCGCTGTGTCGGCGGGGTTCACAAAACTGGTGCTAATGCCGAATTGCGGCAGCAGTTCGCCGAACAGGGCATGGGAACCGCCGTAGATGGTATCGCTGGATACGATGTGATCACCGCTTCGGCAAAGCTGGAGAAGGGCGCAGGAGATGGCTGACATGCCGCTGGCGGTGCACACGGCAAACTCGGTGCCCTCCATGGCGGACAGATAGCGGGCCAGGATGTCCACCGTGGGGTTGAAGTGCCGGCTGTAAAGGAAGCACCCGCCTTGTTCCGGGCCGCGGATGCCGCCGAAAATCTCCGGCATGGTTTCCGGGTTCATCACGGTGAAGGTCGAAGAGCGGGAGATGGACGGGGTTACGCCGCCGTGCTCTCCAAACTCCCTGCGGGTTTCACACAAGGCCTGTTCCGGATTGATTTTTTTCATTGAGCACCTCCCGGTCTCTTTTTGCCGATGGAAAATGCCTGGCCAACGATCTCGCCCAAGCGCTGGTAGGTTCCAGTTCCCGGTGAGAAGACCAGCGGATCGATTTTGGCGGAATCGGGCTTTCCGTCAGTCAGGCAGGTGTCACTGACATGGGTCTGGATCACTTCTCCCACAACCAGAATGTGGGCGCCCAAATCGAGTGTGTGGCGCAGGCGGCACTCTAAATTCACCGGGCAGGAGGCCACCAGGGGGGCATGCTTCAGCTCGCCTTCGAACAGCTCGAACAGGTTCGATTTATCCACCTTGCGTCCCGAATAGATGCCGCAGAAATCCACCTGTGCAACCATCGCTGCCGATGGTACATTGATGGAAAATTCAGCCTGCGCCAGAATACCCTTGAGGGTATGGCGCTCACCGCGAATGGCCACGGAGATGGCCGGGGGTTTTGACGAGGCGATGCCGCACCATGCAGCGGTCATGAAGTTGGCGCGACCGTCCACCACGGTGCCTACGAGTACTGCGGGGGTGGGAAAAAGCAGGGCTTCGGGACCCAGACGGGATTTATTCATTTATACCTCCTGAAAATAATTGCGCAGTAAGGGCCGGAATTAAGCCCGGGACCAGTCTGCATCGGGTGCTATCGACTATCGAGGGGCGCTTGCGTGTCGGCCCAGTAGGGCATCGTGGCGGTTCCCTTGCCTGCCCATGCCTCGTCATTCTGGGCAAGTCCGGTCAGCTCCTTCAATGCCTCGCGGATTTCCCGGGAACCCCTGTCGTGAATCTGTTTGACCGTGGCATGTTCAGCTGAAATCTGTGCAAGGGAAAACCGTCCGTTGCTGTTCTTTAGATTGACGTAGAGCAGATCGCGTATGGCGGCCCAGCTGTCGCGGCGGGTCTGGTTGGTAAGCGGGGTCAGGCTGTCCAGCTGCCGCAGCCATCTTTTCAAAAACCGTGAATACAGATATTTTTGAACCAGGGCGAGCCAGAATACGAAAATGAGGGTGCTCAACAATCCCGCGCCGGTGATCTGCAGCACCGGGTCCAGACCCCCAAGCGGCGGCAGGCCCATGAGCCCCAGCCAACCGGCAGTGCCGCCGACTGCAGAAACGGCCAGCCCGCTGAAAAACGCCTTTAAGCGGAATAGGCGCGCTTTCTTGCCGTAGCTGATCATGCCTTCCAGGAAATGGCCAAGCCGTTCACCGTGGGTTTCCACAAAGGAAGCCAGATTGTCCAGCCGATGGCAGGGTGCCTGAAGCACCGC
>NZ_JAWOHB010000108.1:0-59428 GCF_046496365.1 Desulfosarcina sp.
GCCCGAATCGGATTCAAACCGAATTCGCTCAGCACCGGGAATCGGGCCAACCGCTTTGCGCCAAAGCTCGGTAAACTCATTCGTACTCATAATATCATCGCGAATCGCAGGCTCCGCAAGATACACTCTGACATCGGTGGAGTGTTCACCTTCGCGCCCCTCGGAAGCATATATGCCAACAACCAACTCGAGCGCAAAAGCCAGCGGGTGTTTGACTCGAGAATAACAGACGAAATCGTCTGATGTCCGTTTTTAAGTGGCACTTTGCGGCCCGGTCCGGCTCGGCGTTCTCACAAAAACTGAATGACATAGAAGAAGGAGGAGAAGATGAAACCGATGAATCGACTGGCGGTTGTGGCCTTGGCTTTGATGCTGGTCCTGGCCGGGGGGAGCACTGCAGCGCAAGAACCCATCAAGATCGGCGCGTTTTTCGACCTGTCCGGTCCGGCGGCCTTTATCGGCACGCCCACCAAGCTGGTGGCCGACATGGTGGTGGATAAAATCAACAAGGAGGGCGGTGTCAACGGCAAGACCATAGAGCTGATCATCGGCGATACCGAGGGCGACCCGGCCAAAGCCGTAAACATCGCCAAGAAATTCATCTACAAGGACAAGGTGGCTGCCATCATAGGCCCCACGCGGACCGGAACCGGCATGGCGGTCAAAAAAATCATCCAGGGCGGCCAGGTACCGGCTTTCATGACCGTGGGCGGGGATCCGGTGATCATGGGCGGAGAGAAGCTGGGTCCCTTCGACTGGATTTTCAAATCGCCCCAGCGTTCGTCGGTGGCCGTCAAGCGCCTCTACATGTATCTCAAAGAGAAGCGGCTTACCAGAATTGCCCTGCTCACCGCGTCGGATGGATTCGGCAAGGACGGCGTGCACTGGCTCACCACGCTGGCGCCTGAATTCGGTCTCGAGGTGGTGTCTCAGGAGGCATTTGGCCCCAAGGACACCGACATGACCGCCCAGCTGACCAATGCCAAAAATGCCAAGCCGCAGGCCCTGGTGGTCTGGACCATCGGTCCGGCCGGATCCATTGTATCCAAAAACAAAGCCCAGCTGGGCATCGATCTGCCTCTGTTTCAATGCCACGGCCTTCCGGATCCCAAGTACATTGAGCTGGCCGGCAAAGCCTCCGAAGGCGACCGCATGCCGGCCACCAAATTGATGGTCGCCGATGCGCTGCCCGACAGCGACCCCCAAAAGCCGGTCATCGAAGAATTTATCCGGCTTTACACGGAGGTATACGGCTTCCACAAGCAGTTTCCTGTCAACACGCATTCAGGGTATGCCTGGGATGCCATTATGATCGTGGCCGATGCCATGAAACGGGTCGGTACCCAGCCCAACGACCTGCGTGCCGCTATCGAGCAGACCAAGGGCTACGTTGGCATCTCGGGTGTATTCAACCTTACACAGGAAGACCACAACGGGTTGGATGTGGACTCCATGGTGATCGTGCAGGTCCGGGAGGGTAAATTCGTGATGGCAGATTAGATTCGTCGGGTAGTCCCGGTTTAACCACCTGTGGCGCGCATGCGCTTTTCCGGTTAAGAACGACCCTTGCGGAGACCCGGTGCCAGTGTCTGCCCGGGTCTCCGGATCGAACCAAATTATCCGGCGGCTACCGTGATCTGACGGGGTATGGCTTTTTCCGCCTTGGGCAGGGTCAGGCGCAGGACCCCGTCTTCGAGCTTGGCTTCGATTTTATTTTGATCGACGACTTCGGAAAGGTTGAACTGCCGGTAATATCTGCCGATTTCAAATTCGATAAGCACATCCGCCTCATCTTTTTCATCAAACGGCCTGACTTCACCGGAAATGCTCAGTACGTTGTCTTTCAAGTCGATCTTGACATCGTCGGGGGCTACGCCGGGCATATCCGCCAGCAGGGTGATCTTCCGTTCGTTTTCAAAGATATCCACATCGGGGGTGAAGGCCATGCCGGGTCTGGTTGGTTCGGCAGGGCTGGCCACCTCTTGTTTTGCCTTTACCTGAAAATAAATCAGGTTGAAACAGCAGAATTGAATGTACGCCGGATTTTATGATCCTATGAAGGCAACAGGCTGGATGGAAGGAGGGTATAAATCTGATATATAAACGGAAAACAGTTTTTAGCCCGCCAGTTTTGAGTCCGACATAACAGCATTGAGAAAAACCATTATTAAATAAATTATAAAAATTTAGTAATTTAATTGGCTTGCCAAGGTCGGGATTCTTTTTTCAGGTGCAGTTCAAACCGCTCCACCAGCAGGGAGCAGGTCAGACAGATCACGAAGTAAATGGCCAGGATGGTAATCCACACCTCGAAGGTTAGGAAGGTGGCGGCCATTAGTTCCATGCCCTGAAAGGTCAGCTCCTGAATGGAAATTATCGATACGATGGCTGAATCCTTGATCGTGGAGATGAACTGGCCTGCCAGGGGCGGCATCACCCGGCGCAGGGCCTGGGGGAAGATGACGTAGCGCAGCTGCTGGATGCGTGTGAAGCCCAGGCCCGATGACGCTTCCCATTGGCCCTTGTCGATGGATTGGATCCCGGCCCGGGTGATTTCAGTGATGTAGGCCCCTTCGTAAACGCCCAACGCCAATGCCCCGGAGATGAAAATGGATACCTGTGAGGGCTCGGCCACGAGAAGGCGCAGGATGCCGGACAGCGGTCCCTCGTCCGTGAATGTCGATCGGCTGATGCCGATGGCGGGCAGGAGCCGGTCGCCGATGAAATAGTAGAAAATAAAGACCCACACCAGCACCGGGATATTACGGATGATCTCCACATAGCCGGTCCCGATCATCTGGCGATAGCGACTGCAACTGATCCGGAACAGCCCCATGACCGTACCGATGAAAAGTGCGATTGCCGTAGACCAGATGCTCAACCGCAAGGTGACCAGAACGCCCTGGAGAATCAAACCGGGTACCCATCGGCCGCTTTTTTCATCCAGGCGCAGCAGGTACTGGGGAATGGCTTGCCAGTTCCATTGATACTGGGCCTGCAGCGTGGCCTGGTAAAGCAGCCACATGGCTGCCACGCCGACGCCGGCCAACATGATCAGATCCCTGGTGGTGATTCTGGCCTTATTGGCGATCACTGAATCTGTGATTCCCAGTCTTTGGTTTCAAACCAGTATGTTTTGCGTTCCTTTAGCCAGCCTTCGGCATTTACATAACCAATCCAGTTGTTGAAAAAATTCAGGGTGTCAATATCCCCCTTGCGCAGGGCAAAGCCAATGGGCTCCCGCGTGAACGTACCCTCGACGGGCAGGAAAAGCTTGTCCGGGTATTTGATGACCTGGAAGGCCGGTGTGGGGGCTGAACCGACCACAGCATGCACGCGGCCGTTGATCAACTCCTGGTAAGCCTGGGCCTCGTCGTCGAACATGCGGATTTCCGCCTCGGGCAGGTATTTTTTGGTGGCGGTAACCGCGGTGGAACCCAGGCGGGCTGCGATAACGATGCCGGGTTTGTTGAAAGCTTCGATGCCCATCATGCCCTCGGCCATCTTTTTGCTGGCCACCACGGACATGCCTGTGAAATCATAGGGGTCTGTGAAATTGACCTTGAGGTTCCGGCTGGGCAGGATGCCCATACCGCCGATAATGACGTCGAACTTGCCGGTGAGCAGCGCCGGGATGATGCCGGACCACTTGGTGGGAACAAATTCGACCTTGACGCCCATGTCTTCGGCCAGGCGGGTGGCCACGTCAATTTCAAAACCGATGAGCCTGCCGGTTTTGTCCTTCATGGCCCAGGGCACGAAGGTGGACATGCCCACCCGCAATACCCCCCGCTGGATCACCTGTTCAACGACGCTCTCCCCGCTGTCGACGGCGACCGCCACCGGAACGCCGGCCAGGCTGAAAGCCAAAACAGCCACGATAAAGATTCGAACCGCGATAGCGAGCGCATGCCCCGCTGCTTGCGGCGGGGTTAGCGAGCGAACGGGAAATCGATTTTCATCCTTACGGTGAAGATTCCCCGCGGCTTGCCGCGGGGAGGATCCAATCCTACGCGTCATGATTCTCATGCATGTGCTCCTTTCGTCGATGATCAATTATTTTCGGTGTTACGTTGAAATCGTCAATCCACCAGAGCCAGCCGTCTTTCCATCGCCTGGGTGACCAATGACAGGGACAAGGTCAATATCAGATAGATGGCCGCGATGGTGAACCATAATTCAAACACAAGGTACGTCTCCGCAATAATCTCTTGTCCCTTCATGGTCAGATCATAAATGGCGATGGTGCTCACCAGGGCTGAATCTTTGATCAGGGAGACCGCCTGGCTCACCAGGGGAGGGGTCATGTGCCGGAGCGCCTGGGGCAGCACCACATGCAGGTAGGTGCGATAGCGTGCCAATCCGATGCTTTGGGCCGCTTCCCATTGACCCTGTGGAACGGCCAGGATGCCGGCGCGGATGATCTCTGAGGCATAGGCCCCTTCGAACAGGCTCAACGCCAGGACTGCGGAGGCAAAGCGGCCGAGATCCACCATGGGCGAAAAGACGAAATAGATAAAAAAAAGCTGCACCAGCAGTGGTGTGTTGCGAATCAATTCCAGGTAGATGCGTGCAATCGCCCGGGCGGCAAAAGATCCGGACAGCCGGCAGACCGCCGTGACCAAACCCAACAGACTGGAGAGCATCAGGGATATGGCGGAAACCTTCAAGGTAACCACCAGCCCCTTGAGCAGCGGGCCGGCTGCAAAATGACCTTCCGCAAAGGTGTACAGATATGGCGGCACCCGGTACCATTGCCAGTTGTATCCCAGTTCTGCGCCGCCTGCGTAGACCAGCCAGACGAGCAGGCCGGCGGTGGCCATCACCTTCAGCCAATCCAGGGCCAATTTCCTGCGGCTGGACCGGAGGCTGTCTCCCGAAATGACGAGCTCACAAGCTTTCATGGATGAATGCGTTTTTCAGTGCGTCGAACCGATCATAGTAAACCCAAGGGACACCCTTCACCCGGCACCATGTATCTCTTCTCGCCACGCGATGCGCGGGTGTGGTTTCTTGCGTCGTGACGTTGCCATCACAAGATGCGCCAGCTTGTACAAAATGCAAGTTTTTGCGGATCATTTATGATTATATGCCAAAAAAAGGTGCGGCGACCCATGCCTTGAAAAATTTGTATCATGCATTACTTTATACGATACATAAATGTATCGTTTTGAGTGTATGGCAGTTTAACCTGTCGTTCTTGGCGGCAATTGCCTTGATCAATTCCGACCCCAATTGGATTGTATCGCTTCTTAAACCTTAATGATTCAAAAGGTTGTGTGAGCGGGGTCAAGAACGTGTCTGTTGGCATGATTCTGGCTGAAGTCTACTCAAGTGGAATCAGAATCACAACCTAAATCTCGCCGGCCCCATGCCGGAAAGAAGAAACGACCGGGAGCGTGAGCATGATGAATATAGAGGATATCAAAAGCAACAGGGATCTGGTTAATTCCATTGATTGGGAGATGACGCCGGAAGAGGCGGTTCGTTTATATTTGGAGTGGGGCAACAATTGGGCACGCGGGAATTATGTGATCCGGTCCAAGGATGATGTCTCCCACTATTTTGTGGTCAATACCTGGAAGGATGAGCCGGTAATTTATTTTATTCGCAGGAACAGCGACGAAGCGGTTGAGTTGGCAAAAATCAAGATGCCGGCAGCACTCAAAAAACGGTATCTGCATTCCCAAGGCAGGCACAAGGGTGTTTGGGCGCTTGAAGGCGAGGTTAAATCCTGGCTCCAACAAAAACTCAGTGTGAATTAGCTTCTTGGCAGGTGTTTTTTTGTAAACCGTTTTTTTCTCGAAAGCCGTTCGAGGATCAACGCTATCGGTTGCCCTCCGGCATTGCCGGGGTCAACAGGCGGCCAACTTGAGCTGGATTTCACTCGAAGGCTTTGCCTGGCTTGAAACCCAACGGCTTGAGAATCTTCACCAGTGGACAGAGCCCCGTGAAGCTGGACTGCAGCAGGTTGGCACCCACAAATGCGGTGAGCCACAGCCAGTAGAGGCTGTGAACCTGTGACAAAAGCACGGTGACCAGGATCATTGAGCCGGCAAAAGCGAGAATCATGCGGTCAATATTCATTATATATCTCCACCAGGTTTGGTTTAACGGTCTCATTATCAACGCTATAGAGACCCATGGGTCCGCAAGGTTACAATTTTTTAAATCCTATCTGTCCGCACGGGTCAGGTGATTCGGCCTTCGGCCCCCCCCCGGCCGGATCGACGCCGAGCCTGCCTGCAGTTACCCCCGCAGAATAAACCGCTTATCAAAAAACCAATGGCATGTTAGTTGCTTTTTTAGTATGTTGATGGACAAATCCCAGTTTGATCGCCACGCGGCACTCGCGTACTTGAAAAAAAGCCGGCAACGTGTTCCCATTTTCACCGATTACCATTTCCAGCAGCGAGGGGTTACCATGAATTTCAATTCCTTTGAAGAGATTCTCGATTTCGCCATCGAAAGAGAAAAACAGGCTGTCAACTTTTACCAGAAACTGGTGGATAGGGAAACCTTTCCGGCATCCAGACAGACCCTTGCCGAGTTTGTCGAAGAGGAGAGAAAACACCAGGTTCTGCTGGAGGAATTCAAGAAAGGCAACCGGTCCGTGGTGGAATACGACTACGTCTGGATTCCGGATATCAAACGCAGCGATTACATGGTCGATATGCAGTATGAACCCGGAATGGACTTTGCTGAAATTCTCAGACTGGCCATGAAGCGTGAGGAGAAAGCCCTGCGACTTTACAACACGCTGGCAACCAAGACCGACGATGCGGGTTGCATCAAGCTGTTCAAATTGCTGGCCCAGGAAGAGGCCAGGCATAAACGGACTTTCGAAATCTTATATGACGACCACATGGCCAAGCTGGGGGATTGACGGAAGGTACGCCCATCGGGGAATCCCGTCGCGCGTCCGGGGCCAGGCTGAGATGGCGGCTGGCTCGCTTTTCGAAGGCACGAAATGATCGAATACGTTTCTCAGTTCAGCCCCATTACCCAGGCCCTGCTGGCCACCTTGTTCACCTGGGGCGTGACGTCCCTGGGTGCCGCCATCGTCGTGTTCACCAAGCGGATCAGCCCGCTGCTGATGGAAACCTCCTTGGGGTTTGCCGGAGGTGTAATGATTGCCGCCAGCTATTGGTCTCTGCTGGCTCCGGCCATCGAGATGGCCGAGGAGGCCGGCACGATTCCATGGCTGCCGGCAGCCGTCGGCTTTTTAGGCGGGGCCCTGTTCATGCGCCTCGTGGACATGCTGCTGCCCCATCTGCACCTGGGGCTTCCCACCAGCGAAGCCGAGGGGCCGAAGACCTCCTGGCAGCGGTCGACGCTGCTGGTGACGGCCATCACGCTGCACAACATCCCGGAAGGGTTGGCGGTGGGTGTCGCTTTTGGTGCGGTGGTGTCCGGTGTGGGCTCGGCCACATTGGGCGCCGCCGTGGCTCTGGCCATCGGCATCGGTCTGCAGAATTTTCCCGAGGGAATGGCGGTGTCGCTTCCCCTGAGACGGGAAGGCATGTCCCGGGGCAAAGCCCTTTGGTACGGTCAGTTGTCCGGTATGGTGGAACCGGTGGCCGGCGTGTTGGGAGCGGCGGCGGTGATGTTTTTTTTGCCGATCCTTCCCTATGCATTGGCCTTTGCCGCCGGTGCCATGATTTTCGTGGTGATCGAAGAGGTGATTCCCGAGTCCCAGCGGGGCAATAACGGAGATATCGCCAGCATTGGTACCGTGTTGGGATTTACCACCATGATGGTCCTGGATGTGGCTTTGGGGTAAATCAAGCTTCAATGCCATAAGATTTGCAACCCGCCGGTGGATCGGCGATGACATCTGAACAGGAGTGACTATGCTGCCTCAAATCAAAAATATTCTCTATGCCACTGATCTTTCCGACAATGCGCGTCATGCTTACAATTACGCAGCAAGCCTGGCCCAGGAATACAAAGCGCGCATCACCATTCTCCACGTCATCGAAAAGCTCTCCACGGAAACATTTTTACAGATTGAAGGGTATGTGGGTGAAGAGAAGTGGAAACAGCTTCAGCAAGAGAAACAGGCTGACTTCATTTCCACCATTAAAGGGCGGTTGAGCAACTTCTGTGATGAGATCAGCAGTGAAGTGGATGCCTGCACCTTCCAGGTCGACAAGATCATCGTGAAAGAGGGCATCGCCGCTGAAGAGATCCTTCATCAGGCCGAACTCAACGACGCGGATATCATTGTCATGGGAACGCACGGGTTCGGCATGTTCAAGGAGGCGCTAATGGGTGGTACGGCCAGGCGGGTGGTGAGGAAAAGCATCATCCCGGTGATGGTGATCAGGCTGCCAGAAAAAATGTAGTCTGCTCTGCTGAGCTGAATGAATGCATGCCCAATTGACCCGGCTTTTTCCTGGCCATTATTTTTTCCAGTAGGGATTAATGATGTCCTCGAAAATGGCCAGGGCTGCTTCGGATCCGTAGCCCGCGGCGGTGACAATCTGTTTGAAGCCGCCGGCCACATCGCCGGCCACGTAAATGCCCGGGATATTGGTGCGAAACGCCTTGTGCCGGATATAGCCTTCCTCGTTTAGCTCCAGCCCCACTTTTTTGGCCAGGTCGACAGCCGGATCGTAGCCGATGGCCATGAAGACGCCGTCGGCCGCTTTGGTGGCGGTTTGACCGGTGGTGTTGTTCAGCAGGACGACCTCCGTGACCCGATTCTCACCGCGGATCTCCTTGACCTCGGTGTTGAACAGGATGGGAATGGCGTTGTCAATCAGCTGTTTGACCAAAACCTCCTGGGCCTTGAGGCGATCCCGTCGATGGACCAGGGTGACGGCTACACCCATATTGTGCAGGTGCAGGGCCTCGGTGGCGGCACTGTTTCCGCCGCCCACCATGAACACCCGCTTGCCCTTAAACAGGGGGCCGTCACAGGTGGCGCAGTAGCTGACCCCGCGGCCGGAAAAGCGCTGTTCACCGGGGACGCCAAGGTGTCGGTGGGAGGCGCCGGTGGCGATGAGCACAGCCTGGGTCTTGAACTTTCTGCGTGAGGTCTGCACGATGTGGGGCTCACCGGGGATAATGTCGACAACTTCCTCGCCGGGGAAAATCTGTACATACTCCAAGGCGTGGGTGACCATGATGTCCACCAGGGTCTTGCCGCCCACCTCCTTCATACCGGGGTAATTCTCCACCACTGGGGTAAGGGCCACCTGTCCGCCCAGCACCCCTTTTTCCACGACCACGGACTTCAAGCCGCTGCGGGCCGCATAAATTCCCGCCGTGAGGCCGGCCGGGCCTCCGCCGATGATAACCAGTTGGCACGCGACTTCCTCCGCGTCGCTTTCGGGGATGAAAATGGTCTGCTGCTCCATCTTTTCCAGGGAGGCCATGAACAGCTCTTCCGTCTGGGCGCCCAGGGCGGTGAGCACATCGTTGGCAAAGGTCTGGGGGACTGAATGGGCGCCGTACTGGTCGGCCAGATCCGCGTTGGCCTGAATGTCGATGATCTCCAGGGAAACCATCTCAGGCCTGGCCACGGCGGCCTTGAGGGCATTCAATGCCTGCTGGGGGCAGTAGGGGCAGGCGGCGCTGACGAAGACCTTCACATGACGGGGCTGGTCAATTTTTTTCAGCACACCCAGGGCCGCTTCGTTCAGGTCGCTCTTGCCCGTGCCGATGCGCAGCAGGACTTCCAGGAAGATGCGTCCTTCCTCTCCTAAAGGGGCGCCCAGCCAGCGGATGTTGTACCGCTCTGGGTCGAAGACCAGCGTGGGCGAATGGTCGATGCCCATTTGTCGGGCCTTTTCATGGTTGAGGTCGAATTCCTTCAGGACGATTTTGTCGGTCAATTGCCTGAAAAATCTAAGTGCCTGCCGGGCGGCGTCGTTGAATACATCGTTTTTCCCACCCTGTGTGTACAAGAAGACAGGAATTTCATACTTGAGGCCGCTTAGAATTCGGGCCAGTTCCATCTGGACCTGACGCATCTGCGCTTCGTCGATATCGTGTGCTTGGTTCATTGAATCGTTCTCCTTATGCCTGCCTTTCGAATTCAAGCGCTGCCTGTTCCGGCCACTTTTGACGCCTCGTGATCATCTTGTATGCAACTTGAAATCAGTCTCTGAAAACCAGCTTGCCGCCGTACCAGCCCGCTGTGGTAGCAGCACCCAGCATAATAAGGTTGATCAGGAAAAAGGCAACCCGGGAGGGCTGGGGGGTGGTAATCACCTCAGGATTGAACAGCAGCCAGATAAACAGGAACCAGGCCGTGACGGTGACGATGATGCCGCAGGCGATTTTGACGCTGAATACATGGGTGATCGCGCCGTTAAAACGGTTCTGCCAGTCCACCCATCCAGAGAAGAGCACCAGCGGCATGGCAAGGGCCACCACGCCCAGGTTGTAGGTCGCTGCAATGGCCATTCCCTTGATGCTGAAAAGGGCCGATAGGAAAAGGAAAAGGACAACGACGGGAAGCAGGCCGTTGGGAATATGAACGCTGACGGGATGCCCGTGGTACTTGGTCATCATATCGAACAGCCGGCGGTAGCGGGAATGCCTGAAGGGGGAGCCGGGTTCGGATCGGGCAGATTTGGTCGTCGCAGCCGGTGCGGCTGTTTGCGATGAATCCACGGCCGGTTTGATTTCAGGAGCGGTTGATGGCGCCTGTTGTGGTGAGGTGTCCTGGGGTTCAGTGACATCGATGAACATGCTCTTGGGGGCCCCGCAGACCGGGCAAATTTCCGGGGGCTCATCGCCGGTGTGAATGTAGCCGCAAACCGTGCATTTCCATTTTTTCATCTTTGGTCTATCGCCTCTTCGGGTTAGGGTGGGTATGGGTGCATCAGCGCTGATCCATGGGAACAAAGGCACATTCTTGGGGTCCGCAATAGTCGCCGATATAGTCGGACTCAGGCCGGTACAGGGTGGGTTTTGCCGCGGCTCCGCCGAACTGCTCTTCAATCACATGGGCCGACCATCCGGCAATGCGTGAGATGGCGAAAATGGTGGTGAACAGATCTACGGCAATCCCCATATAGTAATACAGGGAGGCGCTGTAAAAATCGACATTGACGAATATGTCCTTGCCCTTTTTCTTTTTGAAAGCGGCCTTGCCCTTGAGTTCGAGCGCTCTGGAAAGATCGTACCAGCGGGTGTCGCCGGCCCGTTTTCCCAAAGCGAGGGACATGGGGGCGATAATGTGCGCCCGGGGGTCGTCCACCTGGTAGACGGCATGACCCAGCCCCATGATCACCCCACCGGTGTCGAGGATGTTGGCAACGTAGTCGTCGACGTTGCCCACCTCATCGATCTCCAGCAGCATCTGCATCACGCGTGTGTTCGCACCGCCGTGGAGGGGGCCGGAGAGGGAGCCGACGCCGGCAGCTACCGCCGCGTACAGGTGGGCTCTGGTCGAGGCCACTTCGCGTGCGGCAAAGGTGGATGCGTTGAAGGAATGTTCGGCGTGGAGCACCAGGCAGGTGTCGAAATAGCCGGCCAGTTCATCATCGGGAACCTCGCCATTTAGCATGTAAAGAAAGTTGGCCGCATGGCTCAGGCTTGGGTCCGGAGTTATGGGATCGTTGCCGTTGCGGATCCGGTCCCATGCCGCAACAATGGTTGCAAACCTGGCGATCAGGCGAACGGCCATGCGGGTGGTGCTGTCGATGTCCGTATTGCGGATTTCGGCGTCATGGTTGGCCATCATGGGGACGGCGGCCTGGAGCACATCCATGGGCAATGCATCTTTGGGCATGGCCTTCATGGCCGTGAGAATGTCTTCTGGCACCGCCCGCTGTTCGGCAAGCTGCCGCCTGAAATCCGCCAGCGCCTGGCGGTCGGGAAGGCGCTCGAACAGCAACAGGTAAACCACCTCCTCGAATGCGGTTTTGCCGGCCAAGTCCCTGACCCGGTATCCCCGGTAGACCAGCTTGCCCTCGGCACCTTTGACATCGCTGATCTTGGTACTGGCGATGGTTACGCCCCTCAATCCTGTGTTGAGAACCGGTTTGCACGCTTCCATGGGTCACCTCTTCTTTTTTCTGGGGTGATAGACCGTTGGCCCGAAATATCCGGCCAAGTGCATTTAAAGAATTATTCAAATTGTATGCCAGAATACAATCCAACCTTTTTTGTGCCCGCCTTATCCTGCCAGGCTGCCTTGCCGGTCTGGCGGCGCGTGTTCAAGGCCGCTGGTGTCCCCGCCCCCATGGGCATCTGATGTGAACGTTGTCTCATGTATCAGGTGATACACGACTGTATCATAATACAACCGACTGGAATAAATGGGATATTATGCTGCGTGGATCCGGGTTAGCCGGTCGCCTGCTGCTGATTCCGTTGCCTGGCGCATTGCGGGCACAGCCCGGTGAATTCCAGATTGTGGCCGATGATTTCAAAGACGGTGGTGCTGTAGAGGTCATCTTCCAGTTCATTGAGAGGTGCGATGGGTGCATCGTCGACACGTTCACAGCAGACACAGCGGATATGGTAATGTTTCTTGGGTATGCCGTCGTAGTGTTTCATGGCGCCGGAGAGTTCCAGGCGCTGGATTTCCCCCAATTCGCAAAGCACATCGAGGTTCCGATAAACGGTGCCCAGACTGATTTTCGGCAGCCGTTTTCGCACCCGTTCGTATATTTCGTCAGCGGCAGGATGGTTATTGGTTCTGCGAAGCTCATCCAGGATAACCCGCCGCTGTGGGGTCATTCTTGTCTTCTTTTCAAATTGCACTGCCATGATCTCCAAAGTGGGGTCTGATCTTTTCCTAAAATGAAATCGAGCATATGTCAAGAGGCGTGGGGTCGATCAGCAGGACCCCGTCAATGTCCTGTCCCGAACCTCCTGCGTCACCGCGGTGAGCCCAAGACCTATTTTCGTGGCCCCGTAAGGTTTTTACAAGGGTTCGCGGCTTGCAGATCTCAGGAAAACATGTCAAAATGCCAACTCAGAATGCTGGCCGGCAATTCCGAGAACTGACGGGCCACCGTTCATGATCGCATTCCAGTCTTTACGGTATGGATTTTGCTTTGGGCTGGGTGAATTCGTCGGCGGTTCATCGCGGCAACAACGTGCTGTCGGGATTCCCAACCTGCATCCGTCGCAGTGCAACCGCCGGTCTGATCGGAAAATGATCCAAAATTGAACCCTGTGGGCAACAATCAAGGTAAATGGATGCATACCATACACCTGAAAAAGGGGTTTTCCCCGCGAATCGCCGGACTTCCTGAACGGCAGCTGCGGCTGTTGGATCTCCCCCGCCATGTGGGCATGGCTCCCGCACAGATCCCCTTTGTCAAGCCGAGGCTGCTGGTGGAAGAGGGCGATTCGGTTTCCATCGGCAGCCCCCTTTTCGAAGACAAACGCAATCCGCGCATCCGGTTTCTCTCCCCCGGAGGCGGTCGGATCACGCGAATCGCCTTTGGTCCCCGGCGAGTTATCCACCAGATTGTCATTGCCGTGGACAAGGATGAACCCTGCCGGGTCTTCGATGTACCGACGGTCGAACAGCTGAATGCGATCCCGCGAACGGTAGTCGTGGATACGTTGCTTCGTGGTGGGATGTGGCCGTTTCTAAGAGCATTGCCATTCATGGATCTGGCCGACCCCGATACCAATCCACCGGCCATTATCGTACGTCTGGGCGATGACGAACCCTTTTGCCCGGATCCGGCGGTGTACCTGCAAGCGAGACAGGCACTGTTTGCCATCGGAATCGCTGTGCTCAGAAAGCTCTGTGAACGGGTGGTGATTAACCTTGTGGGTGACGCGTCCATTCTGGCGGACCTTGCCGGACAGACCGTCGTCCAGCACTTTACAGGTTGCTACCCGTCAGGCAATCCCAGTGTTCAAGTATACCGGACCCGGACCGAACCGGGCCAGAACCGCTCTTGGTTCATCGATGGGCAGGATGTGATTCTGCTGGGGGAATTTTTGCGCACCGGCCGTTATCCTGTGCACCGGATCATGTCCGTTGGCGGAAGCCTTGCACCTGCCGCCGAACATGTATCGACCCGGGCGGGTGTGCCATTGCGGATGCTGTTCAGCGGTGGCCTTGGGGGACGGCCGGCCGCCCGGCCCATCGTGGGAGGATTGTTCACCGGGTATACCGGAGACCCAGACGGCTTCATGGGTTTTTATCAAAATGCCCTCAATCTGATCGACGACGGCGATCGGGAAGAGCCATTCGGATTCATCCGTCCAGGCTACCGCAAACCCTCCTACTCCACGGCCTTTTTGTCCACCTTTCAGCGCAAGCCATTTCCCATGGATTGCGGGCAGCATGGCGAAGTGCGTGCCTGCGTGAACTGCGGCACCTGCGCCACCATCTGCCCCGTGGATATTCTGCCCCAGTTTACCATGAAGTGCCTGGTGGCCGACGAGGTGGAGGAGGCCCTGGCCCATGGACTACTGGACTGCGCCGAATGTGGGTTGTGCACCTATGCCTGCCCCTCCAAGATCCAACTGCGCGAGGTGCTTCGAGCGGCCAAAGTCCAATATTACAAGGAGATCGCCTGACAGCCGGCATTCTCCTTGAGGAGATGATCGTTTACCCGCGTGCTTGTCAACGTCCGGCTCAATTGAACAGGTAGACGCCAAAATAATGAAAACCCTTAAGCGTGTGTTCAACACCACTCGGCCCTATTTTGCATCCGGCGGCAGGCTGGAAAAACTTCATCCTCTGTTCGATGCCATTGAGACGGTGGCCTTCACCCCTGCCTTGACCACCACAGCCGATGCCCACGTGCGCGACAGTCTGGACCTCAAGCGGTTCATGACCTTTGTGATCATTGCGCTGATGCCGCCATTTTTTTATGGCATCTACAACACCGGCCATCAGGCAGCTGCGGCTTCGGGAATGGATCTGGGAATTTTTTCGGTGGTGCTGCTGGGCGCTCGGGTGGTTTTACCCATGCTCGTCGTATCCTACGCCGTGGGCCTCTTCTGGGAAATTCTCTTCGCCTCGGTGCGCAAACACAATATCAGCGAGGGCTTCCTGGTCACCGGCCTGCTCTTTCCCATGACCCTGCCTCCAACCACCCCACTGTGGCAGGTGGCCGCAGGCATTTCCTTCGGGGTGGTAATCGGCAAGGAGATTTTTGGCGGCACGGGCAGAAATATCCTCAACCCGGCGCTGACCGGCCGGGCATTTCTTTTTTTCGCTTATCCAGCCAATATGTCCGGTGACCGGGTCTGGACTGCTGTCCAGCAGACCGGCCAGCAGGCGGTGGACGCGGTCACGGCGGCTACGCCGCTCGCTCTGGCGTCTTTAGCCGCCTCCGGAGCGTCGGTGTCCAGCATCCTGGCCGATGGCGGCTATACTTTTCAGCGATTGTTCATCGGCAGCATACCAGGCAGCATAGGCGAAACCTCAGCCCTGATGATCCTGCTGGGGGCAGTTTTTCTGGTGCTGACGGGTGTGGGCAATTACCGGATCATGGTCGGGGGCGTCCTGGGTGTCCTGGCGGTGGCTTATCCCGGCTATCTGGTCAACCTTTCCTCCGGTGGCGAGGCGGCCCGCATGTTTTCGGTGCACCCGGTCTGGCATTTGGTCATGGGCAGTTTTGCCTTCGGCATCGTCTACATGGCTACGGATCCGGTGTCGGCACCGGGCATGAACCTCTCGCGCTGGATTTTCGGCTTTGCCATCGGTGCATTGACGGTAATGATCCGGGTTTTTAACCCCGCCTACCCGGAGGGGGTGATGCTGGCCATCCTGTTCATGAACATCTTTGCACCCCTGATTGACCATTTCGTGATCAAGGCGCGGCTGAGAAAAAGGGTGCCCAATGTCTGATCCATTAAAATCCATCGCCTTTACCGCCATTGTTGCCCTGGTGTGCAGCCTGCTGCTGACCGGTGCCGCCACCGGTCTCAAGGACCGGAAACTGCGCAATGTGGCCGTGGACCGCCAGAAAAACATTCTGAAGGCCGTGGGGCTTATCGATCCCGGCGGGCAGCCGACCATCCCCCAAATCGAACGGCTCTACCAGGATAACATCCGCTGCTACGTCCTGGCGGAAAGCGGCCGGATCGAAGCGGGCAATGCGGATTCAGATGCCCTGCCGGTGTGCTTTTACGTCAAGGACAACCAGCCGGCGGCCTATATCCTGCCGGTGGATTCGCGCGGTCTGTGGGGCAAAATTCACGGTTACATGGCCATTGAAAACGACGGCCGGACCGTGGCCGGTTTTTCCGTGTACAGCCACAATGAAACACCGGGTCTCGGCGGTGAAATCGAAAAGCCGTGGTTCCAGAAGAATTTCCTGGGCAAACGGATTGTGGATGCGACTGGAGAATTTGCAGGCGTGGGCATCGCCAAAGGCAAGGTGGCCGACGCCATCCCTCCCGATCGGCAGGCCAACTATGTGGATGGCATCTCCGGGGCCACGCTCACTGGCAAATTTCTCACCGGCGGCCTGCGGGATGTTCTGCTGGATTACGAAGCGTTGTCCAGCCAATTCAGGGATGGTCAGGTTTCCCTGCCGACGGGCGGGTGATATACAGGCCTACAACCCGGCAGTTGATAAACCCATGCACTGCTGCCAACAAGTGAAATTCATCGCCATGAAATTGATTCAATCACAGACATTCAAGGCTTTTTCCGAGCCGGTGGTCAAGAACAACCCGGTGTTCATCCAGAGTCTGGGCATCTGCTCGGCGCTGGCCGTCACCGTACAGCTGAACACCGCCATCGTCATGGCGCTGGCCATGACCTTCGTCACGGCTTTTTCCAGCCTGATCATATCCACCATGCGCAACGTGATACCCAGGAACGTGCGCATGATCGTTGAACTGGCGGTGATTGCCTCGCTGGTGATTCTGGCCGACGAAGTGCTGCGGGCTTTTTTTTACGACATCAGCAAGCAGCTTTCCGTGTTTGTCGGACTCATCATCACCAACTGCATTGTCATGGGCCGGGCGGAAACTTACGCGTTGGGCAATCCACCGGCGCAGTCCTTCATGGACGGCCTCGGCAACGGTGCGGGGTACGGATCGGTGCTCCTGGCCGTCGCATTTATCCGCGAGCTTTTCGGTGCCGGCAGACTCTTCGGTTTTCCCGTGGTTCCCCAGGCCTTTTATGATTTTGGCTACATGAATATGGGATTCATGCAGCTGGCCCCGGCAGCGTTCATCATCATCGGACTGCTGGTATGGCTGCAGAAGAGCCTCATGAAGGGTTAGATTGACAGGCTCAATGGGATCAGGCGGAGGCGTGGTTGAAAAAGCAAAGCATAGACGGCCATCGGGGGCCGGAGAAGGACACCTATGGAAAATCTGATCGGCCTTTTTCTCAATTCCGTGTTCGTGGGCAACATCCTGCTGTCCTATTTTCTGGGGATGTGCTCTTTTGTGGCGGTATCCAAAAACATGGACACGGCCATTGGGCTCGGATTTGCCGTGGTGTTCGTACTTGCCATCACCGCACCGGTCAACTGGCTGGTATTCCAGTATCTGCTGTCTCCCGGAGCCCTTCGCTGGGCCGGCTTGGAATCCATCGATTTGAGCTTTTTGAAATTTATCACCTTTATTGCCGTTATTGCCGCCATCGTCCAGATGGTCGAAATGGTGATTGACCGCTATTCACCGACCTTGTACATGGCCTTGGGTGTATTTTTGCCCTTGATTGCGGTGAACTGCGCCATTTTGGGCACATCGCTCTTCATGGTGGAGCGCGATTACACCTTTATCGAAACCGTGGTTTTCGGATTCGGCTCGGGCGTGGGTTGGCTCATGGCCATCGTCTCCATGGCCGCCATCCGGATCAAGCTGCGCTATGCCAACGTGCCCAAGGGGCTGGAGGGTTTCGGCATCACCATGATCGTCACCGGGCTGATGGCCATGGGTTTCATGCTTTTTTCGGGCATAACCCTTTAAGAATCATCAAGATGCAAATCCGGGACGGATGCAACCAAGGAGTCCGCTTTGATATATCTTGTGGGAACGGCTGTTTTTCTTTCGGTGATTTTGGTCCTCGTGGGGCTGTTGCTCTTTGTGGAGGCCAGGGTGGTCCAGAAGGGGAACAACCGGGTCGTCATCAACAACGACGAGGAGAAGAGCATCGATGCACCGTCGGGCAAAACCCTCCTGTCGGCCCTGTCGGCCAACGGCATCTTCATCCCTTCCGGCTGCGGGGGCGGGGGGGCCTGCGGCATGTGCAAGTGCAAGGTGGAGGAAGGTTCCCGGGGAGTACTTCCGACTGAACTGGCTCACCTGTCCCGTAATGAAAGGAAAAACAATATCCGTCTGGCCTGTCAATTGAAGGTCAAGGAAGATCTGAAAATCCGGATTCCCGATGAGATTCTTTCCGTCAAAAAGTATACGGCCACGGTGATTTCCAACGAGAATGTGGCCACCTTCATCAAAGACCTGGTGCTGGAACTGGACGACGATGAACAGCTCCAATTTACGGCCGGCGCCTACATTCAGATCGATATTCCGGAATACGAGATCCCCTTTGAGCATTTTCGGATTCGGGTGGCCGAACGGTACCGCCCCGACTGGGACCGCTTCGACCTGTGGGGCCTGCGGGGCAAGAACCTGGCGCCGGTATTCCGGGCCTATTCGTTGGCCAACCCACCGACGGAACCCACCCGGCTTCGTTTTACGATCCGCATCGCCACGCCGCCCCCGGGTGCTCAGAATCTGCCACCGGGAACCGGCTCCACTTACATATTCAACCTCCGGCCCGGCGACAAGATCACCCTGAGCGGGCCTTTCGGTGAGTTTGCGGTCAAGGGAACCCACCGGGAGATGTGCTTCGTGGGCGGTGGCGCCGGCATGGCACCCCTGCGCAGTCAGATCCTGGATCAGCTGCTGCGTGTGAAAACCGACCGCACGCTGTCTTTCTGGTATGGCGCCAGGTCCAAGCTGGAGCTTTTCTTCGATGATGAGTTCAGTGGTCTGGCGGAGCGCTACCCCAACTTTTCCTACCACGTGGCCCTGTCAAACCCCATGCCCGAAGATAACTGGCAGGGGATGACGGGCTACATTCACCAGAAGCTGCATGACACCTACCTGGCCAAACACAGGGATCCGACGGAGATCGAGTATTACCTCTGCGGGCCGCCCCTGATGGTCCAGGCCGTTGAGGATATGCTGGACAGCCTGGGTGTTGAGCCGGAGATGATCGCCTATGATAAATTTTCCTGATGGGGTTCAATTTCGTATTCGATCCCCATCGGTGTTGATCGCATCTCCTGGGTAGCATTCTGAAAACCAATTGAGATGTCCTATCTGGCGGCGGACTAACCCTTCTTCCCCAACTTCTTAACGTATCCCTCCAGCTTGATACCGCTGACGGCGGCTTTGAAGAATGACCAGACCCCCGGTGAGTAGATATGGGTGGTCAATTCGGTGAACAGCTGAAATTTGCGTTGGGTGTAGGGGAACCAGTTTGCCTCCATCTTACCGCTGTTTTTGTCCACGAGGATCGATTTGATGTTGGCAAAGCAGTAGAACCCGAATTCTCCTTTATACCGTCCAATGCCGCTTTTCTTGGATCCGCCGAAGGGCAGGGCGTGGTTGCCTTCAGTGAGCATGACGTTGTTGATGGAGACGTTGCCCGTCACGATGGCCCGGGCCACCCGGTCCGCCCGCTGCCGATCCGCCGACCAGACGCTGGCAGACAGGCCGAAGTCATCGTTGTTGGCCCGGCGGACGGCTTCGGCTTCATCGTGAAAAGCAAAGATGGGCAGGACCGGGCCGAAGGTTTCCTCCTGGTTGAGCAGCATATCATCGCTGCTGCCTTCCACCACGATCGG
Source organism: Desulfosarcina sp. (assembly GCF_046496365.1). Classification (GTDB taxonomy): domain Bacteria; phylum Desulfobacterota; class Desulfobacteria; order Desulfobacterales; family Desulfosarcinaceae; genus Desulfosarcina. The sequence goes on from NZ_JAWOHB010000108.1 coordinate 19,758, forward strand.
CGGGATGGCCGCCGAAGCGCCGTCCCAATCCCCGCCGGTCAGCAGGGTCGCCCCCTTTTCCCGGGCATCTTCAATCTGCGCGGCAATCACCTTGACCTGGGCGCTCGTGGTCATGGGGCCGATGTCCGATCCACCGTCGCTGTCGGTTCCCCGGGTCATTTTCAGGGTTTCGCGCACCAGGATGGCCTTGAACGCATCGTAGATGCTGCCCTGGACGTAGAGCTTCTCCACGGAGGTGCAGGACTGGCCGGTATTGGTGAAGGCGCCCCAGATGGCCCCAGCCGCCGCCCGATCCAGATTGGCGTCCTCGAATACGATCATGGGGTCTTTGCCCCCCATTTCCAGTTCCACTGGAATCAGCTGCTCCGCTGCCTGGGTCATGATCTGGCGACCGGCACGCTGGCTGCCGATGAAGAAGATCTTGTCCGGGCGCTGGTCGATGAGCATCCGGCCCAGTTTTTTCCCGGGACCGTATACCACCTGGACCCAGGCGGGGTCGAACCCGGTTTCCGCGAGCAGATCTTCCACCAGCCCTTTCAGCGGGGTGGCGCTGGAGGGTTTGTAAATGATTGCGTTGCCCACCAGGAAAGCAAGGGTGATGGGAACGATGGCCTGATAGAAGGGGTAGTTCCAGGGGGAGATGATCAGCGTGGTGCCCACGGGCTCGAAGTAGATTTTCGATTGCTTGCCCATCAGGGCGAATGGGGTGGGCACCTTTCGATCCTTGAGCACCTTGACGGCATTTTTCTCCAAATAATCCAGATGGTCCAGCGTGCCGAAAATTTCAGCGGTAAGGGCATCGGTGCGTGATTTTCCGGTATCCGCCTGGATGCGATCCAGAATATCGGCCTGGCGGGCGATGATGATCGCTTTCAGCCGGGTGATGAATTCCAGCCGCTTCTTCACGCCCCAGGACAGAATCTCAGGCTGAGCCTGCCGCGCGCGGGCCAATATCCTTGCGACATCCGATTCTTCGGGATTCTCGTAAGCGATATCCGGTTGTTGGGTTTCCGACGGTGGATCCTCATGGGGCATTACCAGTCGGGTGTTCCATCCGATAATAGCGAATATCTTCTTGCCCTGGTATTCTTTGCCGGTCAGGTTGGAGTAGTAAAGGCTCATGACCATGCCTTTGATGCCGAGGTCGATGGTTCTCAAAGCGCTGCCCAGAAAGCCGGGAGCGAGTGAATTTTTCGCGCAGGCGGTCATCAGGAGCCGGATCAGCCAGTTGGGGGAAAACCGGAATAGTCCCAGGAGAAACCGCAATCCGCCTAAATCATCGCTGGTCAGGTATGACGCCATGCGGTCCACATGGTCGATGCATCCGGTGCGGGAAAATGACGGGGAGGCATCCGTGCCCGGCAGGATCACGTCCCCCGCCTTGATCAGTCCACGAAGCTGCTGCGGATTGAAGTATTTAGATATTTTCATCGGTTGGCATCCTTTAACAATTGTGCGGCTGCCTTCTTGGAGAGGGCCATGATGGTCAGTGATGGGTTGATGCCCGGAGCGTTGGGGAAGATGCTGGAGTCTGCACAAAAGATGTTTTTAAACCCGTGGAGGCGAAAATCGGGATCCACGACCGAGCGTATCGGGTCCGTTCCCATGCCGCACCCGCCCATCAGATGAAGGCCGATGCCCATGGAGCCGTGGATCACTTCCTTGGCCCCGGTGGCATTAAAGATTTCATCGATGACGGCCAGGCCTTTGTGATAGCGTCTCAGATCTTCCTTATTTTGCCGTTTGACGATGATTGTCTTGCCCTTGCGGTTGACCCTGATGCGACCGGGCTGGGTATCTCGGGTGCACACCTCGATGCAGGCGAAATGGGACAGCCGCTCCATGGTTCGGTGATGCTGCCGGCCGAATCCGCTGAGGAGCAATGCGATGACTGCCGGCCCGGCGTAGACGTTCTCCAGTTTGAAGCCGTTTTTCCTGAAGCCCGCGTCATCTGACTTGAAGGCCTGAAATGCCCCCAGATGAGACATGACCGGTTGGTCGTAGATACCGAAATTCATGTACTGAGGGTGACAGAAGAAGTGATGGCCCAGAGCAGGCAGTCGTTTGCCTAAACCGGAGTTCAGCAGTAAACGGCTGTTACCGATAGCTCCGGAGGCCAGGACCAGGTTGCGGGCCCGGAAGGTGGTGACGCCGCCGTCGGGTGTCTGGCAGGTGACGCTGATCGCGTTGGCTGACGAATCGATTTTCAGGGCTTCGGTTTCCGCCCGAAGCTCGAGCCCCAGTTCCAACGCTTTTTTCAGTACGGTTTCCGGGGTGCTCTGTTTACTGCCGATGCGGCAGCCGTTGAGACATTCGATGCAGCAATTGCCAGCCTCGTAATTGCAATCCTTTTGGGCCCGCCGCAGAGGGGCCAGCTGGTACCCCAGGCGCTGAAAGCCCTGTTCGAAAACGTCCGCGTTGCGGTTACGGTACTCGCTGGGGATGGTCTGGATGGCAATTTCCGCTTCGGCCTTCTCGTACCAGGGCGCCATGGCCCTCTCATTGAAGCTGTCGACCCCCGAGTCTCTGCGCCAGCTGTCAAAGGCATCCTCGTCAAACCGGTCCACCAGGGCCTGATTGACTACGGATCCGCCGCCCACCACCTTGGGGCGCAAAAATACCAGTCTGGCATCCGTACCCAGTTCCAGTCCTCCTGACCAGTAGAGCTGGGCGGTGCCGTCCAGGTCATTGCGGGGATAGGTTCTGCGGGTGTACTGTTTACCCGCCTCGACCATCAGGCATCTGGCGCCGGCCCGGCACAATTCGTGGGCGATAAAGGGGCCCGAGATTCCGGCGCCGACAAGGATATAGTCATAAAAAGGTGAGTGATCGGGGGTCACGGTGGCGTCCTTCCGAAATATTTAAAGGGTTCGAGGATTCGAGTTTCGGTCTTCCAATTTTCCAAGTTGCCGTCTTCTTCCTGCAGCTCGATGAATTGTTGAAGGAATCGCGCAAACAGACCTTCTTTCCTGTGGTATCCTCCGTAATTTGACCCCTATTGCGGATTGGATAAGTCTGCCCGATTAGAGAAAGGCATAGCCCTGACCCCGGTATGTCGGCACCCTGTCAATAATCCTGTCGTCTTTGATCAGGATTAGATGGTTGAAGCGCTCGCACAGCTCGCCGGCTTTGGCGTGCTGAAAAAAGACAGGGTCGCCGATGTCGGGCGGCGGGGTTCCGGTGGCCAGTTTCAGCGGGGTCTGCACCTCGCCGGCGCCTTCGATGCCGATGTATCTCAGCCCTGGGGGCATCACCGGCCAAGGCAGTTTATTGCGGCCGATCTCACCGGAGGCCACGTAGCCTCCGCCCAGGCAAGTGACCATTCCCGGTGCCGGCGTACGGACCACCTGAAGGGCGAAAAAGGCCGCCGGCTGGAAGGTAACCTCGTGAAAATGCCGGAACAGGCCGGGCGCGAAAAACGCAGAGCCGGCGGTGACTTCCGTCACGGAGCCGTCCTTGGCCGTTGCCTTGAGGCTGCCGCTGCCGCCGCCGTTGACGATGTCAATGGCACAACCGGATGTCTTTAGGGCACGAATGATGCCTTTCCGCCGCGCCATCAATTCCGCCATGGAGCGTTGCTTTATTTTGCGCAGAAGGGCGTTTTTAAGCCCCTGGCCGGGGACACTGTCGTTTACCGAGGCAATCTGCGCCTCGTACCCCATGACGGCCGTGACCTTGACGCCTTCGAGACCGGCCGCCCGGCGGGCCAGGGCTACGGCCTGGTCGGCCTGGCGCAACGGGCTTCGTCGGACGCCAAGGTGAATGGCTCGACCGACAGGGCGGAAGGACATGTCGATTTCCAGACAGGCCTTCAGAACCACTCCCGATCGCTGACCGGCCTCCGCGAGGCGGCGCAGGTGTTCCAGGGAGTCGACCACCAGAACCATCCGGATCCCTTTGCGGGTGACTTCCGCCATCAGCTCCATGTCAGACGGCTGGACGGTGGGGTAGGCCACGATAATGTCGTCGAAACCGTGGTCGGCCAGAAAGGCGCCTTCTTCGACGGTGAAGGCCAGAATTCCCTTGAAGGCACTGCCCCCTTTTTCAAATACCCGTCGAATCAGATCCAGGCAGCGGATGGATTTCGAGGCCACCCGGATGGTTTTGCCGCTGTGTTTCTGGGTGCCGGCCACATAGGCCACGTTGGCGTCAAAACAGTCAAGGTCGATCAAAGCGAGAGGAAGGCGCTGGCCTTTGATGAGGTTGCGATAGAAAAGATAGTCACGGGTGGGGTTCCCGGTCATCATTCACTCTCCTGATAGACGATTCATACACCTCCGATTACTTCAAGGAGAGGATGAAAATACGGAACCCTCCCCACGGCAAGCCGCGGGGAATGCACTCGCTATCGCGGTTCAATGGCCCCGATGCCCTTTTGGATGATGAGAAAATCGTTCGGGGAACGATGGGCTTCGTCAAAAAGGCGCTGTTGGCTCAATTAACAGCCAGGTTGATGCGGTGTGCAGACGAATAGGCCTCGACCGGTCAGAAATTCCTTTAAGAAAACATCTTTTCGGGTGGCCGGCGTTCGGGCACGTATTGTTTTTCGATTTTCCCTTCGTTCCATGCTTTGGACACGTAGAGGTTGCAGTAGCAAGAGCCAAATTCGGCCACATCGGGCTCCCGGTAGACGCACGGGCAGATGATGTCCCGGTCATTGGCCCGGTCGCCGGAGGCCAGCCGGCAGGGGCAGACCATGTAGCCGTAGCGCGTCTTGTTGACGAGCAGCGCTTCGATCAGTTCCATGACCTGCGCATGGTCGTTGCTGAAATAATACCCTTTGGGCTCCTGCACTTTTTTAAGTTTTTCGTAAAGCTCCTTGGCATCCATCAAAGCCCCAGCGCCTCCTTGATTTTGTCTTCCTTGTAACCAATGATTACCTGTTCACCGATAATGACGGTGGGAAATGAGCAACGGGGGTTGAATTTTTTCACATCGGCAAGAATCGCCTTGCGTTCATCCCCGTCCAAAAGATCCACATCCACAAATTCATATTTGATGGTGCATTCGTCCAGCAAACGCTTGGTCGATTTGCAATGACTGCAAGTACTTAGAGAGAAGACCTTTACCGGTTTTTTTGACATGACCGTATCCTTTCCGTAGGTGCCTGAGGCTTGCGTCCCAGTCCCTATCCATCGAATGAGTGGGTGAGAGCCCCTACATTAAAGGTCTGCCGGGGACCGGTCAAGGAAAATCAATGCAATTGGGTCACAGTGGGATCCTCCGGTCGGTGGCAGCTCAACGACAATCGGTTCAGCATGAATTCTGCCACTGTTCCCCATCTAAGTGACAAGGCATGCATGGAAAAATGAAACAGTGCTTGACAACGGGTGCAATTTTATTTAATTGGAACAGTAATCATTCCTGGTAAGGATAGGGATGATCGTATACCTACATTTCACATCCTTATTGGCGTTTCCGATTATGGATGATTTAAAAAACCGTTCGTAATTGCAATTCAACAACCCCCGGATAACCTTTCCACGAAGGAGGGAACATGGTCGAGAAGAAAACGGTAAAAACGGAAAAAGAATTTGAAATCAAGGACGTTACGATCTGCGATGCTACTCAGCAGATGCTTGAAAAAGCCCGCCGCGATGGTGTTGAAACGGCATTTGATAGAGCCGCCAATATGAAAGCCTGTCCCATAGGGGCGGAATCAGCTTGCTGCAAACACTGCGCAATGGGCCCCTGCCGACTTAGTTCAAAGGACCCTTATGGCAAGGTTGGGGTATGTGGGGCCACCATTGATACGATCCAGGCCCGTAATTTTGCCCGCATGGTGGCAACCGGGGCTGCAGCTCACACCGATCATGGGATGGCCATGGTTGATCTTTTTCGTGAGGTCGTCAATGGTCATATCACGGAATACCGCATTAAGGATGTCGGCAAACTAGAAGCCGTCGCCCAATCCATTGGCATTGCGACTGAAAACCGGAGTGTAAAGGAGATCGCCACCGATCTATACAAGGAATTGGAGCGGACCTATACCCAGGTGGAGGGAGAAATCCCCTTTGCTAAACGGGTGCCTGAAAAGACCCTGGAAACCTGGCGAAAACTCGACATCGTTCCCCGCGGCGCCATGCGTGAAATCATGGAGTTGATGCATCGCACGCACATAGGTGTGGATCAGCACTACGAAAATATTACCAAACAGAGCAGCCGTACCGCGCTGGCGGATGGTTGGGGCGGCTCCATGGTGGCAACCGAGATTTCAGACATCCTTTTTGGAACCCCCACCCCGGTGGCGGTGGATGTCAACATGGGCGTTCTTAAAGAGGACCATGTCAATGTTATCATTCACGGTCATGAGCCTAACATGTTTGAATCCATGCTGGTCTCGGTCAATGAGCCCACCCTTGTCCAGGCTGCCAAAGAGGCTGGTGCCCAAGGGATAAATCTCGTGGGAATGTGTTGTTCAGGTGCCGAGATGATGTCACGGCACGGCGTACCCCATGCCGGCAACTTCATGTCCACAGAAGCGATCTTGGTGACAGGGGCGGTTGATGTCATGTGTGTGGACATCCAGTGCATTAAGCAAGGGTTGGTGAGCGTGGCCGACTGTTACGGTACGCCGCTAATTACCACCAACACCCGGGCCCATATTGAGGGAGCCACCCATATTGAATTTAACGATCATGATCCTCAGAAATGTACCGATGAGGTGGTTATCAAAGCGATCAACCGGTTTAAAAACCGGTCAATGGCAATTGAAATTCCCAATATTCGCAACACGGGAATTCACGGGTTCTCCCATGAATACATCAATTACATGCTGGGTGGGTCCTTTAGGGGTTCCTATACCCCGTTGAACGAAAATATCATCAACGGCCGCATTCGTGGTGTGGCCGGTGTCGTAGGTTGCACCAACCCGAGAATTAAGCAGGATTGGGCCCATGTGGAGCTGGTTAAGGAGCTCATCAAAAATGATGTCCTTGTGCTTCAGACCGGGTGTTCCCAAATTTCCTTGGCAAAAGAAGGCTTGTGTACGCCCGAGGCGTCCTACCTGGCCGGACCTGGATTGCGGGAGGTTTGCGAAACCGTGGGGATGCCACCGGTGCTGGGCATGGGATCCTGTGTGGACAACAGCCGAATCCTTATTGCGGCTTCTGAAATGGTTAGGGTGGGTGGACTTGGAACGAGCATCGCCGATTTGCCGGCGGTCGGTGCTGCCCCGGAATGGATGAGTGAAAAAGCCATATCGATTGGGCAGTACTTTGTCGCTTCCGGTGTTTTTACCGTATTCGGTGTTACCTTCCCGATTGTCAAGGAGACCAAATTCCACAAGCTGTTGTTCGAAGGCCTGGAACAACAGGGCTTGGGCAAGTGGGGGTTTAGCGCCGACCCTTACGAGATGGCCAAGATGATGATCGCCCACATCGACAAGAAGCGCAAAGCCCTGGGTATCGACAAAGCCAGAGAGCGCGTGCTCATGGATATGTCCGACCGGCGGGAGATCGAAGCTGCTTAACTGTCGACTCCATTTGAAACAAAAAGAAGGGGCTCGATATCGCGCCCCTTCTTTTATAGATTCATCGGTTCTTTTTAAGAGCCGGGCTTCGCGCGCAAGGCGCTACCCGTCAGCGAGCACCTGGGGATGATCCCCCAGAAACCGGTACAACGTGGCACGGCCCACGCCAAGCACCTTGGCGGCCCGGGCCTTGTTGCCGCCGGTCTTGGTCAGCGCCGTTTTGACCATCTCGGCCTCCAGTTTGCGCAGTGGGCCCCGCTTGGGCTTTTCGAAGACGACTTTTTTCAGTTCGAGGGGCAGGTCTTCGGGTCGGATCACTTTTCCCTTGCAGCGAACGATGGCAAATTGAACGGCGTTTTGAAGTTCACGCACGTTGCCCGGCCAGCTGTAGTCCATGAGCATATTCAAGGCTTCCTGGGCGATGCGCACCGGCCGCTGCCCCTGAACCACCGGTGCTTTGGAAAGGAAGTGGTCCACCAGCAGCGGAATGTCGGATTTGCGTTCGCGGATTGGGGGTATGTGGATGGGAATGACATTGAGCCGGTAGAACAGATCCTCGCGGAAGCTTCCTTTCAGGACCTCTCTTTTCAGATCTTTATTGGTGGCGCTGATAACGCGTACATCCACTGATGCGGTTTTTTCTCCGCCCACTTTTTCAAAGGTTCCTTCCTGGAGAAACCGCAGCAGTTTCACCTGGAGCAGCTTGGGAAGTTCGGCGATTTCATCCAGAAAGATGGTGCCCTTGCTGGCCAACTCGAAGCGGCCCTTCTTGTCCCGGATAGCCCCGGAAAATGCCCCTTTCACATGGCCGAACAGTTCACTTTCGATGAGGCCTTCGGGCAGCGCGCCGCAGTTGATGGGGACAAACGGGCTGCCGGCGCGCAGGCTTTCGTTGTGAATGGCGTTGGCCACCAATTCCTTGCCGGTGCCGGTTTCACCGGAAATATGGACCGGATAATCATAGACGGAGACATCCTTGATCTGACGGAATACCTCGACCATCTTGTTGTCGCAGCCGATGATGTTGGAAAATCCGGTCATTGCTCTGGCTTTGACCCTTAGTTCGAACAGGTCGGTGACGTCCCTGAAGGTGGCCAGCACACCGACCTCTGTGTCATTCTCATCGCGCATCATCGTGGCCGTCATTTCCAGCCGGCGCGGTTCCCCGCCACGGGTAATGATGTTGACCGGGTATTCGGCCGTGTCGAGAAATATGGGCTGCCCGTCGCAAAAGGAACACCGGCTGCCACAAAAGGGGCCGCCGAGCGCTTCGTGGCAATCTTTGCCGATGACGGCTTCCCGGCGATATCCGGTTATCTCCTCCGCCTTTCGGTTGAAGTAAAAAATACGCCTGCTCAGGTCGTGGGCAATGATGCCATCTTTCATATTATCCAGTATCCGTTCAAGATTTTTCGGGTTGGACAATATGTTGTCGATGGTCAAGGCGTTCATTTTTGCTCAAGATTCAGTCGGAGAATAAGGGATGCTGGAAATCGAATCGGCGCCCGCCCACAATCGGGCCACCATTGATAAGTCCACGTAAGATAGCACCAACGTTTGAAATGTTCAACCCAAATGGAATGGATCGCCACGTAATCGAGGCGAGTGGATGGCTTCCTCGGCGGATCCCCAGCGGGCATCTGCATGCTGTTGGGTTGGGTGAACAGTTTTCAATCCGAATACTTTTTTGAAAAAGCATCGAGGTCAGCTTCGGTGAGCAGCTGGGCAAAGCGTTGACCGTTGGTGCTGTGAGCCTTGTAGAATGTCAAAAAGTCTTTGACCATGCGAATCACCGTCTCCTCAGCATGAATGCCCGGCAGCTCCCGGGCCAGTCGCGGATGGCGGCCCAGCTTGCCCCCGATAAGCACCCGGTACCCTTTTTTACCGGTTTCGAGGGTGCCGGTGGGACACGCGGCCACGCAGCTGCCACAATTGACACAGCGATTGACGTCAATGGACGCGGCCTCTCCGGATGCAGAACATACAATTGCATCTTCTTTGCAGGCATCGGTGCAGGCGCCGCAGGCCGTGCAGGGCATATCCGTGAACACGGGTGGCGATGCGCCGAGGATACCCACGTCCTTTATCTGAGGCTGGGAGCAGGCGTTGGGGCAGTCGGCGATGCTGATGCGAAACTCGTGATGAAATTTGAGATCGCCCTGAACCCGCGATTTCAGGAAGCCCAGCAGGTCGGCATCGGCCATGACGCGGTCGATTTTTTCGACCAGGGCCTCGCTGGCCAAGGTCCGGTGGGGACATCCGCTGCTGCCGAAGCAGGCTTCCAGCTGGTAGCCTTTGACTTCACTGCTCATTTTCTTGAGGTAGCGCGCTTGGGTGGCTTTGACATCGGACAGGCTCACGCTGGATTTACCGGCCCCGGCAGCTTCCTTCTCCACGCGGGCGCGTACTTTTTTGCGAACGAAAAAGGGCACCTTTTTCAAGGCTGTTTCGGCTTCCTGGGTCCATTTCAGCATCGATCATTCTCCTTTTGGCTGTGCGGGCCGGTCATGGCTCCCGGATGCCACGGCTTCACACCCAACGCGTTCAAATTCATACAGATTGCCTTGACTCAAGTCAAAAGAAAAGCCATCGTCGGTTTGAATGCCGTCGGCCCATATCCCGAATATTTGATTCAGGTCAATGCACGGGTTGGCCCGATGAGATACCCCTTCCCCCAGATGCCCATCGGCCGGCGCAGGGAATTATCCAGGCCTTTTTCCAAATGCCGAAATTTGATGGCCTCGTAAAAAGCCCCCGGTGTGTCATCCCCGCGAAGGCGGGGCACGCAGCGAACCTTTAGCGCTATCTGTAACTATTTGAAACTTATGGATCCCCGCCTCCGCGAGGATGACAATAAATCTGAGATTTCGACTTTTTACGACTCCGTCAAATTTGTGCTTTTTTAAGTTCACATTTTCTGGCAAAGTGGCTTTTCTCGAATTGAGCCGCTTTACATTGGCGGTTTCGGGAATTAATTTTGACGCTGGTCCTGAACAATGGGTGCAAGCCTATCCGGCATCGGTTGTTTCGATCGTGTGTTGATACCGCCATCGGCATTGATGCCGGCGGTCTCTCATGGGAACCGTCGCTGTCGATCAGGAGGAACTTTTTTGAAGAACGCGAATCCGGTGTGGAAATTCTTTTGCTCGGTAAAACTGACCGTTGTACTGCTGCTTTCTCTGGCACTCACATCCATCATCGGCACCGTCATTCCCCAAAATGAAAGTCCGGATGCCTATCTGCATGCCTACGGTGCCTTCCGATACCAGCTGCTCAGCGCCCTCGAGATTTTCGACATGTACCACGCCTGGTGGTTCCAGGGACTGCTTCTGCTTTTGACCATCAATATCGTGATCTGTTCCATCGACCGGCTCAGCGGCAGCTGGAAGCTGATTTTCACCAGGACCCCCGCGGTCAGACCCGAGCGCTTCGCCGGGCGATCAGATGCCCGGACCTTGACCGACAAACGCAGTGCCGAGGAACTGGTCAAGGCTTATGAGCCCTTGCTCGCCCGGCGATTCGGTTATTTAAAGGTCACCCGGTCGGACGAGGGGGTCGTTATCTATGCTGAAAAGGGGCGATGGTCACGGCTGGGGGTGTATATCGTTCACCTGAGCGTGATTTTTTTGCTTATTGGAGGCCTGGTAGGCTCATTTTTCGGTTTTGAAGGTTATGTCAATATTGCCGAAGGTGAAGCCGTCGATGCCATTCGCATCCGCAATACCGGACAGATTCAACGCCTTGATTTTCAGATCCGTTGCGACGACTTTAATCTGGCCCTTTATGAAACCGGGGCACCCAAGGAGTACCGATCTTCCCTGACTATTTTAGAGGGAGGCAAGGCGGTGAAACAGAAGGATATCATCGTCAATGACCCACTGCGCTACCGGGGCATCAATATTTTCCAGTCCAGTTACGGCAAACTTCCGCCCGAAAAAATGCCCCGGTCGGAGACGCCCGCACCCGGCCCGGCTGACGCCTATACCCTCAATTTCACCAGCCGCGCCTCCGGCATGAACTACACCCTGACGGCGAGGGTGGGTGATCCCGTTGAGATTCCTGAAGGGTTGGGAAAGTTTGTGGTCGTGGCCTACGAAACCGAGACCACCTTTCGCGGGATGGATGTGGGTGCGGCCCTCAAAGGAATTTTGACTCCTCCTGAAGGGGAGGCGGTGGAAATCCTGCTGCCATTGAAATTTGCCAATTTCGATAAAATGCGTGGCGGTGATGTGGTCATCGCCGTTGCCAATCAGCCGACGGAGAATTTTTCACCCCAGAAGGGCGGTGAAATCCGCTATTATACCGGCCTCCAGGTGACTCGCGATCCCGGTGTTTGGCTGGTCTACAGCGGGTTTATCCTGATGCTCGCCGGCTGCTTCGTGACCTTTTACCTGTCCCATCAACAGGTCTGCATTGTGGTTGAGCATTTGCGCAAAAATAGTCGGGTGACATTTGCCGGCATTGCCAATCGAAACAAACTGTCCATGAAGAACACAATCGATAAAATTTTTTCGGCCATGACCCAGTGTTAACCCAAATGGCCGCAAATGGCCGTATGACTGAAAAATAGGAGCTTGATATCCCCCATGACCAGCTCTCACTTGTTGTCCATATCGACCTTTGTTTTTGCCCTGGCAGCGTTTTTTTACCTGGCGGCACTGATTTTCAGAAAACCTCAACTGACTCTGCCGGCCCGTTGGACCATGGGTGCGGCGGTGGCGATCACCACGGCTGGAATCCTGCTGCGCTGGGTGGAATCCTACCAGATGGGTATCGGTCATGCCCCATTGTCCAACCTCTATGAGTCGCTGGTTTTCTTCGCCTGGACAGCGGGCGTGCTCTACCTGTTTGTGGAATTTAAGTACAAGAATGCCCTGATCGGTGCATTTGTGGCACCCATCGCGTTTCTGGCCATGGCCTATGCGTCCATGTCCCCCAATATCAGCGACCGTATCCAGCCGCTGGTGCCGGCATTGAAAAGCAACTGGCTCATTGCCCATGTGGCCACCTGTTTTTTCGGCTATGCAGCCTTTGCCATTGCCTTCGGGATGAGCCTCATGTACCTGGTCAAGTCGCGCAACCCTGAAAAGAGCGATGGAATAATTGGGCATATCCCCCGATTGGACTTCCTGGATGAATTGACCCACCGGATGGTGCTGTTCGGGTTCCTTTTCCTCACCGGTGGGATTATCACTGGCGCGGTATGGGCCAACTCGGCTTGGGGCAGCTACTGGTCATGGGACCCCAAGGAGACCTGGTCCCTGATCACCTGGTTTATCTATGCCAGTTTGCTGCACGCCCGCCTCATGCGCGGGTGGCAGGGAAAGCAGATTGCTTTCCTGTCCATCTTTGGATTCGCGGCGGTTCTGTTCACCTATTTCGGCGTCAACCTGCTGCCGGGGCTGCATAGTTACGGGAAGGTTTAGACTGGATGCACACGCATGAAAGGGGCGGTGTTGACGTGAACCCATCGATGGACGAACTGGACAAAGCGATCCTGAATCGTATCCAGACCCGGTTTCCCCTGACTCCCCGGCCCTTCCAATCCATTGCCCGGGAGGTGGGCACCACCGAGGATGAAGTCCTGACGCGGGTATCCCGGCTCAAGGCAAGCGGCATCATCCGGCGGATCGGGGGAAATTTTGTACCGGGCAAGGTGGGCTTCGTCAGCACCCTTTGCACGGCCCAGGTACCCGAAGAAAAGGTGGACCTGTTTGCCCGCACGGTGAACACCTTTCCCGGTGTAACCCACAACTACCTTCGGGATCATTCATTTAACGTCTGGTTTACCTTTATCGCGCCGTCCATGGATGTAATCAAAGAGAACCTGGCGCGGATCACCCAGAAAACCGGCGTCGAGCGAATCCTCAACCTGCCCGCGACCCATGTTTTTAAAATTAAGGCCAAGTTCGATCTGTAGACCGATCTGAGCAGGTTTATCCGCTGCATCCCCAAGGTAGGGATCGAATGGCTTCGAGACTGCGGATCCTGTTTTTAAGCGCGGCCAGTCAGGATGGCTTGAATTTTGGCTGAGAGGTCGGCAACCTGGTAGGGCTTCTGGATAACAGACGTGGGCTGTCTGTCCCCAAATTGCCTGGTGACCTGGTCGGCGGAGAGACCGCTGGCAATGATTATCGGCAGTTTGGGGTCAAGCGACCGCAGCAGCTCAAAAGCTGCTTTGCCGTCGATGCCCGGCATGGTCAGGTCCAGTACCACGCAACCGATTGATTCACGATCCTGGTCGAATTTTTCCAATGCCGATTCACCGCTGGTCGCGGTAATGACCGCATGCCCCAGTCGCTGGAGAATGGCTTGGCCAACCTCCAGCACCATTTTTTCATCGTCTACCAAAAGTACTGTGCGGCCTCGCTCAGGGCGGCGGGGTGAATCGGTAGTCATTGCTGCGTCCTCGTGTTACAAGCATGTTCACGGGTGAGGGGACCAAACATGCCGGAAAATTAAATTGATTTCCAGCATCCACCAGCGATGAACCATATTAGTCGAAAAAGTCAAAGATTTCAATTCTATTTTTTTCCAACACCGGTGCCCGCCCAACTGGTTTTTCATGCTTTTTCGGTTTATTGAGAATCAGATGCGGGGTGACGGATTTGGCGGGGCAACCGCTGCCAGCCAAACCAGACAGGGCGTCGAACGAAACAAAGGAGGAGATCCGATGACAACCCAAACGGAATTTGATGTGGTGATCGTGGGGGCCGGACCTGCGGGGCTTCAGGCGGCCATCCATTCATCCCGTAAAAAAGTGTCGGTGGTGGTGCTGGGCAAGGAGCACAAAAGCAGCCTGTTTCGGGCCCACGTGGAGAACATGTGCTGTCTGTTCAATGCCACCGGACAGACGATGCTGGAAACGGGGCGCCGGCAGGCGGAAAATTTCGGCAGCCGGTTCCTCGATGCGGATATTCTTAAGATTGAACCCCATGGCGACCGCTTCGCACTCGAGACCGAGGCCGGGTCTGAGCTGCAATGCAAAGCCCTGATTCTGGCCACCGGCACTGCTCGCAACACGCTGCGGGTCAAAGGTGAAAAGGAACTGGTGGGCAAAGGAGTCAGCTATTGCGTGGACTGTGACGGCAATTTTTATCGGGGCGAGCAAGTGGCCGTGGTAGGTGATGAAAGTGCCGCCGCGGATGGTGCCCTGACCTTGGCGGAAATTGCCGGTACCGTCCATCTGATCTGCAGCGACCTGAAAATCTCCGATGCACTGCTTGGCAAACTGGAAAACAGCCGGGTAGTGGTCCATCAGGGTGCCAGAATCAGGGAAATCGCCGGTGATGATCAGGTCAGGGAACTGGTATTGGACGACGGCAGCACCTTGTCCGCCAGCGGGGTGTTTATCGAACTGGGTGCCAAAGGACTCATGGAACTGGCCACATCCCTGGGCGTGAACCTGGATGAGGAGATGCGTTTTATCAAGACCGATAAGGGTCAGCGCACCAGTGTGCCGGGCATCTTTGCCGCCGGCGATATCTGCGGACCGCCCTGGCAGGTGGCCAAGGCCGTCGGTGAGGGCTGTGTGGCCGGCCTCAACGCCGCCGATTACGCCAAAAAATTAGGATCATAGGGTATCCGTTCGTTAAGCCGGATGCCCGCAAGATCGATGCGGACATCATATACCAGGATCTCTACCCCGTTTATAGCGGCCTGGCGCAGTGTTTTTCCGTATTGCGCATCGATGTGGTCTGCAGGTGCAAACGATCGCGCGTCCATACGCTGAACCAGGAAGAACATGGCGCATCGGAAACCGGCGGCCACCTGCGCCTGCAGTTCGATCAAATGTTTCTGGCCCCGAATGGTTACGGCATCGGGAAAGGTGGCCAGCCCGTCGGTCACCTGGGTGCAATTTTTGACTTCCACGTAGCAGGGACGGCGGTCGGGAGCCTCCAACAGGATGTCGATGCGTGAGCTTACGCCGGCCTTCACTTCCCGTCTGACCGTCTCATACCCGCTCAATTCGGCTACATCGCCCGCTGCAATGGCCTGGGCGGTGAGCCGGTTGGGCAGCTGGGTATTGACGCCCACCAGCGAACCGGGCATCTCGATCAATTCCCAGGTATACTTGAGCTTTCGTTTGGGGTTGTCATGGACGGAGAGATAGACCGGTCTGCCGGGCCGGCAACAGGTTTTCATGCTGCCTGAATTGGGGCAGTGGGCGGTTACGGTCTCCCCGTTCTCCAGGCGGACATCCACCAGAAAACGCTTGTACCGCCGGATCAGCGTGCCGGAAATCAACTTCGGCCAGGGGACGACCGTCTTTTTGAAATCCTTCATATCCAGGGTCATTGACCGCCTTTCGGTTGTGAAGAGAGGCAAACAATTAAAATAACAGCTGGCCGCCTGTTTGACCAGTCCGCCATTGACAGCACCGGTTTTTCTGGGATAGGGGGATGATGTTAACATTGCCAACATAACCGGTGCGGGCTGGTCGATCCACCGCTTGCACGGCCCGATCGGGGCGGTAAACAGAAAAATAGGAGGGTTGCGGATGCTTTTTAATCCCAAAAAGGCCCAGTTCGGCCACCTGGACGCACGATCCAGGGAAATCATGCGCAAGACCATTGATTTCTTCGAAACCAAGGGCAAAAAGCGGCTCAAGGCAGACGACCATGAACGGGTCTGGTACGACGATTTTCTGCGGTTCATCAAAAAGGAAGCCATCTTCTCCACCTTGTTGACCCCGACCCCCTACGGCGCCGAGGGCTGCCGGTGGGACACCTTTCGCAACATGGACTTCAATGAAATCCTCGGATTCTATAGCCTGGCCCACTGGTACACCTGGCAGGTGACCATTTTGGGATTGGGACCGATCTGGATGGGAAAGAACGAAGCGGTCAAACAGAAGACGGCCCAACTGCTGGCGGAAGGCGGGATTTTCGCCTTCGGCCTGTCGGAAAAAGAACACGGCGCGGACCTGTATGCCAGCGACATGGCCCTGACCCCCCTGGGTGATGGCCAGTACCGGGCCGATGGCGGAAAATACTACATCGGCAACGGCAACGAAGCGGCCCTGGTCGCAACCTTTGCCAAGAATTCGGAAACCGACGAATATGTCTTTTTCGTGGTGGAGTCCAAACACGAAAGCTACGAATGTGTTCAGAATGTAGTCAACTCCCAGATGTACGTCTCCGAGTACAATCTGCATGGATACCCCTTGACTGACGACGACATCCTCACTACGGGCAGCGAGGCTTGGGACTCCTCCCTGAACACGATTAATGTGGGCAAGTATAATTTGGGCTGGGCTTCCATCGGCATATGCACCCACGCCTTCTACGAAGCGATCGACCACGCCGCCGGTCGGTTTCTGTTCAACCATTACGTGACCGATTTTCCGCATATCCGCCAGCTGTTCGTGGATGCCTACACCCGGCTGTGTGCCATGCGCATGTTTGCTTCGCGGGCGGCGGACTACATGCGCAGCGCGTCGACCGATGATCGGCGCTACCTGCTCTACAACCCCCTTGTGAAGATGAAGGTAACCACCCAGGGTGAGGAGGTGATCAACCTGCTGTGGGACGTGATCGCGGCCAAGGGTTTTGAAAAGGACACCTATTTCGAGATGGCGGCCCGGGACATTCGCGCCCTTCCCAAACTGGAAGGCACCGTCCACGTCAACATGGCCCTGATCGTCAAATTTATGGCCAACTATTTTTTCAATCCCGGCCAGTTCCCGGAGATCGGCAAAGTCGACGCAGCGGTCAATGACGATTTTCTGTTCAAGCAGGGGCCGACCAGGGGGCTGGGTAAAATTCAGTTCCACGACTACAATATTGCATTCAACAGTCTCGACCTTCCAAACATCCGCATATTCAGGCAGCAGATCGCCCTGCTGGTGGAATTGCTGATGACGGCCCCACCGGACAAGCATCAGATCAAGGATATCGACTTCCTGCTCAATCTGGGCGAGCTGTTCAGCCTGGTTGCATACGGCCAGCTGCTCATCGAAAAAGCCGCCACCGACGCAGTGCCGGACGAATTGATGGATCAAATTTTCGATTTCATGATCCGGGATTTCTCCAAGTTCGTCCTCCAGCTCTACAGCAAGACCGGCAGTACGGACAAACAGATGGCCCTTTGCATGCGGATGATAAAAAAACCGACGGTCGATCCGGACCGTTTCAACCGGATCTGGGAAAAGCACGTCTACGCCCTTAAAGGGGAGTACCGCATGAACGACTGAGGATGTCCAGAATATGGGATTCGGAGTGTTGGCGGCCGGTCCCATGCGCCTTCAAGGCTGAAGTGGACATATCAGGTTTTCTTCAGGGAATCCAACCCAAAGAGATGCGATCAGGTGCTGCGCGGTTTCGTGATTTGGGGATAATTTCCGCAGGGGTCTATGGTCAGGAGAAAAATGCGCCGGGTGGATCGGAGCACTCCCGGCGCATCGGTATTTGATAGACGGATTTACTGGTTTGGGCAGTTGCCCGGTCCATCTCCCATGCCCCGACCCATGCCATGGTGGCTCATGCCTTGTCCTCCCCGCATGAATTCTCTGCCGGCATCGGGATTGATTTTGCGCATGGCCATGATGTGGTTCAGGCGTTTCTGATCCAGACTTCCCTGCAGATCAGAAACCGCTTTCTGCATGGCGGATGCTTTCTGCAGGTCCGGTTGACGTTTGGCCATCTCGGCGCGCAGCTCCAGCTTTTTGGCATAAAGATCCTGACGTTCACTCTTGGTAGCATTGAAAAATGCCTGGCGTTCAGCCTCGATCTGCTCGCGCTGCTCCGGTGTGAGATCCGCGTTCATCTGGCCACACGCGCATCCCCCCCGGCGGTGCTGGTCGCCGCTGCCCCCGTATCCCCGTCCGTCGTTCTGACTGCCCATTCCTTTGCCCGCAAAGGCGGTTGCCCCAACGGCCATGACGGCTATGGCCGCCAGAGTGATCATTCCGTTGCGCAGGTTTTTTGTTTTCATGATGAACTCCTTTCGTGTTTTAGAAAATGTCGGGTCTGGTGAACTGAAATCCGCTTGTCATTATCGACAACTTACTTCAGCAATGTCGATGCCAAATCCATTTGATTTTTGACCGAGAACGTCGTAACCTTTTAAATATAATAATTAAAATTATAAGTTCAAGTCCGTGGGGGATCTGTTGCCGGGTTCAGCAGCGGGTCAGGGTGGGTCGAAAGTAACCAGGCCGGATCGTCGAACCGGGTAAAAAGGTTCCAGCTTGGGTCAGCAATCGTTGCACCGCCATGGGGAGCGGGCTGAAAATCGAACAGGACCGGCCCGGTCTCATAGAAAATCGGACAGCCTGGCAGCTATCTTGTATTCATTGGGTTGGGATGATCATGGACAAAGATAAATTCAGAATATTCCTCTCGGGTTTTTCGCCGTGGATCATCCTTGGTGCGGTTCTGGTGATGCTGCCCCTCGTAGCTTGGATGACGCTGGAAACCATTAACCGTCAAAAGCAGCAGCGTATTCGCCTGATGATGGAAAAGGGCGCCGCCCTGATCCGATCCTTTGAAGCCGGCACGCGAATGGGTATGCGTGGCGGCCACGGCAGCGGGTTCCAACTCCAGCGGTTGCTGATCGAAACCGCAGCCCAGCCGGACATTGCCCATCTGCTGGTGGTCGACATCGATGGTACGGTGATTGCCCATAACCAGATGGATCGGCTGGGAAGCCGTTATGGCACCGATCTGGATCTCGAGTTCATCTACAGGGCCACTGCGCCGGCATGGCGGCGGACTGTGGTCCCGGATGGTGAGGCGGTCTTCGAGGTCTTCGGCAAATTTGCGCCAATGGCCAAACGTCCGAATAGACCCATGCACGGCGATATGATGCGCATGGGGGACATGTCTTCTCCCGATCGGGAGGTTGCGCCCATGGTTATTTTCGTGGGATTTCGAACCGATGCCGTCGATGCGGCCCATGCCGCCGATGCAAGGCATACCGTGGTGATGGCCGTGGTGCTGCTGCTGGTGGGGTGCGCCGGCGTGCTGCTGCTTTTCCTGGCGCAGAACTACCGGTCCACCCGCGTCTCCCTGGCCAGGGAAAAGGCCTTTTCCGACAACCTGGTGTCGCGAATGCCCATCGGTCTGGTGGCCCTGGATCGGGATGACCGGGTGACCGCCCTGAATTCGGTCGCCGAAGCCACACTGGGAATCCGAGCCGCCGGAGTGATCGGCACCACCGCCAGAGCGGTTATCCCGGCGATACTGGCAGACAGCCTGACCGATGATCGCCGTCTGGTGGAAAAGGAAGTGCTCTGTCCGCTCGCCGACGGCCGTCTGATCCCCATGGATGTGAGTGCCGCCACCCTGACCGACGAAAACGGCGAAAGCTTCGGTCAGGTGATTCTGTTCAAGGACCTCACCGAGCTTCGCGCACTCCACCAAGAGTTGGAAAGGAACCGCAGACTGGCGTTGGTGGGCCGCCTGGCCGCCGGCGTGGCCCACGAGATCCGCAATCCTTTGAGTTCGATCAAGGGGTTTGCCACCTATTTCAAGGAAAAATACCGCGATAGTGATCGGGATCAGGAGATCGCCGGCATCATGATCCAGGAAGTTGACCGACTCAATCGGGTGGTGGGGCAGTTGCTTGAATTTTCCCGGCCGATCCGACTCCATTTTCAAGAGGTGGCGTTAAAGCCGTTTTTCCAGGACAGCTTCAGGCTAGTGGATCGTCAGAGCCGTCAAGCCGGCGTCAGTATGGCCCTGGACATGGCTGATGAACGTATTTGCGCCGTTATGGACGCCGATAAAATGAACCAGGTGATGCTCAATCTCCTGCTCAACGCCCTGGATGCCATGACCGCCGGCGGTCGCCTGACGGTCCGGGTGTCCAGCGATGGGAACGGCAGCGTCGTTATACAGGTCATCGACACGGGCACGGGTATAGATCCCCGGGACCAATTCCACATTTTCGAACCTTATTTTTCCACCAAGAAAACCGGGACCGGGTTGGGGCTTGCCATCGTACACAACATTGTCAAGGCACACCAGGGTGACATAGTGGTGGCCAGTCAAACCGGTGCGGGCACCACGGTCGAGATCACCCTGCCCGCTGTCCAGGAGGTATGATGCCGGAATTGTATCGGGTATTGGTTGTGGATGACGATATCGCCCACCGAACCATGCTGCGGACCCTGGTGGGCGGATGGGGGTATGATATTGTGGATGCGGATGACGGTGAGGCGGCCATTGCCGCCGTCCAGGATCAGCCCGTCGATCTGGTACTGATGGATATCCGCATGGTCCGCGTATCGGGCATCGAGGCGCTGGAGCAGATCAAGACGATCAACCCTGTTATTCCCATTGTGCTGATGACTGCATACGCATCCGTGGAGATGGCGGTGGATGCGCTCAAGAAGGGCGCTTACGATTATCTGATTAAACCCCTGGATTTTGACAAGCTTCGCTTGACCCTTCAACGGGCTCTGGAGCATATCCGTCTCAAAACGGAGAACCGCCAGCTCAAACAACAGCTGGCAGGCGGCTACCAGTCAGCGGATGTTATCGGCAGCAGTCCGGCCATGATGCGCCTGATGGAGACCGTGGGGCAGGTGGCTGTTTCCGAGGCCACGGTGATGGTGACCGGCGAATCGGGGACGGGCAAGGAGCTGGTGGCCGCGGCCATCCATCACAACAGCCCGAGAAAAAACGGCCCATTTATCAAAGTGAATTGTGCCGCCATTACCGAGACCCTGCTGGAATCGGAGCTTTTTGGCCATGAGAAGGGGGCCTTCACCGGTGCGGACCGCCGCAAGGAGGGGCGTTTTGTCCAGGCCGACGGGGGCAGCCTGTTCCTGGACGAAGTCGGAGAGATGCCTGTTTCCATGCAGGTGAAGCTGCTGCGTGTGCTTCAGGAACGCGAACTGACCCGCGTGGGCGGTGAGCAGCTGATTTCCGTGGATGTCCGTCTCATCGTGGCCACCAACCAGGACCTGGCGCAGATGGTCAAGGCCGGCGCCTTCAGGGAAGACCTTTACTATCGGTTGAATGTCGTCGAGCTGAAAACGCCGCCCCTGAGGGCGCGCCGGGAAGACATCCCCCTGCTGGCGGCCTATTTTCTGACGCGGTTTGCCGAAAAAAACCGCAAATCGGTGGAATGGTTCTCCCCGCGGGCCATGGATCTGTTGATCCGCCACGCGTGGCCGGGAAATGTTCGTGAACTGATGAACACCATCGAGCGGGCGGTGGTGCTGGCTAAATCAGCCTGCCTGGACGAGCGCGATTTCGCCTCACTGGCCGCGAACGGGCACGAAGTCGATGCCGCTTTATCCGGCGGCGCTTCTCCGGCCGATATTCCCCTGGAACAAATCGAGCGGGAAGCCATCATCAATACCCTGGCATCAGCCGACGGCAACAAAAGCGAGGCGGCCAGACGATTGGGAATTACGCGCAAGACCTTGCGGGAAAAGCTCAAAAAATACAACCTGCCCCTTTAATGACCCAATCAGGTCCCCACACCAGGCGGATATCTATTGTTGATGAACGCGTCGCGCGCACAGCGGTTTTTTTCACGAAGCGGGTATATTCTCCGTCTTTCTTGAACGATGTCGCGCCCCTGGCCATGGGAACCGCCAGTAGGGCGCTGAAAAACTAAAGTCCCTAGATTGCCTGCCGATATAGATCTCACCGACTGAAACAGAGCGCCAATTGATTTCAGCCCGTTGGGTTCAAAAGAACAGTTGCCGTCTGACCGGTGAAATAGATCCCCTTTCGGCAGATGCAATACCCTTTCAATAGAAGCGCCTGAAGATGGGACCGATTCCGATGCCCGGAGCAGCGACCATTCTGGAACTGGTAAAAAAAAACAAGGTTCTGGAAGAGGAAAACAAGCGCTATCGCAAAGCGCAGGTCGTTATTCACGGCAGTGAAGAGCGCTTCCGTTTGATTTCAGAAACCATCCACTTCGGCGTCTTCGAGATTGATGCCAAAGGCAGCTGCCAATACACCAATACCAGCTACCAAGAGATTTTCGGCCTGAGCCTGGTGCAAAGCCTGACCCGAGACTGGCGTGAATTCGTGCATGCCGACGACTGCCCAACGGTATCCCAAAAATGGGGGCATGCCCTGAAGGGAATGGGCACCTTTTCCATGGACTGCCGAATCGTTCGCCCCGACGGGAATCTCAGATGGGTGCATGTTCACTTTGAGCCTGTGTTCTCCGATGCCGGGGGGCGGTATACCGGGACCGTAGAGGACATTACCGAACGCAAAATGGCCGAAGAGGAGTTGAAAAAGGCAAAGGAAGCCGCCGAAAGCGCCAATATGGCCAAGAGCCAATTTCTGGCCAATATGAGCCATGAAATCCGTACACCCATGAACGGTGTGATCGGATTTACCGACCTGCTGCTGGATACCGAGCTGAGCGACGTACAGGCGGATTATACCCAGACCATCAAACGCAGTGGTATAGCCCTGCTCTCTTTGATCAACGACATCCTCGACTTCTCGAAGATCGAGTCCGGTGAACTCGATTTTGAAAATATCGCCTTTGACCCGGAGCTGCTGGCCTATGATGTCTGCGATTTGATCCGGCCAAAAATTGGCAACCGTCCTGTGGAACTGCTCTGTCGGATAGATGACCACATGCCGGCTATGGTCAAGGGCGATCCCCTGCGGTTCCGCCAGGTCATCACCAACCTGCTGGGCAATGCGCCCAAATTCACCGAAACGGGTGAAATCGAACTTTCCATGCGTCTGGCGGAGGAGACATCGGAAGCCTTCAAACTGCACACGGCCATTCGAGATACGGGCATTGGCATCCCCGCAGACAAGCATGCGGTCATCTTCGAACCCTTCCAGCAGGCCGACGGTTCGACCACACGCAAATATGGCGGAACCGGTCTGGGACTTTCAATTTGCCGGCAGATCTCTAATTTGATGGACGGTGACGTCTGGGTGGAAAGCCGACCCGGAGAAGGCAGCACCTTCCATTTTACCGCCTGGTTGGCCAAATGCGAAGAAAAACAGGTTCATGGGCTGGCATCTGTTTCCCTCAAAGGACTGCGGGTGCTGGTGGTGGATGACAACGTGGCCAATGCCCAGATTCTGCAGCAGATCTTAAGTTCCGCGGGCATGACCGCCACTGTGGTTCACCGGGGGGATGCCGTGCTGCCGATGCTCCAGGCGGCCGTGGAGCAAGGTGCTCCCTGGCACCTGTGCATTTCGGACATCTGCATGCCGAATACCGACGGATTTGCCGTGGCGGCCCAAATTCGATGGTCGGATGCCGATTTTTCGAGGATGCCCCTGATCGCCCTTTCCAGTTCGCTGGAACGGGACGCGCTGCGATGCGAAAAAGCTGGTTTCAACGGATACTTAAGCAAACCCGTCCGCCGGGAAAAACTGTTTCAAATGATTGGGCGGGTGCTTCGGGACCACCAGGGGGCAACTGCCGCCCAAACCGACCATAAAGAGAAGATTCACACGCAGTATTCGGTAAGGGAGGATCTGAAACATTCAGTTCGGATCCTTCTGGTGGAGGATAACCCGGTCAACCAGAAGCTGGCCAAGCTCATGCTGGGAAAGGCGGGGTACCTGGTTGAGGTCGCCGGCAACGGGGTTGAAGCCGTGAAACGGTACACGGCCACGCCGGATGCCTTTGATCTGATCTTCATGGATGTGCAGATGCCAGTAATGGATGGCAAGGAGGCTACGCGGACGATCCGGCAAAAAGGATTTCACCGCGTGCCCATCATTGCCATGACTGCTCATGCCATGAAAGGTGACCGGGAAATGTGCCTGGAGGCGGGTATGAACGACTACATCACCAAGCCGATCAAGCGGGAAGCGGTATTTGCGATCATCGAAAAGAATGTTTTCAATAAGGAGGCCGCATGAATTTAAAAGCATTGGGAGAAAAGATCGGGTTTGACGAACATGAATACCGCGAACTGGCTGAGCTGTTTCTGGAAACCGGCATGGCGGATTTCCATCGCCTGAAAGGCGCGATCGATATGGGTGATGTGCAGCAGGCGGCTCGCAGTGCACACACCATCAAAGGCGCCGCTGGCAACCTGGGTATCATGAATATCCACGACATGGTCAAACGGATTGAACTGGCCGTCGTTGAAAACCGGCTGGATTCAGTTGTCGGTGACATGGACCTCCTCAAGGGGAGCTTTGACGCGCTTTCCCGAGTCCTCAACCTCGACAATCGTGCCAAGCTGATGCTATATTCCCCCGATGATCCAGCCAATCAATGACCTTCAGTCCACGCTTCTCGATCACATTGTCACCGCGTTGAAACATGGGGGGCGCCTGACCGACGCCATCCTTGACTACATCCACGCGACGCTTTTCCCCCCTGAGCCCGACCGGCTGGCCGCTTTCCTGAAAGCGGACACTAACAGCGAACGGGACAGCCTGCTGGACCTGATTTTTTATCCGGACCAGGCGGTCCAGATCGACCTGGAGCCGCTGCTGGAGCTGGCCCGCTTTTCAATCGATGATCAAAAGGCATTGCATGGCCGTCTGATGGCTCCGGGGATCAGCGCCCAGATCTGCATGCCCGACGGCAGACAACTGGCCCGCATCCCGGTGCCCGATTTCATCCGGTCCCAATACCTGACGCGGCTGAACATTGCCTGGCAGATGGATCCCCGGGTGGCGGCGGCCATCGAAAAGTGGATATCGGCGGCGCGGCGGGTTATTGTCAAGGTGCGGCTCAGAAATGCTGGGCTGCGGCTGGAATCGGGACGACAGGATTTCCTGGCCCGCTTTTTTGAACGCATGGCTGACAACGATTCCGACTTCCTGGCCTGCCTTGACCTGGTGCTGTCCATTCTGGATAATACATGCGAACCTGGCGATGCCTACGCCCTGTTGATCGCACACAAACAGACCCTGTTCCGCAACCTTGGGCAGGCCAGGCGCTTTCAAACCCTGCTGCGCCATTCCAACATGGAAACCCTTATGCTTCAGGGTGTGCGCACCCCCCATGCTGCCTGTGACGCGCTGATGCGAGACATGCGTCTGATCGATCGGGTCTGCTTCGGCGTTTTCGGTAAAACCGAAGCCATCGATCTGCCCACGGAAGAACCGCTGCGGGAGGTCACGGATCTGGAAAATCCCACCGCAGCCATGGATTTGTTGTTGCGCTGAAGCGGCCGCCAACCCAATATGTTTACAAACTGGAAGAAATGGGATACTCAGGCTATCGCTTATCAGGCGCCGCCGGCGCCATGCCAGGAAAAGGAAAGGGGCGCTATGGACCGCTTGCAAACCAATGGCCGCAAATCCATTGCCATCACCATGGCCATTTTCGTCATGACAATCGTTTGTACGCCGGCGTTGGCGGTATCGGCGTCGGAAGCCGACAAGACCATCGATGCAATTATCGCCGGCCTGGAAAACCGCTACAATGTCGCGGGATTTACAGCCGATTTCGACCAGGAATCCATCCTTAAAGCCATGGCGGTTACCGACACGGCATCCGGCAGGCTGATGGTCCGGCAGCCGGGCAGGATGCGCTGGGAATATCTGGTGCCGGACCCCCAGACCATCATTACCGACGGCAATGACCTGTGGGTCTACCGACCCCAGGAAAACCAGGTGCTGGTGGGAAAGGCCCCCTCTTTTTTCGGAGAGGGCAAGGGCGCCGGCTTTCTTTCCAACATCAAGATGATACGGCGGTCATTTCAGGTCTCCCTGGAGCCGGCCACGGACCCCAAGCGCTATCGTCTCAGGCTGGTGCCCAACAGATCCTCGGTGGATCTTATGGAAGTGCAGCTGGATATTGCCAAAAGGAGTTTCGACCTGATCCAGATCACCACCTTCAACGTGTACGGTGACGAAACCCGCATTGTTCTGAAAAACGTCGATTTCGACAACCCGCCGCAGGAATCGCTTTTCCGTTTCGACGTGCCGGATGGTGCCGACGTGCTGCAGATGAACCAGTGAGCAAACGGAACTGGTTTCCCGCACCACCGAGCATCCTTTCGAAAGGACCCGATCATGCAAGCGAAAATAAGAGCCCTGCTCAAAGAAAAAAACGCCATTATGCTGGCGCACAACTATCAGCCCCCAGAGATTCAGGACTTGGCTGATCTTTGCGGGGATTCCCTGGAACTCAGCATCCGGGCCGCGGATACCGATGCGGATGTGATCGTCTTCTGCGGGGTCCATTTCATGGCCGAAACCGCCTCGATTCTCTCCCCGGACAAGATCGTGCTGCTGCCGCGCCACGATGCCGGCTGCCTGATGGCCGACATGATCAGCGCCGAATCGCTGGAAGCCAGGAAAGCCGCCCTGCCCCCCATGCCGGTGGTCACCTATGTTAACTCCACGGCTGAAGTCAAGGCCCTGTCGACCATCTGCTGCACCTCGGCCAACGTGGTCAAGGTGGTCAACAGCCTGCCGGAAAAAGAGATGCTGCTGGCTCCTGACCGCAATCTGGCCATGTACGCGGCGTCAAAAACAGATAAAACCATCCACGTGTGGGATGGGTACTGCCCCACCCACGAGTGGCTGACGGCCGCCGATGCCGCCAAGGCCAAAGCCGACTATCCCGAAGCCATCTTCATGGCCCACCCGGAATGCCGGCCGGAGGTGCTGGCCCTGGCGGATGTGGTGGAAAGCACGTCGGGCATGCTGCGCTTCGCGCACCAGTCAACCCATCAGGCGTTCATTGTCGGCACGGAAACCGGGCTGCTGCATCCCCTCCGTAAGCAGAATCCAGACAAAACCTTTTATCCGGCGTCCGAGAAGATGATCTGCCGCAATATGAAACGCATCGGCTTGTCGGACGTGGCCGCCTGCCTGGAGAAAATGACCGGCGTGGTGAAGGTGCCTGAAAACACCCGCCTACCGGCGCTGGCCGCAGTGACCCGGATGCTCGATCTTTCAAGATAAAGCGGTTGGGGCCGCCGGAAATAGAAAACGCCCGGCAACCGCGTCCATATGGTTGCCGGGCGTTTTTTGGAAGCATTATCATGCCGCCTTACATGGCATCGACAATGTCATCAGGAATGTCTGCGTTGGTATGGACTTTCTGGACATCGTCGCAGTCTTCCATGGCGTCCATGAGCTTAAGCATACGTTCGGCCTCTGCGCCTGTCAGGGGGTTGAGGGTCTGGGGCAGCATGGTCACTTCGGCGTCGCTGAAGGGAATGCCCGCACCCGCAAGGGCGTCTTTGACTGCATCGAAGTCCTCGGGTGCGGTGATGACCTCAAAGCTGTCTTCGTCTTCACGAACATCTTCGGCGCCGGCCTCCAGAGCCACCTCCATCAACTTTTCTTCACTGATGGCGGCCTTGGCCACATTGAAATAACCTTTGTGGTCGAACATCCAGGCCACACATCCGTTTTCGCCCATGTTGCCGCCGTATTTGTTGAAGATGTGGCGGATTTCGGCCACGGCGCGGTTCTTGTTGTCGGTCAGTGATTCCACCAGGATGGCTGCGCCGCCCGGCCCGTAGCCTTCATAGGAACTCTCTTCGTAGCTGACTCCCTCCAGTTCGCCGGTACCTTTTTTTATGGCCCGTTCGATGTTGTCCTTGGGCATGTTTTCCGTTTTGGCCGCCGCCACGGCAGTGCGCAGCCGCGGGTTGGCGTCCAGGTCACCCCCGCCCGCACGTGCGGCCACTGTGATTTCCTTGATCAGTTTGGTAAAGATCTTCCCCCGTCTGGCGTCCTGGGCGCCTTTGCGGTGCTTGATGGAAGACCATTTGTTATGTCCTGACATGCAAACCTCCTGTTATTTTTTGTTTAGCCCAATCACAAATACCTCCCGGCTGGCTTTTCGCGTGCTCTGGGGCCTGAACGCCGTCTGACGGTCAAAGCGCGCTTTGACGGCATCGGCAAAGGCCTTGAAACCGTTTCCCTGAAAGATCTTGCAAACAAAGCTGCCCCCGGGTATCAGGGTTTTGTCGGCAATGGTCAGGGCTGCTTCGCAAAGCCTCACGGAGCGGGCTTCGTCCACGTGCCGATTGCCCGTGGTGGCCGGTGCCATGTCGCTGAGCACCACGTCGAATCGAGTCTGCCCCAGCGCAACCAGGCGGCCCTCCAGGTCGGCCACGTCACCGACGATCACCGCTGCGTTCTCCGGAAGCCCCATGGCGACCGGGGTCAGGTCGACACCCACCAGCCGGCCCTCGGGACCCACTTCCCGGGCGGCAAACTGCAGCCACGATCCCGGTGCACAACCCAGGTCCAGAATATATGCACCCCGGTGCAGAATGCGGTGCTTTTTCTGGATCTCCTGAAGCTTGTAAACCGAGCGGGCCGCAAAGTTGTCCTTTTTGGCCTGGCGGGTATAGTGATCCGCCCACGGGTTCTTGTTGCGGGACGATCGCTTCATATCTTTTCGTCCTGTTCAAGTCAAGACAAACCGCTGGGGTAGAGCGATCTCAATACTCAATATAATGAGTGTGTTGTCAGAAAAGCAGCGCCACGGCGGCGGCCACGTTCGCCACCCCTTCCAGGGTGATGTCATCGGGCCGCTGCATCCGCTTGAGGCTGCCCGCAGGGGCCAGGATGCGGGTGAATCCCATTTTGCGGCCTTCGGAGATGCGGATTTCCACATTGCTCACGGCCCGCACCTCGCCGGCCAGTCCGACTTCGCCCATCACCATGGTGTCCTTGCGAATGGGCCGGTCCAGGAAACTGGAGGCGATGGCCGAGACGATGCCCATGTCGACGGCCGGTTCCATGATCTTGACTCCGCCGGCCACATTCATGAAAATGTCGTGGCCCATCAGGTGCATGCCCAGCTGCTTTTCCATGACCGCGACCAGCAGGGCCACCCGGTTCTGGTCAAGACCCAGAATGGTCCGCCGCGGCGTACCGAAGCTGGTGCTTGAGGCCAGTGCCTGAAGTTCCACCAGGATGGGGCGGGTGCCTTCCATGCTGGCCGTCACCACGGAGCCGGGTGCATTCTCGGGGCGTTCGGAAAGGAATACGGCCGAGGGGTTGCCCACCTGGCACAATCCATTCTCTTTCATTTCGAAGACGCCGATCTCGTTGGTGGAGCCGAAGCGGTTCTTCACTGCCCGCAGGATGCGGAAAACGTGGTTGCGGTCGCCTTCGAAATAGAGCACCGTATCCACCATGTGTTCCAGCAGCCGGGGTCCGGCAATGGCACCCTCCTTGGTCACGTGGCCCACAAGGAAGGTCGGAACGCCGGTCCGTTTGGCCATGAGCATCAGCCGCATGGTCGACTCCCGCACCTGACTTACGCTGCCCGGGGCCGATGTGATCTCCGGGCTGAACATGGTCTGAATGGAATCAACCACCAATACATCAGGCGCTTCGCTTGACACCATGGCCATGATCGCATCGATGTCGATCTCCGATACCACCAGCAGGTTGGGCGATGCAGTCTGCAGCCTGCGGCTGCGCAGACGCAGTTGGCGCACCGATTCTTCACCGGAAACGTACAGGACCTTGCGGCCGCTGGTGGCGATGCCGTACAGGGCCTGGAGCATAATTGTGGATTTGCCGATGCCTGGGTCCCCGCCGATCAACACCAGGGTGCCGGCCACCAGCCCCCCGCCCAGCACCCGGTCGAATTCGGCGATGCCGGTGGACATCCGTTCTTCGTCGATGATTTCGACGGCGTCGATTGGAACCGGGCGGTCGCCCTTGTGATTCATGACCATATGGGCGGCCGCCGGCGGCTGCCTGACCTCTTCGGCAAAGGTGTCCCAGGCGCCGCATTCGGTGCAGCGGCCCATCCATTTGGCGGATTCATAGCCGCATGATTGGCAGGCAAACAGTGTTTTTACAGGTTTTCGGGCCATTTCGATTGTCCGTGCTTATTATTCGGTCTGGATTGTGCGGTTAGGATGTTGTCTCAGATTAAAAATTGGAAATCGCTGCCGGCCGTTTTGCCTGCGTGCAAAGGCAGGGAGCCATTCCGGCTATTGATTTGACACGGGAGCCGCCTGCGTGTCAAATAATGACGGAAAAGGAGCCTGCATTATATCCATGATCGACTACCACGTCCACACCAGCCTTTGCAACCACGCCACCGGCAGCATGGAACAGTATGTCCGGGCGGCGATTACCAAGGGCCTGACCACGATCTGTTTTCTTGACCACCTGACGTTCCAGGAGGTCGGGCGCTATAATGCCATGTTTCCGTGGGAAGTGCCCATGTATGTGAATGCGGCCCGCCGGCTGGACCGGCAGTACCGGGACCAGATCAGCGTCCGTGTTGGACTGGAGATCGACTTTTCACCGGCGCATGTGGACCGCTGCCGGGAGGTCGTCAACGCGTTCGATCTGGATGTGGTGGGCAGTTCCGTCCATTTTCTCGACGGTGAAGATGTGGTTACGCGGCAATCGGCCTGGGGGTGCGGCGAACGCAACGCCGACGAAATCTACGCGAAGTATCTGGATGTAATGGAATCAATGCTGGATTATGATTACTTTGACGTGGTATGCCATTTCGATCTGCCGAAAAAATACAGCCGGCACCCATCGGCATTTGCGGTGGACGGGTTTCTGAACCTTCTGGAAAAGATCGGGGCAAAGAACCTGGCCGTGGAATTGAACACCAGCGGGCTTAGCTATCCGGTGAGGGAGGCTTTCCCATCACCGCCGCTGCTCGACCGGTGTGCCCAGCTTCGGATTCCCGTGGTGACCGGCTCCGATGCCCACTCCCCCGAAACGGTGGGCAGGGATTTCGATAAGGCTCGTGATCTGCTCAAAGAAGCCGGCTATCGGTATCTGACCGGCTTTTCACATCGGCAACGGGAATCGGTCGCTCTCTGACGGCGCCGGTTCGAACAGGGGCAATGGGATTGATTTGCCGCGGGAAGCCGCCGGCTTAAAAAATCCGGAACTACTTAAGGAGATCAATGGTGATACGCGACGACACTTTGCAGACCGCCCACGGACGCTTCAGGAGCTGTGGAATTGCCATCCTGATTGTTTTGCTGGCAGGGCTGGTTGGGCCAGCCTGTGCCGCCGATTCACCGGGACCCTTCCAGGCACTGACCAAGCGCCTGATTGAAGACGGCTTCGACAGCGCCCGTATCCAGGAGATCTTCGCCAGCCCTGCTGTATCCTTCGAGGAGGGCGGCGTCAGTGCATATTTCATGCACAACGAGGCCACGCTGAACTACCAGCAGTTCACACAAGCGTTGAATATCACAGCGGCCAAGTCTTACCTCATGGAGCACCGTGAGGCGCTGGCGCTCGCCGAGGGCGCCTTCGGTGTGGATAAGGAAGTGATTACCGCCATCATTCTGGTGGAAACCAAGCTGGGCGCCTATACAGGCAACAAATCGGTGATCAACACCCTGTCCACCCTGTCCGCCATGACCGACGAACAGCCCCGCCAGACGATCTGGGACAACCTGCCCGATGATGACCGGCGCATGTCACGTCAGGATTTTGAAAAAAAAGCGGATCAGAAAGCCAGTTGGGCCTACCGTGAACTCAAAGCATTTCTGGCCTACACGGAAAAGGAAGGCATGGACCCAACCACCATCAAGGGCTCCTATGCCGGTGCCATGGGGATCTCCCAGTTCATGCCCAGCAACATCGCTCCTTACGCCAAAGATGGCAACGCCGACGGTCAGGTGGATCTGTTTGTCCATGCCGACGCCATTTCCAGCGTTGCCAGCTACCTGAAGCATTACGGCTGGAAACCGGGCATCACCCGGGAGCAGGCCTTCAAGGTTGTTTACCACTACAACCACAGCAAGTATTATGTGAACACCATTCTCGATATCGCGGATAAATTGAAAGGCTGATCCATCATGAGCACCGGCATGTTCGTGGTTCTCACCGCCGTCGTGTTTTTCCTGATCACCTGCGTGGCCATTTTAGACATCGCCCGCAAGGACTTTGGTTCCATCCAGATGAAAGCGCTGTGGGCCTTCGTCGTGGCCATGCTGCCCTTTATCGGTGTGCTGGTTTATTTCGTTTTTGGTTTCAGAAGAGGCAAGCGTCCTGCCGCCGATGCCCCGGTGGATTGACGTCAAATCGAGTGGTTCCAATCAAAATGGATTTGCCGGAGGCAAATTCTATTTGACAAAGATGCATCTTTTCTATAATCAAGCCACTGTTTTTTTAATGGTCCCATCGTCTAGTGGTTAGGACGTCGGCCTCTCACGCCGGTAACGCGGGTTCGAATCCCGCTGGGATCACCAAAAAATCAATAGGTTGCAAAACCTGCTAAATGCCGCTTGGGGAGTTGACGGCTCCTCAGACGGCTTTTTTGTTTACGCGGGCACTTCCCGTCTGGATATTTTGGGCATTAAGGTTTCCTTGAAAGATTACATCAGGATTTTAGGGCTGTATCACTGAACGGCGCTGTCCTGAAATGTGGGTTCGGTGTCGTCAAATCGCCACGATCTGTTTTGCCATGAATCCGTAAACGCCGGTTCGGTTTCAAATTCCAGGATCCACCCGTCATCACTCGATGAAGCAGCTGCGGTCATTCTGCATTTGGGAATGCAAGGGCTGCTCTGCTTTTCCTTTACAATTTCTTTGACATGCTCGCTATGTGCCTTGTTCATTTCTCTCGATGGCACCAGGCGCTCCGCTTCAATCTTTGATAGAATCATTTGAACATCGGCATCGAATAACACACGCTGGTCTTTGGACTTGATGTATTTGATCAGTTCAGTACCGTTGGTGACATTTTCAGGCATTTCGGTCTTGAAAGTACTGTTGCCCACAAAAACGACAACCGAGAAAATTTGCCGGTCATTCAATTCCAGCAATGCTTTCAAGGTTTCTACGTGTTTGTAGTTCTGGTGGAGCGGGTTTTGAAATTTCTTCTTATGCTTGAATATTTTCTGGGTCCACGTTCTCTTATGGGCGCCGCCAAAGATCCACCCCTTCATATTCTTGGTCTCGATGACGAACACGCCGTATTCCGAGACGATGATATGATCAACCTGGGTCGTTCCGCCGGTGGTGGGCAGCGTGACATTTCTAAGGACATGGTATTTATCCCTGTTCAGGTGGATCCTGGCGGAGATGTGAACCATTATCTCTCCGGCGAAACCCTTGAACCAGGGTGATTTGAAAAAGCATATGAAGGCAACGCCGAGCATGGAAATCAAGATTACTGGTAAGAATGCATTGAAAACTACCATAGGCCCCATATTGTCCTCCATTGGTAAATGTCGCTTCGATTTTGATTAGATGCAACAAACAAACCAATCGACATAATCTTTATATTGTTTGATGTAGGACGGTTGGGAAGGATACTATGAGGATGCAAGGAAATTGTGACAAAATCCATCAATGTTGGTTATAAAAAAAAGCACACAAGAAAATACATAGGTTTATGGCTAAAAATGATAGGAGATAAAGGGGTTAAACCTTGATTAGCGCACGAAGCGTTGTTGATATTGAATGCGTATTGGGTATACGTATCTTCGACGACGTCCTTGACATTGTAAAGCGGGGCGCAGGGAATCTGTTTGGCCTGCAAAAAATCAACGATCTCCTTAACTTCCCTATTTCTGGTCCACGCTTCGACAAACTGCTTCACCTCGGCATGTTTTTTGACCCGGTCATAGTTGTCCTTGAGCGTACCGTCGGATAGAAGTTCGCTCCGGCCTATGGCGTTGCAGAATACTTCCCACAATTTGTTGTTCCCCACGGCAATGATGACCCATCCGTTCTTGGCCTGAAAGGTGTCGTAGGGATAGATGAATTCATATCGGTTGCCGGGGGTTGAGCTGCTTCAGGGTTTCATGGCCGATGCCCAGTTTTTCCATGGTGCCCGGTCTGAAGTTCTCTAAAACGACATCGGACCGTTTAACGAGATCAAGGAAGAGCGCTTTCGCGCGCGGATCCTTCAGGTTCAGAACAAGGCTCTTTTTATTGCGGTTGAGGTTCATGAAGTAGGCGCTCTCGCTGCCGATGAACGGTGGGTA
Source organism: Desulfosarcina sp. (assembly GCF_046496365.1). Classification (GTDB taxonomy): domain Bacteria; phylum Desulfobacterota; class Desulfobacteria; order Desulfobacterales; family Desulfosarcinaceae; genus Desulfosarcina. The sequence continues at coordinate 54,050 of NZ_JAWOHB010000108.1, forward strand.
TTTGCGCGAGTCATCCCCTTGCCCGGGAACCTCGATCTTGATAATTTCAGCCCCATGTCACCCGATAAGAGTTTACAGAAAGGCCCGGCCAAGACCCTTGACAGATCCAACACGCGGATGCCGTAAAGGGCGCCATTACTCCTTGGGGAACTGCTCATCGAGACCTCCAGATAGGTTTTGCATTAAAAAGACGTTCTGACCTGCAGGCATTGAAACCGTTTGGCCAAGTATAAGCCGACAGTGATCGCCAAAGCCGCCATGGAGGTCCATAGCCCGGGAAGGATGGCCAGAATGGCTACCACCACCCAGAGCATCCCATCCAGCGCACGGAATCGAGATACCCTTAAGCCGCCGAACAGATTGGCGAAAGAGAATATGAAGATAACCCCGGAGAAAGCGGCCCGCAAAAACGCCTCGAACCCGGCCTGGGCGAGCATTCCGGGATAGATGATGAATAAAAACGGAATGACATAGGTGACCGCGCCCAGCTTGAGCGCATACTTTGCAGCCGCCGTCCATTTTGTCTCCGCGATGCCCGCGCCGACGAAAACGGCGATACACACGGGAGGGGTGATGACGGACAAGGTGGCATAATAGAACACAAACAGATGCGCGACGATCGGCGCGATACCGATTTTGATGAGCGCCGGAGCAAGTGCTGCGGCCACCAGCACGTAGGCGGCCGTCGTGGGAATCCCCATGCCCATGAGCATGCACACGCAGGCGACAATGAAGGCGATCAGATAAGTATTGTCACCGCCGATGATGATCACCATCGAAGAAAAGGTAATGCCCAGCCCGGTCATGTTGATCATGGCAACCATGATCTGGGCAACGGCCAGAAGAATCCCGATGATCAAAAGGCCTTTGGATGAATCCTGGAAAGCCTTGAGCAATTGCCTGGCGGCCGGGGCCATATCAGAAAAAGCACGTATGCGCGTGAACGGAAATAGAGCCAGAGCGGCCGCCATGCCGAAAAAAGCGGAAGTCGGCAGGGAGTTGCCGCGAAAGATGCTAATGTTCAGGGTAAAAGCTTGAATGGTGAATCAAGTTGATAGAACTTAGCCTGGAATTTTTTGTTTTTTGATAGTTTGCGTTTTGCTGATTTTACCGCGTGACTGACCCCTGAATAGCTCAGCCCAAATAGCCTGCCGATGTTTTCGTTTTTCAACTGGCCGGTTTTCCAGATTCAGTGACGCATGCGAATAACTTTATTGTTCTGATTGTTTCCTATTACTTCCGAAGATGGCCTTGAGCAGTTCAGCCGAGGAGGCCGTTTTGCTCACAAAGGCCTCGGCGCCCGCCTCGCGCATCGTCCGGGACACATGCTCGTCTTCGACCATTGAAAGTGCGATCACCCGCACTTCCGGCCATTGAGCCTTGATATGGCGGGTGGCCTCGATGCCATCCATCTCCGGCATGGAAACGTCCATCACGACCACATCCGGTTTCAGTTGCCGCACCCGGTCGATGGCTTCCTTTCCATTGGACGCCTCTCCCGCCACATGGATGCCCGGCTGGGTGCCGATCAAATTGATCAGTCCCTGACGCATCACCTTGTGATCATCGACGAATAACACCCGTGTGGTGCCTGACTCAACCCTGCAGATGCCCTCAGTCAATGCTATCGGCTGCAGGTTCGCATCAGGCCGCTGAGCTTTGTCTGTTTTTGACAAGTCGAGAGGAACGGACAACGTGAAGCGGCTGCCCAGCCCGGGAGCGCTTTCAATGGCAAGGCTGCCTCCGATGTAGCGGGCACGCTCGCGCAGACTCAATAAACCCAACCCGGCGGACGCAGTTGCGGAATCAAGCAGATCTGGATTGAACCCTCGGCCCTGATCGCTCACGATAACCGCAAGACAGCCATTTGAGGTGGAAAAGGTGATGCCAGCTCTTTTCACCCCAGAATGTTTGACAACATTGAAGAGCAACTCCTGCACAGCGCGGAACAGAAACACCTTGTTCTGGTCACCTTCAAGATGATGCGCTTCCTCTAATTGGAGCTCAACCTGCAGCCCGAAGTGCTCGCTGAAATATCGGCTTATCCATTGAAGTGCGGCGGTCAAATTCGAGTGCTGCAGCACCGGTGGGGAAAGTTCGTGTGACAACCGGCGCGATTTTAAAATGGATTCTTCAAGCAGTTGTTTTACGTTTGTCAGGTTCGGTTCATTGGGTTGGCTTTGGCAGGCTGATTCCAACTGCATCCTGGCGGCTGCCAGCATCTGCTGCAGATCGTCATGCAGAAGGTCGGCAATCCGTCGCCGCTCGCGCTCTTCGGCCTCGATTAGCTCCGCCGCCAGGGCTTGAAGCTGTCTGGACCTGTTTTCCGCCAGAAGGGTTCGTTCGGTGACCTTTTGCTCCAGGGTTTCATTTAAATTCCGCAGCTTCTCTTCTGCTTTCTCGCGTTCAGAGATATTTTTACGCAGCGCCTCCTGCACGCGCACCTGTTCGGTCACATTGCGGTTGATATGGGCCGCGCCAATCTGCAGACCTTGGGCGTCGTATATAGGGTTGAACTGCAGCTGGTAGACCTGGTTCTCCGGTTCCGGGCCGAATTTCTCCGTTATGCCGAAGGATTCTCCCTGCAGCGCACGGCCCCAAAGATCACAGGCCTTACGCTGGTCTTCTGGCCAGGGGGACAGCGCTTCGGCCATATTGGTCCCGATCTCTATTTCAAGCCCCCAAAGCTTTGTGAATTCGCGCCGGTAGGCCTCGTTGAAATAAATGTAACGGAAATCCTTGTCCTGGGCGGCGATCAGGTCGCTGGTGCCCCGGGTGATACCTTCGATAAGCCCGTGTGCACGCTGAAGCTTTTTATTGGCAGCGCTTAGATCCTTGGACTGCGCCTGCAGCGCCTCAGTCTGTTGCTGGAGTCTTTCATTCATCTGGCGCAAGAGCTGTTCATTTTTCACCTGCTCAGTGATGTCCAGAAACAGAATGGCAAAGCTACCTTTCGACGGGCTGTAGCACATGACGTCATAGTGCCTGCCCGTGTCCTGGTTGTAATTTTGAAAATGGACCGACTCTCCTGTGATGGCCACCCCGCAGTAAGTGTCTATCCAATTTTGTTCTAAATTGGGCAGAACCTCGGTCATCGGACGGCCGATGATCTGCCTCGAAAGTCCGGACTGCTGCTCGAAAGCTTCGTTCATCACCAGAAAGCAAAAATCGCACGCGCCACCGTTGGTGTCCAAAAGCGCCTGGCCCAACGCAAAGCCTTCATTCATATTGGTAAAAAGATCATGGAAACGCTGCTCGCTCGCCAACCGGGCTTGCTCAGCCTGTTTGCGCTCGGTGATATCCTGGGCAAACCCATAAACTTTGGCAGGCCTGCCCTCAGCATCGGTGATACAGCGCCCATGGCCATGGATGATGCGCTCCTTGCCATTGTCCAGGCGCACGATTCGATGCTCGAGATCATAGGGTGCTTTGCCCTTGCGCACATTGGCAAATGCCTGCTCGACGACGGCCCGATCCTCGGGATGGGCGATGGAAATAAGTTCATCGGGAGTCAGGGTGCGGCTGGGGCATCCGTGAATAGAAAGCCATTCATCGGAAAAAGTCCATCGGTCAGAAATAAGATCCCACTCCCAGGCCCCGGTATGCGACAGCCTTTCAGCCTCGGACATGAGCAGCCGACTGTGCTTGAGGGCCTCTTCGGTACGGCGCTTTTCAGTAACATCATGAAAAACGAGCACTGCGCCGATGACCCTGCCCTTTGCATCCAGAATTGGCGATGCGCTATCCTCAATGGGCACGATGCAGCCGTCTTTGGTCACCAGCGCCGTGTGATTGGCCAAAGGTATGGTGCGGCATTCGCGCAGCACGCAGGCGACAGGGTCTTCCATCGATTGGCCGGTCTGTTTGTTGATAATGCGAAACACCTGCGAAAGGGGTTGGTTTATAGCCTCTTCGACTTTCAAACCGATCAGGGATTCGGCCACGGGATTCATGAAGGTGATATGCTCTTGGGCATCGGTCGCGATGACTGCATCGCCGATGCTGGTCAGGGTGACGCGCAGCCACTCGCGCTGCTCTTGCACCTGCATATCGGCCTGATGTTTGTAAAGGGCCAAATCAATTTGGGTAGCCAGATCGCGCATCTCGAAAGGCTTTAAAATATAGCCGAACGGTCCGGTGAGCTTGGCCCGCGACAGTGTGGCCGGATCTGAATGGGCGGTGAGATAGATCACCGGCACATCGTACTTCGCTCGGATTGTTTCGGCGGCCTGGATGCCGTCATCTTGCCCATTTAACTGAATGTCCATCAAGATGAGCTGCGGCCGCAGTCTTAAGGCCACTTCGATGGCCTCTATGCTTGTGGCGGCCGTCCCCGCAACTGCGTAGCCCAGCTGCTCGAGCTTGCTGCTCAGGTTTTCAGCGACGATACCCTCGTCTTCAACGATCAGAATCGAAGTTTTACTCATATTCAACGCTTATCTTTTAAATAAAATCGTAAATTGTGTGCCCTGGACATTGCTGACCTCAACCTTGGCATTCAGTTGCCTGGCGAGTGTCCGGATGATGCGCAAACCCAGGGAGTGTGATTTTTCCCAATCCAGGCCCGAAGGAAGTCCGACGCCGTCGTCGCACACACGCAGGCGAATTTTTCCTCCCCCATCTTCATCAAGCGCTACCATCACCTTGCCGCTCCCGCGTCCAGGAAAGGCATGCTTTAGCGCATTACTGAACAGTTCATTCAGGATCAACCCGCAGGGCACCGCAGCGTTCACCGAAAGCGATACCGGTTTCAAGTCCAGATCGAGCTGGATGGCGGACGCCACCGGGCTTTGTGCGCGCCACAGGTACACCAAAAGGCTTTGGGCGTAATCGGCAAAATCCACCTGGGCCAGGTCTGATGACTGGTAAAGCTTCTCATGCACCATGGCCATGGAACGCACGCGGTAAATGACATCCTGAAAGATAGCGCGCATCGCGGAATCTTTGACTTCGTCGGCTTGCAGGTCCACCAGGCTGGAGATAACCTGCATGTTGTTTTTCACGCGGTGGTGGATTTCCTTGAGCAGCACTTCCTTTTCGGCAAGAGAGGCTTTCAGGGCTTCTTCCGCCAGCTTGATCGGCGTCAGATCCACAGTGGCGGATGCAACGCCGATCACCCGGCCGGACTGATCGTGAATCGGCTCCCAGCAGACATCAAGAAATATCCGTTCGCCCGGACGGTTAAACCACATCTGTTCGCGAAGCTCGATATTCTCTTTAAGTACACGGTGCTTGATGGCAGTGACATGCGCTGCTTCTTCGGGGGTGAAGATGTCCCAGTCGAAGTGGCCGACAATTTCCTCCGGCCGGGCAGTGCGTTGGTTGTATGCCCAAATATATTTAAGTCCGCGGTCTTGCGCCGCCACCGAGACCGGTGCG
>NZ_JAWOHB010000171.1:0-3373 GCF_046496365.1 Desulfosarcina sp.
TGACAACAAAAAGGCTCGTCTGGATGGCATGCGGTGAATTCAGCAAACTGGCCGCCATCAAGGCGCCGTGCTCCGTAAACGCTCGAACGCGCTTGGAATATTTAATGTTCGAGGATATCACAAATTGTGATATCCTCGTAATCTCATCCCGGCTCAGCTCGAACATGAAGTCGCCTGGAAACCGTTCCAAATTGCGGCTGACCGCCTGGTTCAACACCCGTGTGGCCACCCTAGTATAGCGCGGCAAGATCGCGATCCAGCATCACCTTTTGCCCCAGGATCGAATAGATCCGGCCGGTGATGGCCTCGGTCGAGATGACTCCGGGCATTGTTCCGTCCTCCTGTCGTGCGGTGTCCATGTTCTTGGTTCTTGCAGATTGATCAGTTCCGGCAGATCGGGATGGACAAATACCTGGTGGCTGCCTTCTGTACGCGCAAGGTGAAATCCAAAGGCCCTCAGCAGCCCGACAAAATCCCGAAACCGGACATTGCGAGAACCTGCCAGAATCGACCCCAGCAGTTTCTTCGGATTCGCCCCAGGCCCCTTTCATGAAACGCATTCGAGATCAATACGGATGCTTTTTCCATGGCAAGCGCCACCATGCCTGCGCCGGGTTTGCCAACCGATGTCAAGCGCGCATCGGTCACAAAAGGGGCAATGACGATTGCGCGTAAGGCCAGAATACCCATTCACGCAATGGCCGTCAAATCGGACTCAGTCGTTTTCCTCTTCGCCCAGCTCGAACATGAAGTCCTCGGGAAAACGATCCCCGTTGCGACGAACAGCCTGTTTGATGACCTTTGTCGGGACACCGATGATCTCCGCCAGATCCCGGTCCAGCATCTTCAAGGCTACAAACCGGTTCAGGCAGGTAAACGATGCCACACGAAGGTAGGCAGCCACGGCATCGCGGCCCGATATCCCGCCGGCCTTTTCATGGGCGATGGCGGCCACGATCTTTTGCCGAATAATCCGCTGGGCGGTCTTCAGATGCGCCCCGGCCCTCCCTTGCAATGGTGCCGTCGGAGTGGATGTCGAAAAGGGCCTCCAACTGCTGGCTGAATTCGGTCTCAAGCAGGGCACGGGCGTCCTGGGTGGGTTTCCGGATCTGGTTGCGGGTGGGTTTGTCCATTTAATTTTGCCTGTCAGGGTCAGTCGGCCGACTCAATTTCGTCCTCAGAACCGTTGTCTTCGACTTCCCCGGGGATGGCGATGGCTTGCTGGTTGAATAAGGTCAGGTAAGGGTCGTAGCGAAAAACTTTGTATCGCTTTTGGCCGGTAATTTCCTTCAGCAGGCCGGAATCCTCAAGATTTGAGATAACTTGGGCCGCTGTCACATATGAGACGCCCATGACTTGTTCCGCTTCCCGGACAGTGACCATGGGTTTTTCGAACAAGTGGTCAAGTAGCTTCAACCCATTGGCGCTACTAGACCATTTTTCCGAAATCATCGTTCTATGCGTCTCGCGCATGGCGAGAATGGCTCTCGCGGTAGCGGTGGATGCCTTGCTGACCTCGTAGACACCACGAAGAAAAAAGCGCAGCCAACCTTCCCAATCACCGGCGTTTCGAACTGCCATCAGCCGGTCATAATACTCGGCACGGTATGCCTTGAGATAATAGCTCAGGTAGAGCAGCGGCTTTTGAAGCACTTGGCTTACACAGAGCAGGAACGTGATTAAAAGCCGGCCAATTCTCCCGTTACCGTCCAAAAACGGATGGATAGTCTCAAATTGAGCATGGGCCAAACCGCAATGGATCAAGATCGGCAAGGACGCCCGGTCGTGCAGAAATTTTTCGAAATTATCCAGGGATTCCCTCATCTGGTGCGGTGGAGGCGGCACAAATTCCGCGTCAACAAGGGTACACCCCCCTCGACCGATCCAGTTTTGGGTGCGTCTGAACTCGCCCGGCGTCCGCTCGCCGCCGCGAACCCCCTTGAGCAGTTCAGCATGAATTTGGCGAATAAGGCGCAAACTCAACGGCAGATCTGCAAGTGCTCGCAGGCCGTAGTTCATCGCCCCGACATAGTTGACGACCTCCTCGACATCCTGCGGCCGCTTGTCCCTGGCTGGCCCGGCTTCATAGGCCAACACATCTTCCAGGGTACTTTGGGTGCCTTCGATCTGGGAGCTGAAAACCGCCTCTTGCCGCACGTACATGGCCACGAAAAGGTCAGGATTGGGCAAGATGGTGGTCACTCCATCCAGCCGCCCCAAAGCTCTGTCCGCATCAGAAAGCAGACGCATCATCTCTGCGTCGATGACAACGGGGGGCACCGGAGGCAGAGGGGCCGGGATAAAAGCGGCATACCCCTCCAGTTGCCGGATGTATTTGCCAGCGCGATGCCGGGCATCCGTGAGACTCATCCTAATTTTACCTATTTGAGATTTGAAAGATCCCGCCGGACTCTTATTTCAAAATATTGCCATTTTCTAAAATAAAAGTCGAGAGTGGCGTTGTAATTAAAATCCGTTAAAATATAAACACCGGCGATAGCCTGGACCCAACAGATTGTATTTAAATGAAGTGCGGCGGGCGGGACATTCTATGTCCCCTGCCTCCTATCGACCGCCGACTCCGATCCGTGGGCCTGCCTCCAGGTAATCGACGAAGGTCGCCTGAACGACGAATGTTTCCAGCAACCGCCCGAACAGAGGTCGGTCCACCCACAAGGTATCCCCGTTCAAGCCCAGCAGGGCGCACGCCAGCCCGGTGTCGCCCAAATGCAGCTTGGGCGTCTTGATCAGACGGTCCGTCCAATTGCAAGTTTTTCATCGGCTGATTGTCGATGAATCGCCGTCCAAATGTCGATTTCCTAAAATCCGTCATTCCGCAAGGGAGCGAGCGGGACGTCCATAGCCAAGGCCCGTTCGCTGTTCAGCACGCTCGACAGCATGGCAACGCCCTGTTCGGTGAAAGCCAAAGGAAATTTTCTGACACCACCCCAACTTGATGTCACAATCTGTGACAGGCGGGACAGGATGATCAGTGAGTCAATGGGCATGCAACCCGGTAACCGTACCGTCGTCCTCGACACCGAGCAGCAACTCGCCGCCCTCGGTGTTGGCCAGCGCCACGATGGCCGCCACGAGTTCCCGGTCCGGAATCCCTTTTCGATCGCTCTTGAACTCCAGCCTCAGGCTTTCACCTTGGCCGATGAGTTCCAAAATGTCTTGATTTTCTTGACTTTTGTGGTTCCCATGAAAATCCCTTCAAAATTTTCTCCACAATATCTCTGAGAACAGGCTTGGGACATCATTTGGCCCAAGTTGTTTTTTGACCACACCGGTTCCGCCGAATACCACCCGTTGACATACTACATCACAATAAACAAAACCCGCGCAGCGATGAGCATGATGCTCTCGCTAC
>NZ_JAWOHB010000208.1:0-20706 GCF_046496365.1 Desulfosarcina sp.
AAAAATAACCTGACCGGTAGGGTCGATAGTGACTCAGCCATGCAGAAGGTACTGGATGCGATCAGCGAAACAAACACTGATAAAATATAGACATCCTCTGCGACCTCAGCGGTCTCCGCGGTTAATTGTCCATTGAAGCGTATCGCCCGCCAACGCTATTTCCTCGACTACACCCTGCGCTCCCTGTGGCGGCGGCGCTGGAAGTACGCCGCCTTGATCGGCCTTTACAGTGCCATGGTGTTTCTGATCGCGTCGATCCTCTTTTTCAGTGACAGCCTGCGGCACGATGCAGGCACGGTTCTGCAGGACACCCCAGAAGTGGTGGTCCAGCGCATGGTGGCGGGCCGGCATGCGTTGATGCCGGTGGAATACGCCTCCGCCATCAGCCGCCTGCGGGGCGCACGCGATATCCGGCCGCGCCTGTGGGGCTACTACTATCATCCCGCCTCCAAGGCCAACTACACCTTGATGGTCCCCCCGGAATTCGCCCATGGCGACGATGAGATCAAGATCGGCAGCGGGGTCCTGCGCACCTGGGAAGCGGCCCGCAACAACCAGTTGTTCTTCAAGACCTACGAGGGCCAATCTCTGGCCATGACCATTGCCGAGACCTTCAGCGGGGAGACCGACCTGGTGACCGCCGACCTGATTCTTATGTCCGAGTCCGCCTTCCGCCGCATCACCGGCATCCCCAAAGGCTATGCCACCGACCTGGTCGGCCGGATACGCAACCCCAATGAAACCCGGACCGTGGCGGCCAAGATCCTCGAGCGCCTGCCCGACACACGGCCGATCCTCAGGGAGGAGATTCAACGCACCTACGACACCATTTTCGACTGGCGCAGCGGGTATGTGCTGGTGGCCCTCAGCGGCGCGGTGCTGGCCTTTTTTATTTTTGCCTGGGACAAGGCCACCGGCCTGAGTGCGGAGGAACGCGCCGAGATCGGCATCCTCAAGGGCGTCGGCTGGGAGACCGCCGATGTGCTGCGCATGAAGACCTGGGAAGGACTGGTCATCAGCCTGAGTGCGTACAGTCTGGGTATCGTGGCGGCCTACGCGCACGTTTTCCTGGCCTCGGCGCCGCTGTTTGAACATGCCCTCAAAGGCTGGGCGGTACTCTATCCGCACTACCGCCTCAGCCCGGTGGTCAACCTCAATACGCTGGCGGTGCTTTTCTTCTTTACGGTGATGCCCTATACCCTGGTCACCCTGCTGCCCACCTGGCGGGCGGCCATCACCGATCCGGACACCGTCATGCGCCAGTTGTGATCTCAACCCGAGGATGCCGCGCGTGCATCCAAAAGGGCAGGGGAGACGCTGCGACCCCGGGCATTCGCGAAACCGGGCGGAGTTAAGTGCAACCGTGATGATCGAACTCAACCAGATCAGCAAATCCTATCCGCAGGGACGCCGGCAGCGCGTGATTGCCATGCACCCGGTATCGCTCACACTGCCGGGCGGCGGTTTGACCGTCATCAAGGGGCCCAGTGGGTCGGGCAAGACCACCCTGCTGAGTGTCATCGGTTTGATGTGCAGACCCTCCACTGGTCGCATGCATGTCGACGGCCGCGAAACCACCAGCCTGCCGGAAGCGTTTGCCGCCCGGCTGCGCCGGCGCACATTCGGCTTCGTCTTCCAGAACTACAACCTGATCAAGGGGTTCACCGTCCTGGACAACACCATGATCCCGGCCTATCCGGAAGGCGAACCCTTCAGCCGGCTGCGCCGGCGGGCCATGGCGCTGTTGGACCAGTTCTCCCTGGGCGACAAGGCCGATCAGCAGGTGACGGCGCTTTCCGGCGGCGAACTGCAGCGGGTCGCCATCGCCCGGGCTTTGATCAACACGCCCAAGGTGTTGATCGCCGATGAACCCACGGCTCACCTGGACACCGTCCTGGCCGAACGGTTTCTAACCCTCGTGGCGGACCTGGCCGCCGGGGGGTTGACCGTTCTGGTGGCCAGCCACGACGTGCGGGTGTATCAGGCGGCATGCGTGGCGCGCGTACTGGAGATGCGGGACGGGCGGCTGGTGGGCGGTGCGTCGACTTTGCAATAAAAGCGAAAACCAAAAAGATTCTTACCGCTGAGCACGCAGAGGACGCGGAGAGAAGGGTTTTGAAAAAGATAGAGTGTTGGTTGGTCTTAAGAATGAAACCTCAGCGATCTTAGCGGTCTCCGCGGTTAATTGGTCTTACCGCTGAGCGCGCAGAGGACGCAGAGAAAAGATTTAAAAAAAACAGTTATGGGATGTGTGATTCCTGGCCTGAGCGAATACCACCTCAGCGATCTTCGCGGTCTCCGCGGTTAATTGGTCTTACCGCTGAGCGCGCAGAGGACGCAGAGAAAAGATTTAAAAAACAGTTATGGGGTGTGATTCCTGGCCTGAGCGAACACCACCTCAGCGATCTTTGCGGTCTCTGCGGTTAATTGGTCTTACCGCTAAATTACCGGGTGGAAGGTAACCTTTTGATTCTCAATCCGGCCATTATCACCCTGATTGGGGGTTCCTGGCTCATCAGCGCGGTGGTGCTGGTGACGGCGGGACTGGGGGTGCGGATCATCCTGCGCTGGGATCTTGCCAGCACCGGCGGCGAGCAGTTGGCCATGGAGCGTCAGACCTGCCTGATCTCCAGCGTGCTTGCCTACCTGATGTGCTTTGAGCTTTTGTCGCTGTTCCTGTTTGTCTTCACCGCCGACCGTCTGCACTCCCTTTTCACCGGTGCCATGTGCGCGGCCGGGTCCCTCAACGTCAACGCGTTCGGCTACCCGACCCTGGCGCTCAAGCTGTTCAATTTTCTGCTCTGCGGGATCTGGCTGGTGGTCAACCATGTGGACCAGCAGGCCGAGGACTATCCCCTGATTGACTTCAAATACAAATGGCTGGCCCCCATTGCCATGCTGCTGATCCTGGAATCCTTTCTGGTGACGCAGTATTTTCGCAACATGCAGGCCGATGTGATCACCTCCTGCTGCGGTGCGCTGTTCAGCGAGGAGACGGTCAGCGTCGCCGGCGCCATGGCGAGTCTGCCGGCCATTCCCATGATGGTTTTATTTTACCTGAGCATGGCGCTGACGATGCGCACCGGCATCCATTTTCTGGTAACCGGCCGGGCCGCGCGCTGGTTTTCGACCTTCAGCGTTGCCGCCCTGATCGTCTCGCTGGTGGCGATCATCGCATTTATCAGCATCTATATTTATCAGCTGCCGACGCACCACTGCCCCTTCGACATCCTGCAGCGCGAATACGGGTTTATCGGGTATCCCCTCTATCTGACGCTGCTGACCGGCGGCATCTGCGGGGCCGGTGTCGGGGTGCTCGCGCGTTTCCAGCAGATTGATTCCCTGTCTGCCACCATCCCGGCGGTTCAAAAAAAGCTTTGCGCAGCCTGTATGATAGCCTATATTCTTTTTGTTGCGATTTCAGGTTATCCGATAGTGTTTACCGACTTCAGTCTTGAGGGCTATTGACCGCCTGTTGAACCGCGACAGGGAGCGACTTGAAAATCGATTGGCGTTTTTTTACCCGAACTTACCCCCAAGGTTCTATGAAACGATTCCCGCTGATCACCCGACCACGTCGAAACTTTCTTCTGGGCCTGCTGCTGGCAGGTGCACTGTTTTTTCTGGGCTACTGGTCCAGCGGGTGGCGGACCGACTCCCCGCCGGCTGCAGCCACCGCTCCTGACCACGGCCATGCGGATGTGCTCAGTCCGGTTTCGGATTCATCCCAATTGTATGCCTGCGCCATGATGTGCACGCCGCCGCTGGCCGAACCCGGCCGCTGTCCGGTGTGTGGCATGGAATTGATGCCCGTCGAGGGAGGGGTTGATGGGATGGCGCACACCCACCCGGAAGGGGATGCGGATGCGGTCGACCCGGAGAGCGCGCGGATCCGGCTGAGTTCCCAGGCCATGAAGCTGGCCGAAATCCGTCTGGCACCGGTGGTGCGCCAGGCGGCAACGGCGGACATCCGCCTTTTTGGTGAGATCAACTACGACCCGGCCCACATGACCAGGCTGTCGGCGTTCATGCCCGGGGTCATCGATCGCGTCTACGTGAAGCGTGCCGGCCAGTTCGTCCGTTGGGGCGACCCGCTTTTCGACATCTACTCCACGGATCTGCACGACACCCAGAAGCAGCTCATCGAACTGCTGCCCTTCGTACCCAGCTTTCTGGCCTTTCAGAGCGGCCAGCCCCATGTGGCGCAGGAGGTGCCGGTTCAGGACCGTCACCTGGACTCGACCGCGGCGGGGCTTGAGCAGCGCCAGGCGGCCTACCGTAAAATTGCGGCCATCCGCCATAAGCTGAGCATCCTGGGGCTGCCCAAACGGGACATCGACGAGCTGATGAAGGTCGGCGATGCCACCGGCATCGCCACGGTGTACGCCTCCATGTACGGTCAGGTGGTCGAGCAGAACGCCTTTGAAGGCAGCTATGTCAACCGGGGAACGACGATCATCACCCTGGCCGACCCCAAATACGTGTGGGCCCGCCTGGATGCGTACGAGTCTGATTACCCATGGCTGCGTAAAGGCCAGGAGGTGCAATTCGAGACCACGGCCTACCCCGGGGAGCAATTCACCGCCGAACTGGTCTACATCGACCCGGTGTTCAATCCCCAAACCCGAACCTTCCGTGTGGGCGCCCTGCTCTCGGAGCAGGGGGGACGCCTGAAAACCGGCATGCTCATCCGCGCCACCGTGCATGCACGGCTGGATGCCGCTGGGCAGGTGGCCGCCGATGGGCACGCGGGCACCCATGTCAACCCGCTGCTCATACCGGCCACGGCGCCCCTGATCACCGGCCGGCGGGCGGTGGTTTACGCGGCCGTTCCAGGTCAAAGCGGCCTGTTTGAAGGACGGGAGGTCGTTTTGGGTCCCAAGTCCCAGGACCACTATGTGGTTCTCGAGGGCCTTGACGAGGGTGAGTATGTCGTGGCCAACGGTCATTTCAAGATCGACAGCGCCGTCCAGATTCTGGCGCGCAAGAGCATGATGGCCATGCCCGACAATGACCGCGCCGAAGGCTACCACCTCCACGGCGGATCGGAGGCCATGAATGCGGAATATCTGGATGAACGCAATCTCAGCCGCATGCCTCGGGAGTCACAAGACGCCGATCTGACCCCGGGGGGGCATGACGACGGGGACACCTTCGTGCGCAGCCGGCGACCCGAATCGCGGCACGGGCAGTCTGCTGTGCAGCGCCGCCGGCCCGGCAGCTACGGCGATTCGACGCGCCGGTCCACCCGGGCCCTGGGCCAGTAGCAAACAGTTCCGTTGCCTGAAAAAATGTGACCACCATGGATACACAAGTGAATGCAGCCCCCTAGCGATTTGGATCCATCTCGTCCAGCGACCTTGATCGAACATCTCGTCCGCTTTTGCATCCGCAACAAGCTTCCGGTATTTGTGGTTGTGCTGCTGATGGTTGCCGGCGGTCTGCTGGTTGCCCCCTTCGACTGGGATGTCGGGGGGGCGCTGCGCAACCCCGTGCCGGCGGACGCCATCCCCGACATCGGAGAAAAACAGCAGATCGTGTTCACCGACTGGCCCGGTCGCTCCCCTCAGGACGTAGAGGATCAAATCTCCTATCCCCTCACCGTGGCCCTTTTGGGCCTGCCCTCGGTCAAATCGGTGCGCAGCTTTTCCATGTTCGGATTTTCCAGCATTTATGTCATTTTCCAAGATGATGTGGACTTTTACTGGTCACGTACCCGGATTCTGGAAAAACTGAACAGCCTGCCGGCGGAGACGCTTCCGCCGGGAGTTCAGCCGTTATTGGGCCCGGATGCCACGGCCATGGGCCAGGTTTTCTGGTATACGCTGGAGGGCCGCGATGATCAGGGGCAGCCCACCGGCGGATGGGACCTGAATGAGTTGCGCACGATTCAAGACTGGTACGTGCGTCTGGCCTTGACGGGTGTCGACGGGGTCAGTGAGGTGGCCTCGGTGGGCGGCTTCGTCCAGGAATACCAGGTCGACATCGATCCGGACCGCATGCGTGCTTTCGGCGTGTCTTTGTATGACGTGCTCGGCGCAATCCGCCAGGCCAACCTGGATGTGGGCGCCCAGACCATCGAAGTCAACCGTGTGGAGTACCTGATCCGCGGTCTGGGTTTTTTCAAGGGGTTGGAAGACATTGAAAATTCGTTGATCAAAATCAATGCGGGTGTTCCCGTCCTGGTCAAGACAGTTGCCAACGTGGTAATGGGGCCCGCCTCGCGCCAGGGCGCATTGGACAAAGGCGGCGCCGAAGCCGTTGGCGGGGTCGTGGTTGTGCGCTACGGTGAAAACCCCTTGGCGGTCATCCAGAAGGTCAAGCGCAAGATTGAAATGATCTCACCCGGCCTCCCAAGGCGCACCCTGGCGGACGGGAGCCTGTCTCAGGTGACGATTGTTCCCTACTATGATCGAACCGAGCTGATTCAGGAAACCCTGGGCACCCTGGAAAAGGCCCTGATCAGCGAAACCCTGGTGACCATCGTGGTCGTGATCGTGATCCTGCTCGATTTGGGCAGTTCGCTGGTGGTGGCCAGCATGCTGCCCCTCGCGGTCCTGTTTGCCTTTATCGCCATGCGCATTTTCGGCGTGGAGGCCAATATCGTAGCCCTCTCCGGAATTGCTATCGCCCTTGGCACGATTGTGGATATGGGCATTATTCTGACCGAAAATATCCATCGCCGCCTGGCAGCAGCCACCCCATCCCCGGGACGGCTGACGCTGTTGATGTCCGCCTCCCGGGATGTGGGCGGTGCCATGCTGACGGCGGTCGGAACCACGATCATTGGTTTCCTGCCGATCTTCAGCCTCACCGGTGCGGAAGGCAAGCTGTTCAGGCCGCTGGCATTTACCAAGACGTTCACCCTTTCGGCATCGCTGATTCTGGCCCTGGTGGTTATTCCACCGCTGATGCATACCCTGATGAAGTTCCGACAGAACCCGCGCGGCAAGCGCTGGATTTTCTATGAGGGGCTGGTCTATCTGGGTGTTTTGACCATGCTGCTGGTGGATCTGAGCGTCGGCTCGGTACTGGCGATCCTGGGAATTTATTACCTGCTGGACCGATGGATGCCGCAAACACACCGCAAGCAGGCGCTGCTGCTGGTCAAGTTCGTGCTGGTAACGGTCCTGATCCTGATCCTTACGGCACACTGGGCGCCTCTAGGGGCCGAAAAGGGGGGCTGGCGGAACTTTCTTTTTACGGTAGGGCTGGTTGGTGGAATCCTGGGATTGTTCCTCGTGTTTTACCACCGTTACAGAAGTATTCTACAGTGGTGTCTGGCCCATAAATCTGCTTTCCTGGCCCTGCCGGCCGCGCTTTTATTTTGGGGCGGCATGGTGTGGCTGGGGACCGATTTCCTCTGGGGGTGGGTTCCGCGTCTGGTCAAACAGAGCAGCTCCTATCAGTTGGTGCAGCAGCGGTTTCCCGGGTTGGGTAAGGAGTTCATGCCTCCCCTTGATGAGGGATCTTTTCTTCTGATGCCGTCGACCATGCCGCATGCATCCATCGGTGAAGTGCTGGACATCCTGCACAAGCAGGACCGCGCCATCCAGGCGATTCCCGAAGTCGAGACGGCCGTGGGAAAGCTGGGCCGGGCTCAGACGCCCCTGGACCCAGCGCCGCTGTCCATGATCGAGACCTTGATCATCTATCACCCGCAGTACCTGCAGGACGAAAACAACGAGGTGTTGCGGTTTCAGCATGAAGCTGATGAGACCGACTGGATGCGTGACCCTGCCGGCAACCCTTTGCCTGCGCTGGACGGTCAACCCTATCGTGTCCGGGGGCGCTACATCCGCGATGAACGCGGCCGCCTGATTCCCGATCCCAAGGGGCAGCCCTTTCGTTTGTGGCGGCCGGCCGTAGATTCCTCCCTCAATCCGGGAAGGGACCCCTGGAGCGGCATTGGCAGCGCAGCGGACATCTGGGATGTGATTACCCAGGCGGCGCGCATGCCGGGAACAACCACAGCGGCCAGACTGCAACCCATCTCTGCACGCATGGTCATGCTGCAAAGCGGCATCCGCGCCAGTATGGGCGTCAAAGTCTTTGGCCCGGATTTACCCACGATTCAAGAGGCATCCCTGCAGATCGAGCGTTTTCTCAGACAAGTGCCGTCGATCAGACCCCAGACCGTGATTGCCGATCGCGTCATCGGTAAACCGTATATCGAAATCGAGGTGGATCGGCAGGCCATCGCCCAATACGGGATCAGGCTGCAAACCGTGATGGATGTCATCGAATTCGCCATCGGCGGGCGTCAGGTGACGACAACCGTGGAGGGCCGGGAGCGCTATCCGGTAAGGGTGCGCTATATCCGTGAATTGCGGGATGATCTCGAGTCTCTGGGAGGGGTTTTGGTTCCACTGCCCGACGGGTCCCAACTTCCCCTGCGACAGTTGGCGGACATTGCCTACGTCAAGGGGCCCCAGGTGATTAAGGGTGAGGATACCTTCCTGATCGGTTATGTCCTGTTCGACGGCCATGCGGGCGCCGCCGAGACCAGCGTGGTCGACGATGCCGACGCTTACCTTAAAGACAAACTGGCCACCGGGGCGATGTCGCTCCCGGCCGGCGTCAGTTACGCATTCACGGGCACATATGAAAACCAGGTGCGATCCGAAAAGCGGCTGCAGGTTATTCTGCCAGCCACCCTGGTCATCATTTTCCTGATCCTGTACATGCAGTTTAAATCGACGCTGGTCACGGGGATTGTTTTTTCAGGGATCGCGGTTGCCTGGTCGGGCGGTTTTGCGCTTCTGTGGCTGTATGCACAACCCTGGTTTTTAGACTTCAGCGTATTCGGCACAGCCATGCGCGACCTTTTCCAGGTGCATCCAATCCACCTGAGTGTCGCCGTCTGGGTAGGCTTTCTCGCCCTCTTCGGTATCGCTTCGGACGACGGCGTGGTAATGGCCACCTACCTGGAAGATCAGTTTGCCGCTAAACAGCCGCAATCCATGACCGAAATTCGGGACATGGTCATCGCGTCCGGTCTGCGGCGCGTACGTCCCTGCGTGATGACCACCGCCACCACGCTGCTGGCATTGATTCCCGTATTGACCTCCACCGGGCGCGGTTCAGACATCATGGTTCCCATGGCCATACCGGCATTCGGCGGGATGCTCTTCGAGGTGATGACCATGCTGGTGGTACCGGTGCTTTACTGCTGGAGGAAGGAATCCGAATTCAGCCGCCGAACGGGCAGCAAGGCGGTTTGAACCACCAGGGGGGTTTTGTGGGCGTCCTTCTGTGCGGTGCGATGATTGCCAGATCGGCCCAAGACTACTGCGGGGCTGCGGTCGGCTTGCCCAAGGGGGTATCCGCATCCGCTGCCGTCCGCTGGGGGGTTGATGCATGCGGGGTTTCTGGGTTTTGCGCGGCTTTTGATTCCGCGTTTGCGTCAGGAGCGGTACCCGGCCCCAGGCAGCGTTTCTCTCCCAGCACCTGCAGCCATCCCATGTTGCGTGTGATCCGGTCGTTATAGCCTTCATTTATCAAGAAATTTTCCGGGCAGGATGGTTTGGCTTTTTCATAGATGCTCAGAAACAGGGCCGCATTTTCAGCGCAGGCACACGAATCGCCCTGGATCGAGTAGTACCGCGCACGGAGAAATGCAGCCCTCAGATTTTCAAGGGTTGCCTCGCAATTTTTTTTCTGCGCGTCATCCCTCCATTTCACCGGTTTAACAGGGGCCGTCGGCGCCTTTTTTGAATCCGGCGAAGGTTGGCGAATAAGCCAGCGTCGATCCTTATCAATCAAGGTTGGCTGCGTTTGCCCCGGGCTGGATGATTTGGCATCGGTCTGGACGGGTTTGGCCGGCTGAAGGCCTTGATCGGCAACGGGTGGCTCGGCGCGCTCATCCCCTCCCGATGCGGGGGCGGCTTGGATTAGGGGTTGAACTTGCGGCGCTGATTGTGTTTTTTCGGGCGCAACTTCCCTTGGCTGCGCCGGCGGTTCCTGATCATCCGCCTGGATGAACACCGGGGATAAGACCCAAACCAGCAAAGCCACCGATACAAATCGAAAAATCATGGTGCTACCTCGTGCTGCCGCAGGACAGTCGCAAATGACAGATTAAACGGTGCCCAATAGGAAAAACAGTAATACACGCGGCCCGATTATCAATGGCCGCGGATGAACGGTGCGGGTGAAAAGGGCGCCCATCCCCTGACGATGTCAGTTCTCCAGGGGATTGTCGTCAATGCCCCGGCTCGGCTCGATCCATTCCCCTGTGCGACGGTCAGTGGCGCTGCGATATCTGTCGGCAGCCCTCCGGTCGGGGATATGGCAATGATATAAATACCGCCGGCGTTCGATTCCGGTTCGTCTTTCCAGACAGAATATTTTGTAGGTCTTTTTCATTGCACCCAATGCAACTGGAAGTAGGTTAGACGCTTAGAATAGCAATCAGAAATGATGCGTCAAGTCATTTTCTCTTCAGCAAGGACGGCTTCATGCCGGCCCGACCCGGCGGGTGCAATGGGGGTTCTTGCCCGGACAGGGTTGGTGGCTCATGGTTTTAACAGCAAGGGCATCGTTTTCACATCGCGGTTGAGGTAGATGGGGCAGCTTTCACAATCTTTGATTCCACTGTGGTGGGTTGCATGTTTGGCAACTTCGTAGCAGGGAATCCGGAAATCGCTGTAGGATGCACAGACCTCTTTCCCGTTGCAATTGAAGATCACCCAGCACGGGGCCGAGGCCAGAAAAAACCTCAGGCAGGCCACCGTGAAACCGTGCGCATGGATCAGTTCCTTGATGCGCTGAATCTGGTTGATGTCTGCTTCGGAATAGCGCCGGTTGTTGGTCCGCGGTTCACGGGCAGGCTTGATCAGCCCGCCCTTTTCATATTCCCGAATCCGCTTTTGGGACAGCGCCACCCGGCGGGATACGTCGTTGATCAGGTAGGTGACCTCCCCCTTGTCTTCTGAATCCATCAGCTGTCCCTTTTTTTGTGCGGGTTGGCGGTGGTGAGAACTGGATTTGAACGACCGCCTTATAGCATGAATGCGATCGTTTCACAATTTTTTGCACGTTAAGTGTGCACTTTTTGAGGGCAAGTGTAAAATTCCTGTCTCGCATGTGACCGCCGCAATTTAGCCAGTCCACGTCGTTATGCCGCCGCAATTAAAAAATAAAATTATTATTTCAATGTTTTAGGATTTAAATCCTACTTTTTTCCCGGCCACGACCAGGAATGTTGATGCTATCTGGTACATATTATGTATATAAGCTAGAAGTGGTAGATTCGCCGGTCGATTTTCCTTTTGGCCCGCAAGAATTTCGCTCTGCCGGCACCGATATAAAAGCGCTTGGGATCCACATGGACAACCGGAGGAAGAAAATGGCTGACAAAAATGGCAATGGTAGGCTAATCATCGCATCAATTGCGGCATGTCTGATTCTCAGCGTATCGACGGCATGGGCTGATGCAGATACCGATGGCGACGGCGTGCCGGATGCCTCTGACAACTGCATCATGAGTGCCAATCCAGACCAAAGGGATAGCGATGGCGATGGGTTCGGCAACCGATGCGACCCGGATCTAAACAATGACGGCAGCGTCAACCTGATAGATTTCGGCATGTTCGGAGCTGCTTATGGCACCAGTGACCCCGATGCAGACTTAAACGGCAGCGGCAAGGTTGATCTCGCTGACTTTTCCATATTTGGAAGCTTCTACGGGGCATCCCCCGGGCCTTCGGGTGGTGGCGTCGGCAGCGATCCCCATGCCAGTCTCACCTATGGCGCCTATCCGGGCAACTGCCTTGCCTGCCATGCCGAACAGGCCGACGAGATGTTGCAGACCACCCATTACCAGTGGCTGGGCGAGGCCCCGGACATGGTTAATGGCGTGGGCCAACGACAGGGCAAGCTGACCAATGCGGTCAACAGCTACTGCATCAACATCGAAGGCGACTGGCCGGTTTGCGGCAGCTGTCACGTGGGTCGCGGCCAGCGTCCTGACGAAGCGGGCGACGATCGGGAAAATGTCGATTGCCTGGTGTGTCACAACGACGACTATGCCGCCCAGCGCGCCCGCCTTCCCGATGGTTCCATGGGGGTCGCCCAACCGGATGACGGCATGGTGCGAAACGTCCATCGGCCCACCCGGGCCAATTGCCTGGCCTGCCATGCGACGGCCGGCGGTGGCGACGGGGTCAAGCGCGGCGATCTCTCCAGGGCCACCGTCACCAATGCCGATCGAAACTTTGACGTGCACATGAACGGCAGCGGCGCCAATCTGGAGTGCCAGTCCTGCCATGTGTTCGACAAGCACAAGGTGATCGGCAAAGGCTCGGACCTGCGCCCCACAGACGATTTGGCCCGGGGATCTGAAGTCAGCTGCCTGACCTGCCACGCCGACAAGAATTCCCCCAAGGGCCATGACACGGCCAAGATCAACGATCACGTGGCCCGGGTGGCCTGCCAGACCTGCCACATCCCGGTGTATGCCAAAGTGGCTACGGAAACCTACCGGGACTGGCGAATCCATCACGACGGAAGTCCTGCTGATGCCACAGCGGTAGCCGGCCACCCCTACACGGAAAAGGCTGCCAACCTGACCCCAACATACCGATTCTGGAATCGCAAGAGCGACAACGCGCTGTTGGGTGATGACGCCAGCCGCGCCTACAATGGGGACACCGATACCTGGCCGACCTCAACACCGTTGGGATCCGTCACCAGCGGCAAGCTCTATCCGTTTAAATACAAGACCGCCATGCAGCCTGTTACCCGGGCCGACCATCGCCTGATCGCCCTGAACACCTTTGAATACCTCAAGGGTACGGGAGACGTGGATACGGCAATCCAGCTGGGGTTGACGGCCATGGGTTATCCGGCCAACGAGCCCTATGACTGGGTGCTGACCGACACCCACGGGATGCTCAATCACGGGATCAGCCCGGCTTCAGATGCGCTGTCGTGTACGGACTGCCACGGCCGCATCGACCGCATGGATCTGCAGGGCGATCTGGGATACCAGCTCAAGGCGGAAAAGTCGACCGTATGCTCCCAGTGCCATGGCCAGAAGGAGAACAAAAGCTTTGCGGTGATCCACGACAAGCACGTCAAGGACAAAAAATATGACTGCAGCAGCTGCCACACCTTCTCCAGGCCCGAACGGTAATGGATCGACGATGGCAAAGCGCCGGTATCGCCGATAAAATGCGATGCCGGCGTAGACGCCCGACTGACAATCTTTAACCCGAACAGAGGTACCAGAGGAATAAATGAGCCGTTCAAGGATCCACCTGATTCCGGTCCTGGCCCTTTTCTTTTTGATGGCATCAACCGTTGCGGTCCACGCCTGGTCATTCATGAGCGGCAAATATTCAGCACCTTTCAACCAGTGCATGACCTGCCACATTTCCAACGCCAACCTGGCCATGAACCCCTACGGCGACGATTTCATGGACCCCACCCATCAGGCCAAGTACGCCCAAAAACACCCAGACATTCCGGTCACGGGCGACTGCAACAACTGCCACAGCGGCAAGGGCTATCCCATCGTGCGCAGCGGCCTGGACAGCATGGATTCGGACCTTGATCTGTTCTCCAACCAAGCTGAGTTTGCCGCCGGAACCTTTCCCGGGGATGCCACCGACTTTCCGCTGGATGCCAGCGCCCCCACGGTCACGGCCTTCAGCCTGCCGGCTGTCTCCAGCACCCTTACCGTTGCCGTTACGCGCTTCACGGCCAGCGATGATGTCGCTGTCACCGGTTATCTGCTCAATGAGTCCGGCGTGGATCCACCAGCCGACGATGCCGGCTGGCAGGTCACCGCGCCCACCCGCTACACCTTCTTTGCGGCAGGAGTCAACACCCTCTACGCCTGGGCCAAGGATGCGGCCGGCAACGTTTCCGCCGCGGCCAGCGCCCAGGTGGACACCACCCCCAGCCAGGACCGGGTGAACGAACCGCCCGTGGCATCGGCAGGGCCGGATCAGGCAGTCGTCGAAGGAGAAACCGTTATCATCAACGGCGGTGGCTCCAGCGACGACCTGGGAATTTTTAACTATGCCTGGCTGCAGCTGGACGGTCCCGGCGGTTCGGCCATCGACGCCACCGATCCGGCAGCGGTGGTGATTTCCGACCCCTTTGACGTTCAAATCAGCTTCGTCACCCCTCCGGTGGGGGTCAACGGGGCCACATTGACGTTTCAATTGACCGTGACCGATGGTGACGGCGCCCAGGGCGGCACCGAAATACGCGTTACCGTGGACGACAACGGCATCACCGCTTTCGACGGCATGCCAGGCGTCGTCTCGACATACGCGGCCGGTGGTCAGCCCATTGGTATCGGCAACACGGGTGCCAATGCCTGTACGCGGGTGGTTCCGCTGGGGGCCCAGGATGTGGGCGGCGGATCGCAGCAGCCCAATGACCCGCTCTACGGATTTTTGGATTTCGAACTGAGGGTGATCGATCCGGCCGGCCCATCGGTCACGATTTACTTGCCGTCTCCCGCGCCGGCCGGTTACAAATGGTACAAGTACACCGATGCCGCAGGCTGGTTCGATTTCAGCCGGGATCTGATCGGCGACGGTTCCGGCGACGGCGCCGTCTTCAATGCCGACCGCACGCAAGTGACCATCTATATTACGGACAACGGTGACTTTGACGACGACCCAACCCCCCAGGTGATCAGCGATCCGGGTGGACTTGCCGCGGGCCTGTCATCCTCCATATCCGTGGGTTCCAACAACTTCGGCAGCAGTGGCGGCGGCTGTTTCATCAACGCCGCCACGGCGGCTATCGAATGGCTCCGCTTTTTTAAATCCATGGCAGCGCCCCTCTTTGTGTTCCTTGCCGCAGGGGGGTTTATTTTGCTGGTAAGGAGACAGATGGAATGAAGACACGGCTGCTGACGTTGTTCTGCATGGCTGCGGCCACCTTGCTGATCCGGACAACGGATTCGGCCCGGGCTGCCGATGAACAGTACGTGAGCTCCGAGACCTGCATGGCGTGTCACGAAGATTACTTCGACAGTTATCAGAAAAACCGCCACAGCATTGCCGCCGACCCGCGCACCCCTGAGGCTCAAATGGGCTGCGAGTCCTGCCATGGACCCGGATCCGAGCATGTGGATGCGGACGGCGAAGGCGGCATCCTTTCTCTCAAAGCCGATTCGGCGGACGGCCCGGTGGTCAACAACGCCGCCTGCCTGCAGTGTCATTCCAAGGGTGGCCAGGCGCTGTGGCACGGCAGCGAGCATGAGGGGCGCAGCCTCTCTTGCACCAGCTGCCACAGCACCCACAAGAACAACGCCCAAAACCTTGCCTATGCAAGCCAGGAAGAGACCTGCCGGCAGTGCCACAAGCCTGTCCGGGCCGAATTGATGCGCCAGTCCCACCATCCCATCCGTGAGGGCAAGATGCGCTGTTCGGACTGTCACAATGCCCACGGGACCATTGCCGACAAGCTGGTTGACGCCCAATCCGTCAACACCAAGTGTTTTGAATGTCATGCGGATCTCAGGGGGCCGTTCTTGTGGGAGCACCCGCCGGTGGTGGAAGCGTGCCTGAGCTGCCATACCCCCCATGGCTCTTCTCGCAATGCGCTGTTGAACGCCAAGACGCCGTACCTGTGCCAGCGTTGCCATTCCAATGCCTCCCATCCCGGTGGACTGGGCGCACGCAGCAGCGCGGATGCCGGAGAATCGGTTTATCGGGTGCTCAATAACCGCGTTTTCTATCGGGACTGTCTGAACTGCCACGTGGCCATCCACGGCACGAACCATCCATCCGGAAAGAGCCTGGTGCGCTGATGAATGCGTACGGCGCCGGGCAGAGGAAGGAGCCAATCATGAGCAGTGATCTTTCCAGGAGACACCGTGTCGGGGTCGTTCTTCTGATGGTCAGTCTGCTGGCCCTGCCGCCGTCGGCCCTGGCCGCCGGCGCTGTGATCAACAACGTGCGCGAAGGCCTGCACCCGGGGTATACGCGCATTGTCTTTGACTGCAGCGGTGCAAGGCCCGCGCGCATCGGACCGGTTCAATCCGGCTATATCGCCTTGTACGACGCAGGCCTGGCCGTAACCCCGGTGCTTGGGCAGATCTCCGACCAACTGCACGGCGCGGTGGACCGGATCGAAAGGCACCAGGTAAACGACCAAACTGAAATTCGTTTGATGTTCAAGGCGCCGGGCGCCCGTGTCCAACCCCTGTTGATCGCCTCGGATACCCGTCCAGAGCAGGATTACCGGCTTGTGCTGGACATCTATGCCGAACCATCGACCGCCAGGGCCGCTTTAGCCCAAGCGCCGGCAGTGGCGCCGTCACCGCCGGCGGCGCGGGCGGAAGCGTCCATTGGGGCCGCTTCTGCGGCAGCGGCGGCCGTCGCGCCGGTGATGGCGGCGGCATCTGAACCCCTTGAAGCGCAGGACCCTGGCGCGCCCGCTGCGGCAGTCGAATCGACCCAACGGGAACCGCAAGCGGAATCGGCGTCGGAAGCGGCCACAGACGAATCCACGCTGGTGGTTTCCGCCGAGGCCAGCCTGATCCTGCGTTCGGCCGACGGAGAGGACGAATCCGCCAGGTTTGAAGAATATCGGGATATTACTGCTCCGGTTGCGGGCGATGCGGCCATCGAGGTCGAAAAGGGCAGAGACTACTACCTGCGCGGCAAGGCGGTCGGGATCGGCCAGGATGACCAGCTGGTGGGCGCCGAAGGAGGCCGCTACGGCAAATTCGGCATCGATGCCACCTGGGACAACCTTGTCCATCGCTATGCGTACGATGCCCGGACCCTCTATTCCGGCATCGGTTCGGGATATATGGCCCTCGACGACAACCTGCAGGCCGATATCCAGTCGGCGCCCAACGGCGTCGAGGTGGCCAACCGGCTCAACGGCTACATGGCCAGTGCCGTTGCCGGAGATCCCGAAACCACGCGCGACAAGCGCAAACTGGGTTTCGACCTGCTGGCATGGGATCCTTTTACGTTGCGGGTCGATCTGGCCAACGAAGCGCGTGAAGGCACCCGACCCTTTGCCGGGGCATTCAACAACGCCGAGATGGTCGAGCTTTTCGAACCGGTCGATTACGACACCACGGACTTCAAAATTTCGGGCGAGTACGCCCAGGCCCCCTTTCTTCTGAACATCGCCTACCAGTATTCCCGTTTTGAAAACAATCAGGACACGCTGCGTTTTGACAACCCGTTGCGGGCAGCCGATGACCCCGTCGCCGGCGCTTCCTCCGGGACCATCGACCTGGCGCCGGACAACCAGTATCATAATCTGGCCGTCAACGGTGCGCTGACCCAACTGCCCTGGCGCAGCCAGATCACGGCCAGCGCCGCCTGGGGCCGCACGACCCAGGACGATGCGCTGGCGCCGTTCACCGGCAATACCGCCATCGCCGCACCCGCGCTGCCGGCCGAGCGGGTGGATGCCCGGGTGAACACATCGCTCTACAATTTCCGGTTCACTTCAAGGCCGTTGGCCTTCATGCGCGTCGCGGGCAATCTGCGCTACTACGACTATGACAATCAGACCGGTGTGATCGATTTCCCCGACGGTTATGTCGAAACCGATGAATCCCTTGTCTCGACGGCTATCCGCAATCTGCCCACCAGCTACACCAAGACCCAGGCCGGGGCGGATGTGGGGTTTGACGTGTTCACGCGCTCCAACCTGAACCTGGGCTACGCATATATCAAAACCGAACGCGACAACCGCGAGGTCGCCGAACAGGAAGACCACATCGTCAAGGCGTCGCTGGATACCCGCGCCCTGGACTGGCTGGACATCCGCACCGCCTACGAACGCACCCGGCGGGACATCGGGGAGTACCGCTACGACGCCTATCTTGACAGTGGCGACGATCTCGATCAGCTCCCGCAACTGAGAAAATACGATCAGGCCGACTTGACGCGCGACTGGATTCAGTTCATGGCCACGGTCTACCCAGCGGATGCCCTGGCCGTGAGCGGTTCGGTGGCCTATGGCACCGATGACTTCGACGACTCGCCCTATGGCCTGATCGCGGACGATCGCTATGTATTTTCACTCGATACGGACTATGCGCTGGGCGAACGGCTGACACTGAACCTTTTCTACACCCACGAAATATATGAGAGCGAACAGCGCGGTCGCCAGAATAATGGGCCGGGTACCGGCTTCGACTGGAACGCAAAGGGCCAGGATCTGGTCGATACGATCGGCGGCGGGTTGAAGCTGAAATTGATTCCCGAGTTTCTGGACCTGGATCTGGTTTATGCTTTCAGCGAGGTTGACGGCAATCTTGAATTCGCCAGCCCGTCCAGATCGTTCGCCGATTTTTCGGCTGTCGACGACGCCAAAACCCATATGCTCAACACCAAGCTTATCTACCACAACACCGCTTTGAACGTCGATGTCACCCTTGGCTATCTGTGGGAAAAATTCGATTATGCAGATTTTGCCGCCGACGGTTTTGCCTACGTTCCCGTGGACACGGCCGGCGCTTACCAGGGTGCCCTGATTTCCGGGACGCTGCCCCAGGATTATGACGCCCATGTGATCTACACCAAGATTACCTTCCGCTACAACTGAGAACATCCATCCATTCCCTGCGCACCAATGCCGCAGTCGCAAAGGCTGCGAAACTGGTGCGTCGCTGCTTAAATACCGGCCTGCCGCAGTATTTTCTGGGTTGTTCCCGTTGCCTCAGTCATGCCATTTCGATCGAAATCAGACGGTCTTCAGCCGTCGGTGACCCTGCCGGAAATGCATATACAAAATAATGTATACAACAAATTGCACCCAGGTGTGCAGTTATGGTCCTGCGGCAGGTTGTTGTTCTTCCGGAAACTGTTAAAACCATTGAAATTATGATTAAAATATATCTGGTACGAAGGTTGCTTTTACTGCTCATGAAACCACCAGTAGCGCGCTGGCAGCATGAAACCCATTAACCCGAAAATGAAGCCGGACCGGTCGTTCCATTGCCCCGGAAAGGCAGCCCATTTTCGGAGATATCCCTGCGATTTTTAAATTTGAAACAATGTTGATGGTTCCGTAAAAAGTCGAAATTTCAGGTTTATTGTCATCCTCGCGAAGGCGGGGATCCATAAGATTCAGATAGTTATAGACTCCCGCCTCCGCAGGAGTGACACTGTTTGTGACTTTTTACGGGTTCATCAATGTTCATCGACCCATTCATAAGAAGGGTCGGAAAGGTTTTTAAAATGAAAAATAAGTACACATTGGGCCTGATCGTCGGTCTTCTTTGCATCGCTTTTTCGGGCAATGCGTTTGCCAAACCGGCATTTGGTACCAACTGCGGATCATGCCACGGGGTGCCAGTGGTCACCAATTTTCAACTCCCATCGGTTCATGATTCAACTACCGTGCCCGTTGACAGTTTTATGGCCACGGATTCTGACCAATATAACCAGGCCAGTGTGAATGGTTATCTGCTGACCACCTCGGCCGCAGCGCCCAGCTCAAGCGATGCCGGCTGGCAGTCTTCACCGCCCAGTCAGTATACATTCACTGCAGATGGGCTGCAGACACTTTATGCGTGGGCCAAAGACACCCTTGGCGGCGTATCCGCCGCCGTTTCTGATGTGGTCAACATCATGATTCCGGTTCCCAATGTACCTCCGGTGGCCGATGCCGGACCGGACCAATCCGTGGAGGAGGGGATTACCGTCAGCCTGAACGGCTCAAACTCGGATGACAGCGATGACGGCATCGCCAGCTATTTCTGGGAGCAGATCGACGGACCGGTTGACGTGGCCATCTCTGCGCCGAATGCGGTAAATCCGACATTTGACACGCCGGATGTGGGGCCTGGCGGCGCGGCGTTGACCTTCCGCCTGACCGTGGCCGATGGAACCGGGGCGATGGACACGGACACGGCCATCGTGAACGTTTCCTGGGTCAACATTGAACCGGTGGCCGACGCCGGTGCAGATCAAACCGTTGCCGAAGGGATCCAGGTCACCTTGGACGGCGCTGCCTCCAACGGCGTTGACGACGGCATCGCGACCTATTCCTGGGATCAGGTGGACATCGGTGGCGTTATTGCCGTCCTGTCCGACCCCAATGCGCCCAATCCGCTATTTTCAATCACCGATGTCGGTGCCAATGGGGAATCGCTGACCTTCGAGTTGACGGTCACCGACGAAGGCGGGTTGGCGGCCACCGATCGCTGTGTGGTCAACGTAACCAACATCAACCAGATTCCGGTGGCCGATGCCGGTGCCGATCAGACGGTTGCGGCCGGCGACGAGGTGGTTCTGGACGCATCCGGTTCCTACGATCCGGACGCCGACATCGATCCCGACAACGGCTTCACCTGGAAGCAGACTGCCGGTACGGCGGTCACGCTCTCGGCAGCGGGCGCCATCAAGCCGACGTTTACCGCTCCGGCAGTACCCGATGGCAGCAGTGCAACCCTGGTGTTTGAATTGACCCTGACGGACAGCGGCCTGCTCAGGGCCACGGATATCTGTGAGGTTCATGTGGATGGCGCAACCCCGCCGGTCGTCGAGGAACCCCCGGTTGTCGAGGAACCCCCGGTAGTCGAAGCGCAGCCGGTAGTCGAAGCGCCCCCGGTGGTTGAAGAACCGCCGGTTGTTGAAGCGCCCCCCGTGGACGAAGCGCCCCCGGTAGTCGAAGAGCCGCCTTCAGCGGAACTGAGGAAAGAATACCGACGGCTTGCAAAAGAGAATTTCGACATCTCGAAAATGCTGGAAAAACAGAGTA